>NZ_CP163444.1:4984000-5607000 GCF_041053105.1 Streptomyces sp. R44 | reverse complement strand
CAGCCTGCAGTGCGCCGAGGCCATCTCCGATGTGATCGCCGAGGACACCGGCCTGTCGAAGGACGAGTCGATGCTGCTCGCCGTCGGTCTCGGCGGTGTCTCCCAGGTCGTCGCCCGCTACTGGCTGTCGAGCGGCTCCGGGATCCCGCGCGACAAGGCGGTCGGACTGCTGACCTCCCTCGCCTGGCGTGGCATCGCGGGCTTCCCGCTGCACCCGGTCGACGGCCAGCTCAGCGCCGAGGGGCACTGAACATTCCCGGAGGCTGTTCGCTCCTGGCGTGCGGCGGCTGACCCGTGCGGGTCCCCTCACCGGGCTAATGTGTGCAGCGTACGGCGCGGGTGTCCGCGCGAAGGCGACCGTTCGGAGGGACATAGCCGTGGAGGTCAAGATCGGCGTGCAGCACGCACCCCGGGAGATCGTTCTGGAGAGCGGGCAGTCCGCCGAGGAGGTCGAGCGCGCGGTGGCCGACGCGCTGGCCGGCAAGGCGCAGCTGCTCAGCCTCTCTGACGAGAAGGGCCGCAAGGTCCTCGTTCCGGCCGAGAAGATCGCGTACGTGGAGCTCGGCGAGCCCGCCGTGCGCCGCGTGGGTTTCGGCGCGCTCTGAGCCCGGGATCGGACGGGAAAGGCCCGGTGGACCGCTTCGGTCCACCGGGCCTTTCGTCTGCCCGTTCGGCCACGTCAGGGGGTACGGGAGGATTGCGTTCCGGACGCCGGGGGTAGGACGCCTCTGACCGCACCACCCGCCCCGCACCCCTCGCGAGGTGATCCGCCGTGTTCCTGGAAGCCCTCGGCTCCGCGCTCCTCGGTTTCGCCCTGGCCTGGGCCGCCGTCCAGTGGCTGGCCGACCGCCTCCCCGTCCGGGGAAGAGTCCTCGCCACCGGCGCGCTGGGCGGCGTCTTCGGTGCGCTGGTGACCCATGGGGCGCTCGGCCCCGGCCATTTCCTCGCCACCCTGACCGGCGCGGTGGCGGTGGCGGCGGTGCTGCTCTCGCTGCTGATCCGCCCGGCCGCGCGCCGGCTGCGCCGATCAGCGGCTGTCTGACCGGCGCAGCCGCCTGAGGCGTCTCAGGCGGCGAGGCCCAGCGCGGCCATCCGCTTGGTGTGCGCCTCGGTGATCCGGGAGAACATCCTGCCGACCTCCGCGAGGTCGAAGCCGTCCGCCACGCCGCCGACCAGCATCGTCGAGAGCGCGTCGCGCTCGGCGACCACGCGCTGGGCCTGGGAGAGCGCCTCGCCCATCAGGCGGCGCGCCCAGAGCGCGAGGCGGCCGCCGACCCGCGGGTCGGCCTCGATCGCCGCGCGGACCTTCTCCACCGCGAAGTTGCCGTGGCCGGTGTCGTCGAGGACCGCGAGGACGAGCCCGCGCGTGTCGGAGTCGAGCCGGGCCGCGACCTCCCGGTAGAAGTCACTGGCGATCGAGTCGCCCACGTACGCCTTGACCAGGCCCTCCAGCCAGTCCGAGGGCGCGGTCAGGCGGTGGAAGTCGTCGAGTGCCTTCGCGAAGGGCTCCATGGCCGAGGTCGGCTCGGCGTCGACGGCCGCGAGGCGGTCCCGCAGCCGCTCGAAGTGGTGGAACTCGGCCGAGGCCATCTTCGCCAGCTCCGCCTTGTCCGCGAGGCTCGGCGCCAGCTTGGCGTCCTCGGCGAGCCGCTCGAAGGCCGCGAGCTCTCCGTAGGCGAGGGCGCCGAGGAGGTCGATCACGGCGGCGCGGTACTGCGGCTCCGCGGAAGCCTCCGCCCAGTCCTTGGCGGCGATCCCGGTGGGTGTGGCGTTGTCAGGCGTCTCCATGGAGCGCACAATAGCCCGCTCGCGCGACCCGGGAAGGCCCTGGTCAGTCAGTGTGACCGTGCCCTCATCACGATTTCTCCCAACACACATGCGCGAATCCGGGGTACAGTGATAAGGCGCCTGCTGAGTATGCGGACATGCTTTCGCACGTTCGGACGTATTCGGTGGGCCGACTCATGAATGAGGATGCCCGGTCGGTGGCCCGATCGGCTCCGGCCCGACAGCCCTTCCGGCGGACCCGCGGAAGGGTCACCCTCAGCGGTACGACGCTCGAGCGACGGCAGTGGTCCCGTGCCACCCGGCGGTGATCTCCCCTGATCCCCCCGGAAGATCCCGGCACGGTACGACCCCCTTCGTTCGCCTCGCACCGCGTCTCACAGAAGAGGCAGCACCCTGACTACGACTTTCCGAGAACTCGGAATCCTCCCCGAGACGGCCGAGGCCCTGGAGGCCGTCGGCATCGTCACCCCCTTCCCCATCCAGGAGATGACCCTTCCGGTCGCCCTCTCCGGCACCGACGTCATCGGCCAGGCCAAGACCGGCACGGGCAAGACCCTCGGTTTCGGCCTCCCCATCCTGGAGCGCGTCACCGTCCCGACGGACGTCGAGGCCGGCCGGGCCAAGCCCGAGCAGCTGACCGACGCCCCGCAGGCGCTCGTCGTCGTCCCCACCCGCGAGCTGTGCCAGCAGGTCACCAACGACCTGCTGACCGCCGGCAAGGTGCGCAACGTCCGCGTGCTCGCCATCTACGGCGGCCGGGCGTACGAGCCGCAGGTCGAGGCGCTCCAGAAGGGCGTCGACGTCGTCGTCGGCACCCCCGGCCGTCTGCTCGACCTGGCCGGCCAGCGCAAGCTCGACCTCTCGAAGGTGAAGGTCCTCGTCCTCGACGAGGCCGACGAGATGCTCGACCTGGGCTTCCTGCCCGACGTCGAGAAGATCATGAACATGCTTCCGGCGAAGCGCCAGACCATGCTGTTCTCGGCCACCATGCCGGGCGCGGTCATCGGCCTCGCCCGCCGCTACATGTCGCAGCCCACCCACATCCGGGCCACCTCGCCCGACGGTGAGGGCGCGACCGTCGCCAACATCAAGCAGCACGTCTACCGCGCGCACAACATGGACAAGCCGGAGATGGTCTCCCGCATCCTGCAGGCCAACGGCCGCGGGCTCGCGATGATCTTCTGCCGCACCAAGCGCACGGCGGCCGACATCGCCGAGCAGCTGGAGCGCCGCGGCTTCGCCTCCGGCGCGGTCCACGGCGACCTCGGCCAGGGCGCCCGCGAGCAGGCGCTGCGCGCCTTCCGCAACGGCAAGGTCGACGTGCTCGTCTGCACCGACGTCGCCGCGCGCGGCATCGACGTCGAGGGCGTCACCCACGTCATCAACTACCAGTCGCCGGAGGACGAGAAGACCTTCCTCCACCGCGTCGGCCGCACCGGCCGCGCGGGCGCGAAGGGTACGGCGGTGACGCTGGTCGACTGGGACGACATCCCGCGCTGGCAGCTCATCAACAAGGCGCTCGGCCTCGACTTCCACGAGCCGGTCGAGACGTACTCCTCGTCCCCGCACCTCTACGAGGAGCTGGACATCCCGGCGGGCACCAAGGGCATCCTGCCCCGCTCCGAGCGGACCCGCGCGGGTCTGGGCGCGGAGGAGCTGGAGGACCTGGGCGAGCCCGGCGGCCGCCGTGGCCGTGGCCCGAAGGCCGCGGAGAAGACCGAGGAGCGCCCGGCCCGCACGCGGCCCCCGCGCCAGCGTCGCCGCACCCGCGGCGGCAGCGAGCTCGACGACGCCCCGGAGACGACGGCCCCGGCCGCTGTCGCCGAGGCCGCGGTCGCCGAGGCCCCGGCGGACGAGCCCGCCGTGCGCACCCCGCGCCGTCGCCGCCGCACCCGCGTCGGCGCGCCGGGCTCCGCACCGGTGGCGCCCCAGGCCCCCGCGACGGCTCCGGCCGCCGTCGTGGCCCCGGTCGCCGTCAAGGCGCCCGTCTTCGAGGCCCCGGTCGTCGAGGCACCCGTCGTCGAGGCGCCGGTCGCCCCGGCGCCGGTGACCCCGGCCCCGGTCGCCGTCGAGGAGCCGAAGGCTCCCCGTCGCCGTACCCGTGCCGCCGCCCGTCCGGAGCCCGTGGCCGCCGCCGCTGCCCCGGAGCCGGCTCCGGCCCAGCGCCGCCGCCGTCCCCGGGTGGCGCGTCCGGTCGAGGAGACCGTGACGTTCCAGACGCCCGAGAGCGCCGCGGTCGCCCTGATGGCGAAGCGGACCGTCGAGGAGCCGGTCGTCGAGGCCGCTCCGGTCGTGGCCGAGGAGCCGAAGAAGGCCCCGCGCCGCCGGGCGGCGAAGAAGGCCGTGGCGGAGCCGGTGGCCGAGCCGGCCGTCGTCGAGCCCGTCGTCGTCGAGCCCGTCGCCGCCCCGGTGGCCGAGCCGGTCGTCGCCGAGGCGCCGGTCGTCGAGGCCGCTCCGGTCGTCGAGGCCGCTCCGGTCGTCGCCGAGGTTCCCGCGCCGCGCCGTCGCCGCACCGCTCGCCGGCCCGCCGGTTCGCCGGTGACCGCCGAGGCTCCGGTGGCCGAGGCCCCGGTCGTCGAGCCGGTCGCCGAGCCGGTCGCGGAGGAGCCCGCGCCGCGCCGTCGCCGTGCGGCCCGCCGGCCCGCCGGTTCGCCGGTGGCCGCGGAGTCCGCCGGCGAGGTCATCATCGTGGCCGCCCCGGTCGCCGAGCCGGTCGCCGCTCCGGTCGCCGAGCCGGTCGTGGAGCCGGTCGTGGAGGAGGCCCCGAAGAAGGCCGCCCCGCGCCGCCGGACGACGAAGAAGGCCGTGGCCGAGCCGGTCGCCGAGACGGTCGAGGAGGCCCCCAAGGCTCCCCGTCGCCGCACGACGAAGAAGGCGGTCGCGGCCGAGGCTCCCGAGGCCTCCGCGCCGAAGACCGAGCCGAAGGCTCCGGCCCGCCGCCGTACGACCAAGAAGGCCGCGGCCGCCGAGGTCGAGGCGCCGGCGGAGGAGGCCCCGAAGAAGGCCGCGCCGCGGCGCCGCACCACGAAGAAGGCGGCGGCCCAGCCGGAAGGCTGACCCGCCCCGCACCACCCGAGCGGGCGGTCCCTCCCAGGGACCGGCCGCTCGGCCGTGCACCCGCCCGCGCAGGCCCACGGCCCGGTGCGCGAGGCCCCACCCGCGCCGTTACAGTCCACATATGAGCAAGCCCCGTTCCCTCGTCCTGCCGCCCCGCGCCCGTGCCCGTCGGCTCGACACCGTGCGGGGCCCGTTCGCCGTGCTCGACGCCGAGGCCGTGGGTGTGCGGCGGGGCACGGTCCTGCTGCTGCCGGGGTACACCGGCAGCAAGGAGGACTTCATCGAGCTGCTCGGGCCGCTGAGCGAGGCCGGATACCGGGCCGTGGCGGTGGACGGGCGCGGGCAGAACGACACGCCGGGGCCCCGCGGCCGGGCCGCCTACCGTCGCAAGGCGCTCGCGCTCGACGCGGTGGCGCAGGCGGCGGCCCTCGGCGACGGCCCCGTGCACCTCGTCGGCCACTCCTTCGGGGGGCTGGTGGCCCGCGCGGCGGCCGCCCTCGCGCCGGGCGCCTTCCGCTCGCTCACCCTGCTCTCCTCGGGCCCCGGCCGCGTCGCCCGGCCGCAGCGGATCCGGGTGCGGGTGCTGCGCGCCTCGCTCGCGGTGCTGCCGAAGGAGCGGGTGTGGCAGGCCATGTGCTGGCTGGACAGCCGCGGCGAGGAGCCGGCGACGGGCGACACGCCGGAGCTCTCGGGCTTCCTGCGGCGCCGCTGGATGCGTACCCGGATCGCCCAACTCGCGGGCGCCGGGCGGCTCCTGCTGGACCGTCAGGACGGTACGGAGGGGCTGGCCGCCCTGTCCATGCCGCTGCACTTCGCGTACGGGACGGACGAGATGGTCTGGTCGCCGACGGACCTCGCGGCGGCCGCGGCCCGCACCGGCGCGCACCGCACGGTCGTGGCGGGCGCCGGCCACTCCCCCAACGTCTCGCACCCCCGGGAGCTGACGGACGGCCTCACGGGCTTCTGGGAGCGGGCGAACGCGAAGGTCAGTACTGCGCCTTGAGGTGCTGCCAGAAGCCGTCGCGCAGCGCCCTCCGCAGTGCGGCGTGGCCGCGCAGTGAGCGGCTGAGCAGGCGCTCCGCCTCGACGAGCAGGTCCTGGTCGACCGGCCCCGGCAGATAGGGCGCGCCCGGCAGGAGCTCGGCGAGCCGGTCGCGGCCCTGCCCGGCGAGCCAGGTCGCGGCGATCTGGGCGCCGACGAAGCGCACCTCCTCGCGGGAGGGCGGCGGCTCGCCCTCGTTCTCGTACGTGGTGACGGGGCGGCGCGTGACGTACGGCCGGCAGAAGTCGAGCTCGAAGGTGCGCTGGCTGTCGACCTCCCAGAGCAGCGCCTCGGCCTGGTTGCGTCCCTCGGCGGCCTCGATGCCCCAGAGGTGGACGCGGGCCCCGTAGCCCTGGGCGGCCTCGACGGCCGAGACGAGGTCCTCGTCGCCGCCGACGAGCGCGGCGTCGCTGATGGCGCGATGGCGGGCGAGGGACTCCAGGTCGCTGCGGATGAGGGAGTCGACGCCCTTCTGCTGGTTGTTGGCGTTGAGGTTGCCGAGGCGGACCTTGACGTCGGGGAGCTCGGCGATGGCCTGCTGCTCGGGGGTGTGGATCCGGCGGCGGGCCCCGTCGTACCAGTAGACGCGGAGGAGCCGGCTGTCCGCGAAGATCGTGCGGGCCGTGTCGATGAAGGCCTCGATCAGGCCCTCGGCGTCGAGGTCGAAGGAGCGCCGGTCCTCGGTGCCCGCCACCAGCAACCCGGCCGCAGCATGGACGTAACCTGCGTCGACGAAGATGGCGTGGGTGGAAGGGGTCTTGGCGACCTCGGCCAGCATCCGCCGCAGGAGCTCATTGGTGCGCTCCAGGCGGGCGTCCAAGGCATCCAGGCGGGCTTCGGTCGTGGTCTCGGTCACCTGGGCGGTGGTCTCTGCGTCGTTCATACGGGGCTCATTGTCCGCTGCTCGGGGCGGTGCCGCCACACCCCTATCACCGCAGGTCGTTAGCCATCCGAAAATTTTCCTTAGCGTAGGGAATGTTTGCAGGATGCATCGCGTTGGACCCCTGTGTAACGCAGTTCTCCGCCCAGGAGGATCAACTCAGACGAAGGGAGAAGCCCATGCGCTTCGAAATCCTGCGACTCGACGACATCGACGGCACGCCTGTCGACTCGACCGTCGTGGACGCCGCCTCCGTCAATCGGATCGTGCAGCAGGCCGCCGCGATCGGCCAGCGCATCTGGATCCGCCCCGCCGAGACCTCGGCCTCGTAACAGGCCAGGTCCACACCACGCACCGCGCCCCCGCACGGACTTCGCAAGAGCGGAATCCGTACGGGGGCGCAGTGGTGTCCGGGAGGGCCTCAGGCGTTCTGGATCACCTGGGTGATGCCGTTGATGATCTGCTGCACGGCGATGGCGGAGAGCATCATGCCGGCGAGCCGGGTCACCAGGACGACGCCGCCGTCCTTGATGACACGGATGATCAGCAGCGAGTACCGCATGGTCAGCCAGAGCACGACGTGCATGGCGGCGATGGCGGTCCAGACGGAGACCTGCGAGGCCACGCTGTCGGCGTTCTGCACGGCGAGGATGACGGAGACGATCGCGCCGGGGCCGGCGAGCAATGGCATGCCGAGCGGTACGAGGGCGACGTTGACGTCCTTGGTCTGCTTGGGCTCGTCGGTCTTGCCGGTGAGCAGGTCGAGCGCGATGAGCAGCAGCAGGAGACCGCCCGCGATCATCAGCGCGGGGACGGAGACGTGCAGGTAGTCCAGGATCTGCTGGCCGAGCAGGCCGAAGACGGTGATGACGCCGAAGGCGACGGCGACGGCCTGCCAGGCCATCCGGCGCTGCACCTTGGCGGGACGGCCGGAGGTGAGGGCGAGGAAGATCGGGGTGATCCCGGGGGGATCCATGATCACGAAGAGGGTGAGGAACAGCGAGCCGAAGACGGCGACGTCGAACACGGTGGGGTGCCTTGCGGGAGTGGTGGAACGGTGGGGTGTACCCCTACGGGGCGGAATACGGGATTCCGGCGACAGGGCGGGAGGAGCCGCCACCCGGGCACGGCACGGAGCCGTACGGGGGCGGACCGGGAAGAGTGAGGACCTGGGAGGCGGTGGGCACGACGACCGGCCGACGTCACAGGAGCGGCAGAGAAGGGGGGCCCGGACGCCGCCGGACAGACCCTAGGCCGTCTCTTCCGGATCTTGCCTGACCCGTGACGGGCTCAACCGGCAAGATCCGAAAGAGACGGCCTAGCGCGCTCCGCCGGCGCCCGGCACCGGGAAGGCGCCCGACGCGCGGCGGGTGATCTCGCCGTAGATCTCGGGGTCGGTGGTGTACTCGCCGAGGCGGCAGGTCTTGCGGCTGCCGTGGTAGTCGCTGGAGCCCGTGGTCAGCAGACCGAGCTCCTTCGCGAGTCCGCGCAGCCGGGCGCGGGTCGCCTCGTCGTGGTCCATGTGGTCGACCTCGATGCCGTCGAGTCCGGCCTCGGCGAGCCGGGCTATCGAGGCCTCCGGCAGCACCTGGCCGCGCTTGACGGCGAGCGGGTGCGCGAAGACGGTGACGCCGCCGGCCGCCTTGACGAGACGGATCGCGTCGATCGGGTCCAGCTCGTGCTTCTCGACGTACGCCCGGCCGCCGTCGGCGAGCCACTCGGGCGTGAACGCCCCGGACACGTCCGGTACGACTCCGAGCTCGACGAGCGCCTCGGCGACGTGCGGGCGGCCGACGGAGCCGTCGCCGGCGATCCGGGCGACCTGCTCCCAGGTGACCGGGACGCCGAGTTCCTGGAGCTTGCCGACCATGCCGCGGGCGCGCGGCACCCGGTCGTCGCGGACGAGTTCGCGCTCGGCGAGGAGCGCCGTCTCCTCGGGGTCGAAGAGGTACGCGAGCATGTGGAGCCCGATGCCGTCCATCCGGCAGGAGAGCTCGGCCCCGGTGACGAGGGTCAGCCCCTCGGGCAGCGCGGCGAGCGCCTCGGCGTGGCCGCGGGTGGTGTCGTGGTCCGTGAGCGCGACGACGTCGAGCCCTGCCGCGGCCGCGTTCCTGACGAGCTCGGCCGGGGAGTCCGTACCGTCGGAGGCCGTGGAGTGGGTGTGCAGATCGATGCGCACGACGCGGTACTCCAGGGCTCGGCACGGACGGAGGGACGCTCCAGCATAACGGGCGAATCGAACACGTCCGTACGGAACGTCACCGGCCCGATCCGGAAGAGACGGCCTAGCCCAGCAGCCTCGGGGTGAGCGCGCCGCAGGGCAGCAGGTCGACCTCGGCGCCCGCGTCGCGCAGGTCCGTCAGGACCAGCTCGTCGTACATGAGGAGGCCGGACTGCTCGGGCCAGACGATCGCCCACAGCCACAGTCCGCGCGCCTCGCCCGCGAAGACCGCGCGGTCCTGCGGGGCGCCGGTGACGTGCCAGAGCGGGGTGGGCCGGCCGGCGGCGAGCACCTTCGCCTGGGGCGGTTTGTCGATGGCCATGCCGGAGCCGGGGTCGAGGCCGTCGATGCCGGCGTACCGCGCGCCGAGTCCGACGCCGAGCTCCTCGGCGATCAGGAGCAGCTCGCCGATCCCGCCGAGCGGGCCGGGGCCGGAACAGGCGACGGCCGTGGCGCGTCCGCCGCTGCGGTCGTCCCCCGCGTACGCGACTCCGGTGAAGAGCCAGCCGACGGGCAGGGGCCACGGCATCCACACCGGGACGTGGGACCGGTGCACCACCACCCCGAGACCCTCGACGCTGGGTGGGATCACGGGCTGGAGCGGGTGCACCGAGCCGTGCACATCGCACTGCCAGGAGTCGGCGAAGAGACCGGGCGCCCTGACCCGGCCACCGCACTTCGGACAACTGGGTTCGCCCCTCATAGGGCTCAACGGTCCTAGCTCTTCCGCCCCGCGTCAAGGACGACCGCAGACGATCACCCGTCCGGCCGGAGCCGTTCACCCTCGGTGGACATAGGTCATTTTGCGGACAGATTCGAGCATCGGTGCTCGGCGATCGGCGCCCGGGCGTGGGCCATGGAGCAGTCCCTCAGTCCAGGTTCACGGACCTGCGCAGCGGATCGCGCAGGTCCGTCCCCTGGGCCAGCCAGCGTTCCTCCAGGGCCTGCGCCCCGTGCACCCGCTTCCACGCGGCCTCGTTCGAGGTCATCGGGAGGAGGGGCAGGAAGCGGACCGGGTCCATCGGCTCGTCCAGCTCCAGGTCCTCCACCAGGCCGCCCGACTCGGCGACGAGCACCGAGCCGAAGGGGGCGCCGGGCCAGAGCGGGTCGCCGACGTCGAGCGAGGCGCCCGGGGCCACGACCACGCCCTCGACCTGCGGGGTGGCCGCGAGGACCGCCAGCGGGCGCAGCACCTTGTCGGTGTCGGCGAGCCCGCCCCGTACCGTCAGGACGAGCTCCGCGCGCGGGCCCTTCACCGGGTCGGCGAGCGCGGAGGTCGGATCGGCCATCGGCTGCGCGGACATCCCGAGGGTCGCGTACCGCACGAGGTCGCCGTCGACGAAGCGGAGCACCTCGATCCGGTCCGTGCCGAGGAAGGTCACCGCGGCCCGCGCGTCCGGTTCGCCGAGTGCCGTCCGCAGCCGGGCCTCGACGAGTGCAAGAACTTCTCCCATGTGGGGAGCATAGATCGCGTATGGAACGGGCAAAGTAAGGGATTGACCCTCTGTCGGCTGATAGTGTTGGCCACTGGTCGGGATTCCCGACTGCTCGTCACACGTCATCCCCGACAGGGGACCGGCCGGAGGAGGTGGGACTGCGATGGACCGAAGTCGATCGGGCAGTACCAGCCGCTCTTCCGCCGCTCCGCACCCCAGCCCGGTGCTCTCCTTCCGGTGACGTCCGGGTCCGGCACGGACCCGCCCCTCCGGCATCTCGCACGACGGAAGAGCAATTTTCGCCTTTCCCTGTCTGTAGCGACCGCCGTCTCCGCGCCCCTTCGGTGCCGCCCGCTTTGTGGACGACGTACCTCTCCGTCCTCATTCCGGGCTGTGCCACGCTCCGCGCCGACGGCCGATCCGTGAAGGAGCACGCCCATGTCGATGATCCGTGACCTCACCGCCGCCGTCCGCCCGAGCTTCCGGCAGACCCTGCGCAAGACCCCCACCACGTACACCTCGTACGACCCCACCCGCGACCACTCGGCCTCCAGCGCCGTGGTCGACTGCGCCGTCTACCGCGACGGGCGCCGGATCGACGACCGCGCCTGCCTCACCCCGCGCGGCGCGATGCGCCAGGTACGGGAGAGCGGCGGCTTCGCCTGGATCGGGCTCCACGAGCCGACCGAGGCCGAATTCGCCGGTATCGCCGCCGAGTTCGGGCTGCACCCGCTCGCCGTCGAGGACGCCGTCCACGCCCACCAGCGGCCCAAGCTGGAGCGGTACGACGACACCCTCTTCACCGTCTTCAAGACCATCCACTACGTCGAGCACGCCGAACTCACCGCCACCAGCGAGGTCGTCGAGACCGGCGAGGTCATGGTCTTCACCGGCCCCGACTTCGTCATCACCGTCCGGCACGGCGGCCAGGGCTCCCTGCGCAACCTCCGCCACCGCCTCCAGGGCGAGCCTGAGCTCCTCGCCAAGGGCCCCTCGGCCGTCCTGCACGCCATCGCCGACCACGTCGTCGACGGCTACATCGCGGTCGCCGACGCCGTCGAGCTGGACATCGACCAGCTGGAGATCGACGTCTTCTCGCCGGCCGCGAAGGGCTCCACGCGCGGCACGGACACCGGCCGGATCTACCAGCTCAAGCGCGAGGTGCTGGAGTTCAAGCGGGCCGTCACGCCGCTGCTCCGCCCGATGCAGCTGCTCTCCGAGCGGCCGATGCGGCTCGTCGACCCCGACATCCAGAAGTACTTCCGGGACGTCGCCGACCACCTCGCCCGCGTCCAGGAGCAGGTCGTCGGCTTCGACGAGCTCCTCAACTCGATCCTCCAGGCCAACCTGGCGCAGGCGACCGTCGCGCAGAACGAGGACATGCGCAAGATCACCTCGTGGGCGGCGATCGTCGCCGTCCCGACGGCGGTCTGCGGCGTGTACGGCATGAACTTCGACCACATGCCGGAGCTGCACTGGAAGTACGGCTACCCGATGGTGCTCACCGGCATCATCGCGGTCTGCTTCACCATCCACCGCACCCTCAAGCGCAACGGCTGGCTCTAGATAGGCTTCGGCCATGACCGATCAGTCGCTCGGGCCCGCCCTCGTCGAGGAGGCCACCAAGAAGTCCGGCCTCGTGTGGGTGCGCGGCACCGGCCCCGCCCGCGCGCTCTGGCACGTCTGGCACGACGGCGCCGCGCACGTCGTCGGCGACGGCCCCGGCGAGCAGCCGCTGCCGGGCCTGGTCGACGGCGGTACGGCCGAGGTGACCGTCCGCAGCAAGGACAAGGGCGGCCGGCTCGTCGCCTGGACCGCCGCCGTCCGCGAGCTCTCCCCGGGTACGGAGGAGTGGGAGGCGGCGGTCGCCGAGCTGAAGGGCAAGCGGCTCAACGCCCCCGACGGCGAGGCCATGCCGGGGCGCTGGGCGCGCGAGTGCCGGGTCGTCCGGCTCGACCCCCGCTCCTCGACCACGGACCTCCCGGACGGCTCCCTGGCCGCCGTACCGCTGCCGACGTCGGCGAACACCCGCCGCCCGATCCCGGCGGGCCTTCCGAAGCTCCTCTTCCGCAAGAAGAAGCGCTAGGTCCGCGGCAGCTGCCCGCCGTGGACGCCCCCTAGGTCCGCGGCAGCTGCCCGCCGTAGTCGAGGGTCTCGTCCTTCGACGGCTCCGCGAGCGGGAAGTCCTTGTTCCACTCGGAGAGCACCACGACCCCCGCCCCCCCGCCGCGCGCGAACTGCACGGGGTACGGCAGGCCGTCCAGGGAGACGTCCAGCGTGCCGCCCTCGCCGTCGCCGCCGCCCTTGACCTTGACCGTGCGGACCCCGCCGATCTGGTCCCGGTCGCCCTTGACGACCTCGCCGTGCAGGCCGATGAGACCGTCGAGGAGCGGGCCCATGTCGGTGAAGCCGCGCAGCTGCTTGTACGAGGGGTCGCCCTGCGGGACCTTCACGTACTTGTCGTCGAGCGTGTCGGCGGCCTCGGAGTCCGCCTCGGACGGCGTGTCGCCCTCTTTCTCGTCGTGGGCCCAGAATCCCGCGTCGGCCTTCAGATAGAGCGCGTCGCCGACCCGCAGCAGCTCGAAGGTGCTGTTCTTCGTCGTCACCGAGCCGGTCGCGCCGTTCTGCCTCAGGCGCATGTCCAGCTTGAAGGTGCCGCCCTTGCTGACCAGGGTGCCGGAGAGCCGTACGGCCTTCGCCGAGTCCGCCGCCGCCTGCGCCTTCTGCTCGATCTCGGGCGCGGAGAGTCTCCCCACCCCGTTCGTCCCCTCGTCAGGATCGGCGGCGCAGGCCGTGAGCCCCACCGTCAGTCCGGCGCAGAGCGCCAGGGGCGTGACGGCCCTGCGGATACGCGATGACGGGGTACGAACGGTCATCTGCGCTGCCTCTCGTTGTCGTGGGGGGGCGACGGGCACGGCCCGTACGGGATGCCGGGGGACGGCCGCGTTCCGGCCGGGCGGAAGAGCCGGGTCCGGTGCCGGGGCCGATGGGGGGAACGGCAGACCGCAGCGTACCCGGGACAGGTGGCGGGCCCCGCAGGCAGCCGTACGGAGTCTCTGCCGGGGCGGGGCGGAACGGCACGGGCTAGCCTGAACCCGGCAAAGCTCTGCAATCACCGGCAAAGCTCACGACGGTGCGGATCGACGACCCGCATCGTGCGGCACCGAGGAGGCGCGTGGCATGGCGGCAGGCGCCCCCCGGATCTTCGTCTCCCATCTCGCCGGAGTCCCCGTCTTCGACCCCGTCGGCGACCAGGTCGGCCGCGTCAGCGACCTCGTCGCCATGCTCCGCGTCGGCCGCCGGCCGCCCCGGCTGCTCGGCATGGTCGTGGAGGTGCTCAGCCGCCGCCGGGTCTTCGTCCCGATGACCCGGATCACCGGCCTCGCCTCCGGCCAGGTCATCACCACCGGCGTCGTCAACATGCGGCGCTTCGAGCGGCGCCCCACCGAGCGGCTCGTCCTCGGCGAGCTCCTCGACCGGCGCGTCACGCTCGTGGAGTCGGGCGAGGAGGTCACCGTCCTCGACGTCTCCATCCAGCAGCTGCCCGCCCGCCGCGACTGGGAGATCGACAGGGTCTTCGTCCGCAAGGGCAAGGGCGGGGTCCTGAGCCGCAAGGGCGAGACGCTGACCGTCGAGTGGTCGGCCGTCACCGGCTTCTCCCTGGAGGAGCACGGCCAGGGCGCCGAGAACCTGCTCGCCACCTTCGAGAAGCTGCGCCCCGCCGACCTCGCCAACGCCCTCCACCACCTCTCCCCCAAACGGCGCGTCGAGGTCGCCGCCGCCCTCGACGACGACCGGCTCGCCGACGTCCTCGAGGAGCTGCCGGAGGACGACCAGATCGAGATCATCGGCAAGCTGAAGGAGGAGCGGGCCGCCGACGTCCTGGAGGCGATGGACCCGGACGACGCGGCCGACCTGCTGTCCGAGCTGCCCGAGGAGGACCAGGAGCGGCTGCTCACCCTGATGCAGCCGGACGACGCGGCCGATGTGCGCCGGCTCCTGGCGTACGAGGAGCGCACGGCGGGCGGTCTGATGACGACCGAGCCGATCGTGCTGCGCCCCGACGCCACCGTCGCGGACGCCCTGGCCCGGGTCCGCCAGCAGGACCTGTCGCCGGCCCTGGCCGCGCAGGTGTACGTGTGCCGGCCGCCGGACGAGACGCCGACCGGGAAGTACCTGGGCACGGTGCACTTCCAGCGGCTGCTTCGCGACCCGCCGTTCACGCTGGTCAGCTCGCTCGTGGACAGCGACCTGCCGCCGCTCGGGCCGGACACCCCGCTGCCGGCCGTGACCAGCTATCTCGCCGCGTACAACATGGTCGCCGCGCCCGTGGTCGACGAGAGCGGCTCGCTGCTCGGCGCGGTCACCGTCGACGACGTGCTCGACCACCTGCTGCCGGACGACTGGCGGGAGACCGAGTTCCACGAGGAGGGGGCCGGGCATGGCCGCTGAGCGCACGCAGGACCGGGAGCGCGAACGGGAGCGGTCCGTGCCCCGCATCCGGCTGGACCTGCCGCGCGAGCGGCGGTCCCGGCTGCTTCCGCAGTACGACCCCGAGGCCTTCGGGCGGCTCTCGGAGCGGATCGCCCGCTTCCTGGGGACGGGCCGCTTCCTGGTCTGGATGACACTGACCGTCGTCGTCTGGATCGGGTGGAACATCTTCGCGCCGGTGTCGCTGCGGTTCGACGAGTACCCCTTCATCTTCCTGACGCTCGCGCTGTCCCTGCAGGCCTCGTACGCGGCGCCGCTGATCCTGCTCGCGCAGAACCGGCAGGACGACCGGGACCGGGTCAACCTCGAACAGGACCGGAAGCAGAACGAGCGGTCGATCGCGGACACCGAGTACCTGACCCGGGAGATCGCGGCGCTGCGGATGGGCCTCGGCGAGGTCGCCACCCGCGACTGGATCCGCTCGGAGCTCCAGGACCTGATCAAGGAGCTGGAGGAGCGCCGGGATCTATTCCCGTCCGGCGAGGACCGGGGAAGTGACGTACCCGACCGTTGACAGCCCTTTCATCCGCCCGTGGTCGGCGCCGTACCATCGTCGGTATGGCTACGGAAGACGCGGTGCTCGAAGCACTGGCGACGGTGAACGACCCTGAGATCAACAAGCCGATCACTGAGCTCGGCATGGTCAAGTCGGTGGAGATCGAACCGGACGGGAAGGTCGCCGTCACGGTCTACCTGACGGTCTCCGGCTGCCCGATGCGCGACACCATCACGCAGCGCGTGACCGAGGCCGTCTCCCGGGTCGAGGGCGTCACCTCCGTCGACGTCTCGCTGGACGTGATGAGCGACGAGCAGCGCAAGGAGCTGGCGGCGGCGCTGCGCGGCACGAGCGCCGAGCGCGAGGTGCCCTTCGCGAAGCCGGGCTCGCTGACCCGGGTGTACGCGGTGGCGTCCGGCAAGGGCGGCGTCGGCAAGTCCTCCGTGACCGTGAACCTGGCCGCGGCGATGGCCGCCGACGGGCTGAAGGTCGGTGTCGTCGACGCGGACATCTACGGCCACAGCGTGCCGCGGATGCTGGGCGCGGACGGCCGTCCGACCCAGGTCGAGAACATGATCATGCCGCCGTCCGCGAACGGCGTGAAGGTCATCTCCATCGGCATGTTCACCCCGGGCAACGCCCCGGTGGTGTGGCGCGGACCGATGCTGCACCGCGCGCTCCAGCAGTTCCTGGCGGACGTGTACTGGGGTGACCTGGACGTCCTCCTGCTCGACCTGCCCCCGGGCACCGGCGACATCGCGATCTCGGTCGCGCAGCTCGTGCCGAACGCGGAGATCCTGGTCGTCACCACCCCGCAGCAGGCGGCGGCCGAGGTCGCCGAGCGGGCCGGCTCGATCGCCGTCCAGACCCACCAGAAGATCGTCGGCGTCGTCGAGAACATGGCGGGCCTGCCGTGTCCGCACTGCGACGAGATGGTCGACGTGTTCGGCACGGGCGGCGGCCAGAAGGTCGCGGACGGCCTGACGCAGACCACGGGCGCGACGGTCCCGGTCCTCGGCTCGATCCCGATCGACGTGCGCCTGCGCGAGGGCGGCGACGACGGCAAGCCGGTCGTCCTGTCCGACCCCGACTCCCCGGCGGGCGCGGCCCTGCGCGCCATCGCCGGCAAGCTCGGCGGCCGCCAGCGGGGCCTCTCGGGCATGAGCCTGGGCATCACGCCGCGCAACAAGTTCTGAGACATGACCGAAGGGCGCCCCCGGTGGGGGCGCCCTTCGCCGTCTCCAGGCGTTCTATGCGTTTCCAGGCGTTTCTAGCCGCCGTACGCGCCGAGGTCCTTCACCCGCGAGAACCCGAGCCCGTACGCGCTCATCCCCCGCCCGTACGCCCCGATGTGCACGTCCCCCGCGGAGCCGGCCAGCACCCAGCCGAACTCGGACTCCCGGTAGTGGAACGGCACCGGCACCCCGTCCACGGGCAGCGACAGCGGCGACCACGCCGGCCCGTCCAGGTCGTCGGCGAGCTCGAAGGCGGTCTCCGTCTGCTGGTCCAGCCAGTGGTCCCGCAGCGCGTGGTCGAGCGAGGCGGGCCAGGTGTGGGCCAGGAGCCCGGAGCCGGCCAGCCAGGCGGCCGAGGAGACCGTGGTGGCGTCGAGGACGCCGGTGCCGTCCCCGGTGCGGCGCACGGGGTTCGCCGCGACCGTCACGACGACGGCGAAGCGCTCCTTCTCCGCGCCGCCGGCCTCGGACTTTATCGACGGCTCGTCACCGTGCCCCATCGAGCCGTGCTGGACGGTACCGTCCGCGGCCGTACCGATCTGCATCAGCCGGCGCGGGCCGGTGAACGCCTCGTCGAGCCCGTACCAGGCGAAGGGTGCGCGCAGAAAGCCATCGGCTTCCACCCGACTCGTCGTCTTCATTCCGGCCGCCTCCTCGTTGCGTCAACAGAGGGAGGATAGCCACCGCTGAGGAGCGAGTCGGTGACAGGCCGTCGTCAGGTGGCGTCGGAGTCGTACGGAGGACGCTCAGGAGTGTCCGGCTTGTCCTGCTTCTTCAGCAGGTCCGGGGAGCCGTTGACCGCCGCCGGGGCGGGCGCCGCGGGCGTGGTCTCCCGGCCGTGGACGGCGTCGGCGACCTCGTTCATCTCCTTCTTGAGGTCGAACGTGCCGCGCAGCTCCTTGAGCTCCTTGAGGTCCTCGTTCGTCTCCAGCTGCTTGCGGAGGAACGTCTTGGGGTTGAGGTCCTCGAACTCGAAGTCCTTGAACTCCGGGCCCAGCTCGCTGCGGATGTCCTGCTTCGCGCTGTCGGAGAACTCGCGGACCTTCCGGATGAAGCGCGAGACGTCCTGGATCACCTTCGGGAGCTTGTCCGGCCCGAAGACGAGCACGGCGAGGACCACGAGCGTCACCAGCTCGAGTGCGCCTATGTCGCTGAACACCTAGTAGCTCCTTCACGCCGGTCCAGGGCCCGGTCCACGGTACCCGCCGAAACTGTCCGACGGGTACCTCGCGGCGTCCGCCACATGGCGCTCAGGTGCCCTGCGAGGACCCGAGCGTCAACGTCTTTGTCAGCTCTTTGCCGTTCCGGGTCAGGGTGAGCTCCAGCTTGTCGCCGGGACGATGGGCGCGGATCTTCACGATGAGCTCCTCGCCGCTGTGCACGCGCTGGCCGTCGACCTTGGTGATGACGTCCCCGGGCCGGAGTCCCGCCTTGGCGGCCGGGCCGCCCGCGGTGACGGACGCGGAGCCGTCCTTGCCCTTCTCGCCGACGCGGGCGCCGTCGCCCTGGAACTGCATGTCGAGGCTCACACCGATGACGGGGTGGGTGGCCTTGCCGGTGTTGATGAGCTCCTCGGCGACGCGCTTGCCCTGGTTGATCGGTATGGCGAAGCCGAGGCCGATGGAGCCGGCCTGGCCGCCGCCGCTCTCGCCGTCGCCGGCGGCGCGGATGGCGCTGTTGATGCCGACGACCCGGGCCTTGGAGTCGAGCAGCGGGCCGCCGGAGTTGCCGGGGTTGATGGGGGCGTCGGTCTGGAGCGCGTCGACGTAGCTGATGTCGCTGCCGTCGCCCTTCTCGCCGCCGGCGGTGATCGGGCGCTCCTTGGCGCTGATGATGCCGGAGGTGACGGTGTTGGAGAGGTCGAAGGGGGCGCCGATGGCGACGACGGGGTCGCCGACGCGGACGTCGTCGGAGTTGCCGAGCGGCAGCGCCCTGAGGCCGGAGACGCCGGTGACCTGGACGACTGCCAGGTCGTAACCGGTGTCCTTGCCGATGAGCTTGGCGCGGGCCGTCTCGCCGCTGGAGAAGGTCACCGAGATGTCCCCGGAGGACGCGGCGCCGTCGACGACGTGGTTGTTGGTGAGGATGTGGCCCTTGGTGTCGAGGACGAACCCGGTGCCGGTGCCGGAGGATCCGTTGCCCTTGACGTGCAGGGTGACGACGCCGGGCAGGGCGCTGGCGGCGATCCCGGCGACGCTGTCGGGTGCACGGCCGGTGTCGCCGGCGTCGGCCTGCGGGAGCTCGACGGTGGTGAGCCCGCCGTTCCGCTCGACGTACGCGCCGATGCCGCCGCCGATGCCGCCGGTGATGAGGGCGAAGACGAGCGCACCCGCCACCGCGAGGCCCTTGCGGGACTTCTTCGCGGGCTGCGGCGGGACGCCGGCCCCGGCGGCCGCCCAGGGGTCGTACTGCACCCACGGCGTCGCCTGGGGCTGGGGCTGGGGCTGCGGCGGGGCCTGGTGGTGCACCTGCGGCGGTACGGCGGCGGGCGGCCGCTGCACGGGCGGCGCGGGCGCCCACGGCCCGGGCTCACCGTAGGGCGGCGTCCGGTACTCGTCGGGCACGTGGAGGGGCTGCCGAGCGGGCTCCGCCGGGGGTACGGGGGCGGGGGCCGGCTCCGCCGGGGGTACGGGCTCGTCGACGGCCTCCGGCGCGGGCGCCGACTTCGTCAGCTCGACGGCCGGCCCGGGCACGGACTCGTGGGCCTGGGACGCGGCGTCCGCCGAGGGCGTGGCGGTCGGGGCGGGCACCGGCGCCGGGGACTCGGCCGCCGCAGCGGGCCGTCCCACGGGTGCGCCGGCCGCCGGCTCGGGACCTCCGGCGGGCGCGGGCGCCGCCACTGGCGCGGGCTCGGCCGTCGGTGCCGCCTGCGTGGCGGGCTCCTGGCCCGGGCTCGGCTGGGGTGCGGGCAGGGGGAAGTCGCCGTCGGCTTCGTCCGCCGGCGGCGGCGTGGGTATCCGCGCCGCCTCCGGTGTGGTCGAAGGCCGGCTCCACCAGTTCGGCTTCCCGTTGTTCATGTTCTCCCCGCAACCGCTGACCCGTCCGCGCCCCTGGGTCGGGCGCCCTGCCCCCTGGATTCAACCAGGTCGCGGGTCAGCGGTGGGAGCCGAGCGGCCCGGTCGTCGGGCTGGCCATCGGGCTGGGCCCGGGGGCGAAGGCCAGCTGGAGGGCCGGAGCCGTCGGTCGTATGAACGGCGAGAGGGCGAGCAGCGACTGCGGGGCCGGGTTCCGGAGCCGTACGGCCACCAGCGGCGCGGCGGCCGAGCGCACCGCGTCCGGCGGGACCGCGCCCGAGGGAACCGTGCCCTGTGCGGCGGCCACGACCGGCCCCTGCGGGACCGCGGCCGGGGTGACCCCGGCGAGCGGCTCGGCACCGTCGACGGACTGGGCGCCCGGACGCTCGCCGGAGCGGGTGCCCCGGCCGATCGCCGTGCCCGTGCCGCCGCCGGTCGCGGTGGCCCGCAGCGGGGTGACGGCGGTGCCGCTGCCCTGGGGGCCGCGCGCGCTCGCGCTCACCGAGGCTTCGAGGGGCAGGGTGCCGCCGAGGGCGATCGCCGCGAACGAGACGGCGCCGGCCGCCGCGAAGGCGAAGCGCCGGCCCCGCCCGGACGTCCCGGAGCGGCGTGGGCCGACCTCGTGGATGCGGAAACCGGCCCCGGGGGTACCGGGGTGCGGGGTGACGACGGCGGCGGTGGCGAAGCCGTCGGACTTCACGCCGCCCGCGCCGAGGAGCTCTTCGAGGGGCCCGCGCGGTCCGCCGGGTCCTCCCGGCTCGCCGGGGCCCCCGGGGAGGCCCTGGAGCCGCGCGAGGAGGCCCGCGGAGGGCGGTGGCGGAGCCGCCGAGGCGAAGACGCTCTTCAGCGTGCGCTGGGCATCGGCCTCGGCCTTGCAGCGGGCGCAGGTCGCGAGGTGGGCGAGGACCCGCTCGCGGGCGTCGTGGCCGAGTTCGCCGTCGACGAGCGCGGCCAGCCGGTCCCCGAGGTGGTGCTCCGCGGGGGTCGGTGACGGGGGACGTGTGCCGCTCACGCTGTCCCTGCCTCCCATCCGACGGAGGCGAGGGCACGCTCCGCCCGGGCCTCGGGCGAGCGGTGCTTGAGCGCCTTGCGCAGGTGGGAGCGGCCGCGGTGGATGCGGCTGCGGACGGTGCCGAGCTTCACGCCGAGGGTCGCGGCGATCTCCTCGTACGAGAGGCCTTCGATGTCGCAGAGGACGACGGCCGCGCGGAACTCGGGCGCGAGGGTGTCGAGGGCCTGCTGCACGTCGGCGTCGAAGTGCGTGTCGTTGAACGCCTGCTGCGGCGAGGGCTCGCGGCTGGGGAGCCGCTCGGCCGCGTCGTCGGCGAGCGCGTCGAAACGGATGCGCTGCTTGCGGCGGACCATGTCGAGGAAGAGGTTGGTGGTGATGCGGTGCAGCCAGCCCTCGAAGGTGCCCGGGGTGTACGTCGACAGCGAGCGGAAGACGCGGACGAAGACCTCCTGGGTGAGGTCCTCGGCGTCGTGCTGGTTGCCCGTCAGGCGGTAGGCGAGGCGGTAGACCCGGCCACTGTGCGTGCTGACGATCTCCTCCCAGGTGGGAGGGGTCCACGCCTGCGATTCCGCATCCGATGCGAAGGTCGCGGTGGTGGGAGCGGAGTCGGTGGTGCGGAAACGGTCAGCGGTGTCGGTCACGGATTTCGGCTCACCCGCCGACCTGAGAAGACGCCGAAGCACTCCTCCCCGATCCACAGGCGCAGCCGCACCTCCCCTGTCGGCTCTGGTGGTGTCCAGTGGAGCCCCTACCATAGCCACCTCGCCCGTTAGCTCCGGATAAGAATCTTTACGCGAATTTGGGGCCGGCTCGCCCGGCTGCCTCCGTCGCGTCCTTCCCCTGGTGAACGCCCGGTCCCATCTGCGGGTTCCCACGGACAGCGGATACAGTCACCGTTGCGTCAACTACGGGGACAGGAGAGGGCCATTACCGCCAACCGGCAGACGAGCTGGTCGTTCGCCGACGCCTTCGTCGCCGAGGACGAAGCTCTGCGCTGGGCCCGTGAGCGGGCCCGGGAGGCAGGGCTGCCCTCGGTGTCGCCGGGCACCGGTGGGGCGCTGCGCCTGCTCGCCGCGACGGCGGACGCCAAGGCGGTGGCGGAGATCGGCACCGGCACGGGCGTGTCGGGCATCTATCTGCTGCTCGGGATGCGACCGGACGGCGTCCTCACGACGGTGGACCTCCAGCCGGAGCGGCAGCAGCTCGCCAAGACGGCGTTCCGGGCGGCGGGCTTCGCGGGCAACCGGGCGCGGTTCATCCCCGGCCGCGCCCTGGACGTGCTGCCCCGGCTCGCGGACGGCGGGTACGACCTCGTGTTCTGCGACGGCGACCGGCTCGAGTACCTGGACTACCTCGCTGAATCGTTGCGCCTGCTGCGACCGGGGGGTCTCGTCTGCTTCGAGGGCGTCTTCGCGGAGGGCCGCACGGTCGATTCGGGGGCGCAGCCGGCGGAGGTCCAGCGGCTCAGGGAGCTGCTGCGCGCGGTGCGGGAGAGCCAGGAGCTCGTCCCCTCGCTGCTGCCGGTGGGCGACGGCCTGCTCTGCGCCGTACGACGGGGCTGACCGCTCGCCCGACCGGGGTACGCCGGCCCGGAGACACCGCCTGTCCGGGGTGCGCCGACCCCGGACACACCGCCCGCCCGGGGTGCGCCGGCCCGGAGACACCGCTGCCCCGGGACGGCGGACCGTACCGGGGCAGCGGGGGAAATCGTGGAGAAGAGGGTCAGCCGACGACCTTCTTGAGGGCGTCGCCCAGCGCCTCGGCCTCGTCCGGGGTCAGCTCGACGACAAGCCGACCGCCGCCTTCGAGCGGAACGCGCATGACGATGCCCCGCCCCTCCTTGGTCACCTCGAGCGGGCCGTCACCCGTCCGCGGCTTCATGGCCGCCATGCTTGTTCCCCTTCCTGAAACCAGCTCATCATCAGCCGGGCAGCTCCTTGATGTGGAGCACGCGTCACCGGCTTCGAACACATTGCTTCCAGGTCATTATCCCGCATGGCAGGACCCGATGACCAACATCGATCGGCATCGCTTGCGCAACGCGCTCCCGCAAAACCCCACATTTCGGCGATCGGCCTGCGATACTTCGCCGCTCGACGTCGGACGGACCGCCTCCGAATCTTTGACGCAGCTCACATGGGCGGCGCGGGTGATCTCCGCCATGCTGGGCTGGTCAACCACGCAATGAGGCGAAGGGAACCCGATGGCCGACACGGTGCTGTACGAGGTGAGCGACGGGCTCGCCACCATCACGCTCAACCGGCCCGAGGCCATGAACGCGATGAACGTGGCGGCGAAAGTCGCCCTCCGGGACGCCGCGGAGACCGCCGCGGCCGACCCCGCCGTACGGGCGGTGCTGCTCACGGCGGCCGGCGACCGGGCGTTCTGCGTGGGCCAGGACCTGAAGGAGCACGTCGGGCTGCTCATGTCGGACCGGGAGTCCGGCACGAGCGAGACGATGAACACGGTCCGTGACCACTACAACCCGATCGTGCGCGCGCTCACCGGCATGCGCAAGCCGGTCGTCGCGGGCGTGAACGGCGTCGCCGCCGGGGCCGGCTTCGGCTTCGCGCTCGCCGCGGACTACCGGGTGGTGGCGGACACCGCGTCCTTCAACACCTCCTTCGCGGGGGTCGCGCTCACCGCCGACTCGGGCGTGTCATGGACGCTGCCCCGGCTGATCGGCGCGAGCCGGGCCTCCGACCTGCTGCTCTTCCCGCGCTCGATCGGCGCCCAGGAGGCGTACGAGCTCGGCATCGTGAACCGGCTGGTCCCGGCCGCGGACCTGGCCGCCGAGGCGGAGAAGGTGGCCCGCACCCTCGCGGCGGGCCCGACGGTGGCGTACGCGGCCCTGAAGGAGTCCCTCGCCTACGGCGCCGACCACTCCCTCACCGAGGCCCTCGGCAAGGAGGAGGAGCTCCAGACGCTGGCGGGCGCCTCGGAGGACCACACGATCGCGGTCCGCGCGTTCATCGCCAAGGAGAAGCCGGCGTACCTGGGCCGCTGACCTCGGGCGGAACCCGTTCGTACGGGGGGTGGGCGGGTCTATAGGATCCGCTCACCATTCGTACGCACATGACTGGGGGGTTCCGTGCGTCCTTCTCCTTCCGCGCGCCTTCTTCGCGGCGCGCTCACGGCGGGTGTGGCCCTGGGCCTGTCCGCCACCGTGCTGTCCTCGCCGGCGCGCGCGGCCGACGGCTGGACCCGGTGTCCCGACAACGCCGTGTGCGGCTTCAGCAGGCCGCTGTACCAGGGCGACATGATCGTGATCCGGGAGCCGATGGCGTCCCTCGGCGCCTGGGACAACCGCATCCGGTCCTTCGTGGTGAAGCTCCCCGGCTACGCCGACGCGGTCTGCTTCTACCCGCGGCCGGGGCTCGACCCCGAGGGGGCCGTGCACTTCTACACCTCGGACTCCTTCGACGAGAGCGCCTATCCCGGTCTCGACGCGACGGTCAGTTCCGTGGACGTCGGCCCCGAGGCGGACGACTTCTGCGGCACCGAGGGCCGCTATCCGGTCCTGTACGACAACGTGAAGCACCGGCCGTCGACGCCGCCCGCGACCGGGGCCTTCGGCGACATCGACCGGGACGGGTACGCCGACGTCCTCGGCCGCAACATGGTCGGTCAGCTGTGGACGTCCCACTCCTACGACAGCGCCGGCAGGACACTCCTCGTCGGCAGCGGCTGGGACGGCATGACCGCGCCGACCCGACACGGGGACCAGGACGGCGACGGCAACGAGGACGTCTACGCCCGCGACAGGGCCGGCGTGCTCTGGTTCTATCCCGGCAACGGCCACGGCTGGTTCAAGCCCCGCCTGAAGGTCGGCAGCGGCTGGAACACCATGCGCGACCTGGCGGCGGCCGGGGACCTGACCGGGGACGGCAAGGGCGACCTGCTCGCCGCCGACAGCACCGGAGTCCTGTGGACGTACCCGGGAGACGGCAAGGGCCGGTTCGGCGCCCGCCAGAAGGCCGGCGTCGGCTGGAAGGCGATGAACGAGCTCGTCGGGGCCGGCGACATGAACTCCGACAAGAAGGCCGACCTGGTCGCCCGCGACACGGCGGGCAGGCTCTGGCTCTACCCGGGCAACGGCCGCGGCTGGTTCTCCCCGCGCAAGCTCATCGGCACCGGCGGATGGAACGGCGCGTCCGAGCTGGCCGGCCTCGGCGACGTCACCGGCGACGGCCGGCCCGACCTGGTGGCGCACATCCCCGGCCGGAAGTCCTACGAGGGCCGGCTCCCGCTCCGCGTCTACCCCGGCACCGCCGACGGGCGCCTCGGCGCGCCCCGGGACCTCGGCGATGTCCGGTCCACCGGCTTCGTCTTCTGACCCTTCCCCACTTCGTGAACGGATTTCGATCCATGATCCGCAGAAACCGGGGCCGCCGCGCCCTGGCCGCCGCCGTGACCACGGCGGCCTCCCTGGCGACGCTGATGACCGCCGCCCCGCCCGCCGCGGCGGGCTCCGAACGCTGCCCCTCGGGCCGGCTGTGCGTCTTCCAGTACCGCGACTACCAGGGCGAGATGAAGATCATCACGTCCAGCCAGGCCACCCTGGGGACCTGGGACAACAGGATCTCTTCGGTGGTCAACAATTCCGGCCTGTACGCCCTGTTCTGGGGCGAGCCCGGATACACCGGCGGCGACACCCTGCAGTCGGTCCCCCACGACGGCGCGATCAGCTTCAACGACGCCATCCTGGGCGAGCTCGACAACAAGTTCAGCTCCATCCGCCTGGCCACCACCTCCTGGGAGGGGATCCTGGGCGTCGCGTGGATGGACTGGTCGCCGATGGCGAAGCGTCCGAGCGGGCTGCCGACCGCCGCGCAGTTCGGCGACCTCAACCACGACGCCGTCCCGGACGTCGTGGAGCGGGCCGACGACGGCCGCCTGTGGTTCCTCGACGGCGTACGGGACGCCGGCGGGAAGACCAAGGGCACGCTGATCGGCGGCGGCTGGAACGACATGACCCAGATCGTCCGCCACGGCGACTACGACGGCGACCGCAACGAGGACGTCTACGCCCGCGACAAGGCAGGGGTCCTGTGGTTCTACCCGGGCAACGGGCGCGGCTGGTTCAAGCCCCGCCTCAAGGTCGGCTCGGGCTGGAACACCATGAAGGAGATCGAGGCGGTCGGTGACCTCACCGGTGACGGCCGCCGCGACCTGGTCGCCCGGGACACCGCCGGTGTCCTGTGGACGTACCCGGGCAACGGCCACGGCTGGTTCGGCGCCCGCAAGAAGGCCGGCGCCGGCTGGAACGTGATGAACAGCCTCACCGCGCCCGGGGACCTGTCCGGCGACGGCAGGTCCGACCTGGTCGCGCGGGACGGCTCACGTGGACTCTGGCTCTACCCGGGCAACGGCCGGGGCTCGTTCGGCGCCCGCGTCAGGCTGGCGTACGCCTGGCCCTCGGACGCGCCCGTGTTCTCCGTCGGTGACGTGACGGGCGACGGCAGGCCGGACCTGATGCGGCCGATCGACCTGCAGGTGTTCGTCTACCCCGGCAACGGCCGCGGCGGCATCGGCGCCCCGCAGGCCGACATGGGCTGGGACCACGCGGAGCGGGTCCGCGTCTTCTGACGGACGCGCACCCGGGGCGGTCCTAGCGGTCGCCCCGGGCCACGCACCCCGCCAGATGGTCGTCGACGAGGCCGCAGGCCTGCATCAGGGCGTAGGCCGTGGTGGGGCCGATGAAGCGGAGCCCGCGCTTCTTGAGCGCCTTGGAGAGCGCCGTCGACTCGTCGGTGACCGCCGGGACCTCGGCGAGCGTGCGCGGGGTCGGGCGGGTCGCCGGGTCGGGGGCGTGGGACCAGATCAGCGCGTCGAGCTCGCCCGGGGACCAGTCGGCGAGCAGCTTCGCGTTCGCCAGGGTCGCGTCGACCTTGGCGCGGTTGCGGATGATGCCTTCGTCGGCGAGGAGCCGCTCGCGGTCGGCGTCGGTGAAGCGGGCCACGTCGGCGATCCGGAAGCCGGAGAACGCCTTCCGGAAGCCCTCCCGGCGGCGCAGGATCGTGATCCACGACAGGCCCGACTGGAAGGCCTCCAGGCAGAGCCGCTCGAACAGCGCGTCGTCGCCGTGGACCGGGCGGCCCCACTCCTCGTCGTGGTACGTGACGTAGTCCTCGGTCGACAGGCCCCAGGGGCAGCGCAGCCGCCCGTCGGGCCCGGGGATCGCCTCGCCCGTCACTTCTCGCCGCCTTCCGTGCCGGCGTCACCGGCGCGGCCGGCGCCCGCGAGCGCCGCCTGCAGCTCGGCGATCCGCGCGTCGCGCTCCGCGAGCTCGGCGCCCAGGCGGACGAGGACGTCGTCCACGTCGGCCATGCGGTAGCCGCGGGCGGCGACGGGGAGGCGGAGCGCCTCGACGTCGGCGCGGTCCACCGGACGCGCGGCCGGAAGCGGGTCGACGAGCTGCTCGGGCGCCACCTCGGGCAGCACCTCGCTGTCGCCGCCGCCGACCACGGCGAGGGTCACCGCGGCCACGACCACGACCATCGTGATGAGCAGAAACCAGAACACTGCGCGCCTCTCCCCGGAGTGGAAAACGTCCCGTGCCGATCGTGCCATGCGCCACCGACGGTTAGGGTCGCAGGCGAACGGACGCGAGGGAGGACAAAAGGGATGCTGCGCTTGGGACGGCGTGAATTCGGGCCGAACGAGCCGGTGATCATGGCGATCGTGAACCGGACCCCGGACTCCTTCTACGACCAGGGCGCGACGTTCCGGGACGAGCCCGCGCTCGCCCGGGTGGAGCAGGCCGTGGCGGAGGGGGCGGCGATCATCGACATCGGCGGGGTGAAGGCGGGCCCCGGCGAGGAGGTGACGGCCGAGGAGGAGGCGCGGCGCACGGTCGGATTCGTCGCCGAGGTCCGCAGGCGCCATCCCGACGTGGTGATCAGCGTCGACACCTGGCGTGCGGACGTCGGCGAGGCGGTCTGCGAGGCCGGTGCGGACGTGCTGAACGACGCGTGGGGCGGGGTCGACCCGCGGCTCGCGGAGGTCGCCGCGAAGTACGGCGCGGGGCTGGTCTGCACCCACGCGGGCGGCGCGGAGCCGCGGACGCGGCCGCACCGGGTGGAGTACGAGGACGTGATGGCCGACATCCTGCGGGTCACGGTGGGGCTCGCGGAGCGGGCGGTCTCGCTCGGGGTGCGGCGGGACGGGATCATGATCGATCCCGGCCACGACTTCGGGAAGAACACGCGGCACAGCCTGGAGGCGACGCGGCGGCTCGGGGAGATGGCGTCCACGGGCTGGCCGGTGCTGGTGTCCCTGTCCAACAAGGACTTCGTGGGCGAGACGCTCGACCGGCCGGTCAAGGAGCGGGTGCTCGGTACGTTGGCGACGACGGCCGTTTCCGCGTGGTTGGGCGCGCAGGTGTACCGGGTGCACGAGGTCGCCGAGACCCGTCAGGTGCTCGACATGGTGGCGTCCATCGCCGGGCACCGTCCTCCGGCGGTCGCCCGGCGGGGATTGGCGTAGACAGGCCGCCGCGGGCCGGTGGTCGGTTGTGCCCACGCGTTCCGCCCCTACGGAACGCCTGCCCACAACCGACCGGAGCGTCTAGCGGCCGACCTCCTTGGTGACGAGCGCGACCGCCTCTTCCACGTCGTCCGTGACGTGGAAGAGGAGCAGGTCGCGTTCGCTCGCCTTGCCGCCCGCGACGACCGAGTCGCGGAGCCAGTCGACCAGGCCCTTCCAGTACTCGGTGCCGAAGAGGACGATCGGGAAGCGGGTGACCTTGCGGGTCTGGACCAGGGTCAGCGCCTCGAAGAGCTCGTCGAGGGTGCCGAGGCCGCCGGGCAGGACGACGAAGCCCTGCGCGTACTTCACGAACATCGTCTTGCGGACGAAGAAGTAGCGGAAGTTCACGCCGATGTCGACGTGCGGGTTGAGCCCCTGCTCGAAGGGGAGCTCGATGCCGAGGCCCACCGAGACGCCCTTGGCCTCCCTGGCCCCCTTGTTGGCCGCCTCCATGGCGCCCGGGCCGCCGCCCGTGATGACCGCGAATCCGGCCTCGACGAGCGCCCGGCCGATCCGTACGCCCGCCTCGTACTCCGGCGAGTCCGACTTGGTGCGGGCCGAGCCGAAGACGCTGATCGCGCTCGGCAGTTCCGCGAGTGCGCCGAAGCCCTCGACGAACTCGGACTGGATGCGCATGACCCGCCAGGGGTCGGTGTGCACCCACTCCGAGTCGCCCTCGGTGTCGAGCAGCCTCTGGTCCGTGGTGCCCGGCTGGACCTGGTCCCTGCGCCTGAGCACCGGTCCCAGCCGCTGCTCCTCCGGCTTCGTCTCCCCTTCGGGGATACCCATGGCCTGCTCCCTCCGTCGAACCGACGATCTTCTGGTGGGGTCAGGGTAGGTCCACAGAGGTGACGAAATCCGAAATTACGGGAGACGGGCGGTCAGCCAGTCGCGGAGCCGCGCCTCGCAGTGGTGGATGCGGTCGACGTGGACGTGCTCGTCGCGCTTGTGCGCGTACAGGGGGTCGCCGGGGCCGTAGTTCACCGCGGGCACGCCGAGGGCGCTGAAGCGGGCGACGTCGGTCCAGCCGAACTTGGGCTGGGCGCTGCCGCCGACGGCCTTCATGAAGGCCTCGGCCGCGGGGTGGGAGAGGCCGGGCAGGGCGCCGGGGCTCTCGTCGTCGACGACGAACTCGGCGATGTCGATGCCCTCGAAGAACTCGCGGACGTACGCCAGCGCCTCGGCCGGGGAGCGGTCGGGGGCGTAGCGGTAGTTGACGGTGACGGCGCAGGCGTCGGGGATGACGTTGGTGGCGACGCCGCCCTCGATCTTCACGGCGTTGAGGCCCTCGTGGTACTGGAGTCCGTCGATGACCGGCTTGCGCGGCTCGTAGGCGGCGAGGCGGTCGAGGATCGGGGCGGCGGTGTGGATGGCGTTGGAGCCCATCCACGCGCGCGCGGAGTGGGCGCGCTCGCCGGCGGTGTGCAGGATGACGCGCAGGGTGCCCTGGCAGCCGCCCTCGACCTGGCCGTCGGAGGGCTCCAGGAGGACGGCGAAGTCGCCCACGAGCCACTCCGGGTGGGCGTCGGCGATCTTGCCGAGGCCGTTGAGGTGGGCCGCGACCTCCTCGTTGTCGTAGAAGACGAAGGTGAGGTCGCGGTTGGGCTCGGGGACGGTGGCGGCGATCCGCAGCTGGACGGCGACCCCGGACTTCATGTCCGAGGTGCCGCAGCCCCAGAGGATGCCGTCCTCGTCGAGGCGCGAGGGCACGTTGTCGGCGATCGGCACGGTGTCGATGTGGCCGGCGAGGACGATCCGCTCGCCGCGGCCGAGATCCGTGCGGGCGACGACGTTGTTGCCGAAGCGGTCGACGGTGAGGTGCGGCAGGGCGCGCAGGGCCGCCTCGATCGCGTCGGCGAGCGGCCGCTCGGTCCCGCTGACGGACGGGAAGTCGACGAGGGCCGCGGTGAGCGCGGCCCCGTCCAGGGAGAGGTCGAGGGGGCCGTCGAGCGGGGTGATGTCTGCCATGTGCCGACCCTAACGCGGCCTCCAGTACGGTGGGCCCCGTGTCCGAGCCCACCCGCCCCCGCCGTCGGGGCCGCCTCGCCCGTTCCGCGGCCGCGTTCGCCGTGCTCCTCGGCCTCGCCTCGTACGTGGCCGTCCACCAGCTGACGGGGAGCACGGGTGCGCCCCGGTGCAGTGTGGGCAGCGGGGACAACCGCTACGAGTTCACTCCGGAGCAGGCGTCCAACGCGGCGACGATCTCGGCGGTGGGCACCACGCGGGGGCTGCCGGAGCGGGCGGTGACGATCGCGCTCGCGACCGCGCTGCAGGAGTCGGCGCTGCGGAACATCGAGCACGGCGACCGGGACTCGCTGGGCCTCTTCCAGCAGCGGCCCTCGCAGGGCTGGGGGACGGCGGCGCAGATCATGGACCCGGTGTACTCGTCGGGGAAGTTCTACGAGGGCCTGGAGAAGGTCCCGGGGTACTCGCGGCTGCCGCTGACGGTGGCGGCGCAGAAGGTGCAGCGGAGCGGTTTCCCGCAGGCGTACGCGAAGCACGAGCCGGACGCGGCGCTGCTGTCGGCGGCGCTGACGGGCCGGTCGCCGGCGGCGCTGACCTGTACGACGAGCGAGGTGAAGGGCCGGCCGGGCGACCCGGAGCAGCTGCGCCGGGAGCTGGTGCGGGCCTTCGGCGAGAAGGCGGCGCCCGAGGCGGTGACGGGCGGTCCGAGCGCGGGCCGTTCGGCTTCGGAGCCGCCGGTGCTCGTGGTGCCGGTCCGGACGGCGACGGGCGCGGGGAGCGCGCCGGGGGCCGGTTCGGACGAGCGGCGCGGCTGGGAGCTGGCGCAGTGGTCGGTGGCGCGGGCGGACGAGCTGCGGATCACGGAGGTGTCGTTCGGCGACCGGGTCTGGCGCGCGGGCGAGGCGGACGGCGGCTGGTCGAAGTCGTCGGGCGCGGGGGCCGTCGGCGGCGCGTCGGTCCGGGTACGGCTGGCCCAGTAGCCGGGGCCGCGGAAGGCGTCCACGTACGGCTCACCCCGTGACCGGGCCCGCGGAAGCCGTCCACGTACGGCTCACCCCGTGACCGGGCCCGCGGAAGCCGTCCACGTACGGCTCGCCCCGCGGTCGTGCGGTCGTGCGGTCGTGCAGTCGTGCGGGGGTTCACTCGGTCGTGGCACGCGGCGGGTTCGTCGTGGAGGAAATTCGCGCGGGCCTCGCGTCGCTTTTCCCAGGCGTCACCCCTCCCCCTCGCATCCCTTGCGGCACAAGGGAAGTGACGGTTCCGCAGGGCTTCTCGCAATGACGCGTTCGTCCGTTTTCCTCCCCACCCGACAATACGACGCATTACCAACTCTTTACCTTCGGCCGCCGCAACCTCCCCCGCCCCAGGGCCGGTTGTCACCCCGTAATCGTCCTCTTCGCCGAAGGAGCACCATGTCCCTCTCCCTGACCCGCCGGATCGCCCGTGCCGCCCTCATCGTCGCGGCCGGAGCAGCCCCCGTGGTCGGTGCGGCCGGCTCCGCGAGCGCCCTGGACCAGGGCCTCGCGCCGACCGGGGCCCTCAACGGCGTGACCGCCCTGGACGCCGCCGGCGCGGGCAGCGCCCTCGACAGCGCCTCGCAGACCGCCACCGGCGTGGTCGGCGAGACCGGCGGCAAGGCCGTCGGCACGGCCGTCCCGGCCGCCGGCAAGACCGTCGGCACGGCCGGCAAGACCGCCACCCCCGCCGCGCAGGAGGTCGTCGGCAAGACGGCCGGCAGCACGGGCGAGGTCGTCGGCCAGACCGCCGGCGCCGCCGCCGAGAGCGCCGAGGGCCCCACCGGCGGCGCCCTGGGCGGCGGCCTGGGCGGCCTGCCGACCGGCCAGACCCTGGGCGGCCTGCCCCTCGGCGGCTGACCCGCACCACGACGCACGGAGGGCCCGGGGAGCACACGCTCCCCGGGCCCTCCGGCGTCCCACGGGCTCAGCCCAGGCGCTTGACCGCGGCCTCGACCCGTTCGTCCGTCGCCGTGAACGCCACCCGCACGAACCGCTCCCCGGCCTCGCCGTAGAAGTCGCCGGGGGCCACCAGGATGCCCTTCTCCGCCAGGTACGCCACCGTCTCCCAGCACGGCTCGTCCCGGGTCGCCCACAGGTACAGGCTGGCCTCGCTGTGCTCGATCCGGAAGCCGTGCGCCTCCAGGGCCGCCCGCAGCGCCGCCCGGCGGGCCGCGTACCGCTCCCGCTGCTCGGCCACGTGCGCGTCGTCGCCGAGCGCCGCGACCGTCGCCGCCTGCACCGGCGCCGCCGTCATCATGCCGCCGTGCTTGCGGATCTGGAGCAGCTCGCCCAGGACGGCCGCGTCGCCCGCGATGAACGCCGCCCGGTAGCCGGCCAGGTTGGAGCGCTTGGACAGCGAGTGGACCGCGACGATCCCCTCGTACGAGCCGCCGCAGACGTCCGGGTGCAGGACCGAGACCGGGTCGGCCTCCCAGCCCAGCTCCAGGTAGCACTCGTCGGAGAAGACGAGGATGCCGTGCTCGCGCGCCCAGGCCACGATCCGGGTCAGCTCGTCCTTCGCGAGGACCTTGCCGGTCGGGTTGGACGGGGAGTTGAGCCACAGCAGCTTCACCGCGGCCGGGTCGAGGTCGGCGACCGGGTCGTCGTAGACGACGGGCGTCGCACCGCAGAGCCGCGCCCCCACCTCGTACGTCGGGTACGCCAGCCGCGGGTAGGCCACCGCGTCACCGGCGCCGAGCCCCAGCTGCGTCGGCAGCCAGGCCACCAGCTCCTTGGAGCCGACCACCGGCAGCACGTTCCCGTGGGCGAAGTCCACCGCGCCCAGCCGCCGCTCGCACCAGCCGGTGAGCGCGTCCCGCAGCTCCGTCGTCCCCCACACCGTGGGATAGCCCGGCGAGTCCGCGGCCGCGACCAGGGCCTCCTGGATCAGCGCGGGGACCGGGTCCACGGGCGTGCCGACGGACAGGTCCACGATTCCGTCCGGGTGCGCCACGGCCGTCTTCTTGTACGGCTCCAGCTTGTCCCAGGGGAAGACGGGAAGGCGCGAAGAGACTGCGCTCACGGGTTGGCTCACTTCCTCGTGCGTACGGAAAACGCTTCGGCCCCGTACAGCGGCGAGGCCGTACGGGACCGAGGGCGAATGAATCAGCCGTTCTGCGGCGGCAGGGCGGCGATGAAGGGGTGGTCGCGCTCGATCTCGCCGAGCTTGGAGGCACCACCGGGCGAACCGAGCTCGTCGAAGAACTCGACGTTCGCCTTGTAGTAGTCCTTCCACTCCTCCGGGGTGTCGTCCTCGTAGAAGATCGCCTCGACCGGGCAGACCGGCTCACAGGCCCCGCAGTCGACGCATTCGTCCGGGTGGATGTACAAGGACCGCTTGCCCTCGTAGATGCAGTCGACGGGGCACTCCTCGATGCACGCCTTGTCCTTGACGTCGACACAAGGCTGCGCGATGACGTAGGTCACGCTGTCGTTCCTCCTCGATAGGGCTGGTCTGCGCGGGAGCGCGGCGTCGTCGATGCCCGCACCTAGTATCTCCGTTCTTGGGGGCGATCCGAACAGGAGGGGCGGAGAAGCTGTGGAAATCACCGGCGGAGGGCGCCTTGAAGTGCGAATTACCAGCGCTGACGTGGGAAAACGTGTCTCCGTTCGGTATGTGACGGACTCTGCGGAACCGGGTGAGAAGTTCACCGACGCGGTCGGGGTTCTCACATCATGGGACGCCGGTGTGCTGCTGATCACACGAAAGAGCGGCGAGAGCGTCCGGATCGCGGAATCCGCGCTGGTCGCGGGGAAGGTCGTGCCGGCCGCCCCGGCCCGCCGGCGGGGCCCCTCGGCCACCTTCCCCGAGCTCGCCAGGGCCACCGCGCGCGCGTGGCAGCCGGTCGAGAGCGAGGCCCTCGGCGAGTGGACACTGCGGGCCGCCGACGGATTCACCCGGCGGGCCAACTCCGTCCTGCCGCTCGGCGATCCCGGACTGCCGGTCGCCGAGGCCCTGACGCACGCGCGCGCGTGGTACGCGGCCCGGAAGCTCCCGGCGTACGTCCAGACCGCCACCGGCGCCGAGGGCACCCAGGAACTGCTGTGCGCGGCCCTCGACCGGCACGGCTGGCGGCGCGAGGTCTCCGCCGAGGTGCGGATCGCGGCGCTCGCCCCGATCGGCGACCTGGACGCCGACGTCTCCGCCGTACGCCTCTCCCGGACGGTCGACGAGCCGTGGCTGCGCCGCTACCAGCGCTTCTCCGGCGACGAGGAGGCGAGCCCGGCCGTGCGGTCCGTCCTCGCGTCCGGTCCGAGTGTGTGGTTCGCGTCCGTCGCGGGCACGGGGGAGGTACCGGCGGCGATCGGACGCTGTGTGGTCGACGGCCGCTGGGCCGGCTTCATGGCGGTCGAGGTCGACCCCGGACAGCGGCGCCGGGGCCTGGCGACGTCCGTCATGACGGCGCTCGCCCGGCAGGCGCTCGACGAGGGCGCGTCGGCGGCCTGGCTCCAGGTGGAGGCGGACAACGACGGCGCGCGGGCGCTGTACGACGGCATGGGCTTCGCGCCCCACCACCACTACCACCACTACCGATGGGCGGAGGCGTGAGCGAGGACGAACCACCGGTCGACGCGTCCGACTGGCGGCGGGAGTTCGCCGAGGAGGCCCGGGCCGAGCGGCCCGACCTCGCCCGGCTCTGCCTGCTCATCGGGGCCGTGGCCGACCCCGCCGTCACCCCGCGCGAGATCGACGAGGCCGAGATCGAGCTCGACCGGCTCGCCGGGCTCGTCCCGTACGCGACCCGGATCACCGGCGACTGGGCGGCGGAGCTCGCCGCGCTCCTCGGCCGCCACGAGGGCTTCGAGGGCGTGCCCGCCGACTACCAGCGCCTGGAGTCCTCGCTCCTGCACGAGGTGCTGCGGCGCCGCCGTGGCCTGCCGATCCTGCTCTCCGTGGTCTGGATGGAGGTCGCCCGCCGGGCCGGCGCGCCGGTGTACGGGCTCGGGCTGCCCGGTCACTTCGTCGTCGGCTTCGGCGACCCCGCCGACCTGAACCTCGCCGACCCGTTCGCGGGCGGCCGGGCCATGACGGGCACGGACGCCGAGCTCCTGGTGGCGAGCGCGACGGGCGAGGCGCTCGACCGCTCGATGCTCCGGCCCGCCGAGCCGGGCGCGATCGTCCTGCGGATCCTGAACAACATCCGCGCCTGGGCGGCCCCCCGCCCCGAACGCTCCGACGTGGCCCTGTGGGCGGTGGAGCTGGCCCTGCTGCTCCCCTCGCACCCGGCGAGACTCCGCTACGAGCGCGCCGAGCTGCTGGTCCAGCGCGGTGAGTTCCTCACGGGCGCGGTGGAGATGGAGGCGTACGCGCAGGTCATGGACGCGGTGGACCCGGAGTCGGCGACGACGATCCGCCGCCGGGCCCAGGCGGCGCGGGCGCTGCTCAACTAGGGAGCCGGCCGCGCGGGCCGGAAGGGAGAAAGGGGGCGGGGCGGCCGGATTTGAACCGGCGTCCTCCGAGATGCTGTCGCGGCGCACTACCTCTGTGCTACGACCCCGCCCTTGCGCGGGACTCTACGCGAGCCGGTTCAGCACGACGACCCCTTTTCCTCCGCGTGCGGCGGGATGGTCCAGCGCAGGACCGTGGTGCCCTCGTGGGGCGCGAGGGTGACCGGGTAGACCCTGTTCCAGGAGCGTTCGCCGTGGTGGCGGACGGAATGGTCGCCCGGGTCCGCGTCGAGGCCGAGGACCCGGCAGCCGGCGATGTCGAGGACCCCGGCGAGGAGGGGGCGGTTCCGGGCCGCGCGCTGGAGCAGGTGGTGGTGGGAGTGCTCCTCGACGGCGACCATCAGCCCCTTGCCGGGTCCTCGTTCCACCCAGGCGGTGATCCGCTCGCCGAGCTCCTCGGCGTCGGCGACGGCGAGGTCGAGATGCGCGTACGGGCCGCCGTACGGGGTGGGCTCGCCGCCGAACTCGGCGTGGGCCTCGTCCTGATGGCGGCCCCAGTACGTGACGTCCGCGAGCCCGTCCACGGAGTCCCCCTCCAGGCCGACGAACCCGTCCAGGGCCCGCGCGTCACCCAGGACCGTCCCGCACCGGTCCACGGGCAGATCGCCGAGGTGTACGGGGCCGGTGCCGCGCTCCTCGGGCCACGGGAGCCCCAGGTCGATCTCCAGGACGGAGACCGTCGGCTCGCCGTCGAACGGAGAGGGTGCCGCCTCGGCGCGTACGGGAAGGGGCCGGTCGCTCGCGGCGGGGACGACGACCGCCTCGCAGAACCAGTCCTCGGGCTCCCCGTCCTCGGGAAGGTGCAGGTGCCCGCCGCCGGCCCGGGCGGCGGCGAGGCCCCGCTCGGAGAGCGGGCGGTCGGTGCCGGCCCAGGAGTCGACGGCCCCGGCCGTCGCGAGGACCAGCACGCCGGAGGGCACGGTGACGGAACCGAGCAGATGAGTCATGGGCCCGATCCAAGCGGAACGCCGGGTGGACGTGTCCGGCGGGTGCCCGGGCGGGTCCGCGTGGAGTCCGGTGCGCTCGGCGGCACGCGCGGAGGCAGAATGCACCCCATGCCGCTCACCGCCGACATCCTCGTCGCCCTCATCGCCCTCCTGCACGCCTACATCCTGGTGATGGAGATGTTCCTGTGGGAGAAGGCGACCGGCCGGCGCTTCTCCGGCTTCGACGCCGAGATGGCCCGCGCCACCGCCCCCATGGCCGCCAACCAGGGGCTCTACAACGGATTCATCGCCGCCGGTCTCGTCTGGGGTCTCGTCGCCGACGACCCGACCGGCTTCAGCGCCAAGGTCTTCTTCCTGTCCTGTGTCGTCGTCGCCGGGATCTACGGCGCCGCCACCGCCAACCGCCGCATCCTCTTCGCCCAGGCCCTGCCGGGCGCGCTCGCCCTATCCGCCGTTCTCGTGGCCCACTGACCCGCAGGCGCGCGCGAGCCCCCGTCCCGGAAGGGGGACGGGGGCTCGCGCGCGCCGGGCGGGGCTTCTCAGCCCTCGCCGCTCAGGTCGATCGTCTTCGTGCGTTCCGCGAGGGTCTTGCCCTTCAGCGCGTCGCGCATCACGAAGGCCACGTCGTCGGCGGACACCTGGTGCTTGGTGCCGTCGCCCTTGGTGATCATGACGCCGTCGAAGGCACCGTCGAGGAGCCGCTCGATCGCCTTCTTGTCGTAGACCTCGATCAGCCGGCCGTCGACCGCCTTCATCGACAGGATCTGCGGCAGCGACCGCGCCGGGCCGAAGTCGATGTGCTTGCCGCCCGCCTGGATCCTGATCAGGCCGGACATCGCGGGCGTCGCGAACTCCTTCATCGCCCGGTCCAGCTCGGCCTTCGTGATCGTCGGCCTGCGGGTGGTGACCGGCAGCTCGACCAGCTTGTTCTGGCCGGTCTCGACCTGGGCCCGGAAGGCGTCCCGCACCGAGATCATCGAGCGCTGGACGTCCAGGCCCTGGCCGGGCTTGCCCTCGACCGGGGTGACCTTGTTCGGGGCGAAGACGATCGTGCCCTCCGTCGCCGACGCGGACGTGCCCGCCAGGTCGGTCAGCGCGACCGCGAGCTTCTCCTCGTCGACCGGGAAGACCGGCTTGGCGACCCGCTCGCCGCCGAAGAGGGAGCCGATCACCGAGACCGGGTTGTAGTCGCTGCCCGCCGCCGCGCGGACCGTCTCCTGGCTGTCGAGCGCCAGGCCGGCCTTGTCCGGGGCCAGCTGGACCTTCTTGCCGCCGACGCCGAGCTGGAGCGGGGCGGTGGCCCGCTTGCCGAGCGCCGCGTCCAGCTTGTTCACGGCCTCCTCCTTGGTACCGCCGCCGATGTCCACGCCCAGCACCGTGGTGCCCTTCGGGACGTCGGAGTGGTTGAGGAGCAGTCCGGCGCCGTACGCGACGCCCGCGAGGCCGACGACTCCGGCCGCGACGAGGACCAGCTTGGAGCGGCCCTTCTTCGCCGGGGCCCGGTTCGCCGCCGGGGCCCGGTTCGCCGCCGGAGCCGGGCGCGGCGCCGGGGTCGCGTGGTCCTCGATCCGCGGGGTCAGGTCCGGGCGGGCCGCCGCCGGCGGGACCACGGGGATGCCGCTGGTCAGCGTGTCCCCGGAGATGTGCGTGCCGTGGTCGGCCGCCGCCGCGCCCGGGCCGGACGTCGGCGCCGGGGCCGGCTGCTGCGGCGTCAGGACCGCCGTGTCGTCGGACATGCGGGGCGCGACGTCGGGAACTGCGAACGGGGAGCCCGCCGCGCCCTGGCCGCCGCCGAAGGGCGGCCGGGGGGCGGTCCTGGCGCCGCCGAAGGTGGCCGTGCCGGTGACCGGGCCCGTGGTGGGGCCGGTGGGCGCCGCCGGGCCGCCCGGGGCGCCCTGGGCACCCGGTCCGCCCGGACCGCGGTACGCGGGCGTGCCGGCCGCCGGGGTGCCGTCGTACAGGGGGGTGCCGCCCGCCGGGGTCCCGTCGTACATCGGCGTACCGCCCGCGGGCGTGCCGTCGTACATCGGCGTACCGCCCGCCGGCGTCCCGCTCTCGTACAGCGGGTTGCCCGGCGGGGTCTGCGGGGTCGCGGTGACCGGGCGGCTCGACGGGGTGGTGCCGACCGTCGGGACTCCCGAGGTCGCCGAGCCCGCGAAGCCCGTGCCCTGGGCGTCCGGTCCGGTGGGCGCCGGGGCCGGCTTGGCGGCGGGTGCCGATGCCGGAGCGGGGGCAGGGGCGGGCGCCGGGGCCGCCGCCTTGCGCGGGGCGAACCAGTCGCTCGTCTCCTTCGCCTTCGGAGCCTGCGGCGCCTGGGGGGCCTCCTCGGCCGCCTGCGGCGGCTCCGGCGCGGCCACGGCCACCGGCTCGGGCTCCGGCTCCACGGTGGGAGCGGGCTCCGGCTCGGGGACCGGGGCGGACGTCTCGTTGACCGTCTTGCGGACCACGACCGGCGGAATCGGACGCGAACCCGGGATGTTGATCCGGATCCGGGTCGTCAGCGTCGTCTCGGTCTTGGGCTCCTCCGGCGGCGCGGACGCGGCGGGGGTCTCCTCCGGCGCGTCCTGCGTGGGGTGGAGCGACGGATACTGGCGGGATCCGTACGGCGGGGTACCCGAGGGGTAGGCGGCTCCACCGCGCCCCTGGGCGCCGGAGGACGAACTGTCAGTCTCTCGACCAGTTTCACGACTCAAAGCAGGATCTCCCGGTTGGCTCCACCGCCCGCTCTTGCTGATGCTCGTGTTGACCCGGGCGGTTCGGCGGCGCGCACCACCATACTGAACGCCGCCGACTCATACCCGACCCCTGGGTGACGGACGACGGGCAATCCGGCCGAAGTCAGGGCGTCCCCGGTCTCAAGTCGTGCTGTTCACGGGGTCGGTCGGGACAGCCGGGGCAGAGTGGCGCACATCACAGCGAGTGCCATGCCTCCGAAGAGGAAGAGCAGCTCGCCCCCGCCCCCGCCGAACACCCCGTCGCCCTCCGGGCGTCCGAGGCTGAGCAGGATGACGGCGACGAGCCAGCCGCCGGCGGCCGAGGCGACGCCGACCTGGGTGCCGGTGGCGCGGAGCCCTCCGTAGAAGAGGGCGGCGGTGGCCAGGAGCGCGAGGAGCAAGCCGCCGGGGAACCAGGCGGCTTGGACGAGGGACCCGGCGATGCCGACGAGGGCGCCGAGGACGAGCAGGACGGCGTACGAGACGTACCGGACGCCCGGGGAGACGGCGGCGTCGCTCATGCCGTCACTCCCGCGAAGAGGTCCGTCTCGCGCTCGCCCGCAGGGGCGCCCGAGGTGCCCTGGACGAGTTCGTAGTACTCGGTGGTGAAGATCGGCTGGCCGAGGTCGTTGGAGAGGGCGAAGAAGGGACCGTCGACGGCGACTTGGGTGGCGTGGGCGGCCATCGCGGCGCTCTTGCGGGCCGTGTACGCGGGGTCGGCGGCGATCTCGGCGGTGATCCGGTCCTCGTCGACGACGCCGGGCACGTCGTCGATCTCGGCGACGGCGGGGAAGGCGGAGCCCTCGGCGCGGAGCCGGGCGAAGCCGGCCTCGGCGACGGGGCGCGGGACGCGGTTCCAGTAGATCTTGGCGATCGTGTGGGCCGGGCCGAGGTCGGGGCGGTACGAGGCGTCCGCCGCGAGTTCGGCGGCGCGGGTGGCGACCCGGTGGGCCTGGATGTGGTCGGGGTGGCCGTAGCCGCCGTCGGGGTCATAGGTGATCAGGACCTGCGGGCGGGTCTCGCGGATCACCTCGACGAGGTGCGGCGCGGCGGTGTCGACGTCGGTGTTCCAGAAGGCGTTGGCCCGCTTGTTCTGCTCGGCGCCCATCATTCCGGAGTCGCGGAAGCGCCCGGGGCCGCCGAGGAAGCGGTGGTCGGTGACGCCCAGCTCGGTCATCGCGGCGGCGAGTTCGCCGACGCGGTGCGGGCCGAGCCGGTCCTCCCGGTCGGGGGCCAGGTGGGCGAGGTCGGGCGGGATGACCTCGCCCTCCTCGCCCAGCGTGCAGGTGACCAGGGTGACGAGGGCACCCTCGGCCGCGTACCTGGCCATGGTGGCGCCGTTGTTGATCGACTCGTCGTCCGGGTGCGCGTGCACGAGCAGCAGACGGCGGGCGGGGAGATCGGACATGCCCCCACCCTACGAGGTCGGGCCGGTCAGAACTTGAGGCCGCCGATCATGCCCGCCACGTTCGTGGTGAGGGTGCTGATGGACGGGGCGATGGAGGAGCTCGCCAGGTAGAAGCCCAGGAGCGCGCAGACCGCCGCATGTCCAGCCTTCAGCCCGGATTTCCGGATCAGCAGGAAGACGACGATCGCCAGCAGCACCACCACGGAGATCGAGAGTGCCACGGCGGTTCACCTCCACCTTCGGTCGGATATTCGAGCGGTTCGGTCGATCAGCATGTGCCAGAGGGCATGCCAGTCCGATGCATACCCACCTAGCGCTACGGATCATAACTATCCGTGCGGCCGCATCGATCGGCGGACGGAGGCACGAGGGGGGCGCACAGCGCTAGTTTCAGCCGCATGACCTTGTCTTCGCAGCAGCCCGCCACACCCTCGGCCGGGCTCTCCTTCCCCCGCCAGCACGCCCGGACCCAGCGGTTCACCCTGGGGGTCCCGCGTGGTTTCTCGGTCTCCCCGGACGGGGAGCGCGTGGTGTTCGTCAGATCCGGTTCCGGGACGGACCGTTCGCACCGGCTCTGGGTGCTCGACCTGCCCCGGGACGGCGAGCCCGGGGAGCGGGTGGCCGCGGACCCGGCGGCGCTGCTCGCGGGCGCGGAGGAGGAGTTGTCGCCGCAGGAGCGGGCGCGCCGGGAGCGGAGCCGGGAGGGCTCGGCGGGGATCGTGGCGTACGCGGTGGACGGGGCCGTGGAGTTGGCGGCGTTCGCGCTGTCGGGGCGGCTGTTCACGGCGGAGCTGCGGGCGGGCACGGCGCGGGAGCTTCCGGTGCCGGGGCCGGTGATCGACCCCCGTCCCTCGCCGGACGGGCGGTTCGTGGCGTACGTGACGGAGGGCGCCCTGCGGGTGGTCGGCGCGGACGGTTCGGACGACCGTGCGCTGGCCGTTCCGGAGGACGAGCACGTCTCCTACGGATTGGCCGAATTCATCGCCTCCGAGGAGATGGGCCGGGACCGCGGCTCCTGGTGGTCGCCCGACTCGGACCGGCTGCTCGTGGCGCGCGCGGACGACCGGGCGGTGCGGCGCTGGTGGATCGCGGACCCGGCGCACCCGGAGCGGGAGCCGCAGCGGGTGGGGTACCCGGCGGCGGGGACGGCCAACGCGGAGGTGCGGCTGTTCGTGCTGGGCCTCGACGGGTCCCGTACGGAGGTGGTGTGGGACCGGGAGCGGTATCCGTATCTGGCGCGGGTGCACTGGTCGGCGGCCGGGGCGCCGCTGCTGCTCGTGCAGACGCGGGACCAGCGGGAGCAGCTGTTCCTGTCGGTGGACCCGGAGTCGGGGAAGACCGCGACCGTGCGGGCGGAGACGGACCCGGCGTGGCTGGAGCTGCACCGCGGGGTGCCGGCGTGGGGGCCCGGCGGCGGGCTGGTCCGGGTCACGGACGAGGGCGGGGCGCGGGTCCTCGCCGTCGGGGAGGAGACGTGGACGGGTCCGGAGCTGCACGTCCGGGCGGTGCTCGACGTCGGGGCGGACGACGTCCTGGTGTCGGCCTCGGCGGGTGAGGCGGCGGCGGAGCCGGAGACCGGCGAGATCCATGTGTACCGGGTGACCGGGCGGGGCGCGGAGCGGCTGACGCGGCTGTCCGAGGGCACCGGCGTGCACGGCGCGGTGCGCTCCGGCGCGGTGACGGTCCTGGTGTCGGCGCGGCCGGAGGAGCCGGGGAGCGTGGCGCGGGTGCTGCGGGACGGCGAGCGGGCAGCGGTGGTCGCCTCGTATGCCCAGCGGCCGGTGATCTCCGCGCGCGTGCGGCTCACGGAGGCGGGGGCGCGGCGGATCCCGTGCGCGGTGCTGCTGCCCTCGGGGTACGAGGAGGGGGACGGGCCGCTGCCGGTCCTGATGGATCCGTACGGCGGTCCGCACGGGCAGCGGGTGCTCGCCGCGCACCATCCGTACCTGACCTCGCAGTGGTTCGCGGACCAGGGCTTCGCGGTGGTCGTGGCGGACGGGCGGGGCATGCCGGGCCGCTCCCCCGCCTGGGAGAAGTCGATCCTGCGGGACCTCTCGCCGACCCTGGACGACCAGGTGGAGGCGCTGCGGGCGCTGGCCGGGAGCTTCCCGCTCGATCTGGACCGGGTGGCGATCCGCGGCTGGTCGTACGGCGGCTATCTGGCGGCGCGTGCGGTGCTCCAGCGGCCCGACGTCTTCCACGCGGCGGTGGTCGGGGCGCCGGTGACGGACTGGCGGCTGTACGACACGCACTACACGGAGCGGTACCTCGGCACCCCGCAGGACGACCCCGAGGTGTACGCGGCCCAGTCGCTGCTGACCGACGACGGCCTGTCCGCGCCGGAGGAGCCGGCCCGGCCGATGATGGTGGTGCACGGCCTCGCGGACGACAACGTGGTGGTGGGGCACGCGCTGCGGCTCTCGTCGGCGCTGCTCGCGGCGGGCCGGCCGCACGAGGTGCTGCCGCTTTCCGGGGTGACGCACATGACGCCGCAGGAACAGGTCGCGGAGAACCTGCTGCTGCTCCAGGTGGACTTCCTGAAGCGGTCGCTCGGCCTCAGCCGCTGAGTCACCAGCCGGGGGGTGTCGGGTAGGGCGGGGCCGGGGGGCGTGCCCCGGCCGCCGGGTACGGGCCGGGGGCGGCGGCGGGGGCGCCGCGCCCGGCCAGGAGCGCGAGGACCGCGAGGCCGGCGAGCAGCTCGAAGACGGAGGTGAGGACGTCCGCCGCGTCGGGGGTGGTGAGGTCGGCGAGGCGGGTGAGGGTCTCGTACCGGACGGCGCGGGCCACCCCGCCGAGGCCGCCGGCGGTCAGGAGCCAGGCGGCGAGGAGCCCGAAGGCCCGGCTGTGGCGGGCCCGTGCGAGGCAGGAGACGGCGGCCGTGCCGTACAGGCCGAGGGCGATCGCCGACAGCCAGCCGGGCGGGGGCGCGAGGGCGGGTTTCACGACGGAGCGGCCGCCGGTGAACCGGTCGACGGTGATCTCCAGGGGCAGTTCGCCGGCCCAGTACAGCTCCCACAGGGTGGTGAGGAGGGCGGCGACCGCGAGGAGGATCCCGGCGGCGACGGCGGGGCCGGTACGGGGGCGAGTGGGCTCCTGCTCGTAGGGGGCGTCCGCCGGGCGGCGGCCGAGGGCGGCGGCGAGGACGAGTCCGGTGCCCAGGGCCAGTTCGAGGAGGGAGGTGACGAGGACGCCGCTCCCGGCCGCCCAGAGCCCGGGGAGGCGCAGGGCGAGGGTGACCGCGCCGGCGGCGGCGAGGGCGGAGGCCGCGTGCCGTGAGCGGAGCGCGGCGACGGCGCAGGCGGCGTAGGCGGCGAGGAGGACGGGGTCGATCAGGGAGGTGGTGGACCGCCCCCGGATCAGGAAGTGGTGGTCCCCGGCCCAGTACCAGGCGAGGTCGGCGGGCGACCCGAGCGCGGCGAGGTCCTTGAGGATCCACACGGCGGCGATGAGGGCGAGCGCGGCGCAGAGCGCGGCGCCGGTGAGACGTGCCGGTCGTGTCACAGTCACGGCCCCGATACTCACGGTCGCGACCGACCGAAACAAGCGGTTCCGCATGAACGGAACATGGCAGCCGGCCGGGGCGACATGGCGCGCCCCGGCCGGCTCACGGCACCCGCACGGCCGTACAGGATCCACTGTCCAATGTCCGTATATCGGATCCGATTCCGTCCGGTTGCCCGCGCGTTACGGCGTCGGGGGCTCCTCCTGGGGCTCCTCCGGGGGCACCACCTGCTTCTCCTCCGCGAAGTGGCAGGCCGAGTCGTGCTTCGCCGGGCTGTCCGTGAGGCGGAAGACGGCCGGGACGGCGAGGAGCGGGACTTCGAGGGTGCAGCGCTCCTGGGCCTTCCAGCAGCGGGTACGGAAGCGGCAGCCGGAGGGGATGTTGGCCGGGGACGGCACGTCGCCGGAGAGGAGGATGCGCTCGCGGTGGGCGCGCGCCTCGGGGTCGGGCACGGGCACGGCGGAGAGCAGCGCCTGGGTGTAGGGATGGGTGGGGTGGTCGTAGATCTGGGCGTCGGTGCCGATCTCGACGATCCGGCCGAGGTACATGACGCCGACGCGGTCGGAGATGTGCCGGACGATCGAGAGGTCGTGGGCGATGAAGACGTACGACAGGGAGAACTCGGCCTGGAGGCGGTCGAGGAGGTTGACGACCTGCGCCTGGACGGAGACGTCGAGCGCGGAGACCGGTTCGTCCGCGACGATGACCTCGGGCTGGAGGGCCAGACCGCGGGCGATGCCGATGCGCTGGCGCTGGCCGCCGGAGAACTGGTGCGGATAGCGGTTGATGTACTCGGGGTTGAGGCCGACGACGTCCAGGAGGTCCTGGACCTTGCGGCGCCGGTCGCCCTTGGGCGCGACCTCGGGGTGGATCTCGTACGGCTCGCCGATGATGTCGCCGACGGTCATGCGCGGGTTGAGCGAGGTGTACGGGTCCTGGAAGACCATCTGGATGTTGCGGCGGACGGCCTTGAGGGCGCGCGGGGACATCTTGGTGAGGTCCTCGCCCTTGTAGCGGATGGTGCCGGAGGTCGGCCGCTCCAGATTGACCAGCATCTTCGCGACGGTCGACTTGCCGCAGCCGGACTCGCCGACGATGCCGAGGGTCTCGCCGGCGGCGAGGTCGAAGTCGACCCCGTCGACGGCCCTGACCGCGCCGACCTGCTTCTTGAAGAGGATGCCCCGGGTCAGCGGGTAGTGCTTGTGGAGGTCCCGGACTTCGAGAATCGCCTCAGCCATGGAGGCACTCCTTCCAGAAGTGGCAGGCGCTGGCGCGCGGCACCGGGGACTCGGTCACGTCGTACAGCGGCGGCACCTCGGTGCGGCAGCGGTCCCGGGCGAGCGGGCAGCGCGGGTTGAAGGAGCAGCCGGGGGGGATGGCGAGGAGGTTGGGCGGCAGGCCCTTGATCGCGTAGAGCTCCTGGCCCTTCTGGTCGAGGCGCGGGATCGAGTCGAGCAGGCCCCGGGTGTAGGGGTGGGCGGGGGCCTTGTAGATCTCGTGCACGGGCGCCTGTTCGACGATCTTCCCCGCGTACATGACGGCGATCTTGTCCGCGACGTCGGCGACGACGCCGAGGTCGTGCGTGATGAGGATGAGGCCCATGTTGAGCTCGCGCTGGAGCTCGGCGAGGAGGTCCATGACCTGGGCCTGGACGGTGACGTCGAGGGCGGTGGTGGGCTCGTCGGCGATGATCAGTTCGGGTTCGAGGGCGAGCGCCATCGCGATCATGATGCGCTGGCGCATGCCGCCGGAGAACTGGTGCGGGTACTGGCCGACGCGTTCCTTGGCGGCGGGGATGCGGACCCGGTCCATCAGCTCGACGGCCTTGGCCTTGGCGTCCTTGCGCGACATTCCCCGGTGGACCTGGAACATCTCGCCGAGCTGGTCGCCGACGCTGATGACGGGGTTGAGGGAGGACAGCGCGTCCTGGAAGATCATCGCCATCTTGGCGCCGCGGATCCTGCGCCGTTCCTCCTCCTTCAGCTTGAGCAGGTCCTGGCCCTGGAAGAGGATCTCGCCGCCGCTGATCTTCCCCGGCGGGATGTCGAGGATGCCCATGACGGCCTGGGCGGTGACGGACTTGCCGGAGCCGGACTCGCCGAGGACCGCGAGGGTCTCCCCCGCGTCGACGGAGTAGTTGACGCCGTTGACCGCCTTGGCCACCCCGTCCCGGGTGTGGAACTCCACGTGCAGGTCGCGCACTTCGAGCAGCATGGGTCCCTACCTCAGCTTGGGGTCGAGGGCGTCGCGCACCGCGTCGCCGAGCATGATGAACGCGAGCACGGTGATGGCGAGCGCGCCGGCCGGCCAGAGCAGCATGTGGGGCGCGTTGCGGATGTACTGCGACGCCGAGGAGATGTCGATGCCCCAGGAGACGGTGGGGGGCTTCAGGCCGACGCCGAGGTACGACAGGGTCGCTTCGAGGGCGATGTACGTGCCGAGGGCGATGGTGGCGACGACGATGACCGGGGCGACGGCGTTCGGCGTGATGTGCCGGAGCAGCATCCGGGAGTTGGATGCGCCGAGCGCGCGGGCGGCCTGGACGTAGTCGTTCTGTTTGGCGGTGATGACGGAGCCGCGGGCGATGCGGGAGATCTGCGGCCAGCCGAGGAGCACCATGAAGCCGATGACGGGCCAGACGGTGGAGCTGGTCACCACGGAGAGGAGCACGAGGCCGCCGAGGACGACGGGGATGGCGAAGAAGACGTCGGTGACCCGGGAGAGGATGCCGTCCCAGGTGCCGCCGAAGAAGCCGGCGAGGCCGCCGAGGATGCTGCCGAGGACCGCGACGCCGAGGGTGGCGAGGACGCCGACGGTCACGGATGTCCGGGCGCCGTAGACGGTGCGGGTGTAGACGTCGCAGCCCTGGCCGTTGAAGCCGAAGGGGTGGCCGGGCTGGGAGCCCTCCTGCGCCTTGGACAGGTCGCAGTCGAGCGGGTCTCCGGAGGCGATCAGCTGGGGCCAGATGGAGATGATCACCAGGAAGGTGATGACGAGCGCGGAGATGATGAAGATCGGGTTGCGGCGCAGGTCGTGCCAGGCGTCGGACCAGAGGGAGCGGGGCTTCTTGTCGGCGCCGGTTCCTTCCGGGCCGCCCGGTGTCTTCTCGAGGGTCTCGGCCTCCTGGGTGCCGAGGTCGGATGCGCCGCCGGCGCCGGTCGATGCGATGGCGCGCCCTTCTTCTCCGTACGACTCAAGGGGCTCAAAGGGCTCAGGCATAGCGAATCCTCGGGTCAAGGACGGCGTACAGGAGGTCGACCAGCAGGTTGGCCAGCAGGAACACCAGGACGAGGATCGTCACGAAGCCGACGACGGTCTGGGTGTTCTGGCGGACGATGCCCTGGTAGAGCTGGTAGCCGACGCCGTGGATGTTGAAGATCCGTTCGGTCACGATGGCGCCGCCCATGAGGGCGCCGATGTCGGCGCCGATGAAGGTCACCACGGGGATGAGGCTGTTGCGCAGCAGGTGCCGGGTGACGACCCGGCGGCGGGGCAGGCCCTTGGCGACGGCGGTGCGGACGTAGTCGGCACGCTTGTTCTCGGCGATGGAGGTCCGGGTGAGCCGGGTGACGTACGCGAGCGAGACGGACGCGAGGACGAGGCCGGGGACGATCAGTTCGTTGAAGGGCGCCTCGGGCGAGACGGCCGGCTTGATCCAGCCCCATTCGACACCCAGGAGCAGCTGGAGCAGCAGACCGGTGACGAAGGTGGGGATGGAGAGGACGACCAGGGTCAGCAGCAGGACGCCGGTGTCGACGGGGTGGCCGCGCTTGAGGCCGGTGACGACGCCGAGGGTGATGCCGATGATGATCTCGAAGAGGATCGCGACGATGGTGAGCCGGATGGTGACCGGGAAGGCGCTGGCCATCAGCTCGGTGACGGGCTGGCCGTTGAAGGCGGTGCCGAAGTCCCCGGTGAAGACGTTGCCCATGTAGGTCAGGTATTGCTGCCAGACCGGCTTGTCGAGGCCGTACTCCTTCTCCAGCTGGGCGGTCGTCGCCGGGTCGCAGGCGCGGTCGCCGCAGAGGCCGGCGATGGGGTCGCCCATCACGTTCACCATCAGGAAGATCAACAGCGTGGCGCCGAAGAAGACCGGGATCATCTGCAGCAGCCGCCGGATCACGTATCGACCCACGGAGGCCTCCAGGAAGGGTGGGTTGCGGGACGGCGTACGGCCCGGCGCGGGGATCCGCGGCCCGGGCCGTACGCCGCCGTACTGCTACGTCGTCACTTGACCTTGATCTGGTCGTAGACCGGGACGCTGAAGGGGTTCAGGGTCACGTTCTCGACCCTGTCCGAGTAGCCGGCGCTGCCGTTCTGGTACCAGAGCGGGATGGCCCCCATGTCGTCGCGGAGGACGCCCTCGGCCTGCTGGAAGAGTCCGACGGCCTTCGCGGTGTCGGCCTCGGCGTTGGCCTCGTTGACCAGCTTGTCGAATTCCGGGTCGGAGTACTTGCCGTCGTTGGAGGAGGCGTTGGTGTAGTACAGCGGCTGGAGGAAGTTCTGGATGAGCGGGTAGTCCATCTGCCAGCCGGCGCGGAAGGGGCCCGGCAGCTTCTGGGTGCTGGCCTGGCTGCGGAAGTCGGCGAAGGTGCCGATCGGGTTGCCGACGCAGGCCTTGTTGTTGCCGAGGGCGTTGTTGATGGAGTTGCAGACGGCGTCCACCCACTCCTTGTGGGAGCCGGTGTCGGCGTTGTACGAGATCTTCATCGTGCCGCCGGGAATGCCGCCGCCCTCGGCGACCAGCTTCTTCGCCTCTTCGGCGTTGTACTTGCAGAAGTCGCCGCAGACGTCCTTGAAGCCGCCCTCCTCGCCGAGCACCGGGGAGGTCCAGTCGACGGCGGGGGTGCGGGTCTTTTGGAAGATCGTCTCGGTGATCTGCTGGCGGTTGATCGCCATGGAGAGGCCCTGCCGGAGCTTCTCCTGGCCCGGCTTGTTCCACGCGGGGTCGTAGAACGGGAAGGAGAGGGTCTGGATGATGCCGGCGGGGACGTTGATGTACCGGTCGCCGAGGTCGGCCTGGACGTTCTTGAGCTGGGAGGCGGGAACGTCGTCGACGAGGTCGAGGTTGCCGGCCGTCAGGTCCGTGTAGGCGGTGTTGTTGTCGGTGTAGACCTTGAGGGTGATGCCGCCGTTCTGGGCCTTGTCCGGGCCGGGGTAGGCGTCCCACTTCTTCAGGGACATCTGGGAGCCCTTGGAGTACGAGTCGACCGTGTACGGGCCGTTGCCGATGGGCTTCGAGAGCCAGCCGGCGTGGTCGCTGTAGAAGGCCTGGGGCAGCGGGGAGAAGGCCGCGTAGCCGAGGGTGATGGGCCAGGTGGAGAACTTCTGCGTGAGCTTGACGGTGAAGGTCTGGGGGCCGGTGACCTTGAGGCCGGACATGGTCTCGGCGGTGGGCTCGCCCTTGTCGGGGTGGACCTTGTCGTAGCCCTCGATCTGGCCGAAGAAGTACGCGTTCTTCTGGTTGTTCTTCAGGCTGGCGCCGTAGTTCCAGGCGTCGACGAAGGACTTCGCGGTGACCTTCTCGCCGTTGGAGAAGGTCCAGCCGTCCTTGACCGTGATGGTGAAGTTCTGCGAGTCCGTGGTGTCGATCTTCTCGGCGAGCATGTTCTTGGCCTCGCCGGTCTTCGGGTCGTACTGCTTGAGCCCTCGGAAGATCATGGACAGGACCTTGCCGCCCTGGACCTCGTTGGTGTTGGCGGGCTCCAGCGGGTTCTGCGGGTCGCCCCACGAGGAACTCACGATGCCGTCGGCCCCTCCCCCGCCACCGCCGCTGTCGCCGCCGCCACAGGCCGTCGCCGCGAGGGCGACGGCGGTGGCCAGTGCGGCCCACTTGGCGTGTGTGGCTCCGCGCATGGAGTGCCTCCCGATGGTCTTGCCGAGACTTAGGCCCCCATATCACCGCAACCCGGACAGGGTCGCATCTCGGCGACCGCTGTCCGGGTTGCGTTGCGCCGGATCGGGTTCGGGTCAGTTCAGGAAGGTCACGTCCCAGTGGTTGCCCTCGTTGGCGTAGATGTTGCCCGAGTGAGCGGTGTAGAGGGCGGCGCCGTCACCCCGCTGGCCGGAGTAGGGGAAGGTCCCGGTGACGTAGCCGGTCAGGCAGCTCGACATGGCGAAGTCCAGCTTGTAGCCGTTCCAGTGGCTGTACGTGCCGCTCGCGTGGCCCGTCTCCGTGCCGCCGGTGATGTTCATGGCGCAGCCACTCGCCCGGCGCAGCGCGACCGCGCCGTCGGCGGAGGCCTGACGCAGGCCGTCGAAGGAGGTGCAGCTGCTGCTGTTGCGGTCGGAGCAGTTGCCCGAGGAGCTCCAGGTGATGCCGGCCGCGGTGAAGAGGGCGGCGGCCTGGGCGTGGGTCAGCAGGCCGCTGCCGCCGCCGCTGCCGCCGGAGGAGCCGGTGACCAGGGCGCGCCAGGTGTCCGGACCGACGATGCCGTCCGCGTCGAGGCCGTGGGAGGACTGGAAGGAGCGGACCTTGCCGTCGGTGCCGTCGCCGAAGGCGCCGTCGACGGCGAGCCCCGCCCCGTACCGGTTGAGCTGCGCCTGGGCGGCCTTCACCGCGGAGCCGTTGTCGCCCTTGCGGACGGTGACGATCAGCCGGGACCAGGTGTCGGCACCGACGACGCCGTCCACGGAGAGGCTGCTCGCGCTCTGGAAGCTGCGGACCTTGGACTCGGTGCCGGAGCCGAAGACGCCGTCGGCGGAGGTGGCGTAGCCGCGGGCGGTCAGCAGGTGCTGGACGGTGGTCACCTGGACGCCGCTGCTGCCGTTCTTGACCAGCGGCCAGTCGGCGGCGAGGGCGGGGGCGGCCTGGAGCACGCCGGCCAGCAGGGCGGTGACCACTGCGGCGAGCAGCGCGGCCGCGAGGCCGGGCAGTCTTCTCGCGAGTGTCATGGCGGGTTCCTCGAACTCTCGGGTCAGCACTGGTAGTTGCCGTCCGGGTGGACCGGCTCGCAGTAGCGGATGTGCAGGTGGTTGTCGTGGTTGGGGTACTGGACGGTCAGCCCCTCCGCGATCAGCTGCGGGTCGTTGAAGTAGATGAACTTGACGTGTCCCGGGGCGGCGGCGCGCATGGCCTTGACCAGCTCGCGGGTGGCGGCACGGTCGTAGCTGCCCGACTCCCAGGTGATGCGGGAGCCGCCGCACTGCGCCGAGTCGGTGCGCACGGGCCAGAAGTCGACGTCCAGGCCGACCTGGTGGCTGGCGTGGCCGGGGATGGAGCCGCCGTGCTCGAAGGCGATGTCGCCGACCGGGACCTTGCCGCGGCCGAGGGCGGCGAAGGTGCGGGCGCCGGCCTCCAGCTGGCCGATGGCGGCGGCGGTGCCCCAGTCGGCGGAGCTGTTGCCGTCGGGGTTCTGGTTGCACAGGGTGCCGGCGTTGTAGTCGGCGTACTCGTAGTGCCAGAGCAGGTTGGTCCAGGTGTCCGGGCCGACGATGCCGTCGGCGCCGAGGCCGGCGTGGCTCTGGAAGGTGCGGACGGCCGAGGCGGTGCCGGGGCCGAAGGCGCCGTCGACCGAGAGGCCCGCGCCGCGCTTGGCGTTGAGCAGGTACTGGACGGCCTTCACGGCCTCGCCCTGGCTGCCCTCCCGGACGGTCGGGGTCAGCGCCCGCCAGGTGTTGGGGCCGACGATCCCGTCGGCGCCGAGGCCGTGGGAGGACTGGAAGGAGCGGACGGCGGTGTCGGTGCCGGAGCCGAAGACGCCGTCGGCGGTGAGCTGCGCGCCCTGCCCGTTGAGCAGGTACTGGAGGGCGGTGACGTCCGAGCCCCGGTTGCCCTTGCTCTGACTGGGGACGAACGCGCCGGAGAAGGCGTGCGCGGGCGCGCCCAGACCGATGAGCACGAGCAGCGCGGCGAGGGCGGCGAGCGCCGCGAGCGGGACCGCCTCGCGCAGGGGGCGGAACGACCGGATGGTCGACGACATGACGGTGGCTTCTCCTTTGTCGGTGGGGGCTTCAGGACCTCAGGACCTCAGGCGAGGAGACGGCTGAAGGTGCGGGCGTCGGCCAGGCCGTCGCCGGGCAGCCCGGCCGTGTTCTGGAAGGTGGCGACCGAGGCCAGGGTGCCGGGGCCGAAGACGCCGTCGACGTCCGTCGGGACACCCTTGGCGGTGAGCAGGAGCTGGACGGCCTTGACGGCTTCGCCGGTGTCGCCCTGCCGTACGGGGACGACGAGCTGGTGCCAGGTCTGGTTGCCGGCCCAGCCGTCGGACGTGGCGGTCACGAGCGACTGGAAGTTCCGTACGGCCTGCTCGGTGGCCGGGCCGAAGCTTCCGTCCACGGTGATCGTGGCGCCGCGCCGGACGAGCAGGTGCTGGAGCGCGCGGACCCGGTCGCCGGTGTCGCCGTTGTGCAGCAGCGGCCACACAGGGGCCGTCGGGTCCCCGCCGATGCGGCCGGCGACGTCCCGCCGCAGCTGCGGGAGCATCGCGTACAGGCGGTCGCCGGGGCACTCGGTGGCGTTGAAGTCCCGGTGCCCGTAGATCTGGTAGGCGCGCAGCCCGTACTGGCGGCAGATGTACGCGCACAGCTCGACCAGCTTCGCGTACTGCTCGCTGCGCGGGTCGACCGTGATGTAGGTGCCCTCGTTCTCGATGCCGATGGCGACGGTGTTCTGCCCGGTGCAGTGCGCCGACTCCACGGTCTGGGTGCCGCCCTGGAGCGCGGTCAGGCTGCTGTGCCGGCCCTCCAGGACGTACGCGCCGCGCGAGACGGTGAAGTGCTGGCCCGTGTCGATCCAATGACGTTCGTCCATCGCCCAGTTCTGCATGGAGCGGGCGAGCTGGAAGGCCTGGGCCTGCGAGTAGTCGGTCGTGTTGGGGGTATCGGTGTGGTGAACGATGATCTTCTGCGGCGGGGTCGACAGCACCCGCACGGGGCTGCTCGCCGGGCGGGCGCCCCACGCGGTGGTGTCCGCGATGGTGAGCGAGGTCGCGGCCTGCGCCTGACCGGTCGCCCACAGGGGCAGCGCCGTCGCGGCGCCGAGCGCGAGGCCGCCGGTGAGCAGGGAACGGCGGCTGGGAGTCGATTCGTTGGCCGAGGTCATGATGGGAGTTCCTCAACTGGATAACTCGGTGGGTCAGTACAAGGCGGTGCACGGGTCTCGAAGGTCGCGTGGGCGCGCGTCCCGCACGTCCGGGCGTAGACGTCCTTGTCGTTTCACCATGGCGGTCCAGACGGTTCCGTAGCCGCCGTGGCAGACGCTCCGGGAGTCACGCCGGGTGTCGGAGACCGTGACGGTGTCGAAGGACGCCTCGCTCAGTACTCGGGGGTGCAGGCGGTGCCCTTGGCGAAGGTGCCGCAGGCTCTGGCGAGGACGTCCTTGTCGTTGACCATCCGGGTCCACACGGTCCCCGAACCCGGATAGTGCACCGCGTACTTGTTGCCCAGCGAGTTCTGAACCCAGATCTCGCCCTCGTCGCCGTACTTGAACCGAGCCCAGGCCGCGCGACAGGTCGGGCTGTAGCGGAGTTCGAGACCGACGTACTCCCCCCACATCACCGTCTGGGCGTCGTTCTGGCAGATGGTGGTGGCCGGGTCGAGGCCGTTGCAGGAGGACCCGTAGCAGGACGTGGCGGCCGAGGCCGGGGAGGAAGCCAGCAGCAGGCTGCTCGCGGCGAACGCGAGGGCCGAACCGACCGTCGCGAGCTTGCGGGTGAGCTGTCTCATGGGTGTGGAGCTCCTTCGGTGGTCTGGTACCGGTCGTTGCCGTAACCGCCGTCATGCGGGTCGCCATGGGCTAGTACCAGCCGGTCTGACACCACCCTCCGGTCTCCTGCTTGTAGCCATAGGCCTGGGCCTGGATGTCCTTGTCGTTCACCATCCGCGTCCAGACCGTCTGCCCGGTCGTGTAGGTGCCGTAGTTGTCGCCCACCGTGTTGTAGACGTGGACCTCCATCGGCGCGTCGGAGGAGGAGGTCGCGCGCGCCCAGGCGGCCCGGCAGGTCGGGCTGTAGCGGAGCTCGACGCCCCACCGGTCGGACCAGGAGACGGTCCTGGCATCGTTCTGGCAGATCGTGGTGGCCGGGTCGAGCCCCGTGCAGGAGGACCCGTAGCAGGACGTGGCGGCCGAGGCCGGGGAGGAAGCCAGCAGCAGGCTGGACGTGGCGAGCGCGAAAGCCGAACCGGCGGTCGCGAGCTTGCGGGTGAGGGCGTTCACCGAAGAATCTCCTTCTGCGGGTCTAGTACCACGACGTGCAGTTCCACTCGAACCCCGTGATGTAGCCGCAGGCGCGGCCGATGATGCCCTTGTCGTCGATCATCGGGGTCCACACGGTGCCGCTGCCGGTGTAGCGGGCTTCCTTGTACAGGCCGGTGTTGCTCTCCACCCAGATGATCATCGGGGAGTTGCTGCTCTGCCGTGCCCAGGCGGACCGGCAGGTGGGGCTGTAGCGGAGCTCGGTGCCGATGCTGTTCGTCGCGACCGTGCGGGCGTCGTTCTGGCAGATGGAGGTGGCCGGGTCGAGGCCGGTGCAGGAGGGCCCGTAGCAGGAGGTCGCGGCGGACGCGGGCGAGGAGGCGAGGAGCAGGCCGGACGCGGCGAGCGCGAGGGTCGAGCCGGCGGTGGCGAGCTTGCGGGTGAGGGTGTTCACGAGGCGTCCACCTGCTTCCTAGTACCAGGCGGTGAAGCCGTACTGCGCGCCGACTTCCTTGAAGCCGTAGCCGCGGGCCTCGATGTCCTTGTCGTTCACCATCTGCGTCCACCTGTAGGCGGCGCCGGTCGTGTAGGTGGTGTAGGCGTCTCCCCTGGTGTTCTGGACGCCGACGAGCATCGGCGCGTCCGAACCGGGCGTCGCACGGGCCCAGGCGGCCCGGCAGGTGGGGCTGTAGCGCAGCTCGACGCCGAACCGGTCCGACACGGACACGGTCCTGGCGTCGTTCTGGCAGATCGTCGTCGAGGGGTCGAGGCCGGTGCAGCCGGCCGCGTAACAGGACGTCGCTGCCGACGCCGGCGAGGAGGCGAGCAGGAGGCTCGACCCGGCCATCGCGAGGGCCGAACCGACGGTGGCGAGTCTGCGGGTGAGGGCGTTCACGGCGTGTCCCCTGATCCTGAAGTGGTAGGCGGTGCACAGCAGTTGGGCTGCGCCGCGACACACGCTGCCACTCCCGCCCGCCGTCCCGGCCGTCCCTGCGGACCGGGACGGTCCCGTGGGACGCCGGACGGGAACGGGACACCCGTACACCCGTCCCATGGGACGTCCCGCGGGCATGCGAGAGGCCCCCGGCACCCTTGCGGGTGTCCGGGGGCCTCTCGGGGCTCCGGTCGGATCAGACGGATCGGATCAGACAGATCGGATCAGACGGAAAGGACCTGCTTCTCCTCGGCGAAGTGGCACGCCGAGAAGTGGGCGGCCGGGGTGTCCGCGCCCTGGAAGCGCTGCGGGATCGCGAGGACCGGCACCTCCTGGGAGCACTTCTCCTGCGCCTTCCAGCAGCGGGTGCGGAAGCTGCAGCCCGACGGCGGGTTGGCCGGCGAGGGGACGTCACCGGTGAGGATGATCCGCTCGCGGTGCGCGCGGGCCTCCGGGTCCGGCACCGGCACCGCGGAGAGCAGCGCCTGGGTGTACGGGTGCGTCGGGTGCTCGTAGATCTGCTCGTCCGTACCGATCTCGGCCATCTTGCCGAGGTACATGACGCCGACGCGGTCCGAGATGTGCCGGACGATCGACAGGTCGTGCGCGATGAAGATGTAGGAGAGGTTGAACTCGTCCTGGAGCTTCTCCATCAGGTTGATGACCTGCGCCTGGACGGAGACGTCCAGGGCCGAGACCGGCTCGTCGCAGATGATGATCTCCGGGTTGAGCGCGAGGCCGCGGGCGATGCCGATGCGCTGGCGCTGACCGCCGGAGAACTGGTGCGGGTACCGGTTGATGTACTCCGGGTTCAGACCGACGACGTCGAGGAGGTCCTGCACCTTGCGGCGCCGGTCGCCCTTCGGGGCCACCTCGGGGTGGATGTCGAAGGTCTCGCCGATGATGTCGCCGACCGTCATGCGCGGGTTCAGCGAGGTGTACGGGTCCTGGAACACCATCTGGATGTTGCGGCGGACGGCCTTCAGCGCGCGCCCGGACAGCTTGGTGATGTCCTGGCCCTTGTAGAAGACCTCGCCGGCGGTGGCCCGCTCCAGGTTCATCAGGAGCTTGGCGACCGTGGACTTGCCACAGCCGGACTCGCCCACGATGCCGAGGGTCTCGCCCTGGTAGAGGTCGAAGGAGACCCCGTCCACGGCCTTGACCGCGCCGACCTGCTTCTTGAAGAGGATGCCCTGCGTCAGCGGGAAGTGCTTCTTCAGGTTGCGCACCTGGAGGATCGGCTCGCCGCGGCCCGCGGGGGCCTCGACGGCGGCCACGGCCTCGTCGTTCTTGCTGAGGTCAGCCATGGATCGTCTCCTTCCAGAAGTGGCAGGCGCTCTTACGGCCCGGGAGATCCGCGCCGTCCTGCTCGGTGACCGGCACCAGGGCCGGGATCTCCGTACGGCAGAGGTCGTCGGCCTTGGGGCAGCGCGGGTTGAAGGCGCAGCCGGAGGGCACCTTGAGCAGGTTGGGCGGCAGGCCCTTGATCGCGTAGAGCTCCTGGCCCTTCTGGTCCAGGCGCGGGATCGAGTCGAGGAGGCCCCGGGTGTACGGGTGGGCCGGGCGCTTGTACAGCTCGTGCACCGGCGCCTGCTCGACGATCCGTCCGGCGTACATCACGGCGATCTTGTCCGCGACGTCGGCGACGACGCCGAGGTCGTGGGTGATCAGGATCAGGCCCATGTTGTATTCCTGCTGGAGCTCCGCGAGGAGGTCCATGACCTGGGCCTGGACGGTCACGTCGAGAGCCGTGGTGGGCTCGTCGGCGATGATCAGGTCCGGCTCCAGGGCGAGCGCCATGGCGATCATGATGCGCTGGCGCATACCGCCGGAGAACTGGTGGGGGTAGTCGGTGACCCGCGCCTTGGCGGCGGGGATCTTGACCTTGTCCATCAGCTCGACGGCCTTGACCGTGGCGTCCTTCTTGGACATGCCGTGGTGCACCCGGAACATCTCGCCGAGCTGGTAGCCGACGGTGAGGACCGGGTTGAGGGAGGACAGCGCGTCCTGGAAGATCATGGCGATCTTCCGGCCGCGGATCTTCCGGCGGTCCTCCTCGGACATCTTCAGCATGTCCTCGCCGCGGAACAGGATCTCGCCCTGCGGGATCTTGCCGGGCGGCATGTCGAGGATGCCCATGATGGCCTGGGCGGTGACGGACTTGCCGGAGCCGGACTCGCCGAGGACGGCGAGGGTCTCGCCGGCGTTCACCGAGTAGTTGACGCCGTTGACCGCCTTGGCCACACCGTCACGGGTGTGGAACTCGACGTGCAGGTCCTTGACTTCGAGCAGCGGACCGGTGTGGTCGCCACCGCGCGGCGCGGGGACGGCCGCGGTCTTGTCGATGATGCTCATCTGTTACGCCCTCCTCAGCGCAGCTTGGGGTCGAGGGCGTTGCGGACGGCTTCGCCGAGCATGATGAACGCCAGGACGGTGAGGCTCAGCATGATCGAGGGCCACAGCAGCACGTGCGGAGCGACGCGGATCTGAGCGACGCCTGCGGAGATGTCGACACCCCAGGAGACGGTCGGGGCGGCGAGGCCGAGTCCGAGGAAGGACAGGGTGGCCTCGGCCGAGATGTAACCGCCGAGCGCGATGGTCGCGACGACGATCACGGGGGCCATGGCGTTCGGCAGGATGTGCTTGAACAGGATCCTGGTGGTGCCGGCGCCGAGGGCCTTCGCCGCGTGGACGTAGTCGGCCTGCTTGACCGTGATCACGGCACCGCGCATGACGCGGGTGATCTGGGTCCAGCCGAGGAACGCGAGGGCGAAGACGACGACCCAGACGGTCCGCTCGACGAACGCCTGCAGGACGACCATGGCGCCGAGCAGGAAGGGGATGCCGAAGAACACGTCGGTGAGCCGGGAGAGCAGCGCGTCGATCCAGCCGCCGAAGTAGCCGGAGATCATGCCCATGATGCCGCCGACGATCGTGACGATCGCGGTGACGGCGACGCCGACGATGATCGAGGCGCGGGTGCCGTGGATCAGGCGGGCGTACACGGAGCGGCCCTGCTGGTCGTAGCCCAGCCACTCGGGCGAGCCGACCTTGCCGAGCTCGGGCTTGCTGAGGAAGTGGTGGACCAGGTCACCGGCGGTCGGGGACGCGTTGGTGAAGAGGGTCGGCCACGCCGAGATCAGCAGCAGCAGCGCAATCAGGACCGACGAGATGATGAAGTACGGGTTGCGGCGCAGGTCGGCCCAGGCGTCGCCCCAGAGGCTGCGGGCCTTCTCGGCCTTGGCCACCGGTGCGGACGCGTCCACGGAGGGGGGCGCGACGGCATCCTCGACGGCGGCTGCGGTCTTGGTCACGTCAGGCATACCGGATCCTCGGGTCCAGGACCGCGTACAGCAGGTCGATGAGCAGGCTGGTGACGAGGTAGACGATCACCAGGATGGTGACGAGGCCCACCAGGGTCGAACCTTCGCGCCGGGAGATCGACTCGGCGATGACGCCGCCGATTCCGTGGATGTTGAAGATCGCCTCGGTGACGACCGCGCCGCCCATGAGGGCGCCGATGTCGGTGCCGAGGAAGGTGACCACGGGGATCATCGAGTTGCGCATCAGGTGGACGCCGATGACGCGGCGCCGCGGCAGGCCCTTGGCGACGGCCGTGCGCATGTAGTCGGCGCGCAGGTTCTCCGCCATGGAGGTACGGGTCAGTCGGGCCACGTACGCGAGGGAGAGACCGCCGAGCACGATGGCCGGGGCGATCATCTCGCTCAGCACCGGCTCGGTGCTGACGTTCGGCGCGATCCACTCCAGGTTGAAGGCGAACACCATCTTGATGATGTAGCCGAGGACGAAGACCGGGATCGAGATGATCAGCAGGGTGAAGATCAGGATCAGGTTGTCGGCCAGGCGGCCGGCGCGCAGACCACCGATGATGCCCAGGCCGATGCCGAAGACCAGCTCGATGGCGAACGCGAGGGCGGCCAGCTGGAGAGTGATGGGGAACGCGTCACCCAGCACTTCGGTGACCGGCAGTCCGTTACGGATCTGGGTGCCGAAGTCCAGGTGCAGGACCATGTCCCGCATGTACGTGAAGTACTGCACCGGCAAGGACCTGTCGAGACCCAGCTCATGGCGCTTCGCGGCGAGCGTCGCCGGGTCGGCGCCCTTGTCGCCGAACATGGCAAGCACGGGATCGCCGGGCAGGCTGTGCACCATGAGGAAGATCAGCAGGGTTGTCCCGAGGAAAACCGGGATCATCTGGAGCAGTCGTCGTGCGACATAACGCCCCATCATGCCTCCGTTGAGATGTGTCAGCGCAACCGACGGGCCCTCCCCCGACGGCATGCCCGGATCCGGGCATACCTATGTCGTGGAAGGGCCCCCCAGCCGCTGCGTAAGGCACCGAGACGGGACTGACGTTCCGTCAGTCCCGTGACGGTGTGCGGACTACGCTCGGGTGATTACTTCTTGACCTCGACGCCGGTCAGGATCGGGTCGCCGTCCTGACCGTAGGCGACACCCGAGACCTTCTCGGAGAAGCCCGCGTTGACCTTGTAGTACCAGAGCGGGATGGACGGCATGTAGTTCTTGAGGTCCTTCTCGATCGCCTGGTAGGCCTTGACGGACTCGTCAAGGGTGGCGGCCGAGTCGGCCTTCGCGATCTTGGCGTCCAGCTCCTTGTTGGAGAAGTCGCCCTGGTTGCCGCCCGCACCCGTACGGAACAGGTCCGAGATGAAGTTGGCGTTCACCGGGTAGTCGAGCACCCAGCCGGAACGGTAGAGCGACTTGACCTGCTTGGTCTTACGAGCGGTCAGGTCGGCCTGGAAGTCCGGCTTGCCGTCGCCGACGCACTGGACGTCGGTGGCCTGCTGGATGGAGTTGCAGACAGCGTCCACCCACTCCTTGTGGCCACCGTCGGCGTTGTACTGGATGGAGATCTTGCCGCCGGGGACACCGCCGCCGGCCTTGATGAGCTCCTTGGCCTTGGCCGGGTCGTACGTGGTGACGCCGGCGCCGCCGTCGGCCTGGAAGCCGAGGACACCCTTGGCGACCCAGCCGGTCGCGGGCTCACGCGTGCCGTTCAGCACCGTCTTGGTGATGGTGGCGCGGTCGATCGCCATGGACAGACCCTGGACGACGCGCGGGTCGACCAGCTTCGGCTTCTTCCACTGGTCGGAGTAGAAGGCGACGGCGATGGTCTGGATCGCGGAGTACGGCTGGTCCACGGCGCGCTCGCCGAGGTCCTGGCGGTAGACCGGGAGGTCCTTCGGCGCGATCTGACGCAGGACGTCGACGTTGCCGGACTTCAGGTCCTCGTACGCGGCCTCGAGGGTGGTGTAGTTCTTGAAGACCACACCGCCGTTCTTCGCCTTGTTCGGGCCCTTGTAGCCGTCGAAGCGGGTGATCTCGATCTTCTTCTTGTGGTCCCAGGACTTGAACTTGTAGGGACCGTTGCCGACCGGAGCCGCGCCGCGCTGCTTCTCGCCCAGCTTGTAGAAGGAGTCCGGCAGCGGCGCGAAGACGATGTACGCGAGCTTGTGGCCGAAGTACGGGACGGCCTTGGTGAGCTCGATCTTGAAGGTGTTCTCGTCGACGACGGTCAGACCGTCCAGCTTGTCGGCGGTCTGCTTCGCACCCTCGGCGTCCGGGTGGACCTTGTCGTAGCCCTTGATGTCCGCGAACCAGGACGCGAGGCCCTGGGCGTTCTTCAGGCTGGCGTTCCAGTTCCACGCGTCCACGTAGGACTTGGAGGTGACCGGGGTGCCGTCGTGGAAGGTCCAGCCCGGCTTGAGCTTGACGGTCCAGGTCTTCGAGTCCGTCGTGGTGACCGACTCGGCGTTGATCATCTCCAGGGAACCGTCGGCCTTGTAGTCGACCAGGGTCGAGAACAGGCCGGCCATGACGGCGGAGCCGTTGGACTCCATCGTGTCACCGGTGAGCAGGGGCTTCTCAGGCTCGCCCAGCTCGATGGAGAAGATTCCGTTCGGGTCAACAGCCTTGGCGTCGCTGCCGCTGTCGCCGCTCTTACCCCCGCCACAGGCGGTCGCAGCAAGGGCGACGATGATCGCGCCCGTTACCCACTTGGCGCTCTTGGCACCGCGCATGGGTTCCTCCTCATGAGTCCACTTTGTCACTACAAGAGAGGCACTCCGAGTTTCGCCGACACCCCTGACGGCTTTGGACTCAAGTGCCCCGAGTGTGCTCGTGAGTCGGCACTCCCCACAGTGCGTGACCCATTGACCCGAGCTCAATGGAGCCAACTATTAAGTACGTCCGGGCTGTAAACCACACTTAAGCGGTCTCGTTTTGGCAACATCACCAGGGCCGGGAAGACCGAAATCCGGACAAACTGAGCACAGACAGACACGCCCGAAACGGACTGTTAACACACGTACCGGAGAGCGATCGCCGATATGCGGACACCTCGGCCCCGAAATGGAGTTGACGGGACTTGACGAAAAGCCCGGGCCCCCACAGCTTCTGTGGGGGCCCGGGCTCCGGTGCTGACGTCATGTCAGCCGAGAGCGGCGAAGATCACAGGACCATGATCTACCCCGCCGTGCTCGGCCGTATGCGACCTTACTCAGCCGTTCTTGGCGCGGGAAGACGCACGGCCACGCGCGTTCTGGTCGAGGATGACCTTGCGGATGCGCACGGCCTCCGGGGTCACCTCGACGCACTCGTCGTCGCGGCAGAACTCCAGGGACTGCTCCAGGGAGAGCTTGCGCGGCGGGACGATCGCCTCGAAGGAGTCGGCGGAGGAGGAGCGCATGTTGGTGAGCTTCTTCTCCTTGGTGATGTTCACGTCCATGTCGTCGGAGCGGGAGTTCTCGCCGACGATCATGCCCTCGTACACCTCGGTGCCGGGGTCGGTGAACAGGACGCCGCGCTCCTGGAGGTTGGTCATCGCGAAGGCGGTGACCGCACCGGCGCGGTCGGCGACCAGCGAACCGTTGTTACGGGTCGTCAGGGTGCCGAACCACGGCTCGTGGCCCTCGTGGATGGAGTGCGCGATGCCCGTACCGCGGGTGTTGGTCAGGAACTCCGTACGGAAGCCGATGAGGCCACGGGACGGAACGACGAACTCCATGCGGACCCAGCCGGAGCCGTGGTTCGACATGTTGTCCATGCGGCCCTTGCGGACGCCCATGAGCTGCGTGACGGCGCCCATGTGCTCCTCGGGGACGTCGACCGTGAGGCGCTCGACGGGCTCGTGGACCTTGCCGTCGACCTCCTTGGTGACGACCTGCGGCTTGCCGATGGTGAGCTCGAAGCCCTCGCGGCGCATCTGCTCGACCAGGATGGCGAGCGCGAGCTCACCGCGGCCCTGGACCTCCCAGGCGTCGGGGCGCTCGGTGTCGAGGACGCGGAGCGAGACGTTACCGATCAGCTCGCGGTCCAGTCGGTCCTTGACCTGGCGGGCGGTGACCTTGCGGTTCTTGACCGCGGCCTTGGCGTCCGCGCCCTTGCCCGTGCCACCGCGGCCGACGAGCGGCGAGGTGTTGGTGCCGATGGTCATGGAGATGGCCGGCTGGTCGACCGTGATCAGCGGCAGCGCGATCGGGTTCTCCGGGTCGGCCAGGGTCTCGCCGATCATGATGTCGGGGATACCGGCGACGGCGCAGATGTCACCGGGGCCGGCGACCTCGGCGGGCTTGCGGGTGAGCGCCTCGGTCATCATCAGCTCGGTGATGCGGACGTTGGAGATCGTGCCGTCCCGCTTGATCCACGCGACCGTCTGGCCCTTGCGGAGCTCGCCCTGCTCGACGCGGAGCAGCGCGATGCGGCCGAGGAAGTTGTCGGCGTCCAGGTTGGTGACGTGGGCCTGGAGCGGGGCCTCCTCGTCGTACACCGGGGCGGGGACGTGCTCCAGGATGGCCGAGAAGAACGGCTCCAGGTTGTCGCTGTCCGCGGGAACGGTGCCGTTCTCCGGCTTGGTCAGCGAGGCGATGCCGTCACGGCCGCAGGCGTAGACGATCGGGAACTCGATCTGGTCCTCGTCCGCGTCCAGGTCGAGGAAGAGGTCGTAGGTCTCGTTGACGACCTCGTCGATCCGGGAGTCCGGGCGGTCCGTCTTGTTGATGCAGAGGATGACGGGCTTGCGCTGCTGGAGCGCCTTGCGCAGCACGAAACGGGTCTGCGGGAGCGGACCCTCGGAGGCGTCCACCAGGAGGACGACGGCGTCGACCATCGACAGACCGCGCTCGACCTCGCCACCGAAGTCGGCGTGGCCGGGGGTGTCGATGATGTTGATCGTGATCGGGGCCCCGCCGTCCTTGGGGTGATACTTCACCGCCGTGTTCTTGGCGAGGATCGTGATGCCCTTCTCACGCTCCAGGTCGTTCGAGTCCATCATGCGGTCGTCGAGCTGCTGGTGGGCGGCGAAGGCACCGGCCTGCTTGAGCATGGCGTCGACGATGGTCGTCTTGCCATGGTCGACGTGGGCGACGATGGCGACGTTACGGATGTCGTGGCGCGTGGGCATGGGTGCTTGCGCTTCTCTCGGATCGTGGGATGCGGCGTCAGTTCCTCGTACGCCCGCCGGGCGGACGCGCCACGGCTATGTCCTATGGTACGGGGCTGCCGTGCAAGGGGCTTCCCCGGCTTGATCCGAGAGGGTCTACTGGGAGGTTTCAGGGTGTGGGGAACGTCATGCGGGCCGGGTCAAGGGGCCGACGCGATCCTGCCCGCCGGGGTCTCCGGCGGGCAAGGAACTTGAGCTGCTTCTGAGGTTGTGACCTGCACTTTCAGTGGTTCGGCTGGGTACCCTTGGTCGTTTCGGGCTTCTTGAACCCGATGTCCTGGTAGCGGGGAGCGGCGAGGCCCCAGGCTCCGGCGTTCAGAAGATCGGCCCGGGCGGCGACGAGCTGCGGGCGCTGGTAGAGGGGGATGGAGCCGGCGGCGGCCCAGATCCGGGCGTCGGCCTGGCGCACCAGCTCGCGGGCCTCCTCCTCGTCGAGCGTCCCCGCCGCCTGGTCGAAGAGCTGGTCGATGCGGTCGGTGCCGACCCGGGAGTAGTTCTGCTCGACCAGGAGCGAGCCGTCCGAGGCGGGCTCGGGCTTGGCGAAGATCGGCCGGGCGTCGGTCGCCGGGAAGGCGGAGGCCGGCCAGGAGTAGAGGGCCAGGTCGTAGTCGCCCGAGGCCACGTGGTCCTTGAAGAAGCTGTCGTCGGAGACCTTGGTGACCTCGGTGCGGATCCCGACCGCGTCGAGCATCCGGACGATCCGGTCCCCGACCGCCCGCAGCGACTCGGAGCCCGGCCCGGACGGCAGGACGAAGCGGAGGCTGAGCGCCTTGCCGTCCTTGCCGAGGGTTTTGGCGGCCTCGGGGGCCGTCACGGGGGCCGCGGTGCCGCGCGGGGCGTAGGCCCCGGCGACGCCCTGGTCCGGCTTGGGGGCGGAGTGGGCGGCGCGGGCGGCGCCGGAGCCGGTGTCGAGGGCCTCGGCGCGGGCGAGGAGCGCGGCGCTCTGGCGGGCGGCGGCGGAGCCCGGGGCGAGGACCTCGGTGCCGCCCTCGGGGCCGTTCGCGCCGATGACCGGGGCGGGGGCGGCGCGGCGGGCGCCCGGCTTGTCGTCGCCGACGATGTAGAGGCCCTCGTCGGAGGCGGTGTCGCTCGCCTGCTTCTTGGCGTCGGTGGAGCCCTCGCCCTTCTTGGCCTTCTCGGCGGCCTTCTTCTCCGCCTCCTTCTTCTCGGCCTCCTTCTTCTCGGCCTCTTTCTTCTCCGCCTCGCTGCCCGCCTTGGTGCCCGCGGGCTTGTGGAGCGCGCCGCCGGGGACCCAGCCCGCGTCGGCGAGGAGCGCCTGCGCCTCCTTGGTGTCCTGGCCGCCGAGCGCGTCGCTGCTGTCCGCGTACGCCGCCTGGCCGGCGAGGGCGAGGTGGCTGCCGGGGGGCTTCGCGGGGAGGCCGAGCGGCTTGAGGACGGATTCGGCGAGCTCCTGGCGGTCGATGGCGCGGGCCACCGCGCGCCGTACCCGCTCGTCGGCCAGCGGGCCGGACTCGCCGTTCAGCGAGAGCTGGGTGTAGGCGGGCTCCAGGGACTTGCGGACCACGTACTTCGCGAGGGCGTCCTGGGCCTTCGCGTACCGGGCGATCGCCTCCTGGTTCTCCTTGCGGGCGGCCTGGACCTCGGCCGCCTTCTCGTCGTCGGAGCCATGGGCGAGGGCCCAGGACTTCAGGGCCTTGGAGGGGGTGACCGCGGAGCCGGGGCCGTGGGCGAGGGCGGCCTGGGCGCCGTTCCGGCCGGCGCGGGCGTCGCGGAGGGCGAGGGAGATCCGGTCGGCGACGGACCGGTCGATCTCGGCCAGGTCGAGGTCGCCGGCGGCGAGGGCCTCGGCCCGGTCGGCCCGGGGGACGGCCTTGAGGACGATGCTGTCGAGCTTGGCCTGCCGGCCCCACCAGCGGGGGTTGCGGGCGAGGGTGACGTCGCCGCCCTTCCGGTCGACCGCCTTGAGCAGGAACGGTCCTGCGGTGGCCTTGAGGGTGGTGCGCGCCCCGTCGTTGAAGGAGTTCGGGGAGCCCATCACCTGCTTGGGGTAGAGGGGCGTGAAGAGGGACTGCCAGTCGGCGTAGGGCTTGGCGAAGGTGACCCGGACCTCCAGGTCGTTCTTGCCCCGCTCGATCTTCTCGATCCGCTCGTAGCCGGAGTTGCGGGCGGTCCAGTACGCGGTGTCGCGGCCGCTCAGCGCGCGCCACTGGGCCACGAAGTCGGCGGCCCCGATCTCGCGCCCGTCGCTCCAGACCGCCTGCTGGTTGAGCTTGTAGAGGACGACCTGCTTGGGCTCGGTCTCGACGACCTGCGCGGACTCCAGGTAGTCGGGGTTCAGCTGGGGCCGGCCCCGCTCGTCGAGCGTGTAGAGGGAGGGGAGCACGGCTCCGGCGATGCGCGAGGTGGTGCCGTCGGCGTCGGCCTGGAAGGCGTTGAGCGTGGTGGGCAGCGCGTCGACGGCCCAGCGGAGGGTGCCCCCGTCGGCGACCCGGTCGCGGGGCGCGGGCGCGTTGTCCTGGGCCGCCGCCGGGGTCTCGTCGGCCTCGTCGCCGGAGCTGCAGCCCGCGAGGACGGTGACGGCGAGGACCGCGCTGGTGAGGGTGGCGACGGAGCGGAGCGTGCGGGAGCGGGGGCTCCTGGAGCATGTCCTCCCGCGAGGGGCGCCGATCTGGGACATGACTTGTACCCCTTCGTCCAGATTTATGCCATTTGGAGATGATCAGACCTATTGCTCATACACTGAAAAGCACGGACCGGATGCGGCCACGGCGACACGGCGGCGCGACCGGCAAACCCCACTCGTGCGGCCCAACCGCTCGTGCACACGACTTCCCAAGCGGGATGTGACGCGCGACACTCACGAAGGTGAGGGCAACCATGTCCGTTCAGGACGATCTGGCGGCCGTCAAGCGCCGCCTGCAGGACCTGGAACACACGGTCGACGAGCTGGAACGCCGCGTCGGGGCGGAGCAGGGCGCGCCTCCCCCACCGCCCCCCGGCCGTGCGGACAGCATGGTGACCATCCCCGACGCGCCGTACGACGCCGGGAAGTGGACCGACGTCGACGACGAGGGCCTGGGAGCACGCGACCGCCACGCGCCGTAGGAGAGCCGTAGAGCCGAGGAGGCCCTGTTGGCCACAGGTACGCAACCCCCGACGAGCCACCGAGAGGCGACGGGGGTGCGCTCCCCGGGGCGCGCCTCCATCGCCGCCCGCCATCTGCGGACCGACCGCTGGTGGCTCTCCCCCGCCGCCACCGCGGCCGGACTGCTCGCCTTCGTCGCGTACTCGACGTGGCGGGCCTTCGCGAACGCCGACTACTACGCCGCCCCCTACGTCTCCCCCTTCTACTCGCCCTGCCTCGCGGAGAACTGCGTCCCCATGCGCGGCGGGCCGAACTGGGCGCTCTTCGGCAGCTGGTGGGGGCTCTCCCCCGCCCTGCTGATCCTGGTCTTCCCGCTGGGCTTCCGGCTGACCTGCTACTACTACCGCAAGGCGTACTACCGGGGGTTCTGGGCGGCTCCCCCGGCCTGTGCGGTGGCCGAACCCCATCGCACGTACACCGGCGAGACCCGCTTCCCGCTGCTGCTGCAGAACCTCCACCGGTACTTCTTCTACGCGGCGGTGCCGGTCGCCGGGATCCTCACGTACGACACCGCGCTGACCTTCCGGGACGCCGACTACGCCTGGGGCCACGCCGGGCTCGGGACGCTGATCTTCCTCGTCAACATCGTCCTCATCTGGGCGTACACCCTCTCCTGCCACTCCTGCCGGCACATCGTCGGCGGCCGCCTGCGGCACTTCTCGAAGCATCCCGTCCGCTACCGGCTGTGGACCTGGGTGGGGCGCCTGAACGGGCGTCACATGCAACTCGCCTGGGCGTCGCTGATCAGCGTCGCCGTCTGCGACCTGTACGTGTATCTGCTCGCCACCGGCGCCTTCGACGACCCGAGGTTCTTCTGACATGAGTCCTGTGAGCTCCGTGGAACGGCAGCGGTGGGACGTGGTCGTGGTCGGCGCGGGCGGCGCCGGGCTGCGGGCCGCGATCGAGGCGCGCCGGGCCGGCGCGCGCACCGCCGTCATCTGCAAGTCCCTCTTCGGCAAGGCGCACACGGTGATGGCCGAGGGCGGCATCGCCGCCTCCATGGCCAACGCCAACGAGCACGACGACTGGAAGACGCACTTCCGGGACACCATGCGCGGCGGGAAGTTCCTCAACCAGTGGCGGATGGCCGAGCTGCACGCCCAGGAGGCGCCCGAGCGGGTCTGGGAGCTGGAGACGTGGGGCGCGCTCTTCGACCGGACGGCGGACGGCCGGATCTCGCAGCGGAACTTCGGCGGCCACGAGTACCCGCGGCTCGCGCACGTCGGCGACCGCACCGGTCTCGAACTCCTGCGGACCCTCCAGCAGAAGGTGGTCGGGCTCCAGCAGGAGGATCACCGGGAGACCGGCGACCACGAGGGGCGTCTGAAGGTCTTCCAGGAGTTCACCGTCACCCGGATCCTCAAGGACGGTGAGGGGCGGGTCGCCGGTGTCTTCTGTTACGAGCGGGAGAGCGGGCGCTTCCTCGTCCTGGAGGCGCCCGCGGTCGTCCTGGCCACCGGCGGCATCGGCAAGTCGTTCAAGGTGACCTCGAACTCCTGGGAGTACACGGGCGACGGCCACGCGCTCGCCCTGCTGGCCGGGGCGCCGCTGGTGAACATGGAGTTCGTGCAGTTCCACCCGACCGGCATGGTCTGGCCGCCGTCGGTGAAGGGGATCCTCGTCACCGAGTCGGTACGCGGCGACGGCGGGGTGCTGCGGAACTCCGAGGGCCGGCGCTTCATGTTCGACTACGTCCCCGACGTCTTCAAGGAGAAGTACGCCGAGTCGGAGGAGGAGGGCGACCGCTGGTACGAGGACCCCGAGCACAACCGGCGCCCGCCCGAACTGCTGCCGCGCGACGAGGTGGCGCGGGCCATCAACGCGGAGGTGAAGGCGGGCCGCGGCTCCCCGCACGGAGGGGTGTTCCTCGATGTGTCGACCCGGATGCCGGCGGAGACGATCCGGCGCCGGCTGCCCTCGATGTACCACCAGTTCAAGGAGCTGGCGGACGTCGACATCACGGCCGAGGCCATGGAGGTCGGGCCGACCTGCCACTACGTGATGGGCGGTGTCGCCGTCGACTCGGAGACGGCCGCCACGGTCGGGGTGCCGGGTCTCTTCGCGGCCGGCGAGGTCGCGGGCGGCATGCACGGCTCCAACCGGCTGGGCGGGAACTCCCTCTCCGACCTGCTGGTCTTCGGGCGGCGGGCCGGGCTGCACGCGGCGGAGTACGCGGCGGGGGCCGCGCCCTCCGAGGTCGGCGAGGAGACGGTGGCGGCGGCCAGGACGGAGGCGCTGGCCCCGTTCCGGGACGGTCCCGCGGAGAACCCGTACACCCTCCACCAGGAACTCCAGCAGACGATGAACGATCTCGTCGGGATCATCCGGCGGGAGGGCGAGATGGCCGAGGCCCTGGAGCGGATCGCCGCGCTGCGGGAGCGGGCCGGGCGGATCTCGGTGGAGGGGCACCGGCAGTTCAACCCCGGCTGGCACCTCGCGCTCGACCTGCGGAACATGCTCCTGGTCAGCGAGTGCGTGGCCCGGGCCGCCCTGGAGCGCACCGAGTCCCGGGGCGGGCACACCCGCGAGGACCGGCCGGCGATGGAGCGGTCGTGGCGCCCGGTGAACCTGCTGTGCCGGGCTTCCGGAGCGGGCGGGATCGAGTTGGAACGGGTGCGGACCGAGCCCATCAGGCCGGATCTGCTGGCGCTCTTCGAGAAGGAGGAGCTGGCGAAGTACCTGGCGGAGGAGGAGCTGGACGCATGAGCACGTATCAGGCCCACTTCCGGATCTGGCGGGGCGACGCCGGCGGCGGGGAGCTGACCGACTACACCGTCGAGGTGCACGACGGCGAGGTGGTCCTCGACATCGTCCACCGGCTCCAGGCCACCCAGGCCCCCGACCTGGCCGTGCGGTGGAACTGCAAGGCCGGCAAGTGCGGGTCGTGCTCGGCCGAGATCAACGGCCGGCCCCGGCTGATGTGCATGACCCGGATGTCGGTCTTCGCGCGGGAGGAGGTCGTCACGGTGACGCCCATGCGGGCCTTCCCCGTCGTCCGCGACCTGGTCACGGACGTCTCCTTCAACTACACGAAGGCCCGGGAGATCCCGGCGTTCGTCCCGCCCGCCGGGCTCGCCCCCGGCGAGTACCGGATGAAGCAGGAGGACGTGGACCGCTCGCAGGAGTTCAGGAAGTGCATCGAGTGCTTCCTGTGCCAGGACACCTGCCATGTGGTGCGCGACCACGAGGAGAACAAGGAGGTCTTCGCCGGGCCCCGCTTCCTCATGCGGGTCGCGGAGCTCGACATGCACCCCCTGGACGCGGCCGAGGAGGCCGGGCTGGACCGGCGGCGGACCGCGCAGGAGGAGCACGGCCTCGGCTACTGCAACATCACGAAGTGCTGCACGGAGGTCTGCCCGGAGTCCATCCGGATCACCGACAACGCCCTGATCCCGCTGAAGGAGCGGGTCGTGGACCGGAAGTACGACCCGCTGGTCTGGCTCGGGAAGACGATCAGGCGGCGGAAGACCTGACCTCAGGCCGCGGCGCCCGCGCTCCAGCGGCCGAGGACCGGCTCGGCCAGGGTGCGGGCGGTGCGGCACAGGGTCTGCCCGTGGAGGTCGAACAGCGCGTCGCGCGAGGAGAAGCGGCCGAGGTCCGTCCGGAGGTGGGCGGACAGGTCGCAGGGGGCCGAGCCGGCGCACGCGGCGGGCGCGTCCCAGTCGACGGTGGTCCGGGCGACGGCCTCGAAGAGGGTCTCCGCACCGGAGTTGGAGAACCCGCCGCCGTGACCGGCGGGGTCGGCCGGCGCGAGTCCGGTGAACAGCTCGGCGATCGGGACCCAGACGTCGTCGAGGAGGAACTCCGGCCAGGCCAGCAGGACCTCCTCCGGGACGAACGCGCGGAGCTTCGGGAACCTCGGGTACCAGAAGGTGCCGTCGACGAGCAGGCCGCGCACCCGGGTCGGCACGCCGAGGGACCGGGCCACCGCCTCCAGGACCGCCATGCGCTGGCTGCACGAGCCGCGGCCGAGCCGCAGCGTGCGCGACACCCGGCGCCGGTCCTCCACGGAGTACACGGGCCGCACGGCGGTGACGAGGATGCCGTGCGCCGCCTGGAGCCGGGCGCGGTCGGTGACCGCTCCCCGCGCCCGGGCCTCGCGCCGCACCCGGGCCGTGAGCGCGGTCACGAGCGGGTGCTCCAGGTCCAGGATCGCGGTGGCCCGGGTGGACCCGGGGACCTGCCGCGCGGGCGCTTCGAGGTCACGCGTGCGGACGGGCATCAGCAGACGGCTGGTCATGTCGTACTCCCCCTCGGTGACGGCCCTGGCCGGGCCGCGCGAGCCCATCCTGCACGACGTCAGAGCCAGCCCGCGCGGTAGGCCGCCCAGTCCGCCTCCTCGGCCGCGAAGTCGACGTACAGCGCGAGGCCGAACCGCTCGCGGCCGGGGTCCGTGCGGCCGAGGCCGAGGCGCGCGCCCTTGACGGCGGCGGCGACCGTCTCCGCGTCCTCGTGGTGGCCGAGGTCGTCCTCGTGGAAGAACGGGAGTCCCATCAGCAGGTCCGTGGTCTCGGGCGTCACTTCGAGGGCGAGGGCCGTCTGCTGGGCGACGTACCCGCCGTAGAGGCTCTCCAGCGGCATCCAGGTGTCGTACGACATGACGGCTATCTGGTCGACGCGCCGGGCGACCTCGCCGAAGAACTCCTGCGACCACCACTTCTCGCTGCCGTTGGAGCTGACCGCGCCCAGGACCGAGTGGGCGCCGGGCAGGGGGTCGATCTGGTGGGCGGCGACCGAGAGCGGGACCTTGCGGGCCCGGGTCAGCTCGCCGAGGCCGTCGAGGAGGGAGAGGTAGTCCCGGTCGTCGGAGTGCAGCGGCTCCAGGTCGAAGTGGACGCCGTCGAAGCCGGCGTCGAGGATCTGCCGGGCGGAGCCGACCACGGCCCGGCGTGACCCGGCGTCCTCCAGGCGCAGTCCCACGGGCCCCTCGGTGGCCAGGACGTCCCCGAGCCAGGCCTGGACCCGTATCCCGGGCATCGTGCGGTGCACCCCGTCGATCAGCCACTTGGCACGCGGGTACGCGGCGGCCGGCAGGGTGCCGTCGTGCTCCAGGGGCCCGGCGTGCACGTACAGGTCGCGTATCCCGCTGCCCTTCAGGCGTGCGGCGAGGGCCGCGAGGTCGGCGTCCTTCTTCCGTCCGTCGACCCAGGCGTGCCCGATCCAGAAGGCGTCCTTGCCGCGGGTCCGCGCATCGTCCCTGAGGTCGCCCATGTAGCTGACGCGCAGGGCGAGGGCTCCGAAGAGCGGGGGCACCACGAGCAGCAGGACGAGGCCGAGGATCCACCAGCGCCCCCGCCGCCACACACGCCTCAGCCGTCCGTCCACCCGAGCCCCCAAGAGCCGTCGCGTCACTGGAACCACCGTAGCGGCGGCTACTGACAGTGACGCTCGGGCGAGGGGAACGGTTTCAGGCGGCCACGGCCCGGTCGCGAGTGCTCATACCTGGACATAGCCTCCCCTTTGTGACGCGAATAGCCACCCGAGCCCTTCTCGCGGTGCTGGTGGCGGCGTGGTGGCTCCTCGTGCCCGCCGTACACGGTGCCCACGCCGACGACCCCGTCGCCCTGTCCCGGGAGGGGCAGATCACCGACCGGGTGGGCGCCCTCGGCGACCGCCGCGCCACCGTGGTCCAGGCCCTCGACCGGCTCTACGACGACCGGCGCGTCCAGCTCTTCGTCGTCTACGTACGGGACTTCTCCGGGCGCCCGGGCCAGGACTGGGCCGACGCCACCGCGGAACGCAACCACCTCGGCGTCGACGACGTCCTGCTCGCCGTCGCCACCCACGACCGGCAGTACGGCTACTCGGCCGACCCCGGCTCACGCTTCACGCAGACCCAGCTCGACGACGTCGCCCGGACCGCGATCGAACCCGCCCTCCGGCAGAACGACTGGGCCGGCGCCGCCGTCGGCGCCGCGAACGGCTACGACGCCGTCCTCGCCGGGCAGCCCGTCCCCGCTCCGACGATCACCCCCGGCCCCGCCGACCCCGGCGCCCCGGCCGAGGACGGCACCTCCGCGACCGACCTCGTCCTGCCCCTGGTGCTCGTCGGCGGCGCGGCGGCCGTCGCGGCCTACGCGTACACCACACGGCGGCGCCGCGCCGAGACCCGCACCACGCCGCGGGGCGGGCAGGGCTGGGGCCCGCCGAAGGAGACCGCGCCGCCGACCCTGGCCGAGCTCGACCGGGAGGCCCGCCGGACGCTGGTCGCCACCGACGACGCCGTCCGCACCAGCCAGGAGGAGCTCGGCTTCGCGTCCGCCCAGTTCGGCGAGGAGGCGGCGCGCCCCTTCACCGAGGCCGTCGACTTCGCCCAGGAGCAGCTGACGGCCTCGTTCCGGCTGCGGCAGAAGCTCGACGACTCCTTCCCCGAGGACAACTCGACCCGCCGGAGCATGCTGGACGAGATCCTCCGCCGCTGCGCCGAGGCGAACGCGCGTCTCGACGCCGAGACGGAGGACTTCGACCGGCTCCGGGCCCTGGAGCGCACGGCCCCGGAGGCGCTGGCCGGGGTGGAGGCGGCCTTCCGGGAGCAGACCGGGCGGATCGGGACGGCCGAGGCGGCGCTGACCGCGATGCGCGAGCGGTACGCCGAGTCGGCGGCGGCGCCGGTCGCCGGCGACGTCGAGCAGGCGAAGGACCGCCTCCTCTTCGCGACGACCCACGTCAACCAGGCCCGGCAGCAGATCGACGCCGGTGACAACGGCGGGGCCGCCGTGCACATCCGGGCCGCCGAGGGCGCGGTCGTCCAGGCGGCGCGGCTGGCCGAGGCGGTGGACCGGCGGGCGCGGGAGCTGGCCGAGGCCGAGGAGAAGCTGACGGGCGCGCTCGCGGAGACGGACGCAGACCTGGCGGAGGCCCGCGGGCTGTTGAAGGGGACCTCCGAGGGAGTGTCGACGGCCGACCTCCAGGGGCGGATCGCCCGCGCCGAGTCGGTGACCGCCGAGGTGCGGCGGCGCCTGGACACCGGCCGGTACGACCCGATCGACGCCCTGCGCCGGGTCGAGGAGGCCGACGCGGCGCTCGACGAGACGCTGGAGGGCGCGCGGGAGCGCGAGTCGGGTGCGCGACGCGCCCAGGCGCTCCTCGATCAGGTGATGCTGACGGCCCGTTCGACGATCGGGGCGGCTTCCGACTACATCACCACGCACCGGGGCGCGGTGGGCAGCGAGGCGCGTACGCGCCTTGCCGAGGCCCAGCGCCGCTGGGAGAAGGCGCGGACGCTCGCGGCGGCGGACGATCCGCAGACGGCCCTGGTGGAGGCGCAGCAGGCGGACCAGCTGGCGCGGCGCGCCCAGGACCTCGCCGAGCAGGACGTCCGCACGTACGGGAACCCGAACGGCCTGGGCGGTGCGACAGGGGTGGGAGGAAGCGGTGGCGGCGGGCTCGGCGGCGCGGTGCTCGGCGGCATCATCCTCGGCGGGCTGTTCGGCGGCGGGTCCGGCGGGAGTTCCGGCAGAGGGGGCGGGGGCGGCTTCGGGGGCGGAGGTTTCGGCGGCGGGCCCGGCAGCTTCGGCGGCAGCGGCACACGCGGCCGGCTGGGCGGCGGAGGCCGCTTCTGAGGACGGTCGCCCTGACCCCTCGTACGCAAGGAGAACGAGCATGAGCAGCAAGCAGACCATTCTCGGCCGGGTCACCCAGCTGGCGAAGGCGAACATCCACGCCCTCCTCGACCAGGCCGAGGATCCGCAGAAGATGCTGGACCAGCTGATCCGCGACTACGCGGACAACATCGCGGAGGCGGAGGAGGCGGTGGCCGCGACCATCGGGAACCTCCGGCTGATGGAGCAGGACCATCAGGAGGACGTGGACGCGGCGAAGGAGTGGGGCGGCAAGGCGCTCGCCGCGAGCCGGAAGGCGGACGAGCTGCGGGCCGGCGGGCAGACGGCGGAGGCCGACCGCTTCGACGACCTGGCGAAGGTGGCGCTGGGCCGCCAGCTGCAGTCGGAGAAGGAGGCGAAGGGCGCCGAGCCGACGATCGCCGCCCAGACCGAGGTCGTGGAGAAGCTCAGGACCGGCCTCGACCGGATGAAGGCCAAGCTCGGCGAGCTGAAGGCCAAGCGGGACGAGCTGGTGGCCCGCGCGAAGTCGGCCCAGGCGCAGAACCGGATGACGGACGCCGTGCAGAGCGTCGACGTGCTCGATCCGACGAGCGAGCTGAGCCGCTTCGAGGACAAGGTGCGCCGCGAGGAGGCGAAGGCCCTGGGCAGGCAGGAGCTCGCCGCCTCCTCGCTGGACGCCCAGTTCGAGCAGCTGGACGCGCTCGGCGACAGCGCCGAGATCGAGGCCCGGCTGGCCGCGCTCAAGGGCTGATCCCGCACTCGTACGGGGATGGGCCTCAGAACATGCTCAGGAGTTGCTCCACCGTGGGCTCCGCCGCCCCCTCGCCGTCCGGCAGGGCCAGTTCGAACCAGACCGTCTTGCCGCGCGGGGTGCGGCGGGAGCCCCAGGAGGAGGAGAGCAGTCCGACGAGCTGGAGGCCGCGGCCGCCCTCGTCGGTGTCCCGGGCCCTGCGGCGGCGCGGCTGGACCAGGCCGGCGTCCCAGACCTCGCAGACGAGGGTGCGGTCGCGGAGCAGGCGGAGCCGGATCTCCCCCTCGCCGTAGCGCAGGGCGTTGGTGACGAGTTCGCTGACGAGGAGTTCGACGGTGTCGACGAGCGGTTCGAGGTCCCAGGCCGCGAGCTGGGCGCGGGCGAGTTCGCGGGCCCGGCCGACCGAGCGGGGTTCCCTGGGGAGCCGCCAGTCGCCGACGGCCTCGCTGGGCAGGCCCTGGATCCTGGCCATGAGGAGGGCGATGTCGTCCTCCCCGTGGCCGGTGTTCAGGCTGGTGAGGACCCGGTCGCAGACGTCCTCCAGGGGGCGGGCCGGGTCGGTGAGGGCGCGTCGGAAGGCCTGGAGGCCCTCGTCGAGCGGGTGGTCGCGGGATTCGACGAGCCCGTCGGTGTAGAGGGCGAGGAGGGCGCCCTCGGGCAGTTCGACCTCGACCTCCTCGAAGGGTTCCCCGCCGACGCCGAGCGGCATCCCCGGGGGTACGTCGAGGAGCAGGGCCTCCTCGCCCGGCTCGACGAGCACGGGCGGGAGGTGCCCGGCGTTGGCGAAGGTGCAGCGGCGGGTGACCGGGTCGTAGACGGCGTAGACGCAGGTGGCGAGGTAGACCTCGGAGAGTTCCGGTCCCCGGTTCTTGTGGGCGCGGGACTGCTGGGCGCCGATGGGGGCGCCCAGGCCGCGGGCGATCTCGTCGAGATGGGAGAGGACCTCGGCCGGCTCCAGGTCGAGCTGGGCGAGGGTGCGGACGGCGGTGCGGAGTTCGCCCATGGCGACGGCGGCGCGCAGGCCGCGGCCCATGACGTCGCCGATGACGAGGGCGGTGCGGTGGCCGGGGAGTTCGATGACGTCGAACCAGTCGCCGCCGACCTCGGTGGCCGCGGTGCCGGGGAGGTAGCGGCAGGCGATGTCGAGTCCGGCGGCCTCGGGGTCGCCGGGCGGGAGCAGGCTGCGCTGGAGGATCAGGGCCCGCTCGTGCTCGCGGCGGTAGAGGCGCGCGTTGTCGATGCAGACGGCGGCGCGGGCGGCGAGTTCGACGGCGAGGGCCCGGTCGCGCTCCCCGAAGGGTTCGCTGCCCTTGGTGCGGGAGAACTGGACGAGGCCGACGACGGTGTCGTGGGCGGTCATCGGGACGACCAGGGTGGACTGGACGAGGTCTCCGTCGGATCCGGCGACCGTGCGGACGCGTCCGGTGCGCAGGGCTCCGGCGCAGGGCGAGTTGAAGGGGTAGCGGTGGACGGCGCCGACCTCGATGGGGACGGGTCCGCAACAGCCGCTGCCCGGGCCGTGGCCCTCGTCGGTTCTGAGGGGGGTGTCGGAGACGGCGCTGGCGAAGGCGACCCTGCGGAGTTCGGCGCTGCCCGCTCCGTAGCCGACGTCGTGGGAGTTCCCCCAGCGGCCGGGCGGTGCCTCGTCGCCGGTGAGCAGGCCCTGGTAGAGGTCGACGGAGGCGAGGTCGCAGAAGCCGGGGACGGCGACGTCGAGGAGCTCGCGCGCGGTGGCCTCCAGGTCGAGGGAGTTGCCGATGCGGGCGCCCGCCTCGTTGAGGAGGGCGAGGTTGCGGCGGGCGCTGGCGGCTTCCCTGGCGGCGTTGTGGCGGCGGGTGACGTCGATGCCGAGCCCGGCGACGCCGATCGGCCGGCCGGAACCGCTGTGGACGCGGTAGAGGTTGATGGACCAGTGGCGGCGGTCACGGGCGCCGGGGGCGGCGCCGACGATCTGGAAGTCGGTGACGGACTCGCCGGTCTCCAGGACCCGCCGGAGGGCGGTGGTCATCCGGTCGGCCTCGGCGGGGTTGAGGTAGTCGTGGACGGTCCGGCCCCGGTGGTCGTCGGCCTCGCCGCCGAAGACGGTGGCGAAGCGCCGGTTGGCCCGCTTCACGGTGAGGTCGGTGCCGAAGAGGAGGAAACCGAAGGGGGATTGGCCGAATATCGCCTGGGAAGCGGCGAGGTCGGTCTCGATGCGGCGGAGGGCCCGCACATCGACGACGATGCACAGCGCGGCCCGTTCCCCGGCCTCGGTCTCGCTCGGCATGACGTACATCTCGGCGATGCCCCGGGGCCGGTCCTCGCCGGGCATGCGGAACGGGACGAGGCCCGTCCACTCCTTGCCGTCGAGGATCTCCTTGACCCTCCGGTGGCCGCGCTCGCGCAGGTCGGCGGGCATGAAGGCCTCGACGGGGTCCTTGCCCCTGGCCTCCTCCGCGGTCACCCCGAAGAGGTCCACGGCCCTGCGGCTCCACTGCTCGACGAGGCCGTCGGGCCCGATCGAGAAGGACGCCACCCGGATGTAGTCATAGATCGAGCCGGGCGGGCTGCTCTGCCACACGACGCCGCCGCTCGCCGTCTCAGGTATCTCGCTCACGCGACCGTCCCCTCCAGCTCACCGCACCGGACCGGCCATGCCCGCAGTATTCAATACGGCAGGCCCCGACGGCACGACGTTCCCGATCACAGGGTGGTCTCGTTCGTCCCTCGCCGAGTACCGGTGATCGTTGTCCCACCCTGTTTACTCACCAGGGAGAGCCAGCTCGAACCATACGGTTTTGCCGGTCCTTCCTCTACGGGTTCCCCAGCGGCGTGCGGAACAGGCCACGAGACCGAGGCCGCGTCCCCCCTCGTCCTCGGGTCCCGGGGCCCGCTCGGTGGGGGGATCCGGAAGCGGATCGGAAACTTCCACCAGGAGCGCGGGCGGGTGCGCCGGATCGGCGGCGTCGGAGCGGGGACGGACGAGCCGGACTCCGATGGGGCCGGAGGCGTACCGCAGGGAGTTGGTCACCAGCTCGCTGACCAGCAGGACGGTCACATCACCGAGGGCCTTGTCGAGCTCCCAGGCGCGCAGGGTCTCGCGCACCGCGTGGCGAGCCGTGCGGACGGCGTTCGCTTCCGCCGGGAAGTTCCACTCCGCGCGGTCGCCGTCGGTGTCGATCACACCCGATCACTTCCCCAGCCGTGCGTCAGCAGGAAGGTCCATGCCCCCTCCCAAGGGGTCATTCTGGACATACCCGCTATTTAGGACGGGATATCCCGCCGGGCGCGTCAGCGGGCGCACGGTGGCACGAACGGCGTAGGGGCTCAGCCGCGCGCTCCGTCGGCGGGCGCGGCCGGCAGTCTCAGCGCGGCCTCGGCGACGGCGGGGCGGTCCTGGTCGAGCCAGTCGACCGAGTCCAGCTCGCCCCGGGACAGCCAGCGGAGCTCGTCGTGGTCCTCCAGGGGGCGCGGTTCTCCGGAGAGCAACCGGGCGGTCCACACCCGCAGGACGTATCCGGGCTTCAGCGGCCACTCGCCGGGGAGGCGCTCACCCGGCTCGACCTCCACGCCGAGCTCCTCCCGGAGCTCGCGGACCAGGGCCTCCTCCGGGCTCTCGCCCGGTTCGAGTTTGCCGCCGGGCAGCTCCCAGCGGCCGGCGAGCTCGACGGGGGCGCTGCGGCGCGCGGCGAGCAGCCGTCCCCGGTCGTACAGGGCGCCCGCGACGACGACCACGACGCCGGCTCCCTGGCCGGGGCCGGCGTCGCGGTGGGGCTCGTGGGGCGCGGCGGGGTCGGTGGTGCGTTCCGTCATGGGCGCGAGCGTAGCCCGGCCCGGCCGGTGCCCGCCGGGGTCAGAGGGCGGGGCTGCCGATGCGCTCGACCCAGTAGAGCTGCTTGTGGCCGCGGTCGTCGAGACTGTCGGCGATCTTCTGGGCTTCGTCCTTGGTCGCGTACCGCCCCACCCGGTAGCGGTTGCCGTTGTCGTCCTGCCGTATGACGAGCCAGGGAAGGACGGGGCCGCTGTCGGTCATCAGGCTTCTCCCTCCGCCGGTCCGGGCGTCGCTAAGGATCTCCGGGAAACCGCAATCCGCATATGCCGGAGCTTACGCCTGACCTTCACACAGCGGATACGGGTTTTCACAAAGAGGCACGGATCGGCCGGGAACCGACGGAGGGAGGCCGAAGGTCACACCCCGGGCGCCGCCGCGGGGACGGTGGGCAGCGGCAGGAGGACGGGGCCGCCCGCGGCCTCGGGATCCTTGCGGCAGACGTCCCCGCACGTGGCGTCGAGGGAGCAGCAGAGGGAGCAGACGGGGCCGGAGCGCACCGGGCAGTCGGCGATGTCCGGCAGTTCGTAGGCCGTCTCGCACTCGGCGCAGACGTGGGTCGCGCGCTCGTCGGCGACCTCGGCGCCGGGCCCGTTCACGGTGTTGGGGCGGGCCAGGTAGTAGCGGCCCTTGGTGGCCCAGGCGATGAGGGGGCAGAGGAGGACGGCGAGGCCGGCGGCGATGAAGGTGGAGAACGCCTCGGCATAGGTGCCGAAGAGACCGAAGAAGGCGAGGATCGAGACGACGGAGGCGATGACCATGGCACCGAAGCCGGCCGGGTTCACGGCGTACAGGTAGGCGCGCTTGAACTCGATGTACGGGGGGCTCCAGCCGGCCCGCTTGTTGATGACGAGGTCGGCGGCGACGGCGGCGATCCAGGCGATGCCGACGTTGGAGTAGAACCCGAGCAGCTTGTTCAGGGCGGCGAACATGTTCATCTCCATCAGCGTCAGCGCGATGGCGAGGTTGAGGAAGATGTACCAGACGCGCCCGGGGTGCCGGTGGGTGACGCGGGAGAAGAAGTTCGACCAGGACAGCGAGCCGCTGTAGGCGTTGGTGACGTTGATCTTGATCTGGGAGACGATCACGAAGAGCGCGGCGGCGGGCAGCGCGAACGAGCCGAGCCAGGGCTTGAGCGCCTCGATCTGAGGGGCGATCGGCTCCAGGGCGTGGGTCTTGCCGACGGCCTCCAGGGCGACGAAGGCGAGGAACGCGCCGCCGAGCTGCTTGGCCGCGCCGATGACGACCCAGCCGGGGCCCGCGGCGAGCACGGCGAGGTTCCACCGGCGCTTGTTCGCCTCGGTCTTCGCGGGCATGAAGCGCAGATAGTCGGCCTGTTCGCCGATCTGGGCGATCAGGGAGAGCGCGACGCCGGTGCCGAGGCCGAAGCCGATCCACGAGAAGCCCGCGCCGGCGCCCTCCGTACCGCCGAAGGAGGTGAAGGCGCCCCAGGCGTCGGGCGCCTCGAAGGCCAGCACGGCGAAGGGAAGCACCAGGCCGACGAGCCAGATCGGCTGGGTCCAGGCCTGCACCTTGGCGAGGGCGCCCATGCCGCGGAAGACGATCGGGATGACGATCAGGGTCGTGACGAGGTAGCCGACCTCCACCGGCAGACCCACGGCCTGGTGCATGGCCTGGGCCATGATCGAGCCTTCGAGGGCGAAGAAGATGAAGGTGAAGGAGGCGTAGATGAGCGAGGTGAGCGTGGAGCCGAAGTAGCCGAAGCCCGCGCCGCGGGTGATGAGGTCCATGTCCAGGCCGTACTTCGCGCACGCCCGGGCGATGGGGATGCCGGTGAGGAAGATGAGCGCGGCGGCGGTGAGGATCGAGGCGAGTCCGCTGCCGAAGCCGTAGGTGAAGACGATCGAGGCGCCGATCGCGAAGTCGGCGAGGTAGGCGATGCCGCCGAGCGCGGTGCCGGCGACGGTCCCGGGCGACCAGCGCCGGAAGGAGTGCGGGGCGTACCGCAGGGAGTAGTCCTCGCGGCTCTCGTCCGCGGCCAGCCTGGCGTAGTTGCGGCGGGGGCCGGCGGGCGGCGGTGCGGCCTCCGCCCGCGCCTGAACGGCCGGGGAGGTGTCCCCACCCGGCTCCGGGGTGGGTGGGGTGAGCGTGTCCGTCATGAGGGTTCCTGTCGTCCGACCGGGTCGCGGGTACGGACGAGGAAGGTAGGAGCCGCGCGTGACGAGGGCCGACGGCACGCGATTGCCGGGCCGTTACGCGAACTGACGCCCCGTTAACTCCGGATCACGCCCCCCGGACACGCGGCCCCGCTGAACGGTCACCGACCCCGCGTCACCTCACCGGCAGGTGGTAGGCGATGCGGTAGCGGTCGGCCGGGACGACGACGTCGGCCGTCTCCACGGCGCGGCCCGAGGCGTAGTACGTGCGCTCCACGACCATGACCACGTGTCCCGGCACCCCGCCGAGGGTCAGGAGTTCCTCGGCGAGGCCGGGCCTGGCCCCGACCTCCTCCACCACGTTGTCCACGACCACGTCGATGGCCGCCATGCGCTCGACGACGCCGCAGCCGCCCAGCGGGCCCTCCTCGGGCAGCATGACCGGCGTCCGGCCGGTGACGGCGAGCGGCTCCCAGGAGGTGGAGACCATCATGGGCTCGCCGCCGTCCCGGTACACGTACCGCGTGCGCATCACCCGCTCCCCCGGCTCGATGCCGAGCCGCTCGGCCACCTCGACGCTCGCCGGCTCCTGCTCGCTGCGCGACTCCCAGGTGCCGCGGGCCCCTTCGGCGGCCTGCTCCTGCCGGAAGGGGCTGGCGCCGGACGCCGGACGGTAGCCGGAGCGGGCGATCCGCCGCGGGACGGGACGCTCGCGCACATAGGTCCCGGAGCCCGAGCGCCCCTCCACGAGCCCCTCGGCCATGAGCACCTTGCGGGCCTCCAGCGCGACGGTGTCCGACACCCCGTACTCCTCGCGGATGCGTGCCTGCGAGGGGAGGCGGGTATGCGGCGGAAGCGAGCCATTGGCGATCTTCTCCCGCAGATCGCTCGCCACGCGCAGATAGGCGGGCTGCTCACCGAACGTCACTGGACACTCCCCTCAGGTTGACTGACAGCTACAGCCTGGCAACCGTCGGTCGCGATCCGCAAGCATGGGCCAGAGTTTCACTCGAAGTGATGACGATCTCGGCTACCCGCGGTCACCCCGAGACGCTTCCCGCACACCTCTTGCGCTCTATTGGTCCAGACCAATAAGTTCCTGCCCGCACGCTCCCTCCCGCCCCGCACAGGAACGAGCCCATGCGCCCCAGAGCCCTGACCAAGCTGACCCTCGGCACCGCCGCCGCGGCCGCCCTCGGCCTCCTCGCCACCCTGGCCCCCGCCGCCGACGCCCACCCGCAGCCCCCGCACGCGCCTGCGCACGCGCCCGCGCTCAAGCGGATCGGCTACTTCACCCAATGGGGCATCTACGGCCGGAACTTCCAGGTCAAGGATCTGCAGACGAGCGGCACCGCCGCCAAGCTCAGCCACATCAACTACGCCTTCGGCGTGGTCGGTCCGGACGGCAGGTGCCTCATGGGCAACGCCCCCGGCTCGGACCCCTGGGCCGACTACGTCCGCCCCGTCGACGCCGCGAACTCCGTGGACGGCACCGGCGACACCGCCGACCAGCGCCTCGCCGGGAACTTCAACGAACTGCGCGAACTCAAGGCGCGGAACCCCGGCCTCAAGGTCATGATCTCGCTGGGCGGCTGGAGCGGCTCCGCACACTTCTCCGACGCGGTCCGCACCGACGCCGGACGCAAGGCCCTCGTCGCCTCCTGCATCGACACGTACATCAAGGGCGACCTCCCCGTCGACGGCGCCCGCGGCGGCGCCGGGGCCGCCGCCGGACTCTTCGACGGCGTCGACCTGGACTGGGAGTGGCCCGGCTCGGACGGCGCCCCCGGCAACGTGATCCGCCCCGAGGACAAGCCCAACCTCACCAAGCTCGTACGGGAGTTCCGCACGCAGCTCGACGCCTACGGGCGCTCGCTTCCGCAGCGCAGGCACTACGACCTCAGCGCGTACGTGCCCACCGCCCCCGCCAAGATCGACGCGGGCTTCGAAGTCCCCGCGATCATGCGGGACTTCGACTTCGTGAACCTCCAGGGCTACGACTTCCACGTCTCCGGCGAGCGGACCACCGCCCAGCAGTCCGCGCTCTTCGCGAAGGACGACTTCAGCGTCGACCAGACCGTCCGGGCCTGGCTGCGGCGCGGCGCCCCCGCCCACAAGCTCGTGGTGGGCATGCCCTTCTACGGCCAGGGCTGGACCGGTGTGACCGGCGGCGGCGACGGCCTCGGGCAGCCGGCGGCGGGCCCCGCCCCGGCGACCTGGACGGCGGGCTCCGAGGACTACAAGCACCTGAAGAGGCTGGCCGATTCGGGGACGTACACGCTGTACCGCGGACCGGGGAACGGCCACGCCTGGCTCTTCGACGGCACCACCCTGTGGACGTACGACGACCCGACCGTCCTGCGCACCAAGGCGTCCTACGTCCGGCAGCGCGGGCTCGGCGGCGCGATGGTCTGGTCCCTCGACGGGGACACCGCGGACGGCGAGCTGATCACCGCCGTCGACCGGGGCCTGACCCGGCGCTGACGCCCCTCGCCCCCCCCTGAGCCGCGGACCGGTGCCCCGCCGCTCACGGTGTTCCGGAACGGCGGTCGGTCACGGGCCGCCGTCCCCGGTCCGCCGTCCCCGGTCCGCACACGACGGGGCCGGGCCTCCCCCGGAGGGAGACCCGGCCCCGTTCGCACACCCGGCGACCGGTTCAGGCCTGGGTGCCCTCGTGCGCCGGGGGCGTGCCCGTCAGGCCGAGCGCGGTGCGCGCCCCCGCGCCGAGGTTCTCGGGAAGGGCGTCCCAGGCGGCGTCGTACGCGTCCCAGTAGGCGTCCGCGTCAGGGGCGCCGGCCAGCTTGTTCCAGCGCTTCGAGGCCGTGTCGAGCTCCTTGCGGAGCGCCGCGACCGGGGCGGCGGAGTCACCCGGCCAGGTGCGCTGACCCAGGCCCGAACGGGCCGCGTCGATCGCCACCAGGAGCTCCCCGGCCCATTCCTTGTTCGACGCGAAGTCCTCGTCCGGGTCGGCTTCCGGCTCCTCGTAGACGGCCTTCTCGATCGGGTTCACGGTCGTCAGGAAGAAGGCCTGGTCGACGGTCAGGGTGGTCCTGTCGGAGCGCATCGAGCCCGAGAACTTCTTCTGCTTCTCATGGGCGTACACGCAGGTCACCATCCGGTCGCCGCCCCGCCAGCTCTCCCTGCTCGGCAGGTAGTAGTAGACCCAGACGCCGTCCGGGACCGCCCAGGTGTCCATCGCGTACCCCGCGTTGACCGTCTCGCAGCGCGCCCCCGCGAGGTCGTCGAGCGCGTCGTCGCCGGGCCACTTGTCGAAGCCGGTCACCTTGAAGTCGCCGGTGACCTCGCCGTCGTGCGGACGGGCGCAGTCGACGACGGTGACGTCCGTCGTGTCGGCCTCCAGCTTGCCGTCGCCGTTGAAGCACTGCCCGGTCCGCAGCGCGAACGTCGACCGGGCACTGGCGGCCTCGTCCATGCCCTTCTTGAAGTCGGTCCAGGCCGAACCGATGCCGCCGGTCACGAGGCCGACGACGAGCAGCAGGGAGCTGAGGGCGGAGAGCACCATGCCGGCGATCGCGAGCCCCTTGCCCGTCTGGTCCTTCTTCTTGATCTGCGGCAGGGCGAAGAGGCCGAGGATCAGACCGAGGGGCGGCAGGCAGCACACGATGCCGGAGACGAGGGAGCCGACGGCCAGGCCGTTGGTGGAGCGGCGCGGCGGCTGCCCGTAGGGGCCGGCGCCGGGCATGCCGGGCTGCCCGTACGGGGTGTAGGGCATCCCCGGGGAGGTGTACGGGCCCGGGGCGGGCCATCCTCCGGGCTGGGGGCCGCCCCCGGGCTGAGGGCCTCCTGCGGGCGGCGGGGTCGGCTGGCTCGGCTGGCTCGGCTCCACGGGTGCGTGCTCCTGTTGCGGCGGGCGATGCGAACAAACGCTCGGTCGCGCATCGTACGGAAGGGGCGGCCGCCCGCAGGCGACCGCCCCCCCTTTAGGTCAGGCGTGGAGACGTCAGGCGTGGATCAGAGTGGATCAGAACTGCAGCGCCCAGGAGTCGATCTTCCCGGTGTCGAGGTTCGCGTTGTCCGTGACCCGCAGCTTCCACGTGCCGTTGGCGACCTCCGAGGAGGCGTTCACGGTGTACGTGGTGTTGATGTTGTCCGCGCTGCCGCCGGTGCCGAAGGCCTTCAGCGTGTACGCCGAGCCGTCGGGGGCGATCAGCTGGACCTGGAGGTCACCGATGTAGGTGTGGACGATGTTCACGGGCACCTGGAGGGCCGAGGGGGCGTTGCCCGAGACGCCGCTGACGGTGACCGGCGACTCGACGGTCGCGTTGTCGTTGATCGCGTAGTCCGCGGTGTTCTCGAACTTCGGGCCGGGCGGCGTGGTGGTGCCGCCGCCGACGTACAGCAGCCGGTTCGGGGACCCGCTGCCGGGGCTGGTGACGACGTTCGGGGTGGCGGCGTTCACGAGGGCCGTGGAGACCTGCGCCGGGGTCGCCGTCGGGTTGTCCGCCAGGTAGAGGGCGGCGGCGCCGGCCACGTGCGGGGTCGCCATCGACGTACCGGAGATGGTGTTGGTGGCGGTGTCGCCGGTGCCCCAGGACGAGGTGATGGAGGAGCCGGGGGCGAAGAGGTCGAGGCCGCTGCCGTAGTTGGAGTAGCTCGCCTTGGCGTCGCTGGAGGTGGTGGCGCCGACGGTGATGGCCTCGGCCACGCGCGCGGGTGAGTGGTTGGCGGCGTTGTCGGTCTCGTTGCCGGCGGCGACCGCGTAGGTGACGCCGGAGGCGATCGAGTTGCGGACGGCGTCGTCGAGGACGGAGTCGACGCCGCCGCCGAGGCTCATGTTGGCGACGGCCGGCTTGACGGCGTTCCGCGTCACCCAGTCGATGCCCGCGACGACCTGCTCGGTGGTGCCGGAGCCGGAGTTGTCGAGCACGCGGACGCCGACGATCTTCGCCTTCTTGGCGACGCCGTACGACGTGCCCGCGACGGTGCCGGCGACGTGGGTGCCGTGGCCGTGGCCGTCCTGGGCGGTGTTGTCGTTGTCGATGGCGTCGTAGCCGTAGGAGGCGCGGCCGCCGAAGTCGGTGTGGGTGATGCGGACGCCGGTGTCGATGATGTACGCGGTGACGCCCTGGCCCGCGGAGTCCGGGTAGGTGTAGCTCTGGTTCAGCGGAAGGGCCTTCTGGTCGATCCGGTCCAGGCCCCAGGAGGGCGGGGAGGGCTGGGTGCCGTCGATGTGGAAGACGCGGTTCTGGACGACGGACTTCACGGCCGGGTCGGCCGCGAGCTTCTTCGCCTGGGCCTCGGAGAGCTCGACGGAGTAGCCGTTGATCGCCGAGGTGTACGTCCGCTTGATCTTCGCGCCGAACTTGGCGGCGACGGCCCGGCCCTTGGCGGTCTCCGCCTGCGCGGACTCGTCGAGGGTGACGATGTAACTGCCGGGGACGGTGCCCTCCGCGCCGGCGTTCTCGATGACGCCCTCGGAGGCGGTCGGTGCGGCGGCCGCCGGGAGGGCGGTGAGGGAGCCGAGGGCGAGGGCGGCGACGGCGATGGCCGCGGCGGTGGCCGTCCGGCGGCGCGGTGCGCGCATCACTGACATGTGGGGGGTCCTCCTCGTGGGGGTAAGGCAGGAGCACGACAGGGCTGTGACCTGATCTACGACATGGACATGTCAATACGACACGGGAGGCCCGCGCCGTCTCGAACGTCCGGCTGCCGAGCGAAAGATTGACTGATCCATAGGAATCGCACAAGGGCCCGCACAACTCCGCAACACCCGTGCCACACCGCTGACATGCTGGCCCTCATGACCGCCTACGAGTGCCCCCGCTGCCGGATCCAGTCCCCCGTCTCCGCCCTCACCTGGTGTTGTCCGAAGTGCCGCGGCCCCTGGGACCTCGCGTTCACGAGTGGGCCGGTCTCCCTCCCGTCACTCGCGTCACGTGTGAATTCATTGTGGCGTTACGAGGAGGCGCTGCCTCCGCTCCCGTACGGGCCCGAGGTGAGTCTCGGCGAGGGCCGCACACCGCTCGTCCGCCTCACCGGCGCCGCCACCGACTCGGCCATGGGCTCGGCCATCGGCTCGGCCGCCGGCGCGGCCACCGGCGCGGTTTCGGCCAAACTCGACTTCCTCATGCCGACCCTGTCCTTCAAGGACCGCGGCGCCGCGCTGCTCGTCGCGCACGCCCGCCGCCTGCAGCCCCGCACGGTCCTCGCCGACAGCAGCGGCAACGCGGGCACGGCGATCGCCGCGTACAGCGCGCGGGCCGGGCTCGACTGCGTCGTGTACGTCCCCGGGGGCACGTCCCCGAAGAAGCTGGAGCAGATCCGGGCGCACGGGGCGCGGGTCGTCGAGGTGCCCGGCGACCGCGAGGCGACGGCCCGGGCGGCGCGCGAGGCGGCGGACGAGCCGGGCGTCTTCTACGCCTCGCACGTCTACAACCCGTACTTCCTGCACGGCACCAAGACCTACGTCTACGAGCTGTGGGAGGAGCTCGGCGGACGCCTCCCGGACACGATCGTCGTCCCCGTCGGCAACGGCACCCTGCTCCTCGGTGCCGCGCTCGCCGTCGAGGAGCTGTACGGCCACGGGCTCGTCGAGCGCCGGCCCGCGCTCGTCGCCGTCCAGGCGGAGGCCGTCTCCCCGCTGGCCGCCGCCTTCCACGCGGGCGCGGAGGACCTCACCGGGCCGGCCGCGGCGCGCCCCACCCTCGCCGAGGGCATCGCGATCCCGGCCCCGCCCCGCGCCCGGCAGATCCTGCGGGCGGTGCGCGCGACGGGCGGCACGTTCCTGACGGTGACGGAGGAACAGATCCGTGCCGCACAGCGGGACCTGGCCGGCCGGGGCCTCTTCGTGGAGGCGACCGGCGTGGCCTGCTGGGCGGCGGTGAGCGCGACCCCGCCCCGCTCCGGGCTCACGGTGGTGCCGCTGTGCGGGGCGGGCGCGAAGACGGGCCTGGTGCCGTGAACCGCGCGCCTCAGTCCGTCCAGAACGTGTCGTGCCTCAGGAAGAACTCGGCCCGCTCCTCGTCCGTCATGGACGCGAACTCCGTCATCTTCTCGAAGTACTCCTCGCGGGGCGCCCCCGGGGCGAAGAGCATGAGCATCGAGGCGTCCTCGTCGGAGTCGTTGCGGAAGGCGTGCAGCCCGCCCGTCGGGACGTACAGGCAGTCGCCCTTGACCGCGTCCACCCAGCGGTCCCCGTCGTACAGCCGGACGGTCCCGTCGAGCACGAAGAAGGTCTCCGAGATCGTCCGGTGGTCCTGACGGGCGATCAGGTGACAGGGAAACGCGTGGCCGCGCACCGCTGTTCCCCGGCAGACTGCCCACATGAGCAGCAGCCGAGAGGTGACCGGGATCGAGGCCCATGTGGCGGGCGCCACCGGGCGGGTCGTCCTACGAGACCCCCGGGACAGCGGGCACGGCCAGGTCGTGGAGCGGTACGTGATCGCGAAGGACCAGGGCCGGCCGCGTTACATGGATCTGCGCGGCGGCCGGTACCTGGCCCCCGGCCGGCCGGCGCCGCCCGGCTTCACCCGACGGATCATCGAGGACGCGGCGGCCGTCACGGACGAGGAGCTGGACGCCCTGCTCGCCTACGAGTGGCGGTCGCGGTTCACGGCGGCCTGGCTGATCGGCGTGGACCGGCGGGCCCGGTTCCGCGCGCGGCTCGGCGAACTGCTCCTCGCCAGCGAGGTCTGCTTCGCCGGCGCGGCCTACTGCTTCGCCCTCGCCCGGTTCGGCACCCGCGCGGACGCGGAGGTCCTCGTCGCCTACCTGGACCGCTACCTGCCCCGTACGGACCTGCGGTACGACCAGCCCGAGGCCCTCGGCGCCCTGCTGCGGCTCGACGCCGGGCTCGGCACCTCGTACGCCGGGCGCTTCGTCCCACCGGGCGGGCTCTGGGACACCTGGGTCGGCGCTCTGCCCTCGCTGCGCGACGACCCCGGTTTCACCCCGGAGGCGGTACGGCGGCGGACCGACCTCCGGTGCGACTTCGCGGACGGCTGGACCCGTCCCTGAAGCCGCACCGGGGGCGCGCACGCTCCCGTACGGATCAGAACTCGTCGGCGCCGTTGCGGAGCTCGTACGTCCAGTAGCCCGTCTTCGCGGCGGCCTCGTCGACCGCGATGCCGCCGGCCGGGGCCTTGACGACGATGCTGCCCTCGGCCGGGCCCTCGGCGGCGAAGAGGTTCACGTTGAACTCGTTCACGACCTTGTTGTCCTCGTGGACGCCGCCGAGCGCGATCCGCACGTTCGCGTAGGCGGGCTCGCCGGCCTTCAGGACGATCGGCGCGGCCGGCTTGCTCTTCGCCACGGCCGGGACGTCCTTGGCGGTCTGGATCGGGCCGAAGGCGATGAGCGGGTACTGGAGCAGGGTGCACGAGCGGCCGGAGGTGTTGGTGGCGGTGAGGACGATGTGCTCGGTCGGGACCTCGTCCGCCTTCGCCGCCGTGACCTTGATGTCGCCGTAGGCACAGGCGGGGGCCTCGGCGGAGCTCTTGCCGCCGCTCGTGGAGCCGGAGGTGGAGCCGGCCTTGGAGCCGCCGGTGGAGCCGCCGGTGGAGCCGCCCGCCGTGGAGCCGCCGGAGGTCGAGCCGTCCGTGGAGCCCGAGCCGTTCTTCGTCGCGGTCTGGTCCGCCGTGCCGCCGGCGGCGGTGGCCGTGGCGCTGTCACCCGTACCGACGGTGACCTGGGCGGAGCCGGCGCTGCCCGCGTCCTTGGCGCCCGTGGCGCCGTCCCCGCCGCCGCAGGCGGTGAGGCCCAGCGAGAGGGCGGCGATGGCGGCGGCGGCCAGGACGGTGTTCTTGCGGTGGTTGCGCATGGTGGTACTCCCCCGTTGACGCGTTCGGCCGGCGCATGCGGTCCACGCGCGCCGGTGCACCTCGCTCGGTGCTGTATCCAGCTTCCCGGCCCGCGCTGCCGTCCCGCTTGCGTACCGCTAACGATCCGCTGACAGGCGCGAGAGGTGCGCCGCGGCCCGCGCCGAACCTTCGGTGAAACCGGCCGCGTCGGCCGCGACGATCGCGCGTTCCAGCTGGTCGGCGGCCTCGTCGAGTCGGCCGATACCGGCCAGCGCCTCGCCCCGGGTGATCTGCAGCGAGGCCCGGATGACGACCGCGTCGGGCGCGACCAGTTCCCCGGCGCGAAGGGTGTGCGCGAGCGCCGCCTCGTAGTCCTCCGCCTTCAGGCAGTGGCCCGCCAGGTGCTGGAGGGTCAGCACCTGGGTGGAGGGGTGGCCGGTGCGGTCGGCGAGGTCGACGGCGTGCAGCATCAGCAGCCCGGCCCGCTCGTGCTCCCCGGTCGCGTCGAGGACGGCGGCGTGGTTGATGTACGCGATCGCCTCGCTGATCGGGTCGCCGGCCCGGGCGGCCAGGCCGGGCGCCCTCTCCAGATGGACCAGCGCCTCGGCGTCGCGGCCCTCCTCGTGCAGGATCCAGCCGAGCAGGGCACAGGTGCGCGACTGCGCGTCGAGGTCGCCGATCGCCTCGGCCGAGGCGAGCCCGGCCTCCAGGAGCGGGGTCCAGCCGTCCCCGATCCGCATGAGCATCAGCGGCCACTGCACGAGCGCGAGGCGCCAGGCCCGGTCGTGCATCCCGAGGGCGGCCGCGGCGGCGACGGCCCCCTCCAGGGCGGGGCGCTCGGCCGCGTACCAGTCGAGCGCCGCCGTACGGTCCTCGAACTCCCTGGTGGCGGCGGGCCGCCGGGCGTCGGCGGGCAGCCCGTAGCAGGGCTGTGAGCCGGGCTCCGCGGCGGCGTCGGCCGCGAGGCCCGTGTAGAGGTAGAGGTCGAGCAGCCGGGGCAGGCCCTCGGGGTCGGCCTGCGGGGCGAGATGGCGGGCGTAGAGGCGCACCAGGTCGTGCGGCGTCCAGCGGCCGGGGACGGCCTCGGTGAGCAGGTGGGCGGCGGCGAGCCGGTCCAGGTCGGCGGAGGCCTGCCCGGGCGTCGTCCCGGCGAGCGCGGCCGCCGCGAACCGGTCGAGGTCGGAGCCGGTGTGCAGGCCGAGCGCGCGGAACATCCGGGCGGCGGACTCCGGCAGCTGCTGCACGGTGAGGCGGAGTGCGGCGGAGACGCCCCGGTCCTCCACGTCGAGCAGCGCGAGCCGGCTCTGTTCGTCGGCGAGTTCGCCGACCATCGCGTCGAGCGTCCAGTGCGGCCGCTCGGCCAGGCGTGCGGCGGTCACCCGGAGGGCGAGCGGCAGGCCGTCGCAGAGCCGGGCGAGCCGGGTGGCGGCGGCCGGTTCGGCGGCGACCCGGTCCGCGCCGAGCACGCTGGTGAGCAGGGCCGCCGAGGCGGCGGGCTGAAGGTGTCCGAGCGGTACGGGGCGGGCGGCGTCGGAGGCGATGAGGCCGCCGAGCCGGTCGCGGCTGGTGACGAGCGTCGTGCACGGGGCGCCGCCGGGCAGCAGCGGCCGGACCTGCTCGGAGGAGCGGGCGTTGTCGAGGACGACGAGCAGCCGACGCCCGCTGGTGAGCGAGCGGAACAGGGCACCGCGCGCGTCGACGGTCTCCGGGATCCGCTGCGGCGGGACGCCGAGGGCGAGCAGGAACTCCCGCAGGACGGCGGCGGTCTCGGGCTCCTGGGTGTCGCTGAAGCCGCGCAGGTCGGCGAAGAGCCGTCCGTCGGGGAAGTCGGCGCGCCGCTCGTAGGCCCAGTGGACGGCGAAGGCGGTCTTGCCCACGCCGGCGGGCCCGGTGACCAGGCAGACCGGGCCGTCCCCGGCGCGGACGGCGGCGTCGAGGGCGGCGAGTTCGGCGCCGCGCCCGGTGAAGCCGCGCGGGGCCCGGGGCAGGCCTTCGGGCGCGGGGGCCCTGACCTCGGGGGCGGGGCGGGGCACGGAGACGGGCTCGGCGGAGCGGAGCAGCGTCGCGTAGGCCTCGCTGAGGGTCTCGCCGGGGTCGACGCCCAGTTCCTCGGCGAGCAGCCGCCGGGTCCGGTGGTACCAGTCGATGGCGTCCGACTGGCGGCCGGAGCGGGCGAGCGCGAGCATCAGCGCGGCGGCGAGGGACTCGCGCAGCGGGTGGGCGACGGCCTCGGTACGGAGGACGGCGGCGGCCCTGCCGTGCTCGCCGAGCTGCCCGTACGCCTCCGCGAGGGCCTCCACCGACGCGAGCCGCAGCTCCTCCAGGCCTCCGGCGGCGGCTTCGAGGGGCCTGCTGTGCACGGTTCCGGTGAGCGCGGGCCCCTGCCAGTACGACAGCGCCTCGCGCAGCATCCGTACGGCGTCGGCGGGCCGGCGCTGCACCCCGGCGAGCCCGACGAGCTCCTCGAAGCGGTGGGCGTCCACGAGCGACTCCGGCATCCGCAGGGCGTACGCCGTGCCCTGGGTGGCGAGTTCGACCCCGTACGCCTCGGCGCCGTGCTCGGCGAGCAGGGCGCGCAGCCGCGAGACATGGCCCTGGAGGACGGTCTTGGCGTGGGTGGGCGGCTCCTCCTCCCACAGGGCGTCGATCAACTGGCCGACGTTCACGGCACTGTTGGGCCGCAGCAGGAGCATGGCGAGCAGACTGGACCGCTTGGCGGGCCCCAAGGCTACGTCGCCGTCCTCCGTCACCAGCGCGACGGAGCCGAGCAGCCGGAACTCCACCTGTATACCTCCGCGATCCCTCTCCCCCATTTCCCGAGGAGTCGAGGATACGTGGGCGAGGGGGCGGCCCGCGCCGAGACGGGGCGACGACCGGCCACGGCACCCTCGGGGAGACCGCGGTCACACCAGGTCGACCAGAAAGTTGTCCAGAAAGGATCGGCCGCCACGAAATAGCCGCGTAATCCTTGCGTCACCGCAACCCGCCCTTCGCTTTTACCGAATGACGGAGCAGAACCCCGTGTACAACACAACTCACCTGTGTAGACTGTTTGCGTGAGTGAAGGAACGGTCACGGCACGCATTCCGTATCAATTATCCGTCAATACCGAGCCCATTCGACCGCAGGGACAGGCGGAGCACAAAGCCACCCGCGTGCTCTCCGTGGAGAGCGCGTCCCACGACGCCGATCTACTCATCCAGGGACTGCGCCGGCACGGGTACGAGGCCGAGCACGCCCGGACCGGCGCCGAGGCGCTCCAGGCGTACCGCCGGGCGGACGTGCTCCTCGTCGACCTGGACCTTCCGGACCTGGACGGCATGGAGCTCTGCCGGAGCATCCGGGCCCTCTGCGACGTCGCCCTGGTCGTCGTCACCTCGCGCGACACGGAACTCGACCGGGTCCTCAGCCTGCGCGCCGGAGCGGACGATTTCATCGTGAAACCGTGCAGCCTGACCGAATTGACGGCCCGAATGGAGGCCGTGCTGCGCCGGGTGCGGCTCCAGTCCTCCACCCCGGACGACGTCATCGCGGTCGGCTCGCTGCACATCGACCACCGCTCCCGGGAAGTCCGTCTCGACGGACGGTACATAGAGGTGACCCGGAAGGAATTCGATCTCCTCTACCTGCTCGCCTCGCGGCCGGGCAGTGTTTTCTCCCGGCGGCAGATCATGGCCCAGGTGTGGAGCGATCCCCGGGCGAAACCCGGCCGGACCATAGACACGCATGTGAGCAGTCTGCGCGGCAAACTCGGCTCCAGCCGGTGGATCACCACCGTACGCGGTGTCGGTTTCCGTTTCGGAAGCTCCTGATTCCCGTCGGGGCGCCGCCCAGCCGGCGCCCCCGGGAACGCGTCACCGGCCGCGCGCGGCCACGAACTCCTTGATCGAGGCGATGACGTAGTCCAGCATCTCGTCGGTCAGCCCCGGGTACACCCCGATCCAGAAGGTGTGCTCGGTGATGATGTCGCTGTTCGTGAGCTCGCCCACGATCCGGTGCGGCTGGTCGATGTAGGCCGGGTGGCGGGTCAGATTGCCCGCGAACAGCCGGCGCGTGCCGATCTTCCGGTCCTCCAGGAAGGCCACGAGCTCGGCCCTGCTGTACGCCGCCTCCGGGTCCACCGTGAGCACGAAGCCGAACCAGCTCGGGTCGGAGCGGGGCGTCGCCTCCGGAAGCAGCAGCCCCGGCACGCCGTCCAGGCCGTCCCGCAGCCGGCGCCAGTTCCGCTTCCGCGCGTCGATGAAGTCGTCCAGCTTGGCCAGCTGGGTCAGTCCCAGGGCCGCCTGGATGTCGGTCGCCTTCAGGTTGTAACCGACGTGCGAGAAGATGTACTTGTGGTCGTACCCGGCGGGCAGGGTGCCCATCTGGTACTGGAAGCGCTTCAGGCACTTGTCGTTCTCGCCGGGCTCGCACCAGCAGTCCCGGCCCCAGTCCCGCAGCGACTCCACGATCCGGGCCAGGCCCAGGTTCGAGGTCAGGACGCAGCCGCCCTCGCCCATGGTGAGGTGGTGCGCCGGATAGAAGCTGACGGTGGTCATGTCGCCGAAGGTGCCGGTGAGCTTCCCGTCGTAGAGCGAGCCGACCGCGTCGCAGTTGTCCTCGATGAGGAACAGGTCGTGCTCCTCGGCGAGCTGGGCGATCTCGGTGACGGGGAACGGGTTGCCGAGGGCGTGCGCGATGATGATCGCCCGGGTCTTCGGGCCGATCGCGGCCGCCACCCGGTCGGCCGTCGCGTTGCAGGTGGTGAGGTCGACGTCCACGAAGACGGGGACGAGGCCGTTCTGCAGGATCGGGTTGACCGTGGTCGGGAAGCCCGCCGCGACGGTGATCACCTCGTCGCCCGGCTTCAGCCGCCGGTCCTCCAGGACGTGGGAGGTGAGCGCCGACACGGCCAGCAGGTTCGCCGACGAGCCGGAGTTCGTCAGATGGGCCTTGCGGCGCTTCAGGCGCCGGGCGAAGGCCGACTCGAACTTGCGGGAGCTCCGCCCGGCCGCGATGCGCATCTCCAGCGCGGCCTCCACCAGGGCCGCCCGGTCCGTCTCGTCCAGCACCGCGCCGGACGGCCAGATCTCCGTCGTACCCGGGACGAACTCCCTTACGGGGGACGCCTCGTGGTGGTACTTGCGGACCTCTTCCAGCACGAGTTCCTTGCGGTCGCTCACGGTGATTCCTCTTCCATGTCGGATGCGTGGGGAGTGACGCCGAGCGGCGGACGTCCCTGCTGAAGTACGGGCGCGAGGAGATCGCGCAGTGAGTCGTCGAGAGGCCGGCGCGGCCGCCAGCCGAGGAGCCGCTCCGCGCGGCCGATGTCCAGGCACTGCGAGGCGACGTCGGTGCGCGAGGCCGGCCCTTCGGCGTCCTCCACGACCGGCACGTCGACCCCGCTGAGCGCCACCATGCGGTGGATCAGATCCCGCATCGGGACCGCCTCGCCGCGGCCGATGTTGATGACGCGTCCGGAGACCGCGGCGGCCGGTGCCGTGGCCGCGGCGAGGACCGCGGCGACCGTGTCGCCGGCGTCCACCAGGTCGCGGGCCGCGCGCAGCGGCGGGAGGCGCAGCTCGGCGGGCTCGTCGCCGCGTGCGACGGCGTGCGCCGCCTCGCCGAGCTCGGCCGCGACCCGGCCGAAGAGGCTGCCCTCCGGCACTCCGGCGCCGAGCACGTTCGCGAGCCGGAGCACCACGCCGTCGACACCGCGCCCGGACGCGGCGCGCTGCACGGCCAGGGTGCCCTGGAGCTTGGTGCGTCCGTACGGGGTGACCGGGGCCGGCTCGTGGTCCTCGGCGGTCGCGGCGCCCGCCGCACCGGCCCCGTACTCGTGGACGCTGCCGAGCTGGACGAGCCGGACCGGCGGGCCCGGGTGCGCGGCGAGCGCCGTGACGAGCCGCTCGACCAGTTCGGCGTTGCCCTCGGCCATCTGCCGCTCGTCGGCCCGCCAGGCCCGGCCGGCCGCGTTGACGACCACGTCGGCGCCGGTCGAGGCGAGGAGCCGGGCGATCCGCTCCGGCGGCGCCGCGAGCAGATCGAGGCGCAGGGCGGCGGGCCCGCCCGTACGGGAGACGGCATGGACCCGGGCGCCGCGCGCGGCGAAGCCCTCGGCGAGGTGCCGGCCCAGGAACCCGGTGCCGCCGAGGACGACGACGGAGAGCCCGGCGACGGGGCGGGCTTCGGAGCGCACCGCCCCGCCGGCGTCAGTGCGCACGGTCCGGCCCGTCCTTGACGGCCTTCCACCAGTCCGGGTTGTCCCGGTACCAGGCGACCGTCGCGGCCAGGCCCTCCTCGAAACCGGTCAGCGGGACGTAGCCGAGCTGTTCGCGGATCTTGGACTCGTCGAGCGAGTAGCGCAGGTCGTGCCCCTTGCGGTCCGGGACCCGGCGGATCATCTCCTCGCCCGCTCCGGTGAGTTCGAGCAGCTTCTCGGTGAGGGCGCGGTTCGTGTACTCGTTGCCGCCGCCGATGTTGTAGATCTCGCCCGCCTTGCCCTTGTCGAGCACCAGGTGGATGCCGCGGCAGTGGTCGTCCACGTGCAGCCACTCGCGGACGTTGCGCCCGTCGCCGTACAGCGGGACCTGCCGGCCCTCCAGGAGGTTCGTGACGAACAGCGGGATGAGCTTCTCGGGGTGCTGGTGGGGCCCGTAGTTGTTGGAGCAGCGCGTGACGGACACGTCGACGCCGTGGGTGCGCCAGTACGCCCGGGCGACCAGGTCCGAGGAGGCCTTCGACGCGGCGTACGGGGAGTTGGGCGCGAGCGGCCACTCCTCGGTCCAGGAGCCCTCGTCGATCGAGCCGTACACCTCGTCCGTGGAGACGTGCACGACCCGTTCCACGCCGCTGTCCCGTACCGCGTCGAGGAGGGTCTGGGTGCCGAGGACGTTCGTACGGAAGAACTCGCCGGCGCCGTCCAGGGAGCGGTCGACGTGGGACTCGGCCGCGAAGTGCACCACGGCGTCGTGGCCGGGCACGAGCGCCTGCATCAGCTCGCGGTCGCAGACGTCGCCGCGGACGAACTCCAGGCGCTCGTGCGAGGCGGGCAGGTTGTCCCTGTTGCCGGCGTACGTCAGCTTGTCCAGGGCGGTGACGTGGGCGCCCTCCCAGCCGGTGTACGCGTCGGCGAGCAGCCGGCGGACGAAGTGGGAGCCGATGAATCCGGCCGCTCCGGTGACCAGGATCCTCATGCCGCGACCTCCGTGCGGGTGTGCCTGTGGGGCGTGCTGAAGCGTCGGACGAGGGGCATCTCCACGTACCGGTGGAGCAGCCATGCCACGCCGACGGAGACGAGGAGGGCCGACGCCATGTAGGCGGCGACCATCGGCACCGAGCCGAAGGGGCCGTGCAGCACCTTGGTGTTGAGGGCGTAGAGCACCAGGTGGTGGACGAGGTAGAACGCGAACGACACGTTGCCGAGTAGGACCATCGTGCTCGACGACAGGAACGAGGGGCGCCCCGCGATGTCCCGCTGCGCGGCGGCCACGATGAGCAGCACGCAGGAGACCAGCAGGGGTGCCCGCTGGCCGAACAGCCACGGGCTCTCGGCCGCCCAGACGTAGCAGGGCACGAAGGAGACGAGGACCCACGGCAGGCTCATCCGGGGGAAGTGGCCGGAGGTCACCAGGAGCGCGGCGAACATGCCGGCGAAGAAGTCGCAGAGGCGGCCGAGCGGCAGCACGTACGCGAACCACGTCTGGAATCCGGCCTGGTTCGGGGCGCCCACGAGCTCGCCGGCCCCGGCGGGCAGGACGTAGGCGAGGACCGGTACGAGGAAGGCGACGGCCACGCTGAGGGCGAGGCCCGTCCAGGCGGCGCCCCGGCCCAGGCGGCGGAACCTGCCGATGACGAGCGGGAAGACGAGGTAGAACACGGCCTCGACGGCGAGGGACCAGCCGGGCGTGAGGACGCTGAAGTTCACCTCGGGGTTCGGCACCCACACCTGGAGGAAGGTCGCGTAGGCGAGGAGGTCCTGCCAGCGGACGCCGAGGTCCCACAGGAGGACGGTCGCCGCGGCGCCGGCCACGTAGTACAGCGGCAGGATCTTGACGAAGCGGCGGCGGTAGAAGCTGCCCGTGCGGTCGCCGGGGCGGGCGGACCAGGTGAGGACGAAGCCGCTGAGGACGAAGAAGAACGCCACTCCGAGGCTGCCGGCCTGCCCGGCCCAGGCCTGGAAGGCGGCGCCGGTCTCCGGGTCGGCGAAGGTGGGGAAGATCAGGCTCGCCGAGCCGATGAGGAGGAAGGAGGAGTGGGTGACGAAGACCGCGAGCGCCGCGAAGAAGCGCAGTCCGGTCAGCGAGTCGAGCCGGGCACGGCCGGTGGCGGGTGGCGCCCCCTCCCGGGGCGCCGCCGCCCGCGTCCGGGTCTCCGCTCTGTCGGCTGTCATTGACTTTCCTCCAAACGACTGGAAAACGACGAGAGAACGACAGGAAGGGGACGCCGAAAACGGCGTCCCCTTCCTGGGAATCCGGAGCATCGCCCCGTTACGTCACCCCGATGTCGCGGGCACGATGTTGTGATTGGAGCGGAAAAGATTGGCCGGGTCGTATTCCGCCTTGATCCGGGCGAGGCGTTCTCCGGTGGCGCCCGGGTAGAGCGCCTCCCGGACGTCTTCCTCATCCGCGCGCACCACGAAATTGACGTAGGAGCCGGTGTCGGACTGCCGGATCGCGGTCATGAACTCCTCGACCCAGGCCTCGTACCGGTCGGCGTCCGCCAGGTCCGCGTAGACGGCGGTCAGATGGGCCATGATCCGGCTCTGTCGGTGCGGGTAGGCCGTGGCGTCGTCGGCCACGCGCGCGATGGCACCGCCGAGGACCCGCAGCTGCACACCGGCGGTGATCGCGTCGGAGGCGGCCGTGCGGTCCAGGATGGTCTCGGCGGTCGCCCGGTCGACGCGGTCGATGAAGATGTTGCGCACCGCGGAGATCGGGTGTGCCGAGGGGTCCGCGGGGCCGAACATCGCCGGGTAGGGAATGGCCCGCACCATGTCGGCGAGCGGCGGGGCGATCGCCCGGAACCGGCCGATGACCTTCTCGCCGTCCTCGGCGGGTCCGGCGTAGCACATCACCGCCAGGATGATCGGCTTGCCGTGCTGCTCGGCGGGGATGAACGGGAACGGCGGCGCCGTCCACACGTTCACGATCGTGGTGAGCTCCTCGGGGGCGGCCTCCGCCTCGGCGATGAAGTCTTCCAGGATCTCGGGGGTCACGGGGAGCACCATGATGCCGCCGTAGACGCCGTCGACCTCGTGGAGGCGGAGCTTGAGGCGGGTCACGACGCCGAAGTTGCCGCCGCCGCCGCGGATCGCCCAGAACAGGTCCGGGTGGTGCCGCTCGTCCACCGAGAGCAGTTCGCCGTCGGCCGTGACGATCTCCGCGGCCAGCAGGTCGTCGATGGTCATGCCGTACTTGCGGGACAGGAAGCCGATGCCGCCGCCCAGGGTGATGCCGGCGACGCCGACCATGGTGCTGTCGCCGAAGCCCGTGGCGAGCCCGTGCTCCGCGGCCGCCGCGGTGTACTCGCCGGCGGAGATCCCGGCCTCGGCCCAGGCCGTGCGGGCCTCGACGTCGATCTCCAGGCCCTTCAGGTGGTGCAGGTCGAGGACGATGCCGCCCTCGCAGACGCCGTGCCCGGCGCCGCTGTGTCCGCCGCCGCGGACGGCCAGCTCGGTCCCGGTCTCCCGGGCGAGCGTCACGACGCGCGCCACCTGTTCGGCGTTCCGCGGGCGCAGGATCACGGCGGGCCTGCGGTCGACATCGCCCACGTACACGGTGCGGGCCGCGTCGTACTCGGCGTCGCCGGGCCGGACGACCTGTCCGTACTGCTCATCGGTGAGCTCCTCGATCGCGAGGGCGGCTCGGCCGTGAGGTGCTGTCACAGAGTGACTCCTTAATGTGCTTCCAGATCTTCGGACCGTGTCAGTCGTGACTTTTTCGTGTCAACCGGGGAAGGAAAGTCCCGATCGAATTCGGACACGGTCCTTCATTCCCGCTGTCCGGGTGTTCCCGGAAAACAGGAGGGCGTCCTCACCAAGGTGATGACGCGTGCGCCATAGGCGAGGGCGGGGGACAGCGAGGCGATGTCCAGGCCCGCGGCGACGGCGATTTCCCGCCATTCCTCCTGGGTGCGTTCGCGGCCGCCGAAGTAGACCAGCATCCGGAGATCGGCGCTCGTGAAGGCCGGATCCGGCGCGCTGGGCGACTGGTCGGCGCACTCGACGAGCAGCACGGATCCGCCCGGCTCCAGCGCTTCCGCGCAGCGGCGCAGGATACGTACGGCGTCGTCGTCCGACCAGTTGTGGAGGACGAAGGACAGCGTGATGGTGTCGGCGGTCACCGGGAGCGGGTCGAAGAAGCTGCCGTCGAACACGGTGACCCGGTCGGCCAGTTCGGTGCCCTCGAACTTCGTCCGCGCCCGGGCCGCCGGGCCGGGCAGTTCCAGCAGGCCGGCGCTGATTCCGGGCTCCCGCGCGAGGACGGCGGCGAGGAGGTCGCCGTCGGCGCCGCCCACGTCGAGGACGTGCCGTACGCCGGTCCAGTCGTGCCGCTCCGCCACCTGCCGGAAGACGGTCCGCTGGCCGTTGGCCATCATGTCGTAGAAGGTGGCGCCGAGGGTGGGGTCGTCGGAGACCTCCTCCCAGAACTCCTTGCCGTACCGCTGCCGGTAGACGGCTTCGCCGTCGCGCACGGCCTCGAAGAGGTGGACGAGGGCGAGGTCCGCCCGGCCGACCATGTGGCTCGGATCCAGCCACCCGACCTGGGTGGCCGGGTGGCCGTGAGCGAGCAACTCGCCCACGGCGGTGGCCTCGTAGTGGTCCGGGGCGGGCTCCGTCAGGACGCCGACGGCGACCAGGTGCCGGATCAGTCGTCTCAGCGTGTCCTGGTGGGAACCGGTCGCCTTCGCCAGCGATGCCAGGTCGTGCGCACCGTCGCGCAGGTGGTCGACGAGCCGCAGGTGGGCGGCCACTCTCACCGCCATGGGGGTCACCAGGTCGGCGAGCCGCCGGAGTGCGGCGAAGCCGGTGGAGGTGTCGGCGGTGTCGGTCGTCGGTTCGTCCAGCGACACGCTGTTTCTCCCGTTCGGAGGGTGGTGATGGTCGGGCTGTGGCCGGTCAGGCCGCGTCCTGTTCCCGGCGGGCCCGGGCGGGTCCGAACCACCGGGTGAGGGCGTCCGTGAGGCCCTCGGCCTCGCTCCCCGCGGCGGCCGCGGTGGGCGTGGCCCAGGCGACGTGGCCGTCGGGGCGGATGAGGACGGCCGCGGGGGCCGGGACGTCGCCGATGACCGGGAAGGCCCAGCGGTCGTCCTGGGGCTCCGCCTCGACCAGGTCCACCCGGTCCGTCCAGCCGTCGGCGGCGGCGCGCACGTCGGGACGGCCGCTGAAGTCGAGCAGCAGGGGCCGAGCGCCGTGCAATAGCTCGTAGACGCTCACCCGGCCGTTCGGCGACTTGATGTCGAGGTCGGTCATCCGGCGGCCGAGGGCCGGGTGCCCGTCGCCCACCGGGTAGTGGGTGTCGAGCTGGCTGATGACGCCGCCCAGGTACCGGTTGCCGTGCTCGAACTCGATGAGGTCCTCGAAGACCCGGCGAAGCGCGTCGGCCTCGGAGCCCGCGGGCCAGAGGGCCGTCTGGGCGCGGATGTTGTTGAGCATGTGCGTGGTGTGCAGGTGCCGCTCGGAGTGGTACGTGTCGAGCAGCTCGTCGGGGGCCTCGCCCTTCACGACCGCGGCGAGCTTCCAGCCCAGGTTGACGGCGTCCTGGAGTCCCAGGTTCAGCCCCTGGCCGCTGGAGGGGAAGTGGACGTGCGCCGCGTCCCCGGCGAGCAGGACCCGGCCCTGACGGAACGAGTCCACGAGCCGGCAGGCGTCGCTGAAGCGGTCCAGCCGGCGCGGGCTGTGCATGCCCCAGTCCGTACCGACGATCTCGACACACGCCTCGCTGAGCGTCTCGACGGTCACCGGGGCGTCCCGGTCCGTGACCTTGCCGAACTCCACCGTGATGATCCGGCGCAGGCCGGGGTACTCGGACTGGAAGTTCATGTAGAAGCCGTTGTCCCGGCGCCCCTCCTGGCCGAAGACGATCTCGGAGGGCGGGTCGGTGAGCTCGACGTCGCCGAGGAGCGCGGTCAGCGTGGCCGGGGTGCCGGGGAAGCCGACGCCGGCCAGCTTGCGGACCTTGCTGCGGCCGCCGTCGCAGCCCACCAGGTAGTCGGCGCGCAGCCGTTCGGTGCCGCCGTCGACGGCGACCTCCACCTCGATGCCGGTCTCGTCCTGCTCCAGGCCGATCACCTCGGCGGGCCGGCGCAGTTGCACGCCGAGCTCCAGGGCGCGGTCCTCCAGGAGCTGCTCGATCCGGGACTGGTGGATGGCGACGGCGTACGGGTGCCTCGTCGGGAAGTCGTCGATGTCCAGGTGCATGAAGGCGAAGTGGGCGAGCGGCTGCGCGCTGCCCTCCGCGAGGAACCGGTCCACGATCCCGCGCTGGTCGAGGAGTTCGACGCTGCGGGCGTGGAGGCCGCCGGCCCGTGACTCACCGGTCCGGCGCGCGAGCTTCTCCAGGACCAGCACGTCCACTCCGGCGAGCCGCAGCTCGCAGGCGAGCATCAGCCCGGTCGGGCCGCCGCCGGCGATGATCACATCTGCCATGAGGACACCTCTCTCGTGGTTCGTTCGTGTCTCGTACGGGCCGGGCCCGACGGGAGGGGCCGGGCCTCTTGCCGGACGGGGCCCGGGGCCGGGCCCCGGGCCGCCGGACGGGCCCTAGCGGAAGTCGGCCGCGCGCTCGGCGGCCCATGCGTCGAAGGTGCGGGCGGGGCGGCCGGTGATCTCCTCGACCGCCGTCGTGACCTCCGCGGGGACGCCGACGAGCCCGGCCTGGAAGGCGAGGAGCATGTCCGCGAAGGCGGCCGGGACGCCGTTGCGGAGCATCTCCTCGCGCGCGGCGGCGGGCGCCAGCTCCTCGTACCGGACGGGCCGTCCGATGGCCTGGCCGATGCGCCGGGCCTGCTCGGCCTGGTTGAGGGATTCCGGGCCGGTCAGCACGTACTTCGCGCCCGCGTGGCCGTCCGTGAGCAGCGCCCGGACGGCGACGTCCGCGATGTCCCGCTCGTGGATCATGGACATCTCGGCCCCGGCGTGCGGCCCGCGCACGACGTCCCCGGCGCGGATCTGCGGAGCCCACTGGAGGGTGTTGACGGCGAAGGCGCCGGGCCGGACGAAGGTCCACTCCAGGCCGGAGGCCTCGACCTCGCGCTCGATCTCCTTGTGGAACGCCACGATCGCGTTGTCGGCGCCCTCGGTCTCGTACGCGACGGCCGAGGAGGACAGCAGGACGATCCGGCGGACGCCCTGCCGCTTCGCGGCCCGGACGACCGGCCCCGCCGTGCCCGGCGAGGGGAAGAGGAAGAGCGCGGAGACGTCCTTCAGGGCGGGCTCGACCGTCTCCGGCCGGGTGAGGTCGCCGACCGCCACCTCGGCCCCGGCGGGCAGGCGGGCCGCCGCGGGGTCGCGGGTGAGGGCCCGTACGGCCTGCCCCTCGGCGAGCAGCCCTTCGACGACGTGACGGCCGACGTTGCCGGTCGCTCCGGTCACCAGGAACACAGATTTCTCCCCATCATCGTGCATGTGATCGCTCCGTCAGGCCGGCGTAGCGACCGGAGTGAAAGATCAGCGGTCTCGTCTCGGCCCCGAGGGACCAGTCCGCCGCTTCGGCGATCACCAGTTCGTGATCGCCCGCGCGCTGGACCGACCTGATGCGGCAGTCCAGCCAGCCGAGTCCGTCCGCCGCCACCGGGTGTCCGGCGGCGGTCCGCAGCCAGTTCCCGCCGGCGAACCGGTCCGCGTCGCGGGCCGAGAAGGTCCGGCAGATCTCTTCCTGGCCGTCGCTGAGGATCGTGACGGCGAAGCCGCCCGTCGCGCGGACGGCCGGCCAGGTGGTCGAGGTCAGCGCGGCGCAGAACGCGATCAGGGGCGGGTCGAGGGACACGGAGGTGAAGGAGTTCACCGCCATGCCGACCGGCCCGCGCTCCGACTCCGCGGTCACCAGCACCACTCCGGTGCCGAAACGTCCCAGTACGTCGCGGAATCCGCGCTGGGTCAACACTGTCGCGCCCCCATGCTCTCTCCCGGGTGTCAGCGGAACCCGTCGGCGTTGTCGCGCGCCCACTCGGCGAAGGTCCTCGCCGGACGGCCCGTCACCTGCTCGACGGTGGGCAGCACCCGGGTCTCCGTCGCGGTGGGGCTGCCGAGGAACTCCAGGGTGGCGGCGACGATCTCGGCCGGCATGAAGGCGGCCATGTCGGCGGCGGCCTCCTCCGGGGTGGACTCCTCGTGGCGCAGCTCCCGGCCGATCGCGGCGCCGATCGCCGCGACCTGCTCGACGGGCGTGACGGGCGCGGGGCCGCTGAGCGCGTACACCGCGCCGTCGTGGCCGTCGCGGGTGAGCGCGGTCCGGGCGACCGCCGCGATGTCGCCGGGGTGGACGGCGGGCAGGCCCACCTGTCCGAAGGGCGTGCGGACGACGTCCCCCTGCGCGATCTGGGCGGCCCAGCCGCGGGTGTTGGAGGCGAACTGGCCGGGCCGCAGGAAGGTCCAGGCGAGTCCGGACTTCTCGACGGCCCGCTCGGCCTCGCCGTGGACGCGGCCGATCAGGGAGTCCGGGCGGGTCTCCACGGCGACGCTGGAGAGCAGCACGATCCGCCGCACACCGGCGCGGGCCGCCTCCTCGACCACCGCAGTCTCGTTCCCGGACATCATCAGGAACAGGGACTCGACCCCGGAGAAGGCCTTGGCCAGGGACTCCGGTGTGGCGAAGTCCCCCTCGGCGACCTCCACATCGGCCGGCAGTCCGGCCCGGGCGGGGTCGCGGGTGAGGGCCCGGACGGGGGCTCCCTCGGCCCGCAGCTGCCGCAGCAGCTCGCCGCCCACGTTGCCCGTGGCACCGGCTACCAGAATCATTTCGTCCCCTTCCGGAACGCGTCGGCGTGGTCGGCGGCCCACTGGGCGAAGCTCAGCCCGGGCCTTCCCAGGTAGGGGTCGACCGGTGAGATCTCGTGCGGGCGGCCGACCATCGTGGCGAACATCCGCAGCCGCGCCTCGACGGCGTGCGGCGGGATGCCGGCCGCGCGCCATGCCTGCCGCGCCTCGTCGTGCGAGAGCTCGGCGAACCGGACCGGCTGGCCGGTGGCTTCGCCGATGATCCGCGCGCGGTCGGCGTACGTGATCGACTCGGGCCCGCTGAACAGCGGGGCCTCGCCGACGAGTTCGTCGGTGAGCAGGGCACGGGCGGCCACGGCGGCGATGTCCCGCTCGTGGACGGGGGCGGTCCACGCCTCCCCGAAGGGGAAGCGGGCGACGCCCTCGGTACGGATCTGTCCGGCCCACTCCAGGGCGGTGGCCGCGAGTCCTCCGGCGGGCCGCAGGAACGTCCACTCGGCGCCGGTCTCCCGGATCTGGCGCTCCAGGTCCCGGTGCTTCACGGCGATCATGTTCTTCGGGTCGTCGTCGAGGACCGAGTACGAGGAGAGGGCGACGATACGGCGCACGCCCGCCTCCTTCAGCCGGGCGATCGGCTCCGCCGTACCCCCGGGGAAGGCGGCCATGACGAAGAACGCCGAGGTGATGCCCTCCAGGGGCAGGTCGGCGGTGGCGGCCACCTCGACGCCGGCGGGCAGGCCGGCCCCGTGCGGGTCGCGGCTGAGCGCCCGCACCTTGCGGCCGGCGGCGAGCAGTTCGTCCACGAGCGGCCGGCCGACGTGGCCGGTGGCTCCGGATACCAGGATCATCGTCGTCTCCTTCAGGCCGGACCGGCGAGGCCCTGGGTGTAGTCGAGGGCCGCGGGCTCGAACTGCATGACCGCGTGGCTCGTGACCGAGCGGACGTCCCGCCAGTACCGCTGGAGCGGGTGCCCGTCCTCCTGGGCACGGGTGCCGCCGATCCGCAGCAGCCGGTCGGTGGCGTCCGCGAGGAGCTGGAGCGCCAGCGCGAAGTCGCGGCGGTTGCGGCGGGCGAGCTCCGGCGTCAGGGTGCCGCCGTCCACGACGGCGGTGGCCCGCTCCAGGAGCAGCTGGGCCGCGTCGATCTCGCCGGCGGCCCGCGCGAACTCCACCTGGTAGGCCTGGCCCGCGGCGGCCCGGGGGCCGGTCGGGGCGACCGCCACGAGCTGCGCGGCGACGGCGAGCGCGCCGCGCGCGGCGCCGAGCACGGGAGCGACGAACGTCAGGCCGCTGACGGCCGGGTTGGGCAGCGGGGCCCGTCCGGGCAGGCCGACGGTGGCGCCCCGGAAGGCGTCCTCGCGCAGGCAGACCCGGTGCTCGGGCACGAACACGTCGTCCAGGACGAGGGTGTGGCTGCCGGTGCCCCGCATGCCGAGGGAGGACCAGGTGTCCTCGAAGGTGTAGTCCCGGCGCGGGACGGCGAAGAGCCGCATGGGCTGGCCGCCGGACTTCGGGCCGGGCGTGGGGCCGGTGAGCAGCGCCCAGTCGGAGTGCTCGACACCGCTGACGTAGGTCCAGGAGCCGGAGAGCCGGAAGCCGCCGTCGACGGCGGACGCCGTGCCCTGCGGCTTGATGACGGCCGCGACCAGGGTGTCGGGGCCGTCGCCCCAGATGTCGGCCTGGCCCTGCTCGGGCAGACAGGCGACGTACCGGGCGGCGTGGGCGGCGAGGCAGGCGAGCCAGGCGGCGGAGGAGCACTCCGCGCCGATCTCCGCCACGGCCTCGGTCAGTTCGGTGTAGCCGCGGTCGGAGCCGCCCCAGCGGGCCGGCACGAGCCACCGGGCGAAGCCGGCGTCGACCACCGCCCGTACGACCTCCTCGCTCACCCTGCGCTCGGCGTCGGCCTTCGCGGCCTGGGTGCCGGCCAGTGCGGCGGCCTCGGCCACCGTCGTCCGTATCTCAGTGGAGACTGTCATTCCGGTTGATCCCCCTCTCACGCGCCGTCACGGGACGGGCGGGATGTTGTGGTTGATGCGGAACAGGTTCTGCGGGTCGTACCGGGCCTTCAGCTCGGTCAGCCGCCGGTGGTCGGGCTCCGCGTAGGCCCGCCGGACCCGCTCGGGGTCGGAGTCGTGGTCGAAGAGGAACCCCGGCAGCAGCTCGCCGGTGTCCCACGGCCTCAGCCGTGCCAGCACCTCGTCCGAGAGCCGGCGGGCCTCGTCGGCCGTCTCGGCGGGGGCCGGTATCCGCGTCCACAGATGGAAGGCCGCGGTCCTGCCGCCCACCGCGTGCGGCCGCCGGGGCGGTCGGCCGACCGCCCCGCCCAGGTGCCGCAGCTCGATGTTGGGGTACGGCCCGCCGGGCAGCGCCGGGTCGATGAACGAGACCAGCGTCTCGGCCGCCGAGTCGTCGAGCTCGTCGAGGAGCGCGCTGCGGAAGTGGACGCGTACCGGCTGCTTCGGGTCGTGGTGGAGCTCGGTGACCCGCGCGTAGGGCATGGTGGCGCAGTTGTCTCGCTCGGGGGCGAGCGCGCGCAGCGGCGCCACGAGCCGCTCGCCGAGCCGCTCCCCGGCGGTGCACAGGACGTGCACGAGGACGAAGGACCGGCCGCGGTACTCCTCGGGCACCTTCGGCAGGTCCAGGAACCGTACGAGGGTCAGCGAGGACGACATCTCGTCCGGCTGGTCCTTGGCCCAGGCCAGGTACGACCGCACGACGTGCGCCGCGTGCGCGGGGTCCTCGCCCGGGTAGTACAGCTCGCCGGCGAAGACGTCCCGCAGCGGGACCAGGTCGATCTCGGCCGAGGTCACCACGCCGAAGTTGCTCCGGCCGCCCCGTACCGCCCAGAACAGGTCGGGGTCCTGGACCGGCGAGACGGTGCGGATCCGGCCGTCGGCGGTGACCAGCTCCAGGGAGCGGACCCGGTCCGCGGCGAAGCCGTACGTGCGGCAGGCCAGCGGGAGCCCGCCGCCGGTCAGGAAGCCGATCGCCCCGACGTCCGCCGAGGAGCCGCTCAGCGGCGCGAGGCCGTGCCCGGCGGTGGCGTCGAGCACCTCGCCCCAGGTCAGCCCCGCCCCGATCCGGGCGGTCGCGGCCTCCGGATCGACCGAGAGCCCGCGCAGCTCCCGGGTCGAGACGAAGACCGCGCCGTCGGAGGGCACCGACCTGCCGTGGCCGGTCGACTCCACGGCCACCGGCCGGCCGGCCGCGGCGGCGAACCGGACGGCGGCGGCCACGTCCTCGGCGTCGGCGGCGAGGACGACCGCGGCGGGCCGGTGCTCGACGGTGAGCAGCCAGCCGGAGCCCACCGCCTCCTCGAAGCCCTCGTCCCCGGGGAAGAGGACCCGTCCGCGGACCGGCGCGCCCAGGGTCACGAGCCCGTGCCAGCCGGCCGGTTCGCGGGCGAGGCGCTCCCCGGCGAACTCGGCGGTGGTGGTGTGCAGCGGTACGCCGTCGGGGGTGCTGATCCGGGCGGTGCCGGTGCCGTGGTGGGCGTCGCCGTCGAGGTGGGCCTCGACGTGCGCCTCGATCCGGCCCGCCCGGCCGCTCGCCGGGGTGAAGGTCTCGGTGAGTTCGTACGAGAAGCGTCCCGCCTGCCCCTCGGCCCAGGTCCCGGTGCCGACGGTGCCGGACGTGCGGAGCGCGATCGTTCCGTCCGGTGCGAAGGAGATGACGTAGGGGTCGGTCTGGTCGTCGTGACGGACCGAACCGGCCCAGACCCCGACGGGGGTCCGGGCCGGTCCGGCCGGTACGTGCGCGTCCGGCATGGTCAGTCGTCCACTTTCGAGTCGTCGGCTTCCGCGTGGTCGGCCGGCTAGTTGTCCACCCGCTCCAGGGACTTGGCGCCGTCGCCGGCCGCCTCGCTGCCGGTCCCGCCGTCCGTGTCGCCGTCCGTGTCGCCGTCCGCTTCCGCAGCCGGCGGCGGGCCGGGCATCGTGGCGCCGCGCAGCAGGGTCGCGGCGACCACGGCGAGGAGCACGGCGAGCACCGCGCCGACGATCGCCGTCGTCCGCAGGCCGTGCACGAAGGCGTCGCGGGCCACCGCGAGGAGGCGGTCGGCGAGTTCGGCGGGGAGCCCGCGCGCGGTGTCCACGGCGGCGCCGAGGGTGTCCTTCGCCGCGTGGGCGTCGCCCGCCGACAGGCCCTCGGGGAGCCGGTCGGACAGCCGGGAGCGGTACACCGCGAAGCCGATGCTGCCGATCAGGGCGACGCCGAGGGCGCTGCCGAGTTCGGTGCCGGTCGAGGCCATCGCGGACGCGGCGCCGGCCCGCTCGGGCGGGGCCGCCCCGACGATGAGTCCGGTGCCGAGGGAGATCATCGGGCCGAGGCCCATGCCGATGACGGCCGTGCCGCCCACCGCGAGGTACAGGTCGGAGGGGCCGCTGACGAAGGTCAGCAGGACCATGCCGAGCGCGGAGACCACCAGGCCGCCGGAGAGCAGGGTGCTGAGCTTCATCTTTCCGGCGAGCCCCGGCCCGCCCATGGCGCCGATCATGACGCCGAGGGTGATCGGCAGGGACCACAGCCCGGCCTGGATCGGGCTGAGGCCCTTGACGAGCTGGAGGTACTGCATGACGAGGAACTGCAGGCCGGCGGAGAGCAGGGTGGCGAGCACCAGCATGCCGAGGGCCGTGCCGAACAGGCTGTTGCGGAACAGCTTGAGGTCCACGAGGGGCTGGTCGAGGCGGGTCTGCCGGTACAGGAACAGCGCCGCGAGCAGCACGCCGAGGACGAGGGAGAGCCCCGACTCCAGCTGCAGCCCGTCCTGGGCGATCCGCTTGAGACCGTAGATCAGGGCGAGCATGGCGAGGACGGACATGACCGCGGAGAGCAGGTCGGGGCGGGCGACCGAGCGGTCCCGGTACTCGGGGAGCAGGATCGGGCCGAGGACGAGCAGCAGCGCCATCACGGGAACGCCGATCAGGAAGACCGCGCCCCACCAGAAGAGCTCCAGGAACGTTCCGCCGACCAGCGGGCCGATGACCGTGCCGAGTCCGAAGAAGCCGGTCCACGCGCCGATGGCGGCGCCCTGCTGCTTGGGGTCCTGGAACATGACCCGGATCAGGGAGAGCGTCGAGGGCATCAGGGTGGCGCCCGCGATGCCGAGCAGGGCCCGGGCGGCGATGAGCATCGTCGGGCTCGTCGCGAACGCGGAGAGCACCGAGGCCACTCCGAACGCGGCGCCGCCGATCAGCAGCAGCTTCCTACGGCCGATCCGGTCCCCGATCGCGCCCATGGGGAGGAGGAAGCCGGCGATGAGGAAGCCGTAGACGTCGACGATCCATAACAGCTCGGTGTTGCCCGGCCTGAGGTCCGCGGTGAGCGTGGGGAGTGCCAGGTGCAGAACCGTCAGGTCCATGGCGATGAGCAGGGTGGGAAGCCCGAGGACCGCGAGGCCCAGCCATTCTCTGCGGGTCGCCTGCGGCACTGCCGACGTACCGGCGTCGGTACTCAAAGGATTCTCCTTGCGTTGTCGTTCGGCGCTGGTCGCCGAGACCCTAAAACCTCAAGTCGACTTGAGGTCAAGATCGGCTCGGCGCAGGTCGTGCCAGTCCGCGAGCAGCCCCGCGGCGCGCGCCTCCCGCACGCCGGGCGCCTTCGCGTCCTTCTCCGACATCAGCGGCGGCTCGTCGAAGCCCCAGGGGAGCGCCAGGTCGGGGTCGAGGGGGTCGATGTCGATCTGTGTGCCCGGTACGTAGAGCGTGGAGACCACGTAGCAGATGCAGGTGTCGTCGGTGAGCGTCAGGAAGCCGTGACCGACGCCCTCGGGCACGTACACGGACCGCCCCGACTCCGCGTCGAGCACGGTCTCCTGGTGCTCTCCGAAGGTGGGCGAGCCGACCCGCAGGTCGACGACGATGTCGCGGGCCGCTCCCCGCACGCACGTCACGTACTTGGCCTGCCCGGGCGGCACCGCCACGCCGTGGATGCCGCGGAGGGTGTTGCGTACGGACGTCGAGTAGTTGATCTGCGCCGGCCGGAACGGGCGGCCGACCGTCTCCTCGACGAGGTCGCTCCGGAAGGCCTCGAAGAACACGCCCCGCGGATCGGGGATCGGGTCCGGGGTGAACACGTACGCGCCGGGAACCCGTGTCTCCTCCACGCGCATCCCGTCAGCCCCGTCCGCGGTACTGGGCGGTCAGCCGTTCCAGTACGGGCACCAGCTCGCCGGGCGAGGGCGCGGCCGTGAGGTCCGCGTGCACGGCGGCCGCCCCGTCGCGGAACGACGGCTCCGTCAGCAGCCGTTCGAGCTGCTTGCCCACCTCGGCGGCGGTCAGGCCCTCGGCGTGGAGGGTCACGCCCGCTCCCCTGGCCTCCAGGTAGCGGGTGCTGTTCAGCGCGCTCCCCAGGTCCTCGCCGATGATCAGCTGGGGCACCCGGTGGGCGGCGGCGGCGAAGAACGTGCCGAAGCCGCCGTGGTGGACGATCGCCGCGCAGGTCGGCATCACCTGGGTCAGCGGCAGGAAGTCCACGATCCGCACGTTGTCGGGGACGACCGGATCCGGGCCCAGTTGGTCGGCGTTGACGGTGGCGACCACCTCGACGTCCATCCCGGCCACCGCCTCCAGGACGGCGGCGACCCGCTCGTCCCGGCCGTCGTGGACCGTACGCCCGGTGACGCCGAGCGAGAGACAGACCCGGGGCCGTGCCGGTGGCTGGGACAGCCACGGGGGAACCGGCACGGCCCCGGTGTACGGCACCCAGCGCATCGGGACCCTGCGGAGTCCTTCGGGCCTGGGCAGTTGTGAGGGGAGCGGGTCGACGGTGAAGTCGCCGAGCAGCAGCTCCTCGGAGAACTCGTGGCCGAAGCGGCCGAACACCGGCGCCAGGGCCGCGGCCAGCGGATCCGTCGCCGCGGTCACTCCGGACGCCGGGTCGGCCGCCCGCTCGACCAGACGCTTGCGGATCCAGCCGAAGTAGTCGGGGCCCCAGAGCAGCCGGGCCGACGCGGCGCCGGCCTCGCGGGCGGCGACCGCCCCCACCGGACAGGCCGGGTCCCAGATCACCAGGTCCGGCCGCCAGTTCCGGGCGGCCTCGACCAGACCGTCGGCGAGCTCCTGCCGGCCCTCCGCGTCCGGGTGGTACCGCGTGTAGGCGGCCATCAGATAGAAGCGGGTCGCCCGGAACAGCCGGTCGAAGTCGGAGCCGGCCTCGAACGCCAGCGCGTCGCTGAAGCGCTCCAGCTCCTCGTCCGTGGCGGGCACGGGCGGGGAGGTGCGCTCGCCGATCCCGACCGCCGTGAGACCGGCCGCGGTGATGTGCTCGACGAGACTGTCGTTGCTCGCCACCCGCACCTCGTGTCCGGCGCTCTGCAGCGCCCACGCCAGGGGGACGCCGGGATACAGATGGGCGGGCAACGGCGCGACTGCGATGAGAATCCGCATGTGAATGCCTTAACTGTCGTGGCACGCCGAAAAGGCGCACCGAAACAATCCACCGATGCGCCTCGAACTAAAGAGAAACATTCCCCGGAACCCGGAAAACAATATCCGGGCACAGCACTGAGGAAGTTACTGAACAGCTTCTTCGACGAACCGGAGGATGTCAATGCCACTTCCTTAAAGCAGCGACAGGACCGCGTCAGAGAAAGGTCAAATCACAAATCCACGGGAAACAGAAGAGCGGGCACGACCCGAAGGCCGTACCCGCTCTCGTACCCGCTCTCTTGGCCGCTCTCGTGCCCGCTCTCTTGGCCGCTCTCTTGGCCGCTCTCTTGGCCGCTCCCGTGCCCGCCGCGTCAGCGGCGACCGGCACCCCTCGCTCCGAGGGACCGCAGCACGTCCTCCTCGTGATAGAAGGTCCGGCCCTTGCCGCTACGCCGCCGCCACTGCTGCTCGCTGGCGCGCCGGTACACGCTGCCGGAGGGGATCCCCCAGAGCAGGGAGATGTCCCGGGCCCCCAGCCAGCGCACCGCCGCCGCCGGAGCGGCGGCCCGCTCGGGCTCCTGTACGTCGCGGCTCAGCGCCATCCACTCCTGCGCCGTCCATCGGTGCGAGGAGTCCGCCCCGCAGCCGATCTCGACCGGCGCGTCCGCCCGGTCGGCACGGGCCACCGCCGTCAACGCGCCCCCGCACCCCGCCACGACGCACGTCCCGACCCGCATGCCCCGTCCCGGGGACGGCTCGACGACGTACCGCGCCCGGCGCACCGCCCGCGCCACCTCCTCGGACAGCTCGCCCGCGGCCTCGTGGGCGGCCAGCCAGCCGGCGTGCCGGATGAGGAACCCGACGACCCCGGCCACCGTGTCCCGGGGCGCCGCGACGACCCGCTCCCCCACGACGAGACCGGCCCAGGAGCGCAGGACGCCGACGATGACGGAGCGGGCCTCGGCGGCCGCGGTGTTGAACGGAAGTCCGGGCGCCGCACCGCCACCGGACGTCCGCTCCCGAGGCCGGTCGGATCCCCCGAGGAGCAGCCCGCACTCCTCGTAGAGCCGGGGCAGCCGCGCGAGCCCCCCGGTCAGCCGGACGACACAGCCCGCACAGAGCCGCTTCCCGTCCCCGGCGACCCCCGGGGACCGTCCGGCCGTCTCCTCTCCACCGCGACACGCGATCCCCTCGCAGCGCGCGGGCCGCGCCACCGCACGGGCCGCTCGTGTCGTGCCACTGAATCCGCGTGTCATGGTGCCCCCGGTCTCGACTGGGCAGGAATGTATTTCGCGGATTCGCCGCCGGGCAAGGAATCTCCGGCGCCCTGTCAAACCTCTGTAATCAACCTTCCCCTTCTCTGATGGAACTTTCGCGGACGTGTCGAACGGCGACGGGGGCCCGGTTCCGCCGGCCGACGAGCCGCTCGCCCCCGCCCGACGCCCGACTCCTTCGAGCAGCTGCAGGCCGACGACCGTGCCCCGCGGCCCGACGGACGCCGCACCACGAACGGTTCGCCGCCACCTGATCGAGGAGGCGGCCTCCGGGTGGGCGGGCGCTCGCCCGCCCGGGGAGCCGGCACCCCGGCCGACTCCCCGCGCCGGCGCGCGCGGGTGGGGGATCGAAGCTAGCCTGAGATCGACAGCAGACATCATCTCTTCGCGTCGGCGACGTCGAAATCGCACCCGGCCGGCACTGTTTGCCAGAGAGTCTCATGACTGTCGGACCTTCAGCGTTCATCGCGTGGATCAGTGTGCCGAGTTCCGCGCGACGGAGGGAAGGGACATGCGTCGCGCAAGCGAGTTTCTCCGCATCAGGTTCACCCTCAAGAATCCTGATCCGCCTGTTTCGGGGGTGCTCCGGCGGGGCTGGTCTCGCGTACGCTGGCCGTTCGTCTCGTTCGGCAGGCAGTTTCACTGCGTGTGGCTGCTGACCCGAGGGGTGTCCTCGGCGAAACGCTGGCGATCCCCCCTCCTGAGAACGGTCGGAATCTCGCTCGCCGGGATCCTGGCGCTGTGCCTCGTCTTCTGGGTCACCAAGGCCGCCATCTCGGTGTTCACCAAGGGTGAGGTGATCTGGCCCAGCTGGCCCTGGAAAATCAACCCGGACGCGAGCTGTCAGCCTTCCGGCTATTCGTGCGGCGTGGTGAACAGCCTCGTGCTGCCCGTCCTCACGCTGTCCCTGACCACCATTTTCTTCCTCGTCTGGCGGTTCCGGTCGGTCCGCTCGTTCTACATGCGCAAGGCCAAGCGGGAATCGCGGTCGCTCGTGGAGACGTCGGGCAGCCTGATGGGGCACGTGGTCGGGCGCGATCAGCTGTGCAACGCCCTCATGGACAATATGCGGGACGGCAAGGCCCGGCGCCCCCACGTGGTCGTCGGTTCGATCGGAACGGGAAAGACCGCACTGATGGTGCGCCTTACGGAGATGCTGGCCAGAAAAGGCGCGTTCCCGGTCCCCGTCCGGCTGCGGGACGCCCAGGGAAAACTGGACTTCGGCGAACTCGCGTACAGCCGCTTCCGCAGCGTCGTGGAGTCGAAGACCCATTCCGACGCCGAGGCGGAGAAGGTGTGGCGATTGCTCAGACGCCACGACAAGATCGTCGTGCTCGCCGACGGTCTCGAGGAAGCCCTGTCCGACGACAGCATGGCGGCCGACCGGGACAACGTGATCCGGAAGGCCATCCGCGCGGCGGGCGAGGCGCGACTGCCGCTGGTCATCACGTCCCGGCCGCACGACCCCCTGCGCGCCATGGAAGCGGCGGTCACCGAACTGGAGCCCCTGAGCGAGGAATCCGCACTCGAATACATCGCCGAGAGCGGCGACTGGCGTGCCGACAGGCGGCGGCTCGCCCGGATCATCGAGGTCGCCAACGTCACGGAGTCCCCGCTCTACCTGCAGATCGCGAAGGACCTGCACCGGAGGAACCTGCTGGACCAGGTGTGGGTCAGCGATGAGGACGGGAACGGAGACCACGCGAACCACGACGCGTGGGAACTGAAGCTCGACCTTCTCGAGACCTGGATCGACGCCCTCCTCGACGGCGCCCTCCATCCCGAACTGCCCCTCACCCGCGACGAACGGCGGGTCACCGTGGAGTGCCTCTCGGCACTGGCGTGCATCGGGTTGAGATCCGACACGGCCCAGGTGAAATTCAATCAACTCACGGCCCACCCGACCATACACAGAGAAATGGAGAGAAGGAGGGGGGACAGCCAGCTCGACCTCCGGCTCGCCGCCACCTGGGGCACCCGCATGGGAATCGTCGAGGAGTCCGGCAAGTACGTGCGCTTCCAGCACAGCATCCTGCAGGCGTATCTCGGCTCCCGCTATCTGGGCGCGGTTCTCGATGAATTCGACCCGACCGCGACACCGGCACGCGAGAACTACTTCCCGGCGGCACTCAAGAACCCCGGGCGAGAGATCCTCATCTCCTTGGTGTTCCACTCGCGCTCACTGAACGAAAATTCTCGGTGCATCTGTGCGATCACGGGCGGAACGAATCCCGCATGCCCGATCGGAGTCATCCGACACCTCCTCCTGAAATGCGCCGAGGACAGTACGTCGTCCGCCAAACTGCTCGACATGTACGGGGCGGCCCTGGACATCGACAGCGTCGAGAACCATCCCGATCCGAGCACCATCGCCGCGCCGCTCTCCCAGCAATGGAGCAGGCTGCAGGGACGGGACCCGCAACGGATCAGAGCGGCCAAACTGTCGCTGGTGAGGCGGCTGGGCGCCGCCTCGCGTCGTGCGGCCCTGAACGGCGGCAAGCCGGCCTACGACCAGCTGTTCTCCATCGCCCGCCAGGAGCCCGCCTACCGGGTGCGGATCGCGATCGCGGACGAGATCGGGGCCGGTGGCGACAAGGCGTTCACGGCGCTGCGCGACCGGCTGCTCGCACCCACCCCCACCGTCACCGACTGGGCGACGTCCCTCGCCGGTCCGGTGGCCCCTCCGGTGGCGGGACGAGTCACGGGACCGGGAGGGGAGCGTGAGCGCCGCAAGCGGGAGCGGAGGACGAGGGCGGAACAGACCCTGGTGGAACAGGAGCAGGAGGAGGACGAGTCCAGGCAGGAGCGGTGCAATTGGAACCAGAACACGATGAGCGCACGGCTGATCCCGATGCTGGTCGACTCCGTCGCGATGGCACACCACGTCGACACCCCGTATGACGACCTCGAAGCCTGGCTGCGCACCCTCACCGCCCGTCCTCGTGGCGAGGACCGTCAGGATCCCTTCGGGAAGCGGGGCCTGGAAGTGGCCCTGGCCCACGGTTTCAAGCACGCGGCCAACCGTCGGGTCCATCCGGCCGCCCGAGGGGAGGCACGTGAGTTCCTGGCCGAACAGGCCTGGGAGATGCTGGACGCCAGCCGCTTCTGGTTCACCCGGCTGACCCTGCTGCACGCACTCACCCTGTGGGCTCTCCCGGACGACGTCACGGAGGAACGGCCCGAGCACGGGCACGGGGCCGACCCGAAGGAGCAGGTCCGGCGGTGGCTGCAGCTGCCTCCCGGCCAGCACGAGCATCCCTTCGTGGCGGCGGCCGGAAGGCTCGCGGTCCGGGCCCTGCAGACGCGGCGCCCCGAGCGGTTCCTGTGGATCGACGAGGCGTGCGTCGCCTCCCAGGTGGGTTCGGAGACCGGGTCTCCCAACGAACCCCATCGGCAGAACCTCTGGATCCCGCCCTCCACGGGCTGGAGCACCCTGGACCCCGACGCCCAGCAACTCCTCGCGGACGTCGTCCTCTTGATATCGCTCACCGAACGGGCCGACCGCCCGAGGGAGCTCTTCCGCCGTATGGAGCGGAACAGCTGCATCCCGCCGCAGCTCCCGCCCTGCCTGACCCACGACCGCACCACGATGGATCCCACCTGGACGACCACCCACGCGACGTCGACGCCACCGGGGTCGAAGTGCGCCGACGGCTGCCCGTTCAAGCTGTGCCCGAGCCCGCCGAAGATACCGGACCTGCGGGTGGAACTCAGCGAGGTCTTCTGCATGAACCAGCACGCTCTGCTGCAGCCCCGGTCGTGGTTCCAGCTCCGGTTTCGACGCAGGGCCCGGTGGCAGCGGAGGACGTCCTTCACGGGGCTCCGGCAGTTCTGGGACGAGATGGGGGACCGGGCCCGGGACATGCCCCCGCCGGAGGTGGCGCCCGCTCAACACCACCGCCGGGAGTGATCCCCCTGCCCCATCGACCCCCATCCGCTCCGGCCGTCGCGCGCGCGGGGCCACGGAAAGACAGGAAAGAGCGCCATGTACGTTCGCAGCATCTACGCAACGGGCGACCCCGCCGAACTCGACGGGGTCGCCGAGGCCCTCCGGACCGAAGGGCGGGCGCTGTTGTCGGCGCAGCCGGGCTATCGCGGGATGGGCCTGTTCGCCGACCGCGAGCTCGGCAAGCTCCTGGTGGGCTCGTGGTGGGACGACGAGGCCTCCCGGCAGGCCAGCTTCGAGAAGCTGAGCACGCGCCGGGACGAGCTCCTCGCCCCCTTCGCGCGGACCACGACGGTCGACAACTGGGAAGCGGCGGTCGCCCGGCGCGCCGAGGAACTCGGGCCGGGCGCGGGGTTCCGGCTGCTCCGCATGGACGTCGAGCCGTCCGGCATCGACCTGCTGGTGGACACGTTCCGCGACACCGCACTGCCCAAGGTCCAGAAGATCCCCGGACTGGCCGGCATCTCCCTGCTCGTCGACCGCGACCTGGGCAGAGCCGCCATCGGCGCGCTCTACACCGACCGCGACGCACTCGTCGCATCCCGCGGCGCCATCGCGGCGGTCCGCGGAGAGGCCACGACGAAGGCCCGCGTGACCACCCGCAGCCTGGAGGAGTTCGAGGTGGTCCTCGCCACGGCGGTCCCCCACGCCTGACCCCGCACCCACCCACACGGAAGGGGCCGGCCCCACGAGAGCCCGGCCCCTTCCGACGTGCTGCGCGGATCAGACGTTGAAGCGGAACTCCACGACGTCGCCGTCCTGCATGACGTACTCCTTGCCCTCCATGCGGGCCTTGCCGGCCGCGCGGGCGTCGGCTACCGAGCCCGTGTCGACGAGGTCGGCGAAGGAGATGACCTCGGCCTTGATGAAGCCCTTCTGGAAGTCGGTGTGGATGACACCGGCCGCCTCGGGGGCCGTCGCGCCCTGCTTGATCGTCCAGGCGCGGGATTCCTTCGGGCCGGCCGTCAGGTAGGTCTGGAGGCCGAGGGTGGCGAAGCCGACGCGGGCGAGGGTGGCCAGGCCGGGCTCCTCGGCGCCGACGGACTGGAGGAGCTCCATGGCGTCCTCCTCGTCGAGCTCGGCGAGGTCCTGCTCCAGCTTGGCGTTGAGGAAGATCGCCTCGGCCGGGGCGACCAGGGCGCTCTGCTCGGCCTTGAAGGCGTCGTCCGTCAGCTCGTCCTCGTCGACGTTGAAGACGTACAGGAACGGCTTGGTGGTGAGGAGGTGGAGGTCGTGCAGGAGCTCCGCCTTCTCCGAGCCCTGGACGATGCCCTGCGAGAAGAGGGTGTCGCCCTTCTCCAGGATCGCCTGGGCGGCCTCGACGGCGGCGACCTTGGGCGCCGTGTCCTTCTTGATCCGCATCTCCTTCTGGAGGCGCGGCAGGACCTTCTCGATCGTCTGGAGGTCCGCGAGGATCAGCTCCGTGTTGATCGTCTCGATGTCGTCCTTGGGCGAGACCTTGCCGTCGACGTGGACGACGTTCTCGTCCTTGAAGGCGCGGATGACCTGGCAGATCGCGTCCGACTCGCGGATGTTCGCGAGGAACTTGTTGCCCAGGCCCTCGCCCTCGCTCGCGCCGCGCACGATGCCCGCGATGTCGACGAAGTCGACCGTCGCCGGGAGGATGCGCTGGGAGCCGAAGATCTCCGCGAGCTTGGTCAGGCGGGCGTCGGGGACACCGACGACGCCGACGTTGGGCTCGATCGTGGCGAACGGGTAGTTGGCCGCCAGCACGTCGTTCTTGGTCAGGGCGTTGAACAGGGTCGACTTGCCGACATTCGGCAGACCGACGATTCCGATCGTGAGCGACACGGTGGCGACTTCCTGAAGGTGTGGATGGTGGGCCGATCCCCCAGTTTACGGGCGGGCCGAACCGGCCGGTGACGCACACCTTCGGCCGTTCTCACGGGCAAGGTCACCCAAAGGGCGTGTCCCGGACCCGGTTCCCGCACCTTTCCGACCTACGTTGGTCGTGTGGAGCAGCACAGGACAAGTCAGCCGCAAGGCCGCCGAAGGCCGCAGACCCCCGCCACGCCGGTCGCACCGCCCGGCGCGCTCGTGGAGGGCGCGGCGGTCTACCGCGTGACCGGCAGGGCCGAACGCGCGCCCGGTCGCGCCCGCGTGGAGCGGGCCGGAGCGGCGGCCGCGCCCGGCGCCCCCGCCGGGCGCACCTCCGGGCGGCCCGCCGGGCGCCGGCCCGTGCCGCCCGTCGTCCTCGCCCTGCGCCGGCTCCCCTCGCCGCGCCTGACCGGGCTCGGCGCCGGGCTGTTCGCCTCGGCCGTCATGCTGGCCCTCGGTCTCCTCGACCAGCTGCTCCTCGACGGCTCCCCCGTCGTCTACGGGCTGCTGTTCCTGCCGGTCAGCGCTCTGACCGCGCTGTGGGTCCGGACCGCCGACCTGGTCACGGCCCCGATCGGCGTCCCCATCGCCTTCGCCGTCGGCGTCGTCCCCATCGCGGGCGGCACGGGCGGCTTCGGCGGCCAGGCGATGGCCGTCGTGACCGCCCTCGCCGTGCACGCGGGCTGGCTCTACGGCGGCACGCTCGTCGCCGGCGTCATCGCGAGCGTCCGCAAGGTCCGGGACATGGGGCGCCGGCACCAGCGCAAGGCGCCCCGCACGGGGTCGGGCGAGGGCCCGGGCGGGCGGACGCCCACCGCGGGGCGCCGGCCCGTCGCGTAACGCTTCGGGCGCTCAGGCCGCCCCCGCCGCCATCCCCGCCCCCACGATCCCGGCGTTGTTCTGGAGCTCCGCCGGGACGATCTCCGCGCGGATGCCCTCGATCAGCGGCAGGAACTTGTCGGCCTTGCGGCTCACTCCGCCGCCGATGATGAACAGCTCCGGCGAGAAGAGCATCTCCACGTGCGCGAGGTACTTGCGCAGCCGCCGGGTCGCCCAGTGCTCCCAGCTGAGGTCCTCGTCCTCCTTGGCCTTCGTCGAGGCCCGGGTCTCCGCGTCGTGGCCCTTGAGCTCCAGGTGGCCGAGCTCGGTGTTGGGGACGAGCCGGCCGTCGACGAAGAGGGCGGAGCCGATGCCCGTGCCGAGGGTCAGCAGGATCACCGTGCCCTTGCGGCCCCGGCCCGCGCCGAAGGTCATCTCCGCGACCCCGGCCGCGTCCGCGTCGTTCAGAACGGTCACCGGGAGCCCGCCGAGCCGCTCGCTCAGGAGGGTGCCGGCGTCGACGCCGATCCAGGACCTGTCGACGTTGGCTGCCGTACGGATGGTGGAGCCCGTCACGACGCCCGGGAAGGTCACCCCCACCGGTCCCGTCCAGCCGAAGTGCTCCACGACCTCCGCGACGCAGCCCGCCACACCGTCGGGTGTGGCGGGCTGCGGGGTCAGTACCTTGTGGCGCTCCTCGGCGAGCGTGCCGCGCTCCAGGTCCACGGGGGCGCCCTTGATGCCCGAGCCGCCGATGTCCACTCCGAAGACGTTCATGGACCCCACGGTAAGGGTTGGCGCGCCGCGCTACTCCTTGACGGAAGCGACGGACGCGGCCGCGGCGAGCTTCTCCGCCTCGGCCCGCAGGTCCTTGTTGCGGAGCTCCTTGGGGAGCGAGAAGGTCAGGGACTCGTCGGCCGTCTTGACGATCTCCACGTCCGCGTAGCCGCGCTCGGCGAGCCACTCCAGGACCTCCTGCACCAGGACGTCCGGGACGGAGGCTCCGGAGGAGAGGCCGACGCTGGTGACGCCCTCCAGCCAGGCCTCGTCGATCTCGCTGGCGAAGTCGACGAGGTACGCGGCGGGGACGCCGGCCTGCTTGGCGACCTCGACCATGCGGATCGAGTTGGAGGAGTTCTTGGAGCCGACGACGATCACCAGCTCGGCCTGTCCGGCGAGCTCCTTGATGGCGGTCTGGCGGTTCTGCGTGGCGTAGCAGATGTCGTCGGACGGCGGGGAGATCAGCTGCGGGAACTTCTCCTTCAGCGCGTCGACCGTCTCCATCGTCTCGTCGACCGAGAGCGTGGTCTGGGAGAGCCAGACGACCCGGGAGGGGTCGCGGACCTCGACCTTGGCGACGTCCTCGGGGCCGTCGACCAGCTGGATGTGGTCGGGGGCCTCGCCGGAGGTGCCGATGACCTCCTCGTGGCCCTCGTGGCCGATGAGGAGGATGTCGAAGTCCTCGTTGGCGAAGCGGACGGCTTCCTTGTGCACCTTGGTGACCAGCGGGCAGGTCGCGTCGATGGTCTTGAGGCGGCCCTGGCGGGCCTCCTCGTGGACGGTCGGGGCGACGCCGTGCGCGGAGAACATCACGATGTTGCCCGGCGGCACCTCGGTCGCCTGGTCGACGAAGATCGCGCCCTTCCGCTCCAGGGTCTGGACGACGTACTTGTTGTGGACGATCTCGTGCCGGACGTAGATCGGCGCCCCGTACTGCTCCAGGGCCTTCTCCACGGCGATCACGGCACGGTCCACGCCCGCGCAGTAGCCGCGGGGGGCGGCGAGCAGGACACGCTTCGGGCGGTTCGTCGCGGGCGTTGCAGTCATGCGTCCCATCGTAAGGCCGCGTCGGAGAGCGGATGGAGCGGCTCCGTGGCCGAAACTGGCGCCATGGCTCAGGAGACGCAGGTGGCGGACCACGAGGGGCTCCGGCGGAATCTCGGATTCCGCGACCTGGTGGTGTACGGGCTGCTGTTCATCGCCCCGATGGCGCCGGTCGGCGTCTTCGGCACGCTCGACGCGAAGTCGCGCGGGGCCGTCGCACTGGTGTACGTCGTGGCCACCGTCGCCATGGCGTTCACGGCGTTCAGCTACGCCCAGATGGTGCGGGTCGCGCCACAGGCCGGTTCCGTCTTCACGTACGCGCGCAAGGGCCTCGGAGAAGGGCCGGGTTTCATCGCCGGCTGGATGGCCATGCTCGACTACCTGCTGATCCCGGCCGTCGCCTACCTCTTCGCGGGCATCGCGATGGAGGCGCTGGTCCCGGAGGTGGACCGGTGGGTGTGGACCGGGATCGCCGTGGTGGTCACCACCCTGCTGAACCTGTGGGGCGTGCGGGCCGCGGCCCGGGTCGGCTTCGCGGTGCTCGCCATGGAGATCGTGGTCCTCCTCGTCTTCGTCGTCTCGGCGGTGGTGATGCTCGTACGGGACGGGGCACGGCGCGACTGGTGGTCGCCGCTCACCGGCGACGGCTCGTTCTCACTCGCCGCGGTGGTGGGCGCGGTGTCGGTGGCCGTCCTGTCGTACCTGGGCTTCGACGCGATCGCCTCGTTCGCCGAGGAGGTGACGGGGGGCTCGGCGAAGGTGGCGCGGGCGGTGCTGTTCTGCCTGGCGCTCGCGGGCGCCCTGTTCGTGGCCCAGACCTGGCTGGTGGCGCTCCTCGAACCGGTCTCCTCCGCCGAGCTCGCCGCCGACCCCGCCAAGCAGGGCTCGGCCTTCTACGACGCGGTGGACACCTCGGTCGGCGGCTGGCTGCACGACCTGGTGGCCGTCTCCAAGGCGATCGGCGCGGCCTTCGCGGCGCTCGCGGGGCAGGCGGCCGGCGGCAGGCTGCTGTTCGCGATGGGCCGCGAGCGGCGCCTGCCGCACCTGCTGGCCCGCACCGACGGCGGTGTCCCGCGCGTGGCGCTGCTCGTGGCGGCGACGGTGACGATGATCGCGGCGCTGTGGGCGGCCCGCCGCGACGACGGCCTCGACCATCTGGTCTCGGTGGTCGACGTCGGCGCGCTGACCGCCTTCGTCCTGCTGCACGCGAGCGTGGTCGGCTGGTTCGCCGTGCGGCGGGCGGAGGGGCCGCCGCACTGGCTGAAGCACGTCGTCCTGCCGGTGGTCGGCGCGGCGATCCTGATCGCCGTGATCGTCGAGGCCTCGGCCGCCGCGCAGGTGGTGGGCGTGGTGTGGCTGGGCATCGGCCTCGTCGTCCTCGCGGTCCAGGGCGCGAACCGCACGTCCACGCGCGCGTGACGGCGGAACCGGCACGGGGTCCACGCGCGCGTGGAGGCGGAAACGGCACGGCGTCCACGCGCGCGTGAGGCCGCCCGGAACGACGTCCACGCGTGAAGCGGGCCCGGCACGGCGTCCACGCGCGCGTGGAGGCGTCCGGTGCGTCCCGGCCGCCCCGGACCGCCCGCGCGGCCCTGACGTTGTCGTACCGCGCGGTTACGCTCGGTCCATGGGTCTGACTACGTCCGCAGAAGCACCGCTTCCCGTCGGTGAGGTCTCCCGGATGATCGGGGGGTGGATCGACCGGCTCGGGGCGATCTGGGTCGAGGGGCAGATCACGCAGCTGTCGCGGCGCCCCGGCGCCGGGGTCGTCTTCCTGACGCTGCGGGATCCCTCGTACGACATCTCCATCGGCGTCACCTGCTACCGCCAGGTCTTCGACGCGGTCGCGGACGTCGTCTCGGAGGGCGCCCGGGTCGTCGTGCACGCCAAGCCCGAGTGGTACGCGCCGCGCGGGCAGCTGTCGCTGCGGGCCGTGGAGATCAAGCCGGTCGGGATCGGCGAGCTGCTCGCGCGCCTGGAGCAGCTGAAGCGGAGCCTGGCCTCGGAGGGTCTCTTCGCTCTCGACCGGAAGAAGCCGCTGCCGTTCCTGCCGCACCTCGTCGGCCTGGTCTGCGGCCGCGCCTCGGCGGCCGAGCGGGACGTCCTGGAGAACGCGCGCCGGCGCTGGCCCGCGGTCCGCTTCGAGGTGCGGAACGTCGCGGTGCAGGGCGTGAAGGCGGTCCCGCAGGTCGTCCAGGCGGTCAAGGAGCTGGACGCGCACGAGGACGTGGACGTGATCATCGTGGCCCGCGGCGGCGGCAGCGTCGAGGACCTGCTGCCCTTCTCGGACGAGCAGCTGGTCCGGGCGATCGCCGAGTGCCGTACGCCGGTGGTGTCCGCGATCGGGCACGAGCCGGACTCGCCGCTGCTCGATCTGGTGGCCGACCTGCGCGCCTCGACGCCGACGGACGCGGCCAAGAAGGTCGTCCCGGACGTGGGCGAGGAGCTGGACCGGGTGCGCGGGCTGCGGGACCGGGCCCTGCGGACCGTGCGCGGCCTCCTGGAGCGGGAGGAGCGCGGCCTGGCGCACGCGCTCGCGCGGCCCGTCATGGAGCACCCGCAGCGCATGGTCGAGGTCCGCGAGGACGAGCTCGCGGCCCTCCTCGCCCGGAGCCGGCGGGTCCTCGGACACCTCCTGGACCGGGCGGACTCGGAGCTCTCGCACACGCGGGCGCGGGTCCGGGCGCTGTCCCCCGCCGCGACGATGGAGCGGGGGTACGCGGTGCTCCAGCGGGCGGACGGGGCGGTGGTCCGCTCGCCCGAGGAGGTCGCGGAGGGCGAGGAGCTGCGGGCCAGGGTCGCCGAGGGCGAGTTCACGGTGCGGCGCGTGGCCGACCCGGCCTGAGCGAAGAGATAACGGATACCAAGGATGGAGCGGCAGATGGCAGCGGGTACGGACGCGGGTGCGGACACGAGCGCCGAAGAGGCGGCCCTCGGCTACGAGCAGGCGCGGGACGAGCTGATCGAGGTCGTCCGGCGGCTCGAAGCGGGCGGGACGTCCCTGGAGGAGTCCCTGGCGCTCTGGGAGCGCGGCGAGGAGCTGGCGAAGGTGTGCCGGCGCCGCCTGGAGGGCGCCCGGGCCCGCCTGGACGCCTCGCTGGCCGCCGAGCGGGCCGCGGAGGCGGAGGACGAGGACGAGTAGGCCCCCGGGGCACGAGTCCCCGGCACGAGTAGCCCCCGGGGCGAGTAGCCGCCCGAGGCCCCGGGGCGAGGGGCACCCGGACATGTAGACTCCAAGTGAAGCGGATCACTATCCGGATGGATTAGTTGAATTTTCACCAATCCTGGGCGTACTGTCGAGGCATCGTTCGAACTTCGTACGAGCGACCCCCCTTTGCAGTCCGGAAGGTACGCAGCATGTCTCTCGCCCTTGACGCCGTCGCCCAGGACCTCCTCTTCCGCGAGGCCCGCACCGCCAACACGTTCACCGACGAGCCGGTGACCGACGAGCAGGTCCAGGCGATCTACGACCTGGTGAAGTACGGCCCGACCGCCTTCAACCAGACCCCGCTGCGCATCACCCTGGTCCGCTCCCCCGAGGCCCGCGAGCGCCTGGTGAAGCACATGGCCGAGGGCAACGCGGCCAAGACCTCCACCGCCCCGCTGGTCGCGATCCTCTCCGCCGACAACGAGTTCCACGAGGACCTCCCGGCGCTGCTCCCGCACTTCCCGCAGGCCAAGGACATGTTCTTCTCGGAGCGCCCGGTCCGCGAGGGCTCCGCCCTGCTGAACGCCGCCCTCCAGGCCGCGTACTTCATCGTGGGCGTCCGCGCCGCCGGCCTGGCCGCCGGCCCGATGACCGGTGCGGACCTCGCCGGCATCCAGAAGGAGTTCCTGGACGACGACCACACCCCGCTGATGATCGTCAACATCGGCAAGCCGGGCGAGGACGCCTGGTTCCCGCGCTCCCCGCGCCTCTCCTTCGACGAGGTCGTCACCACCGTCTGAGTGGTACGCGAGAAGGGCCCCGCACTCCATGAGTGCGGGGCCCTTCCCCGTGCGTCTCAGACCTTCTGCGACCGGAGCGAGCCGGCCATCTCGGCCAGCCGCTCGAAGGAGGCCGTGCCGGTCACCACGGTCGTCGCGCCGTTCTCCGTGCGGACCAGCGCGTCGTACTTCGGGCCCTCCCAGCGCTGCCAGACCTGACCGGCGACCGTCTGGGTCTTCCCGGTGTTCTTCGCCTTCTGGGTCACCTCGGGCACGAACTTCCCCGGCTCGGCCGTGGACTGGTTCACGGCCACGTACTGGGTGTCCGGGGAGAGGAATCCGAGCTGCCAGGCGTCGGCCTTCTCGCGCTTGTACGACACCACCGTCGCCTTCCAGCCCTCACCCAGGCCCTCGGGCGCCAGCACCGGATACGGCGCCGCCCGCTGGGCCGTGAGGAGCTCGACCCGGTAGTCCTTCGCCTTGACCGGGTCCGCGTTCTCGTCGTGCGGGATGAAGAGATACATCACGCCCGCGGCGACCATGATCACCCCGAGGGACTGGAACATCCCGCGTACCGTCTGCCTGCCTCGCATACCTGCCACGCCCACCATGGTCGCATCATGGTGTTGTGCTCATACGTGGGCCCCTCTGCTCATTTTGTCGACGTACCGATAGAGTCGCAGCACCCTCTTTTTCCCGGCCGTCGCCGTACAGAAAGGTGCGCTCCGATGACCGAGCACCACCACCTTCCGCCCGAGCTTGTCGTTTCTCCCGAGGCCCCCGACCGCAACCTCGCCCTTGAGCTGGTCCGCGTCACCGAGGCCGCCGCCATGGCCGCCGGCCGCTGGGTCGGCCGCGGCGACAAGATCGGCGCGGACGGGGCGGCGGTCAACGCCATGCGGACCCTGATCTCCACCGTCTCGATGAACGGCGTCGTCGTCATCGGCGAGGGCGAGAAGGACGAAGCCCCGATGCTCTTCAACGGCGAGCGGGTCGGCGACGGCACCGGCGCCGAGGTCGACATCGCCGTCGACCCGATCGACGGCACCACCCTCAACGCCAAGGGCATGCCGAACGCGATCGCCGTCCTGGCCGCCGCCGACCGCGGCACCATGTTCGACCCGTCCGCGGTCTTCTACATGGACAAGCTGGTCACGGGCCCCGAGGCCGCCGACTTCGTCGACATCAACGCCCCCGTCTCGGTCAACATCCGCCGGGTCGCCAAGGCCAAGAACTCCTCGCCCGAGGACATCACGGTCGTCATCCTGGACCGCCCCCGCCACGAGGGCATCGTCAAGGAGATCCGCGAGACCGGCGCCCGGATCAAGTTCATCTCGGACGGCGACGTCGCCGGTTCGATCATGGCCGTCCGCGAGGGCACCGGCGTCGACATGCTCATGGGCATCGGCGGCACCCCCGAGGGCATCATCTCCGCCTGCGCCATCAAGTGCCTCGGCGGCGTGATCCAGGGCAAGCTGTGGCCGAAGGACGACGCCGAGCGCCAGAAGGCGCTGGACGCGGGCCACGACCTGGACCGTGTGCTCTCCACGAACGACCTGGTCTCCGGCGACAACGTGTTCTTCGTCGCGACCGGCATCACCGACGGCGAGCTGCTGCGCGGCGTGCGCTACCGCGCCGAGACGGCGACCACGCAGTCGCTGGTCATGCGCTCGAAGTCCGGCACGATCCGCCAGATCGACTCGACGCACCGCCTCTCGAAGCTGCGCGCCTACAGCGCGATCGACTTCGACCGCGCGAAGTAACGCTTCAGCGCGACAGTACGAAGGCGCCGCGGTACGAAGGCGCGCGGGTACGAGGACGCGACGGTACGAAGAGGGGCGCCCCCATGTGCGGTGGGGGCGCCCCTTCTCGTACGGGCGCGGGGGAAGCTCTCCGGTCCCGTCAACCCGCCTGGGCGATCCGCTCGGTCGCGGCGGCCTTCCGCAGCTCCACCTCACGCCGCCGGCGCCGGGCGAGGACGACACGGCGCTCCGCCGCGGTGAGCCCGCCCCACACCCCGTACGGCTCGGGCTGGAGCAGGGCGTGCTCCCGGCACTCGACCATGACCGGACAGCGCGCGCAGACCCGCTTGGCCGCCTCCTCCCGGGCGAGCCGCGCGGCGGTCGGCTCCTTGGAGGGCGCGAAGAAGAGCCCGGCCTCGTCCCGGCGGCACACCGCCTCCGCGTGCCAAGGACCGGCCTCGTCCTCCCGGGCAGGAACGCGCTGAGGGGGTACGGCGGCGACCTGGAGGGGCTGATGCGGCAGTTGCAGCACGGTCTACTCCTGACGACGGCTTCGCGAGCGAGCGGCGATGCACCAGCCCTACCCGCTGTGCGCGCGCCTATGCACTGCGTGCCCCGCCGTTCCGCACTGCGGATACCCGAGGGCGAATTCCGGTCACCTCCGCGGACACCCGGCAACGGCTCCCGCGCGGGCTCCCCGAGCGACGCCCGTCGTCAGTGCCCGAGGTGCTTGCGGAGCCTGCCCTGGAGGTCGGTGATCCACTTGCCGCGCTTGGGTCTGGCCTCCACGTTCCCGAAGACCGAGTAGCCGTTGATGACGACGACCGGGGCCTGCGGGTCGGCCCCTTCCAGGGTCACGACCTCGAAGTTCCCGAAGACGCCGCTGCCGCTGCCGCGCAGGCTGATGTTCTCCGGGACCCGCACCTCCACGTTGCCGAAGATGGAGGTGGCGTTGATGGTGGTCAGCCGCTGGGCGAAGATCGCCTCGGTCAGGTCGATCTCGACGTTCCCGAAGAGAGCGAAGGCGTTCGTCCGGCGGCTCACCCGCCAGCGGCCCCTGCGGGTCGTGCTGGAGAAGATCGCGACGAGGCTCTCCGCGGGGCCCTCGGGGTCGTCCGAGCCCCAGGCCACGGCCGCTTCGGGCTCGTGGGCGGTCCGGGCGGCCGGCAGGTCGCGGACGATCGGCTCCAGCTCCCCTACGGTCTTGGCCCGGTAGACCGCGTCGATCCGGTCCGAGTGCTCCTCGGCGTCGAGCCGTCCCTCGGCGAGGGCGTCCCTGAGGATGTCCGCGACGCGGTCGCGGTCCGCGTCCGAGGCCCGCAGCGAACCCTGCGGATCGACGTGGGCGGGCCCGGCGAGAGCGGGCTCGGCGGGGGCGACCGGCCGCTGCGGCTGCGGCTGCTTCTCGGGTTCGGGCTGCTTTTCGAGGTCCACGAAGTCAGCCTAGCGAAACGCGATAGATCGCAACCAGAGGGACAGACCCTGGTCCCGTCCCCTAGGGGACACCCCGGGACGCGACGGCGGGGGCACGGAAACACGCCATTCCGGTGCGCTCCCACCCCCTACTGAGCCTTACCTCACAGGATCGGCGCGGCCGCCGCGTCATACGCTGGAGGGCGCGCCGCCAATGGAGGCGGCGCAGCTGTCTGCCGAGTGAGGAATGGCCGCCGTCATGCCTGAGTTTGCGTACTCCGATCTGCTCCCCCTGGGAGAGGACACCACGCCCTACCGCCTGGTGACCTCCGAAGGTGTCTCCACCTTCGAGGCCGACGGGCGTACGTTCCTCAAGGTCGAGCCGGAGGCGCTGCGCCGGCTGGCCGCCGAGGCCATCCACGACATCCAGCACTTCCTGCGCCCGGCCCACCTTGCCCAGCTGCGCCGGATCATCGACGACCCGGAGGCGTCGAGCAACGACAAGTTCGTCGCGCTCGACCTCCTCAAGAACGCGAACATCGCCGCCGCGGGCGTGCTGCCCATGTGCCAGGACACCGGCACCGCGATCGTCATGGGCAAGCGCGGCCAGAACGTGCTGACCTCGGGCCGTGACGAGGAGGCCCTGTCCAAGGGCGTCTACGACGCGTACACCAAGCTCAACCTGCGCTACTCGCAGATGGCCCCGGTGACCATGTGGGAGGAGAAGAACACCGGCTCGAACCTGCCCGCGCAGATCGAGCTGTACGCGACCGACGGCGGCGCGTACAAGTTCCTCTTCATGGCCAAGGGCGGCGGCTCGGCCAACAAGTCCTTCCTCTACCAGGAGACCAAGGCGGTCCTGAACGAGGCCTCCATGATGAAGTTCCTGGAGGAGAAGATCCGTTCGCTCGGCACGGCCGCCTGCCCGCCGTACCACCTGGCGATCGTCGTCGGCGGCACCAGCGCCGAGTTCGCGCTCAAGACCGCGAAGTACGCCTCCGCGCACTACCTGGACGAGCTGCCCACCGAGGGCTCGGCCGAGACCGGCCACGGCTTCCGCGACAAGGAGCTGGAGGAGAAGGTCTTCGAGCTGACGCAGAAGATCGGCATCGGCGCGCAGTTCGGCGGCAAGTACTTCTGCCACGACGTCCGTGTCGTCCGCCTCCCCCGTCACGGCGCCTCGCTGCCCGTCGCGATCGCCGTGTCCTGCTCGGCCGACCGCCAGGCCGTCGCGAAGATCACCGCCGAGGGCGTCTTCCTGGAGCAGCTGGAGACCGACCCGGCGCGCTTCCTGCCGGAGACCGAGGACTCCCACCTGGACGAGTCCTCGGACGTCGTGAAGATCGACCTCAACCAGCCGATGGACGAGATCCTCGCCGAGCTGACGAAGTACCCGGTCAAGACCCGCCTCTCCCTCAACGGCCCGCTGGTCGTGGCGCGCGACATCGCGCACGCCAAGATCAAGGAGCGCCTGGACGCGGGCGAGGAGATGCCGCAGTACCTGAAGGACCACCCGGTCTACTACGCGGGCCCCGCGAAGACCCCCGAGGGTTACGCCTCCGGCTCCTTCGGTCCGACGACGGCCGGCCGCATGGACTCGTACGTGGAGCAGTTCCAGGCGGCGGGCGGCTCGAAGGTCATGCTGGCCAAGGGCAACCGGTCGAAGCAGGTCACCGACGCGTGCGGTGCGCACGGCGGCTTCTACCTGGGCTCGATCGGCGGCCCGGCGGCGCGTCTGGCGCAGGACTGCATCAAGAAGGTCGAGGTCGTCGAGTACGAGGAGCTCGGCATGGAAGCGGTCTGGAAGATCGAGGTCGAGGACTTCCCGGCGTTCATCGTGGTGGACGACAAGGGCAACGACTTCTTCCAGAACCCGGCCCCGGAGCCGACCTTCACGCACATCCCGGTGCGCGGTCCCGGTCTCGCCTGATCTCGCCCGATCTCGCAGGGCTCTCGCGACGCCCCTCGGCCCTTCCGGGCCGGGGGGCGTCGTCGGTCTCCGCTCGGAAGGGTCTCCGCCCAGAAAGATCTTTCGCTCAGAAAGTCGCTACCGACCGGTAGCCCTCCCGTCACCTACTGGCCAGTATGGGTCGCGAGCATGTCAACCACTGAGCCGGTTCGACCCACTCGGGAGCCCCCCATGCCCTCCGCCAAGACCACCGCCGCGGCCCTCGGCCTGACGGCCGTCCTCGTCGTCGGTGCCGCGCCCGCCGCCTCCGCCGCCGACCCCGACACCCACATCACCTCGGCCGCGGCCCTCGCGGACGTCGACTACGCGACCTGGCGTCATGACGTCGCCGCCGTCGTCGCCGAGGCCCGCCCGTACATCGAGGCGCGCTCGAAGGACGCCGGCCGCGAGAAGCAGGCCATCGTCCTCGACATCGACAACAGCTCCCTGGAGACGGACTTCCACCCGTTCTGGGAGCTGCCGACCCCGGCCATCGCGGACGTGCGCGCGCTCGTCGACGACGCCCACGCGCGCGGGGTGGCCGTCTTCTTCGTCACCGCCCGCCCCGGGATCATCTACTCCCTGACGGACTGGAACCTGAAGAAGGCCGGCTACCCCGTCGACGGGCTGTACGTGCGCTCGCTCCCCGACCTGTTCGCCGAGGTCAGCGCGTACAAGACCGAGAAGCGCGCCGAGATCGAGGCCAAGGGCTACACGATCATCGCGAACATCGGCAACAACACGACCGACCTCGTCGGCGGCCACGCCGAGCGCGCCTTCAAGCTCCCGGACTACGGCGGCAAGCTGTCGTAACGGGCTCACCTCGTGGTGACGTGGAACTCCATCCGCGAGTAGTCCCCGTCGGGGCTCGTACTCACGTATCCACGCGCCTGCGTGAAGTCGCCGGTGCCTCCGGTGATGGCGACGTCATAGGCGGCCGGGGCCACGTTCGAGATGTCGAAGGTGACGAGGGCCTGGGCGGTGAGCTGTCCGCCCGGTCCGCCGTTCAGGACGAAGGTGCCCACGCAGTTCACGTCGGCCTGGTCACCGGAGACGCGCACGACGGCGCAGGTCACGCCGTCGCGGCCGACCTTGCTGCCGCCCTTGGTCTTGTACAGGTCGTCGGCGGCCGTGAAGACGTCCCCGACCTTGGGCGGCGGCCCGCTCGAGTCGGTCCCCGGGCCGGGGACCTCCTTGGCGTAGAGCGTGAACTCGAAGCCGTCTCCGTTGTCGGCCTGGGCGGGGGCGGCGGCGGCGAAGGTGACCGCCGCGACCGTACCGGCGCAGAGCGCGCCGATCCTCCTGAAGGTGCGGGTCATGTCCTGCCTCCCGTGGGATGGGGGTCCCCCTCGGCACGCTTCACATTGTGCGGCGATCACGCCGGATTCGCCCGTCCGGCGCAATCCGCGGCGGCCGCGTCGGGGATCATGGCGCCATGCCAGACAGACTCCCGATACGTACGACCGCCGCCGCCCTGGTGACCGCGGCCCTGCTCACCGGCTGCGGGACGACCCCGGCGCCCGACGCCCCGGCGGCTCCGGCGACCCCGGGGAAGACCAGCGCCACCGCCCCGGCCGTCAAGGCCGCCGCGACCCTCGGCGGTCCTGGTTCGGCCTGCGCGCTGCCCGTCTCCTTCGGGCTGGCGGCGGACTGGAAGCCGGCCGCGGTCAAGGAGCCCGCGGACCCGGACTTCGCGGAGCTCGTCCGGCAGGGGCCGGCCGTCATGCGCTGCGAGGTCGACGCCAAGCCCTCCGGGAACATCGGCTTCCTGCGGGTGTGGACGGCCGCGAAAGGACCGGCCCGGACCGCGCTCGAAGGCTTCGTGACGGCGGCGAGCAGGCCCTCCGCCGTCACCTATCGGGACACGAGGGCGGGCGCGCTGGCCGCTGTCGAGGTCACGTACACGACGTACAGCGAGCTCACGGACGAGTCCAAGGAGGAGCGGGCCTTCGCCGTCTCCACCCCGAAGGGCGCGGTCGTCATCGTCCACCTCGGCGGGTTCGACACCGACGAGCACCGGGCGATGCTCCCGGCCTACGAGCTGGCGAGGAGCACGACGAAGGCGCTCTGAGCATGACCGTGGCCCCCGTCCCGCACCGGACGGAGGCCACGGGGTATCCGCAGGCTCCTACGCGAACTTCTGGTTCGCGGAGCCGTCGCAGTTCTGGAGCCTGACCGGCTCCTTCGCCGCGCCCTGGGCGAGGCAGAGTCCGGTCGCGGCGGCGGGCCGGATCGTGGCGCCGTCACGGACGAACTTCTGGTTGGCGGCGCCGCTGCAGTTCCAGACGATGAGGGCCTTGCCGGCCTGATAGGCGGCGCCCGGCACGTCCAGGCAGCGGTCCTGGGTGAGCTGGGTGTGGACGGTCTTCCGGGCGGAGTCGTACCACCAGCCCTGGTTGCGGCCGCCGTGGCAGTCCCAGCCGAGGACGGCGGTGCCGTTGGCCGACTCGGAGGCGTTGACGTCCAGGCAGTTGCCGGTCGCCTGGTTCCTCAGCGGCTGGTACGCGTCGTCCCAGGCGAGCGGGAAGAGCGTCGGGGTGCCGGAGGAGTTGACGTCGGCGCAGCTCGCCTCGCGCAGGCCCGAGTTGTAGATCTGGGTCAGGCAGGACGCGAAGGCGCCGTGGCCGCTCCTGTTGGGGTGGAAGGACTGGCGTACGGAGTTCTCGTCGAGGCCGCCGGGCTTGGAGAGGTCGATGTAGAGGCCCCGGGCCCAGGTGTCCTCCATACAGACCTCGTGGCCGTGGAAGAGGCGCGAGTTGTCGAGGTAGGTGGCGCCGGTGTCGGCCGCGATCCTGCGCATGCCGCGCTCGAAGGCGGGAACGGCGGTGTTGCGGCCCCACTTGGTGTCGGAGTCGTAGCCCATGCCGCCGCAGGAGAGCTTGCCGGGGAAGTTCGGGTTGTCGTAGAAGTCGGGGCCGATCGGGCTGGGGTAGCCCATGACGACCAGCTTGTAGTCGCCGTCGGCGTATCCGGCGTCGCGCATGACGGTCTTGAGGTCGCGGACGGTCTGCTCGACCTTGGGGACGAGTCCGTCGACGCGGGCCTGCCAGCCGGGGGCGTACTTGGGCTCGCAGGTGCCCTGGCTGAGGACGTACCGCTGGACGCAGTCGGTCATGACGGGCCCGAACTGGAGGTCGTCGTTGGCGCCGGCGACGAGCAGGACCATCTTGATGCGGGTGTTGCGGGCCTTGACGGCGAGGTTGTCGCTCTGGACGAGCTCGTCGGCGTACTGCTTGGAGCCGCCGATCCGGATGTTCCCGGTGTAGGCGCCGGAGCAGGACACGTTGAAGGTGAGGTCCGCGGGGATCCCGGTGCGGTGGATGGCGGCGTCCGGGGAGCGGTGGCACCAGTTGGTGGGCCCGTTGGTGGGCGACTCGTACGTGCCGACGCCCTCGCCGGAGATCTCGCTGTCGCCCAGCGAGATGAGGCCGGTCCTGCGCTCGGCGAGCGGGCGCTCCTCGGGGCTGCCGTAGATCCTGGTGGCCTCGGCCGCCCGGATCGCCTCCAGCTCGGGAGAGAGCGGTACGGAGGTGATTCCGGCCGCGCTGCTCGTGTCGGCCGCGCCGGCGGGGGCGGCGGCGGTCATGCTGCCGAGGGCCGCCGCGGCGGCGGCGACGGCCGCGACGGGCCAGCGGAGTCTGTACCTGGTGCGCTTCACTGCGCCTCCTGGAAGTGGGGTTACCCACGGTTTTTACTGGCCGGTACGCACCTTGGGAATACATCGAACAAGACAAGTGCTCATCTTTTTCGGGGGGTTGGGGGGTCGTCCCCCCCGACCAGCACAGCAGGAGGTTGAACAACATGAACGAGGCAGACGGGTACCGCGTCGAGCACGACTCCATGGGCGAGGTGCGGGTCCCCGCGCACGCCAAGTGGCGGGCCCAGACCCAGCGGGCCGTGGAGAACTTCCCGGTCTCCGGGCAGCGCCTTGAGCGCGCCCACATCGAGGCCCTGGCCCGGATCAAGGCGGCCGCCGCCAAGGTCAACGCCGAGCTCGGCGTGATCGACGAGGACCGCGCGCAGGCGATCGCCTCGGCCGCCGACGAGGTCGCGGAGGGGCGCTGGGACGAGCACTTCCCCGTGGACGTCTTCCAGACCGGCTCGGGCACCTCGTCCAACATGAACACCAACGAGGTGATCGCCACCCTCGCCACCGAGCGACTGCCCGAGGGCCGTGAGGTCCACCCCAACGACCACGTCAACGCCTCGCAGTCCTCGAACGACGTCTTCCCCTCCTCCATCCACATCGCGGCCACGGCCGCCGTCACCCGCGACCTGATCCCCGCCCTCGACCACCTGGCCGCCGCCCTGGAGCGAAAATCGGCCGAATTCTCGTCGGTGGTGAAGTCCGGCCGTACGCATCTGATGGACGCCACTCCGGTCACCCTGGGCCAGGAGTTCGGCGGTTACGCGGCCCAGGTCCGGTACGGCGCCGAGCGGCTGCGCGCGGCACTCCCCCGGCTCGCCGAACTCCCCCTCGGCGGTACGGCGGTGGGCACCGGCATCAACACCCCGGCCGGCTTCTCCCCGGCCGTCATCGCCGAGGTCGCCCGCGCCACCGGCCTGCCGCTGACCGAGGCCCGCGACCACTTCGAGGCCCAGGGCGCCCGCGACGCCCTGGTGGAGACGTCCGGGCAGCTCAGGACCATCGCCGTCTCCCTCACGAAGATCGCCAACGACCTTCGCTGGATGGCCAGCGGCCCGCGCACCGGCCTCGCCGAGATCAACCTCCCCGACCTCCAGCCCGGCTCCTCGATCATGCCCGGCAAGGTGAACCCGGTGATCCCCGAGGCGGTCCTGATGGTCGCCGCCCAGGTGACCGGGAACGACACCACCGTGGCGGTGGCGGGCGCGGCCGGGAACTTCGAGCTCAACGTGATGCTGCCGGTGATGGCCAAGAACCTCCTGGAATCCGTACGGCTTCTGGCCAACGCCTCCCGACTGCTCGCCGACCGCACGGTCGACGGGATCACGGCGAACGTGGAGCGCGCCCGCGAGTACGCCGAGTCCTCGCCGTCCGTGGTCACGCCGCTGAACAAGTACATCGGCTACGAGGAGGCCGCGAAGGTCGCGAAGAAGTCCCTCGCCGAGCGGAAGACCATCCGCGAGGTGGTCCTGGAGTCCGGCTACGTGGAGCGCGGCGACCTCACCGTCGAGCAGCTCGACGAGGCGCTGGACGTGCTGCGCATGACGCACCCGTAGGCCGGGAGAGACCCGCAGACGGCGACCGGGGCACGCACTCCGGTCCTCGGATGACCGGCCGGTGGCGACCGGCCGGTAGCGGTTTCGTCCGTGACCGGTAGCCGACTCCTTGGTGATCTGTGCCGCAGCGGTCGTGGGAGCGCGCCCCTAAGATCTGCGCATGACAGGATCGGGCGGCTCTCAGCACTGGGCGCCGGGGGATCACATCCTCTGGCGCTACCGCGGCAACGGCACCGGAGCGGTGCACATCTGCCGACCGGTGACGGTCGTCCAGGACACGCCCGAGCTGCTCGCGGTCTGGATGGCGCCCGGCACCGAGTGCGTCCGGCCCGTCCTCGCCGACGGCACGGCCGTCCACGAGGAGCCGCTCGCCACCCGCTACACCGCCCCCCGCACCACCGAGCGCACCCGCTGGGCCGGCAGCGGGGTGCTCAAGCTGGCGCGGCCCGGCGAGCCGTGGTCGGTGTGGCTGTTCTGGGAGCGCGGCTGGCGCTTCCGCAGCTGGTACGTGAACCTCGAGGAGCCGCGGGTCCGGTGGTCCGGCGGCTTCGACTCCGAGGACCACTTCCTCGACATCTCCGTCTACCCCGACCGCAGCTGGCTGTGGCGGGACGAGGACGAGTTCGCGCAGGCCCAGCGGTCCGGCCTGATGAGCCCGGAGCAGGCCGCCGGGGTGCGGGCGGCCGGGGAGCGGGCGGTGGAGCGGATCAAGAGGTGGGGGACGCCGTTCGCGGACGGCTGGGAGGACTGGCGGCCCGATCCGGGATGGCGGGTTCCCCAGCTGCCGGCGGACTGGGATCGCACTCCGGCGCACACGGCGCCGTGAGACCCTTGATGCGCCCCCGGGGTTCAAACGTAGGATCGTCCTCCGCACGGCAGAGACGGACCCGACACCACGTCAGACCGACCGAACAGCACGTCAACGACTCAGCACAGCGCAGGACCTGACCAGAAGTCATCCACGAGGGGGAGAGCAGTGCCGGACGTGCGCCCGGGTGTTGCGACCCCTGCCGTTGCCGCAGCTCGCGGAACGTCCACATCCGCTGCATACGAGGGGTTTACCCCCGCCGAAGGCGCGGCATCGGCGAGAAGAGCGAGTGCATCGCACCACCGGCCCGGACGGACGGAATCCCACGCGTGACGGAGCATCCCACCTCCCACGAAGGCCGGCAGCCCCTGGCTGCCCGGCCGCAGGAACGCGCGCGCCCTCGCCAGGAGGCGGCGGCGGCCGGCCTGCCCTCCGACCTGCCCGCCCCGGCGGGCGGCCCGGCGACCCCGGCGACCCCGGGCGCGGAGGCCCCCGCGCAGCCCACCGCACCGAACGCGACCGGCGGGCCGGTCCACCCGGACGTCACAGGCGGCTCGGGCCACCCCGGCTCCCCCGGTGCCGTCGCCGTCGCCGTCTCCCCGCAGCCTCCCGGCGGGGCGCGCGGCGGGGACACCTCCGCGCGGCGGGAGGGCGACCGGCTGCGGTTCGTCGGGGCCGCGACCCGGCGCATCGCGCGCGGCATCGACCTGGACGAGATCGTCCTCGGCCTGTGCCGGGCCACCGTGCCGACCTTCTCCGACGAGATCCTGGTCTACCTCCGCGACCCGCTCCCGGTGGGCGACGAGCGGCCGGTGGCGCCGTTCGTGCTGCGGCTGCGGCGCACGGACCGGCTCCGGTTAAGCGATCTGGAGGGCGAGGAGCTCGTCCTCGTACCCGATCCGGATCCGACCCCCGCGGCCGAACTCTGCGAGGTACGGAACGGCGGGGCGCTCGCCGAGGTGCTGCGCGGGGTGCGGCCGGTCTTCGGCGACTCCGCGGCCGCGAAGTCGGCCCTCACCGAACTGCTCGGCCCCGAGCACCCGCTGCCCGGCGGGCTGCGGGCGGTGCTCGCGCCGCTGCGCGGCCGGCGCCGGGTGATCGGCGCGGCCGTGTTCCTGCGCCGTCCCGAGCGGGCCGGCTTCGAGCCGAACGACCTGCTCGTCGCGGCCCAGTTGGCCACGCACACGGCCCTCGGCATCGACAAGGCCGTGCTGTACGGCCGCGAGGCGTACATCGCGGACGAGCTCCAGCGGACGATGCTGCCGGACTCGCTGCCGCAGCCGACCGGCGTCAAGCTGGCCTCGCGCTATCTGCCGGCGGCCGAGACGGCCCGGGTCGGCGGCGACTGGTACGACGCGATCCCGCTGCCCGGCAGCAGGGTCGCCCTGGTCGTCGGCGACGTCATGGGCCACTCCATGACGTCGGCGGCGATCATGGGCCAGCTGCGCACCACGGCGCAGACCCTGGCCGGTCTCGACCTGCCGCCGCAGGAGGTCCTGCACCACCTGGACGAGCAGGCGCAGCGGCTCGGCGAGAACCGCATGGCGACCTGCATGTACGCGGTGTACGACCCGGTCTCGCACCGGATCACGGTCGCCAACGCGGGCCATCCGCCGCCGATACTGCTCCACCTGGGCGGCCGCGCCGAGGTGCTGCGGGTGCCGCCCGGCGCCCCGATCGGGGTCGGCGGGGTGGACTTCGAGGCGGTCGAGCTGGACGCCCCGGCCGGCGCCACGCTGCTGCTGTACACGGACGGGCTCGTCGAGTCCCGGCTGCGGGACGTGTGGACGGGCATCGAGCAGCTGCGGGAGCGCCTCGCGGCGACCGCGCAGCTGACGGGCCCGGACCACTCGCCGCCGCTCGAAGCGCTCTGCGACGACGTCCTGGACATGCTGGGCCCGGGCGACCGGGACGACGACATCGCGCTGCTCGCGGCCCGGTTCGACGGGATCGCGCCGAGCGACGTGGCGTACTGGTTCCTGGAGCCGGAGGACGCCGCCCCGGGGCGGGCCAGGCGGCTCGCCCGGCGGGCGCTCGCCCGCTGGGACCTGGAGGAGCTGACGGACTCGGTGGAGCTGCTGATCAGCGAGGTCGTGACGAACGCCGTGCGGTACGCGGAGCGCCCGGTGACCCTGCGGCTGCTCCGTACGGACGTGCTGCGCTGCGAGGTCGGCGACGATTCGCCGCAGCTGCCCCGGCAGCGGCGGGCGCGCGACACGGACGAGGGCGGGCGCGGGCTCTTCCTGGTGAACCGGCTGGCCCGGCGGTGGGGGGCGACCCGGCTCTCGGGCGGCAAGGTGGTCTGGTTCGAGCTGGCGACCCGTACCTGAGCCCCGTACCTGAGCCTCGCACCTGAGCCCCGTACCTGCGGGAAAGCACCGAAGGCCGGACCCCGTGCGGGGTCCGCCCTTCGGTGTTCGTCGTCAGCGGGGCGGGCGGGCGGTGCTGTTCGCGACGGGGTCGCCCGCGTCCGGCGGCTGGATGGTGGTCGGCGCCGTCGTCGGCTCCTGGGTGGCCGTCGGCTCCCGGGTGGGCTCCGGCGGTGTGGTGACGGGGTCGCCGGTCGGCTGCGGAGGGGTGGTGGCCGTCGAGGTCGGCGGGGCCGTCGGGCCCGTGGGGTCCTTGGTCGGCTCCTCGGTCGGCTCCTCGGTCGACGGGGCCTCGCTGCTCTCGGTGGGCTCCGGCAGGGTGCCGTCGGGGGCGGCGCCGTCGGTCTCCAGGTCGAAGGAGGCGTCCGAGCCGCCGTTCAGCGCGCGCTCGGTGTAGTCGCCCCAGATCTGGGCGGGCGTACGGCCACCGTTGGCGCGGCCCTCGTTGATGGTGTCGGTGAGGGTGACCTGGTTGCCCTGGGCGTCCTCGCCGAAGAGGCCGACGGCGGTGACGAGTTCGGGGGTGTAGCCCACGAACCAGGCGGAGCGGTTGTTCTCGGAGGTGCCGGTCTTGCCGGCGGCCTCGTAGTCGCCGGCGGCGCGGAAGCCGGAGCCGTTCTTCACGACGCCCGTCATGGCCTGGGTGGCGGTGTCGGCGGCCTCGCGGCTGATGACCTGGTCGCCGATCGCCTGGTCGCCCTGGACCGTGCGGTCCTTGTGGGTGGCGGTCTTCACCAGGGTCGGGGTGACCTTCTTGCCGTGGTTGTCGAGCGTGGCGTAGGCGCCGGCCATGTCCATGGTCGAGGCGCCCATGGTGCCGAGGGAGATGGCGGGGCTCTCGGGGAAGTCCGCGCCGTCCTTCATGCCGAGGGCGAGGGCGGTCTTCTTGGCCTTGGCCGGGGTGACGTCGACGATCATCTGGGCGTAGACCGAGTTGATCGACTTGTTGGTGGCCTTCTGGACGGTGACGGGGCCGTAGCTGTAGTCGTCCTCGTTCTCCGGCGCGAAGTCGATGGGGCTGCCGACGACCGGGCGCTTGCTGTCTCCGTCGTAGACGGTGCCGAGGCCGATCTTCCGGCCGTCCTGGGTGACCGCCTGGTTGTCGACGGCGGAGGCGAGGACGAGCGGCTTGAAGGTGGAGGCGGGCTGGTAGTCGCGGCGGGTCGCGTTGGACAGCCAGTGCTCGGTGGCGCCGACGCCGCCGTACAGCGCGACGACCGCGCCGGTCTTCGGGTCGACCGAGGTGGCGCCGGCCTGGACGGTGGCCTGCTTCTTGTCGCCCTTGCGGTCGAGCTTGGACTCCAGCTGCTTGTCGACCGCCTTGACGAGGTCCTTCTGCTTCTTCTCGTCGATGTTGAGGGTGATCGTCCAGCCGCCGGCCTTGATGTTCTCCTCGCTGACGCCCTGGCGGATCAGCTCCTGGTTGGCGGCCTCGACGATGTAGCCGGTCTGGCCCTCCATGCCGGGGGCGGGCTTGGGCTTCTGCGGGACGGGGAACTTCATGCCGGCGCGCTCGGAGGGGCTGAGCCAGCCCTCGCCGACCATGTTGTCGAGGACGTAGTTCCAGCGCTCCTCGACGAGCTTGCGGCCGGTGGCGCTCGCGGACGTCCAGTCGTACTGGTTGGGCGCCTGGAGCAGCGAGGCGAGGTAGGCGCCCTGCGCGGTGGTGAGCTGGGTGGCGTCGACGCCGTAGTACGAGCGGGCGGCGGCCTGGATGCCGTAGGCGCTGCGCCCGTAGTAGCTGGTGTTCATGTAGCCGGCGAGGATCTCGCTCTTGCTCATGTTCTGGTCCACCTTGATGGCGATGACCATTTCCTTGAGCTTGCGCGTGGCCGTCTGGTCCTGGCTCAGGTAGAAGTTCTTGACGTACTGCTGGGTGATGGTCGAGCCGCCCTGCTTGCCCTTGCCGGTGACGGTGTTCCAGGCGGCGCGGGTGGTGCCCTTGATGTCGACGCCGTTGTCCTTGTAGAAGGTCTTGTTCTCGGCGGCGACGAACGCCTTCTGGACCTGCAGGGGGATCTTGTCGAGGCCGACGATCTCGCGGTTGATCTTGCCGGTGCGGGCGAGGATCTTGCCGTTGGAGTACTTGTAGATGTTGCTCTGCATCGTCGCCTCGGCGTTGGCCGACGGCACCGGGACCAGCAGGTAGACGACGTAGAGGGCACCCATGCCGAGCAGGCAGAACACGAAGAAGGTGCCCAGGAGCTTCTTCCAGGTGAAGAGGCGGCGTATGCCGCGCTTCTTCGCCTTGCCCTTGTCCGGTCGGCCCATGTGTCCAGTCGCTCCGCTCGTCGTGTGTCCGGCGCCCTCGGTGCTGAGCCCGTCCGCGCCGGATCAGCTCAGCAAGCTAACACCGACGAGCCGGACAAAGGACAACCGATCACGCCTTTTCCGGACGTGAGAATCAGCACCCACGCCCAGAGGAACCGACGCTCGGGCCGGGCGGATGGTTGCGTGAAGGCCCAGTTCCGCTTAGTGACCGACACAGTGGGGTCGGGCTATACATCGTGCGTATACACCCCGTGTAGAGTGGTGCCATGTCCATCGGTCACACCCTCCTCGGACTCCTGGAGTCCGGCCCGCGCCACGGCTACGACCTCAAGCGCGCCTTCGACGAGAAGTTCGGCCAGGACCGGCCGCTCCACTACGGCCAGGTCTACTCGACGATGTCCCGGCTCCTGAAGAACGGCCTGGTCGTCGTCGACGGCATCGAGGCCGGCGGCGGCCCGGAGCGGAAGCGGTACGCGATCACCGAGGCCGGCATCACCGATGTCGCCCAGTGGCTCGCCACCCCCGAGAAGCCGGAGCCGTACCTTCAGTCCACGCTCTACACCAAGGTCGTCCTGGCCCTGCTCACCGGCCGCGGCGCCGCCGAGCTCCTCGACACCCAGCGCGCCGAGCACCTCCGTCTGATGCGCGAGCTCACCCGGCGCAAGCGGGACGGCGACCTCGCCGACCAGCTCATCTGCGACCACGCCCTCTTCCACCTGGAAGCGGACCTGCGCTGGCTCGAACTGACCGCCGCCCGCCTCGACGCGCTCGCCGAGGAGATCCGCCGATGAGCTCCACCCCCCTCCTGCGCGCCACAGGACTGGACAAGGCCTACGGCCCGACCCCGGCGCTCGCGGGCGCCGACTTCGCCCTCCGGGCCGGCGAGGTCGTCGCCGTCATGGGCCCCTCCGGCTCCGGCAAGTCGACCCTCCTGCACTGCCTGGCCGGCATCGTGCGCCCCGACGCCGGCACCATCACCTACGACGGACGCGAGCTCACCGCGCTCTCCGACGGGGCCCGCAGCTCCCTGCGCCGCACCGACTTCGGCTTCGTCTTCCAGTTCGGCCAGCTCGTCCCCGAGCTGACCTGCGTCGAGAACGTCGCCCTCCCGCTCCGCCTCAACGGCGAGAAGCGGAGGACCGCCGAGGCCAGGGCCGCCGAGTGGCTCGCCCGCCTGGAGGTCGACAGCATCGGCGGCAAGCGCCCCGGCGAGATATCCGGCGGCCAGGGCCAGCGCGTCGCCGTCGCCCGCGCCCTCGTCACCGCCCCGCGCGTGATCTTCGCCGACGAGCCGACCGGCGCGCTCGACTCCCTCAACGGCGAGCGGGTCATGCGGCTCCTCACCGACGCCTCCCGGGACACCGGCGCCGCCGTCGTCCTCGTCACCCACGAGGCCCGGGTCGCCGCCTACTCCGACCGCGAGGTCGTCGTGCGGGACGGTTCGGTACGGGACTCGGAGTGGGCCGCATGAGCCTCGGCACCTGGGCCCGCGACCTGACGCTCGGCGCCCGGTTCGCGGTCACCGGCGGCCGCTCCGGCCTGCTCCGCACCGTACTGACCGCCACCGGCGTCGGCTTCGGCGTGGCCCTCCTGCTGCTCGCCGCCTCCTTCCCGAACATGCTCTTCCAGCGGGAGGTGCGGGAGTCGGTCCGGGCCGTCGACGGCAGCGAGGAGGTCACCTCGCCCCGCCCCGACTCCTTCCTCCACCTGAGCCGGACCACCGTCTACCGGGACGACGTCATCAGCGGACTGCTGCTGCGCCCCGAGGGCGACGCTCCCCCGCTCCCGCCGGGCGCCCCGGCCTTCCCCCGGACCGGCGAGATGCTGGTCTCCCCCGCGCTCGGCGAGCTGCTCGACTCCCCCGAGGGCGCCCTCCTGAAGAAGCGGCTCCCCTACGAGGTCGCCGGAACGATCGGCCCGGCCGGACTCATCGGCCCCGCCGAACTCCGGTACGTCGCCCACGTCGGCTTCCTCGACGCCGACAACCTCGACGGGCGCGGCACGCGCTACGGCTGGTCGGTGCCCGAGGAACCGATGAACGCGTTCCTGATCCTCCTCGTCGTCGTCGCCTGCGTCGTCCTGCTCCTCCCCGTACTGGTCTTCGTCGCGACCGCCGTCCGCTTCGGCGGCGAGCAGCGCGACCGGCGGCTCGCGGCACTCCGGCTGATCGGCGCGGACACCGCCATGACCCGTCGGATCGCGGCCGGCGAATCCCTCGCGAGCGCGCTGCTCGGCCTGCTCGTGGGCCTCGGACTCTTCGCGGTGGCCCGGCAGTTCGCGGGGGCGTTCACCATCTGGGACGTCAACGCCTACCCCGGCGACGTCGTCCCGATGACCGCGCTCGCCGTGCTCGTCCTCGCCGTCGTCCCGGTCGCCTCGGTCGTGGTCACCCTCTTCGCGCTGCGCGGGGTGGCCATCGAACCGCTCGGCGTCGTCCGCACCTCCACCCCGCGCCGCCGCCGGCTGTGGTGGCGACTGCTGCTGATCGCGGCCGGCGTCGCCTTCCTCGTCCCGCTCATCGGCGACATCCGCGCGAACCAGACGAGCATCGACAGCGTGAGCGTCGTGCTCGGCACGACACTCGCCCTGATCGGCCTCACCACGCTGCTGCCGTGGCTCGTCGAGGCCGGCGTGAAGCGGCTGCACGCCGGTCCCGTGGCCTGGCAGCTGGCGGTCCGCAGGCTCCAGCTGAGCAGCGGCACGGCGGCCCGCGCGGTCAGCGGGATCGTCGTCGCGGCGACCGGGGCGATCGCCCTCCAGATGCTCTTCCAGGCGATGGAGAGCGACTTCACGAGCCCCACCGGCGAGGACACCTCCCGCGCCCAGATCGCGATCGGCGTCGACGCCGAGAACGCCGAGGAGGCCCGCGGGATGATCGACCGCCTCCGCGGGACCGAGGGCGTCGCCGGCGTGATCGGCATCGTCGAGTCGCGCGTGTGGCGGCCCGGCCCCCTGAAGGGCGGCGAGGAGTTCTCCCCGCAGGCCTCGCTCCGGGTCGGCGACTGCGCCTCCCTCCGGGAGTTCGCGACGCTTCCCTCCTGCACGGACGGCGACGTGTTCGTCTTCCTCGCGCACGGCAAGCAGGGCAACCCGGACGACTCCCTCGTCACCAGGACCGCCCGGCCCGGCGCCACGGTCGCCCTGCGCGACCCGCATCCGCACCCGAGCGCGCCGCAGCGCCCGAAGGGCACCCCGCTGCCGGAGTGGCGCATCCCCACCGCCGCCAGGGTCGTGGACGCCCGCCCCGACCCGACGGGCATGTACCAGTACGGCGTCCTCGCCACCCCGTCGGCGATCGGCACCGCCGAACTCGACGAGCCCGACGCGCAGGCCATGGTCCGGCTCGACCCGGCCGTGCCCGACGCCGCCGACCTCGTGCGGAACACGGCGGACGCCATCGATCCGACGTCCTGGGTCCGCACCCTGAAGGACACCGAGCGCGACGCGGCGTTCTCCAGCGTCCGCACCGGCATCCTCGTCGGCTCCACCCTGACGATGCTCCTGGTGGCGGCCTCGCTCCTGGTCGCGACCCTGGAGCAACTGCGGGACCGGAAGCGGCTGCTGTCCTCGCTCGTCGCCTTCGGCACCCGGCGCTCGACCCTGAGCTGGTCGGTGCTCTGGCAGACGGCGGTGCCGATCCTCCTCGGACTCGCCCTCGCCGTGGCGGGCGGCCTCGGCCTCGGGGTGGTCCTGCTGAGGATGGGCGGTCAGCGGGTGCACGACTGGTGGGTCTTCCTGCCCGTGGTCGGGATCGGCCTCGGTCTCATCGCGGTCGTGACGCTGCTGAGCATGCCCGTGCTGTGGCGGCTGATGCGGGCGGACGGGCTGCGCACGGAGTAACCCGCCGTTCGCATGTACGAGAGGGGCGTCGGCTCCTGACACCGGGGGGTGCCAGGAACCGGCGCCCCTCACCCGTACGGGGTCAGGCGCCCAGCACCCGTACGGGAAGTCCCTTCATCGCCCCGCGCAGGGCTGCCGCCAGCTCCTCGAACTCGGCGTGCCGGGCCGCGCCCGTCCGCATCGCGAGGGCGATCCGCCGCGAGGGCGCCGGTTCGGCGAACCTCCCGGTCCACAGGGCGGTGTTACGGGCGGTCTCGACGGTCACGGCGGTGCGCGGCAGCAGGGTCACCCCGAGGCCGCCGGCGACGAGCTGGACCAGGGTGGCGAGCCCGGCGGCGGTGGTGGTGACCTCGGCACCGTCGGTGCGCCCGGCCTCCCGGCAGATGTCGAGGGCCTGGTCGCGCAGGCAGTGCCCCTCGTCGAGGAGCAGCAGCCGGAGCTCCTTGAGGGCCTCGCGCGGGATGTCGTCGCGCCCGGCCAGCGGATGCCCCTCGGGGGTGACCAGGACGAAGTCCTCGTCGAAGAGGGGGAGTTCGGCGACACCGGGCACGCCGAGCGGCACGGCGAGCAGCAGCAGGTCGAGCCGCCCGGCGCCGAGCCCCTCCAGGAGCGAGGAGGTCTGCTCCTCGTGGACCTGGAGGTCGAGCTCGGGGTAGCGGCGGTGGACGAGCCGCAGGACGGTGGGCAGCAGATACGGCGCGACGGTCGGGATCACGCCGAGCCGGAGGACCCCGGTGAAGGGGGCCTGGGCGGCCTCCGCCTCCTCCATGAGCTCCGCCACCGCGTCGAGGACCGTCCGGGCGCGGACCGCGAGCCGCTCCCCCGCGGGCGAGAGCAGCACCTTCCGCGTCGTACGCTCAAGAAGCTGGACACCGAGTGCCTCTTCGAGAGCCGAAACCGCGCCCGAGAGCGCGGGCTGGCTCATGCCGATGGCGGCCGCCGCATCGCGGAAGTGCAGATGCTCGGCGACCGCCGCGAACGCTCTGAGCTGCGAGAGGCTCGGCTGCTTGCCTCGGTGCGGGCCGTGCGGGGTGCTGTACGGGGATGCCACTGATAACCACCTTCGATCAACACGACCCACTCTAGCTATTTCACTGATCAATGCACTCCGTGCCATGCTGTGAGCCGTCCAACCCCTCACGGAAGACCCCAAAAGGGCACCTTCCACCCTGCAAGGAGAGCGCGTGCTCACTGTCGGTGACAAGTTCCCCACCTACGACCTGACCGCCTGCGTGTCGCTGGAGAGCGGCAAGGAGTTCGCGCAGATCGACCACAAGTCCTACGAGGGCAAGTGGCGCGTGGTGTTCTTCTGGCCGAAGGACTTCACCTTCGTCTGCCCGACCGAGATCGCCGCGTTCGGCAAGCTGAACGACGAGTTCGCCGACCGCGACGCCCAGATCCTCGGCGTCTCCGGCGACTCCGAGTTCGTCCACCACGCCTGGCGCAAGGACCACGCCGACCTGCGTGACCTGCCCTTCCCGATGCTGGCCGACTCGAAGCACGAGCTCATGAGCGACTGCGGCGTCCGCGGCGAGGACGGCTTCGCCCAGCGCGCCGTCTTCATCGTCGACCCGAACAACGAGATCCAGTTCACGATGGTGACCGCCGGCTCCGTCGGCCGTAACCCCAAGGAGGTCCTGCGGGTCCTCGACGCCCTGCAGACCGACGAGCTCTGCCCGTGCAACTGGAACAAGGGCGAGGGCACCCTCGACGCCGCCGCCCTCCTCGCCGGCGAGTAAGGGCGATCCGACATGGCTCTCGACGAACTGAAGTCCGCCATACCGGACTTCGCCAAGGACCTGAAGCTGAACCTCGGTTCGGTCATCGGTAACAGCGACCTGCCGCAGCAGCAGCTGTGGGGCACCGTCCTCGCCTGCGCGATCGCCTCGCGCTCGCCGAAGGTGCTCAAGGAGCTGGAGCCCGAGGCCCAGGCCAACCTGAAGCCCGAGGCGTACCAGGCCGCCAAGTCCGCCGCCGCGATCATGGCGATGAACAACGTCTTCTACCGGACCCGGCACCTGCTGTCGGACCCCGAGTACGGGACGATGCGCGCCGGCCTGCGGATGAACGTCATCGGCAACCCGGGCGTCGAGAAGGTCGACTTCGAGCTCTGGTCGCTGGCCGTCTCCGCGATCAACGGCTGCGGCCAGTGCCTGGACTCGCACGAGCAGGTCCTGCGCCAGGCCGGTGTCGACCGCGCCACGATCCAGGAGGCCGTGAAGATCGCCGCGGTGATCCAGGCGGTCGGCGTCACCCTCGACGCGGAAGCGGTCCTCGCCGAGTAGGCACGGCCGTACGAGCGGTACGAGAAGGGCCCCGGGGCTTCGCGCCCCGGGGCCCTTCCGTCATTTCTTCAGCTGCGCCAGGACGGCCAGCATGTCCTGGGTCATGGGGACGTCGATGCCGGAGAGGTCGATCTCCTTGCCCTCCCCGAGCGGGCGCCCCTGCGCGTCGGTCGAGTACTGCCGGTAGATGTTGAGCGCGATCTCGGCCTGCCCGTCGAGGATCCTGAGGTCCCCGCCCTCGCCGCCGCGGCCGTCGAAGAAGGCCTGCTCCCCGAGACCGCCGACCGGCGTGGTGAGGTCGTAGTACTTCGACCGGGCCATGAACTCGGGCCCCGGGTCGGTCACCTTGTGCAGGGTGTACGTGAGGGAGGCGCTGTACCCGGCGTCCGGATCGCCGAAGGTCATCTGGCAGGACGTCTCGTACACCGACGGATCGTCCATCTCGGGCCCGACGCCGTCCTGGCTCCGCTTGCCGAGGATCCCGCCGAGCGCCTTCAGCTTCGCCACCTCGCAGAGCTTCACCTCCGCGGTGTAGCCGCCGAGGTCCGGGCCCGGCTCCTTCTTCTGCCCGTACGCGTAGAGCCCGCCGCCCCACACGGCCGAGGCGAGGACCGCGCCGCCGAGCGCCCACAGCCAGGGGCGCCGGGCCCGGGGCGGGCGCGGCGGCGGCGCCTCGGTGAGTATCTCGGGGTCGTCGAACTCCGCGCCGCCGACCAGCTCGGGCTCGGATATCACGTGGCCTCCCCCTCGACGGCGCCCGGCGCCGGGACCGGCGCCACGGCGAAGGCCGTCGCCCCGCGCGGCTCGGGGGTGCTGCGGAGGGCCTGTTCGGTGGTGTACGCGCGCAGGTAGCCGACCACCGTGTTGAGGACGGCGACCAGCGGTACGGCGACGACGGCGCCGCCGATCCCGGCGGTGAGGCCGCCGGCGGCGACGGCGAGGACGACGGCGAGCGGGTGGACGCGGACGGCCCGGCCGAGGATGAACGGCTGGAGGACGTGGCCTTCGATCTGCTGCACGGCGAGCACGACGACGAGCACCATGAGGGCGGTGAACACGCCGTTGGTGACGAGGGCGACGACACAGGCGAGGGCGCCGGAGATGACCGCGCCGACCAGCGGGATGAAGGCGAACAGGAAGATGAAGACGGCCAGCGGCACCGCCATCGGCACGTCGAGGAACCACAGTCCGAGGCCGATGAAGACGGCGTCGATGAGGGCGACGAGGACGGTGCCGCGGACGTAGGCGGTGAGGGTGCGCCAGGCGCGGGGGCCCGCGCCGGCGACGCCGGGCCGGGCCTGGGCGGGCACCAGCTTGAGCGTCCACTCCCAGACCTTCTTCCCGTCGTAGAGCAGGAAGAGGGTGCAGAACATGGCGAGCAGGATGCCGGTCATGGCCTCCACGATGACGGTGACGCCCTGGAGTCCGGCGGAGGTGATCTGCTCGGCGTTGGCGCCGATGGCCTCGCTGAGGTTCTTGGCGATGTCGTTGATCTGCTGCTCGGTGACGTGGAACGGGCTGTCGAGCAGCCAGTGCTTGAGTTCCTCGATGCCGTCCTTGACGCGGTCGGACAGGTTGTCGATGTTGTCCATGACCTGCCAGACCACGAACCAGCCGACCAGGCCCATCACGACGAAGCCGGAGACGGCCGTGACGGCGGTGGCGAGCCCGCGGGGCAGCCCCTTGCGGCGCAGCATGGCGACGGTGGGCTGGAGCAGCGCGGTGACGAGGAGCGCGGCGACGAAGGCGAGGACGACCAGCTGCACGGAGCTGATCACCTTCATCAGCACCCAGACCGTGCCGGCCAGGACGAGCAGTCGCCAGCCCGCCTCGGCGGCCACGCGCATGCCCCAGGGGATGGCGGCGACGGGGTCGGGCCGGGCGGCGACGGCCGGTGCGTACGAGGGGGGTGCGGGGACGGAACGGCCCTGCTCGGCGGGGGCGTCGGCCGCCGCGGCGGCCTCGGGCTCCGGGAGCGGCGCGGCGGTGTCGGGGTCGACGTCGGGCCGTACGGGAGCCGCGGGCGCGGCCTCGTACGGGACGTCGTGGCCGTACGGCGGTCCGAGCGGGTCTTCCCGCTCCGCCTCGGCCCGGCGCTCGTCGAGTCGTTCTCCCATGCGGCTCAGGCTCTCGCCCAGCCGGCCCAGCCAGCCTGGCACTCCGGACATCTCTTTCCTCTTCCCCCCGCCGCCCGCTCCGTCTTCTCGCGAACCTACACGCAAGAAGCCCCTCACCGTAGGACGGCGAGGGGCTCCCGGAGGTTGAGCGCGCTGGGTCTAGTACCAGCGGTTGGCCTGCCAGAAGGACCAGGCACCGCACGGGCTGCCGTAGCGGCTGTCCATGTAGTTGAGGCCCCACTTGATCTGGGTGGCCGGGTTGGTCTGCCAGTCGGCGCCGGCCGTGGACATCTTGGAGCCGGGCAGGGCCTGCACGAGACCGTAGGCACCCGAGGACGGGTTGGTCGCGCGGTAGTTCCAGCCGGACTCGTGGTCCACGATGTTGCTGAAGCACGAGAACTGGTCGGACGACATCATCTGCCGGGCCATCGCCTTGACCTCGGCGACGCTGTAGGAGCCCTGCGTGGCGAAGGTGCTGGCGCTGCGGATGGAGGAACGGTTGGCGCGCTCCTCGGCCTCCTTGCGCTCCTTCTCGGCCTTGGCCTCGGCGGCCTCCTTGTCGGCGGCCTCCTTCTTCGCCTCGGCGTCCTTGGCCGCGCGGATGCGGGCGGACTCCTCCGCGGACTTCTTCGCGGCGGCGTCGGCGGCGGCGGCCTGGACGTCGGCCTGCTCCGCGAGGGACGAGACCTGTACCTGGGCCTGCTCTCCCGCGGGGATGTCCGCGAGCAGCGAGGTGTCCGCAGCGGTGGCCTCGAAGTTGTCGCCCGAGGGCTGCGCGGCGTTGCCCGTGGCAACACCGGCGATGGCGCCGACAGTGGTGACCGCAGTGGCCGAAGCCACCGCGAATCCCCGGACCGAGATCCGGCTCACACGGTTTCCTTCCAGCACGCCCGCACAGGTGACCACGCGGGCGAAATCTTGCCCCTGGCACTGGTCTCCGACGTACGGGGTCACAGAAGACACGGGCCCGTGGTGCTGTGGGCGGCATACGACGACGGCTGTGGAGTTGTGTGGTGCTGTGCGCACCCCTGAGGGTGCACGTGTGCCGTATGCGGGGCCTGACGGAAGCAAGACTCTGCCGGACGGCGAGGCCGCAAGGCAATTCCGTGTTGCGTGTGAAAGCTCACACCTCGGTGGGCGCAGGTGTTTTGACGGATCCACGGGACAGCAGGGCGCCGCCCGGCTAAGCTCCTGCGCTTCGCCGGGCGGCGCCAACTGCCTTACCCGTACAGACGGGTACTAATCGGTCAGAGCTGATTGTCCTCCAGCATCTCCGTCACGAGCGCGGCGATCTGCGAGCGCTCGGAGCGGGTGAGCGTGACGTGGGCGAAGAGCGGATGGCCCTTCAACTTCTCGACCACGGCGACGACTCCGTCGTACCGGCCGACCCGGAGGTTGTCGCGCTGGGCGACATCATGAGTCAGGACGACCCGCGAATTCGCCCCGATACGGGACAGAACGGTCAACAGGACGTTCCGCTCCAGGGACTGGGCCTCGTCCACGATGACGAAGGCGTCGTGGAGGGAGCGGCCCCGGATGTGGGTGAGCGGAAGGACCTCCAGCATCCCGCGGCCGAGCACCTCCTCGATGACCTCCCGGCCCGCGACCGAGGACAGCGTGTCGAAGACGGCCTGGGCCCACGGGCTCATCTTCTCGGACTCGCTGCCCGGCAGGTACCCGAGCTCCTGGCCGCCGACCGCGTACAGCGGACGGAAGACCATCACCTTCTGGTGCTGCCGGCGCTCCAGGACCGCCTCCAGGCCCGCGCAGAGCGCGAGCGCGGACTTGCCGGTGCCGGCCCGGCCGCCCATGGAGATGATGCCGACGTCCGGGTCGAGCAGCAGGTCGAGCGCGATCCGCTGCTCGGCGCTGCGGCCGTGCAGCCCGAAGGCCTCCCGGTCGCCGCGGACCAGTCGTACGTTCCCCTCGGCGGTGACCCGGCCGAGCGCCTTGCCGCGCTCGGACTGGAGCACCAGGCCCGTGTGGACCGGAAGCTCGGCGGCCTCCGGCACGTACAGCGTGTTCTGCTCGAAGAGCAGGTCGACCTGCTCCCCGGAGAGCGCCAGCTCGGACATCCCGGTCCAGCCGTTGGTGTCCGTGATGGCGAGCTCGGCCCGGTACTCCTCGGCGAGGAGCCCGACCGAGGAGGCCTTGATGCGCAGCGGCAGGTCCTTGGAGACGACCGTGACGTCGTACCCCTCCGCCTGGAGGTTGCGCGCGACCGCGAGGATCCGTGAGTCGTTGTCCCCCAACCTGTAGCCGGCGGGCAGGACGCCGGGGTCGGAATGGTTGAGTTCGACACGCAGGGTGCCGCCCAGGTCCCCGATGGGGAGCGGGGCGTCCAGGCGTCCGTACCGGACCCGGAAGTCGTCGAGCAGGCGCAGCGCCTGCCGGGCGAAGTAGCCGAGTTCGGGATGGTGCCGCTTGGCCTCCAGCTCCGTCACGACGACGATCGGGAGCACCACCTCGTGCTCCTCGAAGCGCGAGACGGCGTTGGGGTCGGCCAGCAGGACGCTGGTGTCGAGAACATAGGTGCGCCGGTCGGAAAGGCGGCGCTTCGTGCTGGTCACCACGGAAGGACAGACCCCCTCTGAAGACCCCTGTGAGGTCGGGGTGCGACGGAACCGGTGTCGCTGCGGAATGGGACCGGGCTCAGGCCGCGCTGCGCGGGCCGAACCTCGGCCCTCCGCTTCTCCCGTACGTGTTCCGCACGGTCGTCCTGGTGCAAGGGGCCTCCCGGGTGGCGGTCTCCGTGCCGCTCACTTCACTGGGGATATGCCCTCGAACACGCCTTGCCATGCCATGGCATATGACGACGTGTTCATGAACACCAGGTGATCGATTCCGACCGGGAATGTCCGGATGGGGCTCCGAAGTCGGTCAGGTGCCGTAGCGCCGGTGCCGCGCCGCGTAGTCCCGCAGCGCCCGCAGGAAGTCGACCTTGCGGAAGGCCGGCCAGTGGACCTCGCAGAAGTAGTACTCGGAGTGGGCGCTCTGCCACAGCATGAACCCGGAGAGCCGCTGCTCCCCGCTGGTACGGATCACCAGGTCCGGGTCGGGCTGGCCGCGCGTGTACAGGTGCTCCGAGATGTGCTCGACGTCCACGATCTCGGCGAGCTCCTCGAAGCTCGTCCCCCGCTCCGCGTGCTCCAGGAGCAGCGAGCGGACCGCGTCCGCGATCTCCTGCCGTCCGCCGTAGCCCACGGCGACGTTCACGAGTATCCCGGTGTTGCCGTGGGTGGCCTGCTCGGCCTCCTTCAGCACCGTCTGCGTACGAGCGGGCAGCAGATCCATCGTGCCGACGTGGTGGACCCGCCAGCGGCCGTCGGCGGCCAGCGCGCGCACCGCGTTCTCGATGATGCCGAGCAGCGGGACGAGCTGCTCCTCGGGGCGGTTCAGGTTGTCCGTGGAGAGCATCCAGAGCGTGACGACCTCGACGTCCGTCTCGGCGCACCAGCCGAGCAGCTCCTGGATCTTGTCCGCACCGGCCTTGTGTCCCTGCTCGGGGGTCCCGCCGGACGCCTTGGCCCAGCGACGGTTCCCGTCGAGGATGACCCCGATGTGCTTGGGCACCTGGGTGTGGTCGAGGCGGCCTTCCACCCGGCGTGCGTAGAGCCCGTACACCAGGTCGCGCAGGTTCACTGTTCTTTACCCCTCCATGCAGTGTCGGCCCCCGAAGCCGCCACACTACTGCGGACGGGCGACGGGCTCCCAGCCCGGGACTGTCACAAGTCCGTGATAAGCAGAGATACGTGACTGATTCCCCCCTGTACCGCGCCTCCGCGGACCGTTACGACTCCATGGAGTACCGCCGCACCGGCCGCAGCGGACTCAAGCTCCCGGCGATCTCGCTCGGCCTCTGGCACAACTTCGGCGACGACAAGGCCCTCGACACCCAGCGCGCGATCCTGCGCCGCGCCTTCGACCTCGGCGTCACCCACTTCGACCTGGCGAACAATTACGGGCCGCCGCCCGGCTCCGCCGAGCTGAACTTCGGCAAGCTCTTCGCCCAGGACTTCGCGCCCTACCGCGACGAGCTGATCATCTCGACCAAGGCCGGCTACGAGATGCACCCCGGGCCGTACGGCGAGTGGGGCTCGCGCAAGTACCTGCTGTCCTCGCTCGACGCCTCCCTGAACCGGATGGGCCTCGACTACGTCGACATCTTCTACTCGCACCGTTTCGACCCGCACACCCCGCTGGAGGAGACGATGGGGGCCCTGGCCTCCGCCGTCCAGCAGGGCAAGGCGCTGTACGTCGGCGTCTCCTCGTACAACAGCGAGCAGACCGCCGAGGCGGCCGGGATCCTCAAGGACATGGGCGTCCCGGCCCTGATCCACCAGCCCTCGTACTCCATGATCAACCGGTGGACCGAGGAGGACGCCCTCCTCGACACCCTGGAGGCGGCCGGCATGGGCTGCATCTCCTTCGTGCCGCTGGCGCAGGGGCTGCTCACCAACAAGTACCTGAAGGGCATCCCGGAGGGCTCGCGGGCCACCCAGGGCAAGTCCCTCGACCCGAACCTGCTCTCCGACGAGGTGCTGCGCCGGCTGCGCGGCCTCGCGGACATCGCCGAGCGGCGCGGGCAGTCCCTCGCCCAGCTGGCGCTGTCCTGGGTGCTGCGGGACGAGCGGATGACCTCGGCGCTGATCGGCGCGTCCAGCGTCGCCCAGCTGGAGGAGAACGTGGCGGCCCTGCACGGGGCGCCGCTGTCGGAGGAGGAGCTGAAGGAGATCGACTCCTTCGCCGTCGACACCGAGGGCACGAACATCTGGGCCGGCCGGGGCTGACGCACCCCGGAGGGGAGCCCGAGCACAAAAAACGGGCCGGTCCGTGGGGGGGATACGGACCGGCCCGAGGGGGGGTTTCCACCATAACCCTTCGATAGTCGTGTTGCGCGCCACGTGCGCCGAACGAACCGCGCCGGATGGGCCGGATCCCAGGCGGCACAAGGGGTCCGGGGCCCCGTGGCGGGTTTGCGCCCCGGCGTGGCGGCGGAGTTCCGTCCCCCCGAAGAGGGACCGCCGCCGAAGGGCGCGGCGTTGACGCGAGGGGCTCCGCGGGACGGCTTTCCGGCAGGTCAGGCGTCCGGCCGCCGGTGCAGCAGGGTGATGCCGTCACGGCGGGCGACGACCTCGTAGCCGTACGTCCGGGTCGCGGCCTCCAGCTCGGCCCGCTGCCGCTCCAGGGGGTAGGGCCAGTGGCCCGAGGGGTACGGCCAGGCCTCGGGCGCCCGCTCGTCGTGGACGATCCACGCGGCGGTCGGCGCCGGGAGGCGCGCGGCGTCGTAGCGGTAGAGCTCGCCGCCCACCGGGAACGTCGGGAAGAGGACCACCGTGCAGCGCGCGGTGAGCTGCGGCGCGAGCCGGTTGGAGGCGGCGACGGTGGCGCCGTCGGGGATGCGGGCGAGCAGCGCGCGGGCCGCCCGCACGTGCGGCGTGGTGTGCCAGGTGGCCCGCTGGGCGAGCTGGGCGAGGGGGAAGGACGGCAGCAGGACGGCCGTCACGACGAGCACCGTCGTGAGGACGGCCCGCAGCTCACGCCGGTCCGGGTCCCTCCGGCCGAGCACGTCGACGAGACCGGCGAACACGACCGGCATGAGGATCGCGCTGTAGTGGAACGCCGTCCCCCAGTGGAAGCCGTTCTCGGAGAGCAGCCGCCAGCCGAGGGTGGGGACGGCGGTCAGGGCGAGCGGTGAGCGGAGCGCGAGGAGCGCGGACGGGGCGAAGACCAGGATCAGGGTGACCGCCTTGACCTCGGGACGGAGCATGTCGAGCGGCGCGTGGGCGAGGGTGGAGAGCAGGGAGCCGTGCGCGTCGGCGAGGTTGCCGCCGTGCGCGTATCCGCCTCCTGCGTTGAAGGCGGGCAGCAGGACCTCGACCTCCAGGACCGAGCCGAGCACACCCGCCGCCACGGTGACCAGCCCGAGACGGCGGGGCCCCTTGATCGCGATGTACGCGCCGACGGCGGCGAGCGTGAACCCCAGGTCCTCCTTCACGAGCAGCAGCGGCGCCGCCCAGGCGACCGCCTGCCCCCAGCGGCGCCGGGCGAGCGCCTCCAGGGAGAAGGAGAGCAGCGGGACGGCGAGCGCGACCTCGTGGAAGTCGAAGGCGGCGGCGGAGGCGATGCCCCAGCTCAGCCCGTAACCGGCGGCGACGGTGTGGGCGGCGGCGGTCCCGAGCACGCCACCGGCGCGGCGGGCGAGGGGGACGACGGCGACGGCGAGCAGCGCGGACTGGGCGAGGAGCAGGCAGAGCGGGGAGGGCCAGAGCCGGTAGAGGGGGGCGAGGACGGCGAGCAGGGGATGGAAGTGGTCGCCGAGGAGGTTGAAGCCCTCGCCGCGCAAGGGGGCGACGGGCGCCCGGAGTTCGGCGTAGGCGCGGACGGCCTGCTCGAAGATGCCGAGGTCGTAGCCGGTGGTGCGCAGGAGCTGGTGGCGGCGCACGGCGACGGCCGAGTAGAGGAGGAAGAGCCCGGCGGCCCAGACCCAGGGGATGAGCGCGGGGCTGCGGTACCAGGCGGCGGTGCGCGCGAGCGCTCTGTCTTGTACGGGTGGATGGGTGGCAATTGTCCGCATGTGCGGCGATGGTAGGGGCGGGCCTTCAGGGGAGGGCGGTGAACGCGCCGAGGAGGAGGCCGAGCAGGCCGCCGCCGAGCATGAAGGGGCCGAAGGGGATCGCCGAGGAGCGGTCGGCGCGGCGCAGCAGGACGAGGCCGAGGCCGTACACCGCGCCGAGGAGGAAGCCGGCGAAGGCCCCGGCGAAGAGCACCCCCCAGCCGTACCAGCCGAGGGCCGCACCCAGCGGGACCGCCAGTTTCACGTCGCCGAGGCCGAGCTGGCTCGGGTTGATCCGGAACAGCAGCAGGTAGGCCCCGCCGAGGACGAGCCCGCCGAGCAGCGCGTGGATCCAGGATCCGGCGTCGTACGGAAGGAGTTCGGCGACGCCGAGGAGCAGCGGTACGGCGACGGCGAGCGGCAGCGTCAGGGCGTCTGGAAGCCGGTACACGCGCGCGTCCACGCAGGCGAGGAGCACGGCGAGGGGCGCACCGAGCAGCCAGACCGCGAGCTCGGGCCGGGGCCCGCCGGTCGCGGCGGCGAGCGCGGCGCAGGCGAGGGCGGTGAGCAGCGGCGCGAGGAGCGGGCTCGCGGTGGTCGCGCAGGCCTGCCGCCCGGGCCCGCCGAGCCAGCCGCGCCCGGGCCCGACGAGGACGTGCCCGGCGGGGCAGCGGTCCCGCCACGGCTCCTCCGGCTCGACGGAGAGCCGGTACGCGGCCCGGGGCACGAGCAGCCCGACGGCGGCCCCCCACAGGGCGGCGACGGCGATCAGCGTGACGTACACGGACGAGACCCTAGGCGCCCGGACCGCTACGGTCTGCCGCATGGGGAAATGGGCGGACGGGACGGGGACGTTGGCGCTGGGCGCCGTGGAGATCCCGCTGGAGGTGGCGGCCTCGTACCGGGCACGACGACGGGGACTGCTGGGCCGGGACGGCATCGCGGGGGCGCTGCTGATCACCCGGACGAACAGCGTGCACACCTTCGGCATGCGCTTCCCGATCGACGTGGCCTATCTGGACGGCTCGTTCACGGTCCGGTCCGTGGTGACGATGCGCCCGGGGCGGCTCGGGATGATCCGGCCGCGCGGCCGGCACGTCCTGGAGGCGGAGGCGGGCGCGATGGCCGGGTGGGGGCTGGAACCGGGGGTACGCGTGCGCGTGGACCTCACGGAGGCCCCGACCCGAGCAGCGTGAACGCCCCGTAGACACCGGAGGCGAGGGCGAGCCCGGCGAGGACGGGCACGGCGATACGGGTCCGCACGCGCGCGAGGCCCACGGCGGGCGCCAGCAGCAGCCCGAACGCCGGCATCATCAGGCGCGGCCGGGAACCGAAGTAGGCGGCGCCGACGAGGGAGACGAACACGACGCCGATCGTGTACACGAGCAGCGGCAGCGGCTGCCGCTGCCGCACGCACAGGACGATCAGCCACCCGAGGAGCGCGAGCGCCGCGCACAGCCCGAGGGCGGCGGGCCAGGGCAGCCCGGCGATGAAGCGGGCGAGGGCGACACCGCCGTCGATGGAGTTGCCCCAGGCGGCCTGGACACCGAAGTACGCGGTCGGGCTCCCCTCGCGGACCGCCACGTAGGCGACGTACGCGAGCCAGCCCAGCGGGGCGATCAGCACCCCGGCGACCGTCCGCGGGGGCAGCCGCCGTTCCCGTACGAGGGTGACGAGGGCCGTGATGACGAGGGCGGCGATCAGCGCGGCGGCCGTCGGCCGGGTGAGCCCGGCGGCGGCGCACAGGACACCGGCGAGGATCCAGCGCCCGCGGAGCACCGCGTACAGCGACCAGGCGGCGAGGGCCGTGAACAGCGTCTCCGTGTACGCCATCGACTGGACGAAGGCGGTGGGGTAGACGCCCCAGAGGACGGCGAGGAGGACACCCGCTCTTCCGCCGAAGACATGGGCACCGCACCGGTGGATCCCCCAGGCGGCGGCGAGACCGGCGGTCCAGGAGACGAGGAGCCCGGCGGTGGCGGCGTCGACGGGGAGGACGGCGGAGAGGCCGCGCTCCAGGGCGGGAAGGAGCGGGAAGAAGGCGAGGTCGGAATGGACGTCACCGTTGGGCAGGGTGACCTGGTATCCGTACCCGTGCTCGGCGATCCGCACGTACCAGACGGAGTCCCAGCGCCCCTTGAGCCGGTGCAGCCCGTCCTTCCCGGTGACGCCGGCCGCGACGGCGAGGACGACGAGCCCGACGACGCGGGCGGCGGCGTACCCGCCGAGGGCGGCGAGGGTGGGACGGTCGGGACGGGGAAGACCGGGTCGGGGCGGGCCGGGCTTGCTCGGATCGGGCCTGGTCAGGGACATGCACCCGATTATCCCGGGGACTGCGGAAGGCTCAGCCGAGGGGCCTTATGCGGACGAACTTCGCGGCCATGACCGGACCGAGCTGCTCGACGATGGCGTGCCCGGGCTCCTGGGGCGAGGGCAGGTCACCGAGGAAGGAGGTGACGATGACCTCGTCGATGCCGAGGACACCGCGCGCGCTCTGCTCCTCCAGGAAGTCGAGCGTGCGGCGCCAGTCGGCGGCGCCGGGGGCCTCGCCGAGGAAGGAACGGACGGTGTCCTGGACGACGTCCCAGAAGAACACGTGCGGCAGGACACCGCCCTGATGGAAGACATGGGTCTCGTACACCCCTCGGAACTCCGGGATCCGGGTCACGAGATCACTGACCAACTGCACGCTCGGAGCGGTGTTCGGGTTCACGCCCGGGGTCGCCGTCATCTGTCCAGAATGCTCCCGCCGAAGGGGGATGTCCCGTCGGATTTACGCTTTCCTGGCGACGTCTTTCGCCGGGTTTTCCACAAGGGGTGCGAAGTGTCCCTCTTCCGTGGATCGTTGGGCGTATGTACGAGTTGGCGATCCTCGCCAGGGGCGGGGTCCTCCTGACGGTCTGGGCGGTCGCGGCGGGCTGGCCGCCGGGCCGGCTGGCCGGACGACTGCGCCGCGACGGCTGGCAGCGGATCTGCCGGGGCGCGTGGGCGGCCCCGGGGAGAGAGGTGGACTGGCGGCTGAGGGCGGCGGCCGTCCAGCTCCTGCGCCCGGAGCTGGTGTGCAGCCACGGGACGGCGGCGCGACTCCACCGCATCGAGGTGCTGGAGTCCCCCTCCCGGCACCTCGACTTCACGGCACCGGGCAGGACGGGAGCCTCGCGCGGCGCGGAGATACGGATCCACACGACGACGTACCTGACGGACGGGGACAGGTCCCTCAGACGGGGCCTCCGGACGACGACCCCGACGCGGACGGTCGGCGACCTGATACGGGCATCCGCCACCCGGGAGGAGGCGGTGGTCGTCGCGGACTCCGCGCTCTCCCGGCGGGTGGTGGAAGGGGTACGCCGCGAGCCCCTGGTCCGGTACGACGACCTGGCCGCCGAACTCGCCGCACCCCGCCGGGGAGCGGCCCGCGCCCGCGCCTGGCTGCGCCTCGCGGAACCGGCGTCGGGGTCCCCGGCGGAGACGGTGGCCCGGCTGAGGATGGGCGACACGGGCCTGGTCCCGGAGTGCCAGCCGACCCTCCTCACGGCGGACGGCCGCCCGCTGCGCCCGGACTTCCTCTTCCGCACCGCGGGCCTGGCGGTCGAGGTGGAGGGCTACGCCTTCCACGGCACCCGCCGCGCCCACGAACGGGACATCGCCCGCTTCAACGCGCTCCAGTCGTGCCGGGAGGTCCGCCGGGTGCTGCGGTTCACGGCACGGGAGGTGTTCCAGCACCCGGAGCGGATGACGGCGACGATCAGGGCGGCGCTGGAACTGAGCCTGCCCGATTGAGCCGGGCGCTCACGGCGTGGTGGACGAGGACGTGGTCCGGGGGAAGGAGATCTCGACGCGCCGGTTCTTCTTGCGGCCTTCCTCGGTGCGGTTGTCCGCGATCGGGTAGTCCTCGCTGTAGCCGCGGATGTCGAAACTCGTCCCCGGGTCGAGGGCCCGCGCGAGCACCTGCTGCACGGCCACGGCCCGCTCCTTGGAGAGCTTGAGCCCGTGCTCGTACGTGCCCAGGTTGTCGGTGAACCCGAAGACCCGGACGCGGCCGGAGCCCATCTTGTTGATCTCGGCGGCGATGGCGGCGATGCGGGCGGTGGCGTCGGGCGAGAGCTTGGCGCTGTTCTTGGGGAACAGCACCTCGGCCTGCAGCGCGAACGTCACGTCCACGTTGGTGTCCTGCCGGCGCTGCTGGCCGCCGTCCTCCTCGACGATCTGCTTGATGTCGAGGACCTTGGCGGGGGCGAGGGTGGCGCCGTCGGGGAGCATCAGACCGGGCGAGGTGGGATCGATGACGGGCGCGGGCGAGGAGGTCCCGGCGGGCCCGGGGCCGTCGTCGGCGTACGCGACGGGCCCGGCGATCGGCCCCAGGGCGACGCAGACGAGCACGAGAGCGGCGAGGCGGCGGTTTGTCGTCGTCATGGCGTCGCCTCAGGAGAGCTTGAGGGTGGCGGGTTCGAAGGTGGGAAGCTGGAAGCTTACTTCGGTGGTGGAGGCGGGGGGTGCGGGGAATTGCAGGAACACTGCGACCGTCTCCCCTGCGGGCAGGATGTCAAGGCCGGTGGTCGTCAATGGACGGCCGTCGGTGTCGCGAAGGACGTAATAGCGCTTCTTCCCAGCGGCGTCGATGAGCGTGGCCCCTCCCAAGGAGTTGCCGTGCTTCATGACCTCTGTCTCGTCACCGCGAATCTGGCCAGGGAGCGCGATTGAACGCGAGGAAGTGTTCTTCAACGCGCCCTTGACGGTGAGGAACCCGCCTGCGTCCCTCTCGGCAGCGGTGACGTCAAGCTCAACCCCGTCCTTACCCTTGAGGACGGCAAGCGTCTCCGTCGGCTCCTCGGCCGCCTGCGACCCCTGCGTGGAGGCCCCTCCCTTCGGCGGAGCCACCGTCGTCGAAGTGGGCTTGTCCGTAGGGGGCTTCTCTTCAGCGCCGCAGCCGGCCACGAGAAGTGCCACGGACGCGATCGCTGCTGCAACCACCCCTCTACGGGTCTTCCTTGCGTAGCGCGCGTTCATGAAGCGTGCTTCCTTTGCTCGTCGCGGGTCACTCTGACAGTCGGACGCTGAAGAGATCTGCGGCACCGGGGAGGCGCGGGCTTTCGGGATCGATCAACCATGGCTCGCCATCGCAATCAAGGCTGACCACGGACTTGCCGTCGTCCGGCTGTTCGCCACCTTCCCCGGGGTCCGTCGGTGTCGGCCCCTGGGGGGACTCCGGTGGATCCGGAGGGGGTTCCGGCTCGTCGAACCTGCAACGCGGTTCAAGCACGGCTTCAGCAGAAGCCGTAGCGTCACGCGGCTCTTGGCCTGTCGTGCTTACTGTCACCTTGAAGCCATGCTCCCCGGTAGCGAGAGGAACACACTTGCTGCCCGTGAGTGCCGCCATGTTCCGAGCCGCAAACTCCTCTGCCTGCTGACACGCGGAGGCGTCATCGATGTTTGCCATGCTCTGAAGGAACCTGTTCCACTGCCCCGGATCGAGGAGCACCTCGATCCAGCCGTCTCGCAGCTGCTCCCGGGCATCCTGAGCCGCTGCGAGAGCCGCCGCGTCCGCAGCGGTCTGGGCGCTGTTCCGCGTCAGCGCAGCTTGCCCCACCAAGAAGTAGGCGAACGCCAGAAACAGGAGCCCGGCAATGACCGCGATGTAGACGGGAAACGCCTGCCCGTCATCGCTCCGCCATCTGCGCCGCCCTACTTCCCTGTCAGATCGGCGATCTTCTGAGTGATGGCGTTCTTGATGGAGTTTCCGATGTCCGTGCCGGTGATCGCGATCACGATCGCCACCACCACCACAATGATCCCCAGATACTCCACCGCCGTCTGCCCGCGGTCCCCCCTCCGGCGGGTTGCCCAGTCGCCCAGCCACCACACACGGGCCTTCGTCAGGGCCTTCAGCATCGCGTCGTTCATCGTGGTCCCCTCCGCGTTCGGACGCCTGCGCCTGGGCACCGTACGCCGACGGGCGGGTCGGCGGACAGGGCCCGTTCATCGGGTGGGGCCGAGGCAGCCGGTCGCGGCGATCCGGTCCATCAGCTCCACCCCCTCACACTCTGTCCGCACTCTGGCACATCGGGTTGCGCCCGCGAAGTCGTTTGCCTCGAATATGTCAGCGCAACCGCACGGTTCATTCGCCCGTCACCGACCCGAAGTCCGTTCCCGTGCCCAGGAACAGGCCCGCCCCCAGCAGGATCATCGTCGCCGGGACCATCAGGGTCGTGATCACCATCGTGGCCTTCGGGACGGCCTTCGCGGCCTTGCGGCGGGCGTTCTGGGCGTCCGTGCGCCGCATGTCGTTGGCGATCTGGATCAGGGTGTCCACGATCGGGGCCCCCAGCTCCTCCCCCTGCTGCAGCGCCGTCACGAACTGCGCCACCTGCTCCGAGTCGTTGCGCCGGCGCAGCTCGTCGAACGCCTGCCGGCGGCTCACGCCCATGTCCATCTGGCGGAGCGTGATGCGGAGTTCGTCCGCCCACGGGCCCTCGTACTTCTCCGCCACCCTCTCCAGCGCCTGCCGGAAGCCCAGCCCCGCGCTGACCACGACCGCCAGGACGTCCAGGAAGTCCGGCAGCGTGCGTTCGATCTGGTCCTTGCGGATGCGGACCGCCGACCAGATCCCGACCTCCGTCCAGAACGCGCCGAAGGCGAGGAGCAGCAGCGCCGTCACGTACGAGCCCTTGCTCAGCATCACCAGGCCGCCGAGCCCGCCCAGGAAGCCGTAGACCGCCCGCCTCGCCCCGTACCGGTCGATCGTCAGGCCCCCGGGGTTGCCCGCGAGGTCGATCCGGCGGCGGACCGCGTTGACGCGCTTCGGGCCCATCAGGCGGAGCACGGCCGGCGACCAGCGCATGCCGAGGCGGTCCACCGCCGAGTCGACCGCTCCCGTCCGGGTCGCGCCGACCTCCAGGGCGAGTCTGAGGTCGTCCGGGAGCTTCGCGTCCGCGCGGTACAGGCGCAGGCCGTAGGCGATGCCCGCTACTGCCAGGCCGGCCAGCAGGGCCAGGAGGAGGTCCACTTCGGCTGTCCCTACACGTCGATCTTCGAGAAACGGCGGATGGCGGCGAAACCGACCACGTACAGCGCGAACGCCGCCACCACCGCGGCCTGCCCGATGCCCGAGGCCGTCATGCGGTCCAGAGCGCCCGGCTGCATGTTGTCGATCAGCAGGAGCGAGCCGACCCCGATCACCGGGACGGAGTACGCCGTCATGCTCACCTGCGAGAGCTGGGTGCGGACCTCGCGCCGGGTCTCCTTGCGTTCCTCCAGGGTCTCCGTGAGGTTCCGCAGCGAGGAGACGACCGTGCCGCCCGCCCTGTTGGCCAGGACGAGGGTCGTCACGAGGACCACCAGTTCGCGGGACGGGAGGCGTTCCGCCAGTTCTCCCAGCGCGTCGTCCAGCGACGTTCCCACCGCCAGCTGCTGTGCCACCTTCTCCAGCTCGTCACCCGCCGGCGCCTCCAGCTCGTCGGCCGCCAGGCTCAGTGCCATTCGGAGGGCCAGACCGGCCTGGGTCGCGTTGGCCAGGATCCGTGAGAGTTCCGGGAGTTGGTTGATGAACCGCTCGATGCGCTTCTGGCGCTGCCAGTTGAGGAAGCCCATCGCCACCCAGACGCCGAGCAGTCCGCAGATCGGGCCGAAGAACGGCGACAGCGCCGCCTGCCCCACCACCCACAGGACCGCCACGGTCGCCGCCAGGCCCACCGTGAACTCGCCCGGCGTGATGTCGAGGCCCGTCGCCGCGATCCGCAGCTCCAGCTTCCGGCCGAGCGCCGTCTTCCGTACGCGCCGGTCCACGCCCCGGAAGCGGCGCCTGCGGCGGCCGGTCACGGCCTCCGGTTCGCCGCTCTCGTCCAGGCGGGCCACGAGGGCCGCGTGACGGCGTGCCCCGCTCGCGTACGCCTGGACGCCGACCACGCCCAGCACGCACGCGAGCAGCGTCACGCCGACCGTCAGCCAGAAGGGATCCGTCATCGTCGCCGCTCCCCCGGCCGCCACGTCGGGTCCTCGGCCGTCAGGCCGCCCCCGGGTCGCCACGTCGGGTCGTCCGTCGTCGCCCCGGCCCCCGGCCGCCATGTCGGGTCGTCGGTCATCGCTGTCACGGCCTGTGTCATCACTCCGCCTCTCGGGTCGCCAGGTGGGCATCGGTCGCGGCCACGCCGAAGGCCTGTGGGATGGGCTGGCCCGCCAGATAGAGGCGCTCGGCGACGCGCCGGGGCAGCGGGTGGTACGTGAACCTGCCGTACACCCGCCCGTCCGCCGCCACCGGCTGCGCCTGGAAGCGGCAGACCGTGGCGAGCAGGAACCTCTCCCGGCCGTGCGAGGCGAGGACCGCGATCTCGGTGATGCGGCGGGTGCCGTCCGGATGCCGGGTGAGCTGTACGAGGACGTCGACCGCGCTGTTGATCTGGTCCCGCAGCGCCTCGAACGGCACCTTCACCTCGGACATCGACGCGAGGGTCTGGAGCCGCATCAGCGCGTCCTCGGCCGAGTTCGCGTGGACGGTGGCGAGCGAGCCGTCGTGGCCGGTGGACATCGCCTGGAGCATGTCGAGGGTCTCGCCGCCGCGGACCTCACCGACGATGATGCGGTCGGGGCGCATGCGCAGGGAGTTGCGGACGAGGTCACGGATGGAGATGGCCCCGCGGCCCTCGATGTTCGGCGGGCGGGCCTCCAGGCGGATCACATGGGACTGCTGGAGCTGGAGTTCCGCCGAGTCCTCGATGGTGATGATCCGCTCGCCCTCGGGGACGAGCCCGGACAGGGCGTTGAGGAGGGTCGTCTTCCCGGTGCCGGTCGCGCCGGAGACGATCAGGTTGAACTTGGCTTGAACCAGTCCCGACAGCAGGAGCAGCATCTGCTCGTCGAGGGAGCCGAGGCCGATCATCTCGTGGAGCGTGTACGCGCGGGGGAAGCGGCGGATCGTGAGGGTCGCGCCCGTGAGGGAGAGCGGCGGGATGATGACGTTCACGCGTTCGCCGGAGGGGAGCCGGGCGTCGACCATCGGGTTCGACTCGTCGACGCGGCGGTTCACGGTGGAGACGATCCGCTCGATGGTCTGCATCAGCTGCTCGTGCGAGGCGAAGCGGAGCGGGAGCAGCTCCACGCGGCCGCCGCGCTCGATGAAGATCTGGTCGGGGCCGTTGACCATGATCTCCGTGATGGAGGCGTCTTCGAGGAGCGGTTCGAGCACGCCGAGCCCGAGGGCCTCGTCGACGACCCGGCGGATCAGCTGGGCCCGCTCGGCGGTGGAGAGGACCGGGCCCTCGCGGCTGATGATGTGGCCGAGGACGCGCTCCAGTCGGGCCCGCCGCTCCGCCGCCGCGAGCGCGGACATCTCGGTGAGGTCGATCTCCTCCAGGAGCTTGGCCCGGAAGGCGGCGACGAGATGGCCGTCCTCGCGCGCGGCCGCGCTGCCGCCCTTGTCCTCGGGGGCGTTGATCCGGGCACGCAGGCTCATGGCAGGTCCTCCTCGTCGGGCGTCTCGGGCAGCGGCATGGTGGCGGTCTTCGTGATGTCGTCGAAGCTCCAGAAGGGGACGACCGAGGGGATGCGCACGGTGACGGTGGCGACGACCTCGTCCCCGCCGGGGTCGACCGACACGCCGGTGACCCAGTCGGCGGCCGCGTAGCCGGCCTGCTGTCCGGTGGGCGCGTCCTCCGCGTCGCTGCTCGCCGCCCGCGCCGCCGCCCGCGCGGCCGTGCCCGCCTGCTGGGCCGCGTACGCCGCGACCCCGAGCTGCAGGCCCGCCAGCCCCACGATGAGCAGGATCGGGAGGAAGCCGAGGTACTCGATGGCGGCCTGGCCCCGGTCGCGCCTCCCGTCGCGGGAATCGCTTCTCATGGCGTGCGGCCCCTCTCGTCGACGGCGCCCGCCTTGCCCTTCACGTGGAAGAGGCCTCCCACGCCCGGGACCAGGACGGGGACCTGGAGCGTGACCACCGCGTTCACCATCCCGTCGCCCGGCGGGCAGCTCACCTCGGCGCCGTCCAGCCAGGCGCCGTCCAGGTGACGCCGCGCGGCCTCACCGCAGTCGTCACCGACGGCCCCGGCCCGCGCCGCCTCGTCCGCCGCGTTCCCCGCAAGCGTGTACGTGTACCCGACCAGGACCACCTGCCACAGCAGCGCCAGCGTGAGCAGGATCAGCGGCACCATTCCCAGGAACTCCACCGCCACCTGCCCCCTGTCGTCGTCCCGGTCCGCGCGCATCGTTCAGCGGCCTCCGGTGCGGCGGCGCAGGCCCAGGGAGCCCCGGTCGCCCGCGCGGGCGAGTTCCTTGCCGGGCTGTCCCGCCGCCTGCACCAGGCCCAGTTCCCCCGCCAGGCTCCACAGCGCCTGCTTGACCGTCGACTTGGCGTCGAGTTCGTGGAGGCGGCCGGCGTCGACGACCGCCGCGAGCTCCTTGAAGTTGGCCGGGACGGCGACGCCCGCGATCCGGGTGCCGGTGATCTTCTGGACGAGGGGCGGCTGGATCTCGGTGGAGCGGTGGTGGCGGTTGACGAGGGTGACCGTCTCCTCGGCCTTGCGGACCTGGAGCCGTTCCCACATCCGTACCGTCCGCTTGGCGGCCCGGACCGCGACCACGTCCGGGGTGGTGACGAGGAGCGCGGTGTCGGCCATCTCGATCGCCGCGGCGTTGGCGCTGTCGAGCCGGGAGCCGCAGTCGAGGACGACGACCTCGTGCCGGCCGCGCAGGGCGCTGACGACCTGCCGGGCGGCGCGGTCGGTGACCTCCTCGCCGCGCTCGCCCTCCGCCGGGGCGAGGAGCAGCGAGAGGCCGGTCTCGTGGACGTACACGGCGTCCTGGAGGACGCGGGGCGAGATGTCGGCGATCGAGGCGAGGTCGGCGACGGACCGGCGGAACTGGACGTCGAGGTACGAGGCGATGTCGCCGCTCTGGAGGTCCATGTCGACGAGGGCGACGCTGCGCCCGGCGGCGCGGGCGGCGAGGGCGAGGTGGACGGCGGTGACGGTGGCGCCGACGCCGCCCTTGGCGCCGCTGACGGTGACGACGGTGCCGCCGGGGCCGGTGATCCGCTCCGCGCCGCCGCCGAGGTGGCGGCGGACGCCCAGGGACCACTGGGCGGCGGCCTGGACGCGGCTGGCGAGTTCCTCGTAGCCGAGGGGGAGGGTGACGAGGCCGCGGGCGCCGGAGTCCATGGCGGCGGAGAAGAGGACGGGACTGGCGTCGGCGGTGATGAGGACGACGCCGACGGCGGGGAAGCGGAGGGCGACCTCGCGGACGAGTTCGAGCGCGGGGACGGGCCCGATCCGCTCGTGGACGAGGACGACCTCGGGGAGTTCGTCGAGGGAGGCGGCGGCGAGCCGCGCGAGGGTGTCGACGAGCTGGGTGGAGTCGGTGACCGGCTGGGCGGGTTCGGCGTCGGGGAGCTGGCTGAGCAGCGTACTGACGGACCGGGCCGCGTCGGGGTCGCCGACGGCGGGCAGGATCCTGGTGGTCATACCGGCCTCACTTGTCCTTGTCGAGCGTGTAGGTGCGGTCGCCCTTGTCGGCCGGGGAGCCGCCCTGGGTGCCGTCGGCGGACGGGGCGACGAGGGCGAGGCGTACGTGCTCGGCGAAGGACTCGGCGTACGCGACGCGCTGGGTGTCGAGGGTGGAGAGCGCGAACGTGATGGGGACGGTGGAGGTGGCCCGGCCGGCGCGGTCGTTGGTCTCGGCGGCCGGGGTGAGGCGGCCGACGTCGAGGACGCGTGCGCCGGCGACGATCATGCGGGACTGGTCGGGGTCGCCCTTCTTCTCGCCGGCGAAGGTCGCGTAGATGTTGACCGTCGAGCCCGTGTTGATCTTTCCGGCGACGCCCGTGGCGGCGTCGACCATGATCGCGATCTCCTGTTCGCCCGGCTTGAGCTGGGGCCGTTCGACGATCATGTCGGTCTGGAGGAGCGAGCCGGCCCTGAGCCGGGTGACGGCGATCCTGCCCTCGATCTGGCGGAGGTCGGTGACGGCGGTCGGGGACAGCCAGCGCTTCGGCATGGAGATCTTCTCGAAGTCGCCCGCTTTCAGGGGCTTGTAGGGCGCCACGTCGTCTTTGAGCCGGTACGCCGTGGTCTCCGGGCCGACCTTCGAGTTCACGTCGCTGATGACGGCGAGGACACCGGCGAACGCGCCGAGCGCGCACAGGACGGAGAGCAGCAACAGGATCACGCCGCGGCGCTGGCGGGAGTTCATGGCCGTACTTCCTCGGTCGGAGACGTGGGGCGGGGGCGGGAGGGGCAGCCGGGGCGCACGGGGTCGCTCACGGCAGCGCGGCGCGGGCGGAACGGCCGCCGGGCCCGAGGGCGCGGGCGGGTGCACCGGCCTGTGGCCCCGGCCCCGGCCCGAGCGCGTGCGGTCCCGGCTGCGGCCCGGGACCGAGAGCCTGCTGCCCGGGGCCCAGGGGCTGTTGTCCGGGACCCAGGGCCTGTTGTCCGGGCCCGAGCGTCTGCTGTCCCGGCCCGAGCGCCTGCTGTCCGGGGCCGACGGAGTACGTCCCCCGGTCGGGCGGCGCCACCGGTGCCAGCGGCGCCGCGCAGAAGCCGCAGCGGTCGCCGATGAGGTCCATCCCGCACCAGTGGCAGGTCTCGCGCCGTACGGAGGAGACCAGCTGGTGGAGGACGGGCAGGTCGGGCAGGTACGCGGCGAACTCGACGAGCTTGCCGGTGCCCCACCAGCCGGGCGAGGACGTGGGCAGGGCCGTCTCGTGCACGGGGCCGGGGATCCGCCAGCGGGGTACGAGGGTGGTGGTCGGCCAGTCGGTCTGGAGCTGGCCGCGGGCGAGGAGGAGTTCGGTGGCGAACTCCGGTCCGGCGAGCGGTTCTTCCGAGGCGCCGATCCGCACGATCTGCGGCGTGGGTCCGGCGAGGACGGCGAAGTGGGCGCCCGGGAGCCAGCTCTTGAGGTGGGAGCCGAGGCCGACGGGGACGCGGTCGAGCCGGGAGACGGAGCCGAGGACGGCGCCGGCGTAGATGTAGTGGGCGAGCAGCCGGGCGGCGGAGGCGAGGACTCCGGGGCTGAAGTCGCAGCCGGCGAGCTGGCGCAGCTGGCGGACGAGGACGGCCGCGCCGAGGGGCGGCAGGTCGGTCCTGACCAGGGCGATGCGGTCGCTCTCCAGGAGGGCGCGGACGGCGTGCAGGCGGTGCTCGACGGCGGTCGGCGCGGACGTGGGGCAGACGACGACCACGTGTCCGTAGCGGGCGAGGAGCTGCTGCATGTCCGCGAGGGAGGCGTCGAGCGGGCGGGTCTCGGGGGGCGGGAGCACGGCGGCCTGCGGGGTCCCGGGGTCGGCCGCCGGCAGCACCAGGTCGGCGCCGGTGACGGCGATCGCTGTCGGCACGTCGGACCCCCCGTCCCCTCCGGCCTCCGGCGCCCCGGCGGCCGCGGATCACTTACCGCGTTCGCGGCGTCACCGCAGGGTGCCGCCGCCTCTGCACCTTATCCACGTCCCGCGGGGTGGTGAACACACAATCCGCCAAGCTGCCTCCATTTATTGCGGCCCCACCCCACGTCCCCGGTCGTCACGGCGCCCGGCCGAACGCCCTTCCCCGCCGGAGGTATTGACAACGCGATTGGTCTGGACCAACTTGTTGCGACAGCGGTGGCCACCGCCGGTACCCCCGTACCCGCACCTCCCCTCCGTACGACGACGTACGGCACCTCCACATCCCCAACTCCCCCACCGGAGGATGCACGTGGACCGCACCACCACCCGCCCGCACGGACGGCGCCGGCTCGCCGGAGCCCTCGCGCTCGCCGTCGGCTCCGGGCTCGTCCTCGTCGGCGGAGCCGGCACCGCGCAGGCGGCGGACGTCAACGTCGCCAAGAACGCCGGGTTCGAGAACGGCCTCACCAACTGGTCCTGCTCCGCCGGGAGCGGCGCCGTCGTCTCCTCGCCGGTCCGCACCGGGTCCGGCGCGCTCAAGGCCAGCCCGGCCGGTCTCGACTACGCCCAGTGCACGCAGACCGTCACCGTGAAGCCCAACTCGACGTACACGCTGAGCGCCTGGGTCCAGGGCGGCTACGCCTACCTCGGCGCGAACAACACCGGGACCGGCACCGGCACCGTCTCCACCTGGACGCCCGACAGCCCCTCCTGGAAGCAGCTCACCACCACCTTCACCACCGGCGCGAGCACCACCTCGGTCGAGATCTGGACCCACGGCTGGTACGGCACCTCCCCCTACCTCGTCGACGACCTGAGCGTCTTCGGGCCCGACGGGGGCGGCGGCCAGGACCCCGACCCGGTCGTCCCGGCCACCCCGGCCGGTCTCTCCGCCGGGACGGTCACCACCAGCTCCGTCGCCCTGAGCTGGGGCGCCGTCAACGGCGCCACGGCCTACAAGGTGTACCGCGACGGCGCCAACCCGCAGACGGTCACCGGCACGTCGACCACCGTCACCGGGCTCACCGCCGACACCGCGTACCAGTTCCAGGTCTCCGCGACGAACTCCGCCGGCGAGTCCGCGAAGTCCGCCGCCGTGACGGCCCGCACCGCCAAGCCCACGGACCCGGGCCCCGGCCCGGCCGTGCCGAAGCACGCCGTCACCGGCTACTGGCAGAACTTCGACAACGGCGCGGCGAAGCAGAAGCTGCGGGACGTCCAGGCCGCGTACGACATCATCGCGGTCTCGTTCGCCGACTCCACCGCCACGCCCGGCCAGATCACCTTCAACCTCGACCCGGCCGTCGGTTACGCCTCGGCCGCCGACTTCAAGGCCGACGTCGCGGCCAAGAAGGCGGCCGGCAAGTCCGTGATCCTCTCGGTCGGCGGCGAGAAGGGCAACGTCACCATCAACAGTGACGCCACCGCGACCGCCTTCGCCGACAGCGCGTACGCCCTGATGCAGGAGTACGGCTTCAACGGGATCGACATCGACCTGGAGCACGGCGTCAACGCCACGTACCTGACCAAGGCGCTGCGCCTGCTCTCCGCCAAGGCGGGCTCCTCGATGGTCCTGACGATGGCCCCGCAGACCATCGACATGCAGAACACGAGCTCCGAGTACTTCAAGACCGCGCTCGCCGTGAAGGACATCCTCACGGTGATCAACACCCAGTACTACAACAGCGGTTCGATGCTCGGCTGCGACGGCAAGGTCTACAGCCAGGGCTCGGTGGACTTCCTCACCGCGCTCGCCTGCATCCAGCTCCAGGGCGGCCTCGACCCGTCCCAGGTCGGTCTGGGCGTCCCCGCCTCCACGCGGGGCGCGGGCAGCGGCTACGTCGACCCGCAGATCGTGAAGAACGCGCTCGACTGCCTGACCCGGGGCACCGGCTGCGGCACCTTCAAGCCCGCCCAGACCTGGCCGTCGCTGCGCGGCGCCATGACCTGGTCGACCAACTGGGACGCGACGGCCGGCAACGCCTGGTCGAACGCGGTGGGCCCGCACGTGCACAACCTGCCGTAGCGGAACCCGTCCCGAGACCCGCGCAGCGCCGCCGCTCCCCCGGCGGCGCTGCGTCGTCTCATCAGGCCGGCAGGTAGTGGCGCAGCACCGGGTCGAGCAGCCGGATCCAGTCGTCGACCCGGGCGGCCTTGCGGCCGTCGACCTCGCAGTCGTAGACCGTGCCGTCGTAGAGGGTGACGGAGACGCGCAGCACCCGGTCGCGCCGGATGCGCTCGTACCGTACGGCCCCGATCTCGCTCCAGAGGAAGTCGGCCTCCTCGCCGAAGAAGTTCAGGAACACGCCGGTCCCGTCGACGTCGACGCCGGAGTTCCGGTCGGCGGCGGTGAACTGCGGCGCGGGCAGCGGCGGGGCGAGGGGCGGCGGGGGAACGTGGCGGTAGGCGGGATGCGGTACGGGGACGGGCGCGGGCGCCGGTACGGGCGCGGGCACGGCGTCCTGGAGGCCCGGCGTCGGCGGGGGCACCGCGTCGACGGGCGTGACCGGAGCGGGCACCGCGTCGACGGGCCCCGGCGTCACCCGGGGGTCCGGGACCGCCGGAGGTGCGGAAGGTGTGGCCGCGGGCTCGTACGAGGTCCCCGCCAGCTCGTCCATGATGGCGTCCGGCGTGGGCCGTTCGGCGGGGTCCTTGGCGAGGCAGCGCCCCACGAGATCGCGCAGCGCCTGCGGGACGGCGCCGAGGTCGGGGGCCTCGTGCACCGAGCGGTACATGAGCCCCATCGGCGTGCCGTCCCCGAAGGGCCGCCCGCCCGCGGCGGCCACGAGGACGGCGCCGAGCGCGAAGACGTCGGCGGCGCCGGTGACCTCCTCGCCGAGGGCCTGTTCGGGGGCGAGGTAGCCGGGGGTGCCGAAGGCGCTGCCGGTGGCGGTGAGCCGGGTGGACTCCACGGCGCGGGCGATCCCGAAGTCGAGGACGCGCGGCCCGTCGGCGGCCATGACGATGTTGCCGGGCTTGAGGTCGCGGTGGACGAGCCCGCAGGCGTGGATCGCCTCCAGGGCCTCGGCGAGCGCGGCGCCGAGCGAGCGGAGCCGGGCCTCGTCCATGGGGCCCTGGGCGGTGAGGAGTCCGGAGAGGGTGGGCCCGGGGATGTAGGCGGTGGCGAGCCAGGGGGCCTCCGCCTCGGGGTCGGCGTCGACGACCTGCGCGGTGTGGAAGCCGCCGACCTGCCGGGCCGCGGCGACCTCGGCGCGGAAGCGGGCGCGGAAGGACGGGTCGGAGGCGAGTTCCGGCCGTGCGACCTTGACGGCGACGGCGCGCCCGCCGCGCGATCGGGCCAGATAGACGGTGCCCATGCCGCCTTCGCCTAGCTTGTGCTCGATGACATATCTACCGATGAGGGTCCCCACGCGGGACAGTATGGCCGAACTCGCTATCTTGACCGGTCCATGACATAGCCGGACCATGTGGCCGGACAGGCACGTACCCGGGAAGCAGCGACTGCCAGGCAGTCACACCCCCGGGCAACCGCACGACTTGGCTCGGTCGCACTCCCCCACACTCCCCACCCAGGAGACAGCATGCGACGTCCCCTCCGCGGCAGAAGGACCGCCACCCTCGCGGCCCTCGTGGCGTTCGCCCTCGCGGCGCCCCTCTCCGCCCTCAGCACCCCCGCCGGGGCCGACCCGGCGCCGACCGCCGCCCGCATCGCGTCCGGCGCCGAGGAGGTGATCCGGCAGTACGAGATCGCCGGACCGTCCACCCCGGCCGCCCGCAGCGCGCTGACCGCCACCGGCGTCTCGATCGACGAGGTCGACGCCCGCTCGGTCGTCGTCAGCGCCAACACCGAACAGCTCGCCCGGCTCAAGGCCCTCGGCTACGCGCCGGTCGCGCTCCCCGGCCCGCCGAACCGCAACACCGAGGCCGACAAGACCGCCGGCCCCCTCGACTTCCCCTCCGCGGACGCGAAGTACCACAACCACGCCGAGATGACCGCGGAGATCGACCAGCGCCTCGCCGCCTACCCCTCGATCATGAACAAGCGGGTCATCGGCAAGACGTACCAGGGCCGGGACATCGTCGCCATCAAGATCAGCGACAACGTCGCCACCGACGAGAACGAGCCCGAGGTCCTCTTCACCCACCACCAGCACGCCCGCGAGCACCTCACCGTCGAGATGGCGCTCTACCTGCTGCGCGAACTCGGCGCGGGCTACGGCACGGACTCCCGCATCACCAGCATGGTGAACAACCGGGAGATCTGGATCGTCCCGGACCTCAACCCGGACGGCGGCGAGTACGACATCGCAAGCGGCTCGTACCGCAGCTGGCGCAAGAACCGGCAGCCCAACGCCAACTCCTCCTACATCGGCACCGACCTCAACCGGAACTGGGACTACAAGTGGGGCTGCTGCGGCGGCTCCTCCGGCACCAAGAGCTCCGAGACCTACCGGGGCACGGCCCCCGAGTCGGCCCCCGAGGTGAAGGTCGTCGCCGACTTCGTCCGCTCCCGGGTCGTCGGCGGCAAGCAGCAGATCACGGCGGCCATCGACTTCCACACGTACAGCGAACTGGTCCTCTGGCCCTTCGGCTGGACGACGGCCAACACCACCACCGGCATGACCCAGGACGACCGCGACGCCTTCGCGACCGTCGGCGGCAAGATGGCCGCGAGCAACGGCTACACGCCCGAGCAGTCCAGCGACCTGTACATCACGGACGGCTCGATCGACGACTACCTGTGGGGCGCGCAGAAGATCTTCGCGTACACCTTCGAGATGTACCCGTCGTCCGGCGGCGGCGGCTTCTACCCGCCCGACGAGGTCATCGAGCGCGAGACGAGCCGCAACCGCGACGCCGTCCTCCAGCTCCTGGAGAACGCCGACTGCATGTACCGCTCGATCGGCAAGCAGGCGCAGTACTGCGCGGCCTGACGGCCCGTACGTGAAGGGGTGCCCCGGCCGCCGCTGCGGCCGGGGCACTGCTCAGTCGAGGACGGCGAGCGCGTCGATCTCGATGAGGAGGCCGGCCGGGAGGCCGACGTAGACGGTGGTGCGGGCCGAGGCGGGGGCCTTGAGGTTCTGGTCCTCGAAGTACTGGTCGTAGATCTCGTTCATCTCGGCGAAGTGGTCCACGTCCGTGAGGTAGACGCGCATCATCATCACGTCGTCCCAGCTCGCGCCGCCCTCCTCCAGGATCGCCTTGACGTTGGCGAAGGTCTGGAGGGTCTGCTCGCGCAGGGTCGGCCCCGCGACCGTCGGGGCCCGGCCCTCGACGGCGGGCAGGAAACCGACCTGGCCGGCGACCTGGAGGATGTTGCCCTTCCGGACGCCGTGCGAGAACCTCGCCGGCGGGGCGGTGTGGGTGGCGGGGGTGAGAGCGGTCTTCTCGGTCATGCGGTCGGTTCCTCTGTTTCCTTCGTCGGAGCGGTGCCGGAGTACTCGCGGCTGATGGCGTCCGCGGTGCCGCGCACCTGCGGGAGGAGGGTGAGGAGTTCCTCGGCCGTGACGACCACGTTGGGCGCCGAGACCGACATCGCGGCCACGACCCGCCCGTCGGCCCCTCGGATGGGCGCGCCGACGCAGTTGATGGACTCCTCGTGGCCGCCGAGGTCGGTGGCCCAGCCCTGTTCGCGTACGGTCGCCAGCTCCTTGAGGAAGGCGGCGGCGTTCGGCGTCGAACGGGGGGTGTACGGGGGGTAGTCGAGCTTCGCGGCGACCGCGCGGCGCTCCGGCTCGGGCAGGTCGGCGAGGAGCAGCTTGGCGACGGCGGCCACGGTGATCGCGACGGGCTTGCCGATGCGCGAGTACATGCGGACCGGGTAGCGGGACTCGACCTTGTCGATGTAGACGACCTCGCCCTCCTCGTACACGGCGAGGTGGATCGTGTGCCCGATCCGCTCGTTGAGGGCGGTGAGGTAGGGGTGGGCGATCTCCCGGACGTCGAGGTTCTCGACGGCCTCCTGCGCGAGCGCGAAGAGCCGGGCGCCGAGGCGGTAGCGCTGGTCCTGCTGCCGGTGGACGAGCCCGTGCTCGTGGAGCGTGCGCAGCAGCCGCAGGGCGGTGGACTTGTGCACGCCGAGCCGCTCGGCGACCTGCCCGAGGTCGGCGGGTCCCTGGGCGAGCAGCGGCAGGATGCTGAGCGCCCGGTCGACGGTCTGGCTCATGGCGTACGTACCTCCTGGTCGTCCCCCGTCCAGCCGGGGCCGAGGTGAAGTGTGCCCCAGGCGGCGTCGTCGAGCGCGGCCAGCCGGTCGGCGTGCTCCCGGCGGGGCGGCGCGGCGAAGTCCCCGGGCACGGCGAGCGCGGCGGCGGCGGCGAGATGCCCGTGCCGGAGGCGCGCGGCCATGCCGAGGCCGCGGAGGGTGGCGGACAGAAACCCGGCGACGAAGGCGTCCCCGGCACCGACGGGGGAGACGACGGCGACGCGGGGGGCGGGAGCGGGGGTGACGGTGTCGGTGGCGGTGGCGGTGCCTCGCGCTCGGCCCGGTACGGCGCCCGGCGCGTGGCCGGCCGCGTGGCCCGGCGCCTGGCCCGGTACGGCGCCCGGCGTGTGGCCCGGCGCGGGTGCGGGGCCCGTTGCGGGGCCCGGTGCCTGGTCCGGTGCGGGCGCGGGGCCGCTGCGCGGGGCCTCTCCCCCACCCCGCCCCTTCCCGAAACTGGGGGCGAGCCCCCAGCCCCCCGTACGCCCTCCGGGCGTGTCCTCAAACGCCGGACGGGCTGGAATTCCAGCCCCGCCGGCGTTTGAGGCGCGGGGGCCCGGGGGCGGAGCCCCCGGTTCGGGAAGGGGCAGGGTGGGGAAAGAGGCCGCGCCGCGCTCGAACGCCACCGCACTCCCCGCTCCCCCCTTCACCACCAGCACCGCCGGCTCCGCGAGCACCTCCCTGATCGCCGCCGGATCGGCCACGCCCCACAGCACCTCCGCCTCGTCCGCGCCCACGAAGACGACATCCGCCCGCCGCGCGAGTTCGAGGAGCACCTCGGGGGCGCTGTCGTCGCGCCACAGCCCCGCCCGGTGGTTCACGTCGAACGAGACGAGCGGCCGGCCGGGCCGCGGGGCCGTGAGCGCGCGCATCAGGGACAGGCAGTCCGCCGAGAGCGCCGCCGTGATGCCGGTGAGGTGGAGGATCCGGGCGTCGGCGACCGAGGCGTACGGGACGGTCGCCGGCGACATGGCCGAGGCGGCCGAGCCGGCCCGGTAGTAGACGACCTCGTGCGCGTCGGTGGCCCGGTCCTCGTCCGTACGGAAGTAGGCGCCGGTCGGACGGTGCGGGTCGCGCCCGACCGCGCCCACGTCGACCCCGTACCCCGCGATCGTGTCGACGAGGTGCTCGCCGAAGCCGTCCCGCCCGACGCGCCCGACCCACCGCACCCGGTGCCCGGCGGCGGCCAGCGCACAGGCGACGTTCGACTCGGCGCCGCCGATCGCGCGGGTGAAGGAGGGTACGTCGGCGAGGCGGCCCGGCCGGGTCGGCAGGAAGGCGACCATGGACTCGCCCAGGCACACGACGTCCGGGGGCGACGACACGCGCGCGGGTCCGCTCACTCCCGGGCTCCTCGGACTCGTACGGGTCCATTGACCCGGCCTTGGCCCGGATGTTAGACAGCCATCAGCACCATGCGCAATGAGCGTTGCACATCCCGCAACGACCGTTCCGCAACGCCCCACGACGAGGAGGCCTCATGCCGCGCACGCCCGACCTGGCGAACGAGCGCGTCGACCACCGCTTCAAGGCCCTGCCCCCGGACGCCGAGGGCCTGACCGTCGGCGAACTCTCCGCCCAGCGGCGCAACCTCTTCACCGGCGGCTACACGACCCCGGTCCTCGCCCTCTCCGCCGAGTCCGTCGAGCACAACCTCCGCCTCCTGGAGACCTACGCCGAGCGCCACGGCCTGGCCTTCGCCCCGCACGGCAAGACCTCCATGGCCCCCCAGCTCTTCGACCGGCAGCTGGAGCACGGCGCCTGGGGCATCACCGCCGCCGTCCCCCACCAGGCCCGCGTCTACCGCGCCCACGGCATCGCCCGGATCTTCCTGGCCAACGAGGTCGTCGACCCGGTCGCGCTGCGCTGGCTCGCCGCCGAACTCGACTCCGACCCCGCCTTCCGGCTCGTCTGCTACGTCGACTCCGTGCGCGGCGTCGAGCTGATGGACGAGGCCCTGCGCGCGGCCGGCGCGGCCCGCCCCGTGGACGTCGTCGTCGAGCTGGCCGCCGGCGCGACCGGGCGGACGGGCGTCCGGACGGAGGCGGAGTGCGCGGCCGTCGCCGACGCCGTCGCGGCCGCCCCCACCCTGCGGCTCGTCGGCGTCGCCGGGTACGAGGGCACGATGCCCGGCGCCGACGCCGACAGCGTGCGGGAGTGGCTGCACCGCCTCGTCGGGCTCGCCGCCGACTTCGACAAGGCCGGCCGCTTCGACCCGGCGATCGGCGAGATCATCGTGAGCGCGGGCGGCAGCGAGTGGTTCGACACGGTCGCCGAGGTCTTCGCGGAGATCCCCGAGCTCTCCCTCCCGGTCCTCAAGCTGCTGCGCTCCGGCGCGTACGTCTCCCACGACGACGGCCAGTACCGCAACCGCACCCCCTTCAACCGGATCCCCGAGGAGGGCGCGCTCCAGCCGGCGTTCCGGCTCTGGTCGCAGGTCGTCTCCCGCCCCACGGCCGAGCAGGCCTTCACCAACGCGGGCAAGCGGGACGCCGCCCACGACCTGCACCTCCCCGAGGCGCACGTCGTCCGCGACAGCCGCACGGGTGAGATCCGCCCCGCGGAGGGCATCACCGTCACGGGCCTCTCCGACCAGCACACCTGGCTCGCCACCGGACCGGGCGCGGACCTGGAGGTCGGCGACTGGGTGGGGATGGGCCTTTCCCACCCCTGCACGATCTTCGACAAGTGGCAGCTGATCCCGCTCGTCGAGGCGGACGGCACGGTGGTCGACCACATCCGCACCTTCTTCTGATCGCCGAGGACCACCAGAGGGGGCAGGACATGGACCTCGTCTTCCGTGACGCGGAGGTCGTCGACGGCAGCGGCGGCGACTCCTACCGGGCCGACGTCGGCGTCGAGGGCGGCCGGATCGTCTCGATCGTCAAGGAGGCCGCGGCGGCCGGCTGCCAGCGCCCGACCGCCCGCCGCGTCCTGGACGCCGAGGGCCTCGTCCTCTCCCCCGGTTTCATCGACATGCACGCCCACAGCGACCTCGCGCTGCTCCGCGACCCGGACCACAGCGCGAAGGCCGCGCAGGGCGTGACCCTGGAGGTCCTGGGCCAGGACGGCCTGTCGTACGCCCCCGTCGACGACCGCACGCTCGACGAGGTCCGCCGGGCGATCACCGGCTGGAACGGCGGTGCGCCCGGGGACACGTCCGTCGACTTCGACTGGCGCACGGTCGGCGAGTACCTGGACCGGCTCGACCGGGGCATCGCGGTGAACGCGGCGTACCTGATCCCCCAGGGCACGGTCCGCATGTACGCGATGGGCTGGGAGGACCGTCCGGCGACGGCGCCCGAGCTCGACCGCATGCGCCGGCTCGTCGCCGAGGGCCTGGAGCAGGGCGCGGTCGGCATGTCCTCCGGCCTCACCTACACCCCCGGCATGTACGCCCCGGACGCCGAGCTCACCGAGCTGTGCCGGGTCGTCGCGGAGTACGGCGGCTACTACTGCCCGCACCACCGCTCGTACGGGGCGGGGGCGCTGCGCGCGTACGAGGAGATGGTGGCGCTCACCCGGGAGGCGGGCTGCGCCCTGCACCTGGCCCACGCCACGATGAACTTCGGCGTGAACGAGGGCAGGGCCCCGGAGCTGCTGGCCCTCCTCGACGCGGCCCTCGACGCGGGCGCCGACATCAGCCTCGACACGTACCCGTACACCCCGGGCAGCACGACCCTGCTCGCGCTGCTCCCGAGCTGGGCGAGCGAGGGCGGCCCGGAAGCGGCCCTGGCCAGGCTCCGCGACGACGCGACGGCGGAACGGATCCGGCACCACCTGGAGGAGCTCGGCTCGGACGGCTGCCACGGGGTGCCGGTCGACTGGGCGACGATCGAGATCTCGGGCGTCACGGACCGGGGACTGGCGGAGCACGTGGGCCGCAGCGTCGACGGCTGGCCCACCGCCCGCCGGCTCCTCCTGGAGGACCGCCTGGGCACGACGATCCTCCAGCATGTCGGCCACGAGGAGAACGTCCGGACGATCATGCGCCACCGGGTGCACACGGGCGGCTCGGACGGCATCCTCCAGGGCCTCAAGCCGCACCCGCGCGCGTACGGCACGTTCCCGGAGTACCTGGGGCGGTACGTGCGCGAGCTCGGCGTCCTCTCCCTGGAGGAGTGCGTCGCCCATCTGACCTCCCGCCCGGCGGCCCGCCTCCGCCTCCCGGACCGGGGCCTGGTGCGGGAGGGCCATGTGGCGGACCTGGTCCTCTTCGACCCGGCGACGGTCGCCGCGGGCGCGACGTACGAGAACCCGCGCACCCTGCCGGTGGGCATCCCGCACGTGCTGATCGACGGGAGGTTCGTCGTGGAGGACGGCCGGAGGACGGACGTACTGGCGGGCCGGTCAGTCAGACGGACGCAGCCCCGCTGAGTCCCGGGCCGGCGCCGATCGCGTACCGCGCGTGCGCTGGGGCGGCACGGTACCTTCGCCGGCACCGCCCGCTCCAGGCCCCCACGGCTCCCGCCGCACCCACACGAGCCCCACCACCAGCACCAGCCCCGCCGACACGAACCCGTACCACGGCGTGTGTCCCGACGGCTGCGTCTCGTACACCAGCGCCGCCGACAGCACCGCGAGGACCTGCCCCGCCCGGCTCCGCCACGCGACGCCCGCGACGACGACCGTCCCCCACAGCAGGTACCAGGGCTGCACCATCGGCGAGAGCGCCACGAGCGCGACCAGCGAGAGCCCGAGCCCGAGGACGGGGTCGAGACGCCCCCGGTGGGCCCGCAGGGCGAGCGCCACGATGACCCCGACGGCGAGCAGCAGCCCCAGCTTCTGCACGACCCCCTTCACGGGCTCCGCCTCGCCCCCGAGGAGCAGCCCGAGCCCGAGGCCGAGGTCGCTCGTCAGGGACAGCGGCGTGTGGATGGCCGCGGCGACGCTCTGGGTCCGCAGCCACCCGAACCCGGTCCCGGCGAGGACCGAGGCCCCCGCCGCCACGGCGCCCGCGACGGCCCCCGGCAGGACGAGACCCTTCAGCAGGCCCCGTACGCCGCCGCCGCGCGCGAGGAGCACGCCGATGAAGAGCAGCGCGACGGCCGCCGGCGACTTGACCATCATCGCGAAGCCGACGAGGACGCTGCCGAGCACCCACCGGCCGCGCGTGGCGAGCAGGACGCCGCCGAGCATGAGGCCGATCATCAGGCCGTCGTTGTGCATGCCGCCGACGACGTGGACGAGGAGCAGCGGGTTGAGGGCGGCGAGCCAGAGCGCCCCGTCACGGCCGCCGCCCCCGCCGCCGAGGCCGCGTACGGCCCAGACGATCAGGGCGAGCGCGCCGAGGGCGACGAGCCGCAGGCCGAGGACGGAGGGCACGACCGCCCCGCCGGTCAGCTTCACGATGCCCGCGGCGAGGAGCAGGAAGGCGGGTCCGTACGGCGCGGGGGTGTGGGTCCAGTTCCCGCCGACGCTCGCCGCCGCGTCGGCCCCGAGGTCGCCGGGGCCGAGGACGGCGGGCCCGGCCCCGTACACGTCGTGGCCTTCGAGGACCATCGCGCCCTGGGCGATGTAGCTGTAGACGTCGGCGCTGTGCAGCGGCGGGGCGAGGAGCAGCGGCGCGGTCCAGCAGGCGAGGGTGGCGAGCACCCCGTCCCGCAGGCCGCGGGCGAGGAGGACGCCGTAGCGCCACCAGGCGGCGACGAGCAGGGTCAGTCCGAGGGTCGCCAGGACCGCGCCGGCCACCTCGGCCGCCGAGCCGCGCGGCTGCCACAGCGGCCCACCGCCGAGGACCGGAAGGGTGCCGGCCGCGTATCCGCCGACGGCCACGGCGAGCGACCCGCCCGCACCGAGCCACCGGCATCCGGAGGCACTGAAAGCCCACATGACCGGCCAACCTATCCCGACGGCCCGGGATCCCCCGAACCGAGGCCGGTCCCTACCGGGGGCGCCTGGTCCCTGCCGGGGGTGCCCTTCCCCACCGAGGCCGCCCGGTCCCTACCGAGGCCGCTTGGTCGCCCCCCGCCCCTTCCCCGGCTTCCCCAGCCGGTCGGCCGACGCGGTGGCGGACGGGTCGGCGGTCGGCGGGGCGGTGGTCGCGGACCCGGACGGAGCAGCGGTGACCGTGGTCTTCACGGAAGGCGACACGGACGGGTGCGTGCCGCCGGGCACGGACGTGGCGCCGCCGCCCGAAGAGCCCGGGGCGCCGAAGTTCCCCGTCCCCGAGGTGTCCGAGGTCCCTTCGGAGGGGTCGGCCTGGATCATCGCGGGCGGCCCGTCCGCCCCGTCGTCGGCGGGGGACCGCGTGCCGCCGCTCTTGCCGAGGCCGCCGGTGAGCAGCGCGGCGGCCAGACCGAGAACGGTGACGCAGCCCCCGGCGAGCAGCCACACGGCACCGCGGCCCCGGCGTGCGGGGGCGTGGCGGCGGCGGGCGCGCCGCGGTGCGGCGGCTCCGGGGTCGTGGTGGCTCATGGCCCGGATTGTAGGGAGCACGTCACCGTCGATGCGATCCGGGTCACACCTCGGCACACCGCCCCGCTGTCCGACGTGTCCCAGAACACTCCGCATCGCGACCGCCCCCGCCGTAAGCTCTCGTCATGCAGGTGATCCAGTCCACGAAGCTCGCCAACGTCTGTTACGAAATCCGGGGTCCGGTGCTCGAAGAGGCGATGCGGCTCGAAGCCGCGGGTCATCGCATCCTCAAGCTGAACACCGGAAACCCGGCCGCCTTCGGCTTCGAGTGTCCGCCCGCCATCCTGGAGGACGTGCTCCGCAACCTCTCCGAGGCGCACGGCTACGGCGACGCGAAGGGGCTGCTCTCGGCCCGCCGGGCGGTGATGAGCCACTACGAGACGAAGGGCATCCCGCTCTCCGTCGAGGACATCTACCTCGGCAACGGCGTCTCGGAGCTGATCCAGATGTCGATGCAGGCGCTGCTCGACGACGGCGACGAGGTCCTCGTGCCGGCCCCGGACTATCCGCTGTGGACGGCCTCGGTCTCGCTCGCGGGCGGTACGGCCGTGCACTACCGCTGCGACGAGCAGTCGGACTGGATGCCGGACCTCGCGGACATCGAGCGGAAGATCACCGACCGCACCAAGGCGATCGTGATCATCAACCCGAACAACCCGACGGGCGCCGTCTACGACGACGAGATGCTCCGCTCGCTGACGGAGATCGCCCGCCGGCACAGCCTGGTGGTCTGCTCGGACGAGATCTACGACAAGATCCTCTACGACGGCACGACGCACACCCCGACCGCCGCGATCGCCCCCGACCTCCTCGTCCTCACCTTCAACGGGATGAGCAAGAACTACCGGGTGGCCGGCTTCCGCTCCGGCTGGCTCGCGGTGTGCGGCCCGAAGCACCACGCGTCCTCGTACATCGAGGGCCTCACGATCCTGGCCAACATGCGCCTGTGCGCGAACATGCCGGCGCAGCACGCGGTGGCCGCCGCGCTCCAGGGCCGGCAGTCGATCGAGGACCTGGTGCTGCCGGGCGGGCGGCTCCTGGAGCAGCGGGACACGGCGTACGAGCTGCTGACGCAGATCCCGGGCGTGACGTGCGTGAAGCCGAAGGGCGCGCTGTACCTGTTCCCGCGTCTCGATCCGAACGTCTACAAGATCAAGGACGACCGGCAGATGGTCCTGGACCTGCTGCGGGCCGAGAAGATCATGGTGGTGCACGGGACGGGCTTCAACTGGCACGAGCCGGACCACTTCCGGATCGTCACGCTGCCGGCGGCAGCGGACCTGGCGGACGCGGTGACGCGGATCGGCCGCTTCCTGGACGGCTACAGCCAGCCGTAGCCCACCACTCCGGACGACGCTCAACTTTAGACCGAATCTAAGCTAGGATGGCCTGCAGAGCACCTCAGGAGGCCATCCCCATGTACGAACCGATCCGCACCAAGTCGGTCCACCGGATGGCCGACGACGCCCAGGACACGTACCCGCACCGCTCCCGCGAGGAGGAGCTGGACATTCAGCTCGCAGGACACCTCGCCGCCCTGCTCGCCGTCACCGACGAGCTGGGCGACACGGAGGCCGGCGAGCTCATCGCCCGGCAGGTGGCGCGGCTGCGCGGCGCACCGCCCGCGCGGCACGCGGGGCTGAGCGGTTCGTCCGCGCAGGACCTGCACCGCAAGGCGCACGCCCTCGCGGGCCGCGCACTGGTCGTCGCCGCCTCCCGGGCCGACACGGCCGCCGCGATCCTCGCCGCCGGGCGCATGGACGCGCACACCGCGGCGCTGGCCGGGGACACCACCCTGGTCTCCGCCCCCTGACGGCCCCGGGCCGCGCGGCACGAACCGCGCGGCCCGGGCGCCCACCAACCCGGCCCCCCGAAGAGAAACCCCCGAACACCCGGGATACGGCAGCCCGCGCTCCGGTTCGGTACCGGGATCGCTCCTTCACCCCCCGTACACCCGACTCCCCCTGGAATGTGGGTTTCCGCGAGCACGCTGCCCGCGTGAGACGCATCCTGGGAATCGTCCTGGCCGTCCTGCTCCTCGGCGGCGTGGCCGCCGTCCTCGTGACGGGCGGCGACAAGGACACAGGCACGGCAACGAAGACCGTGCGAGGAGTCATCGGATCGGAGAAGGCCGAGTTCTTCGCCGATCCACAGGTGGTGAAGGCCCTGGCCGCCAAGGGCTTCACCGTGGCCACCGAGACCTCCGGGTCCTGGGACATGGAGGAACTGCCGCTCGACGGCTACGACTTCGCCTTCCCGTCCTCCAAGGGCCCGGCCGACGAGATCCGCGCCAAGGCGCAGCGGAGGACGAAGGACAAGGCGGCCTCCGCGCCGCTGCGGCCCTTCTACTCGCCCCTCGTCGTCGTCGCGCACAGCGCCGCCGCACAGGTCCTCGCCGGCAACGGCCTGGCGACCCTCGGCCCGCGCGGGACGAGCGGCACCCTGAAGATGGACGCCTACCTCGCGGCGGCCCGCGCCGACCGGACCTGGCAGCAGCTCAAGGGCTCCGGCGGGCACGCCGAGCTGAGCGGCACCCTCTTCATCACCTCCACCGACCCGGTCGCCTCCAGCTCCGGCGCCCTCTACCTCGCCGCCGCGAGCTATGTCGCCGACGGCGGGCGGGTCGCGGGGAACAAGGCCGCCGTCGACCGCACGGCCCCGCTCATGCGCAAGCTGGTGCAGGTGCAGGGCGCCCAGCAGTCCGGCTCGGACGCGCCCTTCCGGGACTTCGTCAGCGGCGTCGGCAACCCGCTCGTCCTCGTGTACGAGTCGCAGGTCGCCTCCCAACTGCTCGCCGGGCGGCCCATGGGCGACCTCGTCGTCCTCTACCCGGACACCACCGTCAACAGCGACCACACCCTCGTACCGCTCACCGAGAACGGCCGCGCGCTCGGTGAACTGCTCTCCGCCGACCCCGAGTTGCGCAAGCTCGCGGTCCGCCACGGCTTCCGTCCGCAGGGCGCCGCGAGCGAGTTCACCGCCGCGACCGGCGGCCAGACCGCGTACCTCAACCAGACGCTGACCGGAGTCCGCCAGGCGCCCGTGCCCACCAGCAAGGTGCTGCACGAGATGGCGCTGCGGGCCCGCGACCAGGGGGACACCGCATGACCACGCCCGAGGATCCGAGAAGAACGATGGCCCTGACACCGCCCGGGCAGGACGCCCCGCTCGTCCTGACCCCGCCCGAGCCCGTGCCCGCCGTCCGCGCCGAGCAGGCCTCCGGCCTGGTGCCGCTGGACGAGTCCGTCCGTACGGAGATGTCCCGCCGGGCCGTCGAGTACGTCGGCTCACTGTCCGGACTCGACCCGCGCTCCCCCGAGTTCACCGGCCGCATCAACGAGATCGCGGCGCTCGGCGCGGGCGAGATCCGCTCCGCCGCGCAGCAGTCGAACCGGATGCTCGACCGCACGATCCGCTCCCTCGGCGAGGGCGCGGGCGGCGGCGACGCGCAGACCCGCGTCGGCTCCTCCCTCGTCGAACTGCGGCGCACGGTCGAGGGCCTGGACCCCCGGGACACCCCCGCCAAGGGCTTCAAGGGCCTCCTCTCCAAACTGCCCGGCGGGAACAAGCTGCGCGACCACGTCGCCAAGTACGCGTCCTCGCAGGCCACCCTGAACCGGATCGTCGGCTCGCTGCGCAGCGGCCAGGACGAACTGAGCCGCGACAACGCCGCGTTGCAGACCGAGCGGGCCCGGCTGTGGGAGACCATGGGCAAGCTCCAGGAGTACGCGGTGCTCACCGACGCGCTCGACGCGGCCGTGGAGGAGCGCATCGCCCTCACACCCGACCCGGCGCAGGCGGACGCGCTGCGCGCCGACGTCCTCTTCCCGGTCCGGCAGAAGCACCAGGACCTGCTGACCCAGCTCGCCGTCTGCGCCCAGGGCTATCTGGCGATGGACGTGGTCCGCCGGAACAACGACGAGCTGATCAAGGGCGTGGACCGGGCGGCGACGACGACCCTGTCGGCGCTGCGGATCGCGGTGATGCTGGCCTCGGCGCTGGAGAACCAGCGGAAGGTCACCGAGCAGGTGATCGCGCTGCGCTCGACGACCGAGGACATCGTCCGGGGCAACGCGGAGATGCTGGAGCGTCAGGCCGGGGACATCCAGGCCCTGGCGGCGGACCCGGCGGTGGGCGCGGAGACGCTCCGTACCGCCTTCCAGCAGATCTACCGGACGCTCGACGCCATCGACACGTACAAGGTGCGGGCGACGGAGTCGATGGCGGCGACGGTCGCGTCGCTGTCGGCCGAACTCCAGGAGGCGAGCGCCCACTTGGAGCGCAGCCACCGCACCGGCGCGACCGAGGGCGGTCTCGGATGAGCGGCCGCACCGCCCGCGCCGCCGTCACCGCCCGCGCGACCGTCGCCGCCCTCGCGCTCGCCCTCCTCGCCACCGCCTGCTCCGGCGGCGGGGACGACCGCCCCGAAGCGCAGAGCACGGAGTTCAAGGCCGGCACCCTCCGGGTCCTCGCCTCCTCCGAGCTGGCCGACATGGGCCCGGTCCTCGACGAGGCCGGCAAGGCGACCGGCATCACCGTCCGGCCCACGTACGCCGGCACCCTGGACGCCGTCCAGCGCATCGCGTCCGGCGAGGCCGACAAGGCGTACGACGCCATCTGGCTCTCCTCCAACGACTACCTGCGGCTCCGCCCGGACACCGCGAAGAAGATCACCAACGAGACGCCGATCATGACCTCGCCGGTGGCGCTCGGCGTGCGGCCCGCGGCCGTCGCCCGGCTCGGCTGGGACCCGGCGAAGGTGACCTGGTCGCAGCTGCACCGGGCGGTCGCCGACGGCCGGCTGACGTACGGAATGACGGACCCGAAGCGCTCCAACTCGGGCTTCTCCGCGCTCGTCTCGGTCGCCTCCGGCCTGTCCGGCGCGCAGTCGGCCCTCACCGAGCAGGACGTCACCCGGGCCACCCCGAAGCTCAAGGAGTTCTTCACCGGCCAGAAGCTGACCTCGGGCTCCTCGGGCTGGCTCGCCACCGCCTACGCCCGCCGCACCGACGTCGACGCGCTGGTGAACTACGAGTCCGTGCTGCTGTCCGCGCCCGAGAAGCTCACCGTGATCCGGCCGTCCGACGGTGTCGTGACCGCCGACTACCCGCTGACCCTGCTCACCTCCGCCCGCCCCGAGGCGAAGGAGGCGGCGAACCGGCTCACCACCTGGCTGCGCACCCCGGAGGCCCAGCGGCGGATCACCGGGACGACGCTGCGCCGCCCGGTGGTCGCCGGGGTCGGTCCGGCCCCGGCGCTCGCCCGGGACCCGCGCCGCGAGCTGCCGTTCCCCGGCAGCCGGGCGGTCGCCGACGATCTGCTCGACGCGTACGACAACGCCCTGCGCAGGCCCTCCCGCACGGTGTACGTGCTCGACACCTCGGGCTCCATGGCCGGCGAGCGGCTCGATCGGCTGAAGTCGGCGCTCATCGAGCTGACCGGCGACTTCCGGGACCGGGAGGAGGTCACCCTGATGCCCTTCGGCTCCTCCGTGAAGCAGGACGAGGTCCGTACGCACACGGTCGACCCGGCCTCCCCGAAGGCGGCGCTCGACGCGATCCGCGACGACGCGGGGAAGCTCTCGGCCTCCGGGGGCACGGCGATCTACTCCAGCCTCCAGGAGGCGTACACGTTCCTCGGGAAGACGCCGGCCGACACGTTCACCTCGGTCGTCCTGATGACGGACGGGGAGAACGACGGCGATCCGGCGTCCGCCTTCGACACCTTCTACCGCTCCCTCCCGGCCGAGCAGCAGCGCACGCCGGTCTTCCCGATCCTCTTCGGGGACTCCGACCGGGGCGAGCTCGACCACATCGCGAGCCTGACCGGCGGAAAGCTCTTCGACGCCCACCAGGGTTCGCTCGACGGCGCCTTCGAGGAGATCCGTGGGTACCAGTAGCCGCCTGCTCGGGTACGTCGAGTCCCGCAAGAACCTGACCGGCAGCGTCTGCGGTCTGGCCGGTGTCGGGATCACCCTCACCGGCGCGGCGGGCGGCCTGTGGCCGCTCGTCGTCGGCGGACTGTACGCGGCGGGGGCGCTGATCGCCCCGCCGGAGCGCCCGGACACCCCGCACTTCCCGGGCGCGGACGAGCAACTCGACGCGCTGCGGGCCGACTTCGCGACCCTCCGCACGTACCTCACCGAGGTGGAGCTGCCGCCGGAGACCCGGGAGAAGGTGTCCGCGCTCGACACCCTGGTGGAGGCCCTCCTCGAACCGGGCTGGGTGAGCGACCCGGACCACCTCCACGTCCTGGCCCGCGCGGTCCGCCAGGACGTCCCGGAGGCCGTCGACACCTTCGTACGGACGCGGTGGTGGTCGCGGTTCACGCCGGGCGCCGAGCCTCCGGAGAGCCACCTCGAACGCCAGCTGACCGCGCTCCACGAGGAGATGACGGCGATCGCGGCCGCCCTGCGGGACGCGGAGGCGATCCGCCAGGAGGTCCACACCCGCTATGTGGAGGAGCGGGGCAACTGAGCGCGGACATGCGCCGGCCCCCGGAGCCTGAGGGGGCTCCGGGGGCCGGTTGCGTCGTGATGGACCGTCGTGACCCCACTGGTCAGGGCGGTGTTTCGGGGCAGCCCACCACGAGTTCGAGAGGGACTAGCCGAGGCGCTCCACGAGCGCGTTGTACTCGTCCCACAGCTCCTTCGGCGTGTGGTCGCCGAAGGTGTTCAGGTGGTCCGGGACGAGGGCGGCCTCTTCGCGCCACACGTCACGGTCGACCTTGAGGAGGAACTCCAGGTCCTCGGCCGGCAGGTCCAGGCCGTCGGTGTCGAGGGACTCGGCGGTCGGCAGGATGCCGATCGGGGTCTCGACGCCCTCGGCCTTGCCGTCGAGGCGCTCGACGATCCACTTCAGGACGCGGCTGTTCTCGCCGAAGCCGGGCCAGACGAACTTGCCGGCGTCGTTCTTGCGGAACCAGTTCACGTAGTAGATCTTCGGCAGCTTCGCCTGGTCGGCGTTCGCGCCCACCTTGACCCAGTGGGCCATGTAGTCGCCCATGTTGTAGCCGCAGAACGGCAGCATGGCGAAGGGGTCGCGGCGCAGCTCGCCGACCTTGCCCTCGGCGGCGGCGGTCTTCTCGGAGGCGACGTTCGCACCGAGGAAGACGCCGTGGTTCCAGTCGAAGGACTCGGTGACCAGCGGGACGGCGGAGGCGCGGCGGCCACCGAAGAGGATCGCGGAGATCGGGACGCCCTTGGTGTCCTCCCACTCGGGGGCGATCGTCGGGCACTGGCCGGCCGGGACGGTGAAGCGGGCGTTGGGGTGGGCGGCCGGGGTCTCGGACTCCGGTGTCCAGTCGTTGCCCTTCCAGTCCGTGAGGTGGGCGGGCGCCTGCTCGGTCATGCCCTCCCACCAGACGTCGCCGTCGTCGGTGAGCGCGACGTTGGTGAAGACGGAGTTGCCCCAGAGGGTCTTCATGGCGTTGGCGTTGGTGTGCTCGCCGGTGCCGGGCGCGACGCCGAAGAAGCCGGCCTCGGGGTTGATCGCGTAGAGGCGACCGTCCTCGCCGAAGCGCATCCAGGCGATGTCGTCGCCGATGGTCTCGACCGTCCAGCCGGAGATCGTGGGCTCCAGCATCGCGAGGTTGGTCTTGCCGCAGGCGGACGGGAAGGCGGCGGCGACGTACTTGGCCTCGCCCTGCGGCGGGGTCAGCTTGAGGATCAGCATGTGCTCGGCGAGCCAGCCCTCGTCACGCGCCATGACGGACGCGATGCGGAGCGCGTAGCACTTCTTGCCGAGCAGGGCGTTGCCGCCGTAGCCCGAGCCGTACGACCAGATCTCGCGGGTCTCCGGGAAGTGCGAGATGTACTTGGTGGAGTTGCAGGGCCACGGCACGTCGGCCTCGCCCTCGGCGAGCGGAGCGCCGAGGGTGTGGACGGCCTTGACGAAGAAGCCGTCGGTGCCGAGCTCGTCGAGGACGGCCTGTCCCATGCGGGTCATGGTGCGCATGGAGACGGCGACGTACGCGGAGTCGGTGATCTCGACGCCGATGGCGGAGAGCGGGGAGCCGACCGGGCCCATGCAGAAGGGCACGACGTACATGGTGCGGCCGCGCATGGAGCCGCGGAAGATGCCCTTCTCGCCCGCGAAGATGTCCTTCATCTCCGCCGGGGCCTTCCAGTGGTTGGTCGGGCCCGCGTCCTCCTCCTTCTCGGAGCAGATGAAGGTCCGGTCCTCGACGCGCGCGACGTCGGACGGGTCGGAGGCGGCGTAGTACGAGTTCGGGCGCTTGACCGGGTCGAGCTTCTTGAAGGTCCCCTTGGCGACGAGCTCCTCACACAGGCGCTCGTACTCGGCCTCGGAGCCGTCGCACCAGACGATGTTGTCCGGCTGGGTGATCTCGGCGATCTCGTTCACCCAGGAGACGAGCTCCTGGTGCTGGGTGGGAAGGGGAGCCGCGTTGTCGCGCGCCACGATTGCTCCTTGTTGAGGGGTGTATTCCGCTGTATGCCCCGTGGGGGCTGCGACCCGGATGCGTCGTAGCTGCTCATCCGGTGCCGACCGCACTCATTTGATCATCCGACGGATTCGCCCATATGTCCAGGGGGGTGCACATGTGAGCATCGCCACTCATATCCACTACCTACGGAGCCGTAGCTAGGATTCCGTCTCATGACTGCAGCCACGCCGGAAGTGACCCCGATCGAGCGCACCGCGTCGCTCCCGACGAAGCCCCGGCTCAGAGGATGGCTGCACGCGGGCATGTTCCCCGCCGTGATCGTCGCGGGCCTCACCCTCGTCGCCCTCTCCGACTCGCCCCGCGCCCGCATCGCCTGCGGGATCTACGTCCTCACCGCCTGCCTGCTCTTCGGCATCAGCGCGCTCTACCACCGCGGCAACTGGGGCCCGCGCGGCGAGGCCGTACTTCGACGCCTCGACCACGCCAACATCTTCCTGATCATCGCGGGCACCTACACCCCGCTCACCCTGCTGCTCCTCCCCGACTCCACGGCGAAGCCGCTCATGTGGGCGGTCTGGGTCGCGGCCGCCGCCGGCATCGCCTTCCGCGTCTTCTGGGTCGGCGCCCCTCGCTGGCTGTACACGCCCTGCTACATCGCGATGGGCTGGGCCGCCGTCTTCTTCCTGCCCGACTTCATGCGCGCCGGCGGCATCGCCGTCCTCGTCCTCGTGATCGTCGGCGGACTGCTCTACAGCGCGGGCGGCGTCATCTACGGCATCAAGCGCCCGAACCCCTCCCCGCGCTGGTTCGGCTTCCACGAGGTCTTCCACTCGCTGACCCTCGCGGCCTTCATCGTCCACTACGTCGGCATCTCGCTGGTGGCCTACCAGCACGCCTGACCTGGGACGATGAACCCATGAACGAACGCCCCAGCCTCCGCGAACGCAAGAAGGCGAAGACCCGCGCGGCGATCCGGAGGGCCACCTACCGGCTCGCCGCCGAGCACGGCTGGGACGCGACCACCACCGAACGCATCGCCGCGGCCGCCGAGGTCTCCCCCTCCACCGTCGTCCGCTACTTCCCGGTCCGGGAGGACATCGTCCTCACCGACGAGAACGACGAGCTCCTCGAAGCCCGGCTGCGCGCCCGCCCCGCCGGCGAGGAGCCGCTCGAATCGCTCCGTGCGGTCGTCCTCGAAGCCGTCCGCGCCGCCCTCGACGAGGAGCCCGAGGAGACCCGGCTGCGCGCCCGGCTCATGGTGGAGATCCCGTCCGTACGCGCCCGCTTCACCGAGACCACCGCGGTGACGGGCCGCCGCCTCGCCCACGCGATCGCCGACCGCACCGGCCGGGACGCGGACGACCTGGAGGTACGGATCTTCACGGCGGCGGTCCTCGGCGCGCTCCGCGAGGCGACCGTCCACTGGGCCGAGCACGGCCGCAGCGAGGACCTCGTCGCCCTCCTGAACCGCACGGTCGACACCCTCAAGACCGGCCTGACGCCCTCACCGCCGGCCTGACGCCCCCAGCGCGCCCCGGACGAGCCGCGCCGACTCCGGATTGTCGGCGCACTCCCACACCCCGTGCGGGCAGTAGTCGGTGACGGTCTGGTAGACGGGCCGGTGCGCCGCGAACCAGTCCAGCATCCCCCGTACATAGGCCGGGTTGTCCCCGTTCCTGAAGAGCCCCCACTCCGGGTACGAGACGGGCTTGCCGTGCGCCGCCGCGAACCGCACATGGTGCGCGAGCCCGTACTCCTCGTCCACCTGCTCCTCGAAGGAGAGCCCGGCCGGCTGGTCGTAGGCGTCCATCCCGATGATGTCGACGACGTCGTCGCCCGGGTAGCAGTGCGGCCAGGGGATGGCGTCGAGACCCCGGCTCGGCGTGAAGTCGAAGCGGAACCGCTGCCCCGGCACCTCCCGCAGCGCCCCCACCACCCGCCGCCAGTACGCCTTCCAGGCCGTCGGGTCCGGGCCGCAGCGATGGCTGTACGTGGTGCCGTTCATCTCCCAGCCGAGCACCAGGACCGCGTCGCCGAGCCCGTGCGCGACGAGCCGCTCCCCCAGCGTCCGGAAATGCCCGTCGTACGCGCCCCCGGCACCCTGCCGCAGCTCCGCCCGCACCTCCGTGTCCGGCAGCCCGGCCTCGTTCCGGTCGAGCAGCGGCACGTTCAGCACGAAGAGACGGCCCGGCCGCTCCGCCTTCCAGCGCGCCCAGGGCGCGAAGAGCGCCGGATGCCCCTCGATGTTGGACCAGCGGTCGCCCGGCAGATAGGTGTGACCGACCGTCAGCGAGCCGCCGCCGAGCCACTCCTGCACCTCGGCGATCCGCCGCACCCCGGCCTCGTCGGAGCCGGTGAAGAACCCCGAAGGGACACCCGTCAGCGGCTCGGGCGCCGCCTCGGGCACGGTCCGCGTGCCGGTCCGGCCGGGCAGCAGCACCAGCAGGAGGACGGCGACGGCCGCGAGCAGCACGGTCAGTGCGGCTCGCGGCCAGGTGAACCAGGAGGGGAGGTGACGCACGTCAGCTCGTCCAGAAGTCCCACCAGCGGGTCAGGATCAGCATCCCGATGATCCCGATGTGCAGGACGGGCAGGGCGAAGGTGAACTCGCCGAGGAAGGTCCGCAGCCCCGCCGGGGCGGGCAGCACGCGCTCCCGGACGTTGTGGGCGGTGACGTACCAGAACATGACGATGGTCGCGACCCAGGCCAGGCAGCACCACAGGCAGAGCGAGTTGATCTCGTACAGCGACTGGTACATCAGCCAGGTGCAGAAGCCGACCCCGAAGAGCATCCCGGCGTTGAGGCCGAGCCAGAACCAGCCCCGGTAGCGGGCCCCGGCGAGGAGCCCGGCACCGACGGCGACGACGACGGCGTACGTGACGAGTCCGAGCATCGGGTTCGGGAAGCCGAACACCGCCGCCTGCTCGCTCTTCATGATGTTGCCGCAGGACACGACCGGGTTCAGGCTGCACCCGGGCTGGAAGCCCGGGTCCTCCAGGAGCAGGAACTTGTCGATCGTGATCACCCAGGCGGCGAGCACGCCCGCCGCACCGGTGACGAGCAGCAGCCGGGCGAGGGCCCGGCTCGCGCCGATCGGCCCTCCGGTCTCCGGCCCGGCCTCCTCCTGCCGCTGACCCGGCACCCCGCCCCGTACGTTCGCCGTCGCCATGACGCCGCCCCCTTCCCGGTCAGCCCTGGACGCGGCGGACCGGCAGCAGGACGTGGGCGCTGTCGGCGAGCATCTCCTCGTCCGAGACGAAGGCCTTCAGCCGCTCCTCCTCGACGGGCTCCCCGGGCACGCCCTCGGCCCAGGGCCGCACGGAGCAGAGGAAGTAGACCTTGCCCTGCTCGCGGGCGGCCGCCTGCCACTCGTCCGGCACCGGGCACTGCACCTTCAGGAAGGGCAGCGTGAGCACGGCCGAACCGGCCTCGACGAGCAGCGAGGCCTTGATCCCGGCGTCCTTCTCCAGATCGAAGAGCCGGTCGCCGACCGAGAGGCCCATCGACTCCAGGGCCGTCCGCATCGCCTGCTGACCGGCCTCGGGACCGTCCCGGCCGTCGCCGAGCGAATACGCCATCAGGAACGGCGTGCCCGCCGATTCGGCGGAGGGCTCGCTGGACCACGGAATCACCGTGAGAGTTCCCAGCGGAGAGGCGCTGCGCGCCGAGGAAACGACGTTGGAAGTGGTCATGAAACCGGATGCTAGTGCTCCAACCACCCTTTCCCCGTGCCGAATTCACTCGAACGGCCGACATTCACGCCGCTGCCATTTCCACCGCAACGAACCCGGGTTTTCATCGTTGTGCCCTGAGGGCATAAGCCGACCACCAGGAGATCACTGATGATCGTCCCGCGCCGCGTCGCACTGCGGTCCCTGTTCGCCCTGGCCGTCACCGCCTTCACCGGCGGTGCGCTCGGCCGTGTCGCGACCCGACCGGAATCGGCCCGACCCGCGTCGGGGGGTACGCGCGATGCGCACGCCTTCGACGAGATGTACCGGGGCCGTCGCCTCCTGGGCTTCTCCGGCCCCGGCGGCGAGCCGACCGCCCTCGTCGACGGCCGTCCGCTGCATCTGATGCGCTGCGCCGACGGCGGCTGGGTCACCCCGATCGACCACTACGAGTCCTGTCCGACGCCCCTGGCTGCCACCCGCACGGCCGTGGACGAGCTGGGCACGGCCCGGCTCTCCCCGCTCGCGGGCGCCCACGGCGTCCCCACCGACCCGACGGGAGGGAGCCCGCGTGGTGTACACGCGTAAGAACCAGCGCGATCTGACCGGCGCCGAGCGCCGCAAGTTCGTCGCCGCCGTCCTGGAGCTCAAGCGCACCGGTGCGTACGACCGCTTCGTCCGCACCCACATCGACTACTACACGGCCGACGGGGGCGGCCGGCTCCGGATCGCCCACATGACCCCGAGCTTCCTGCCCTGGCACCGCAAGTTCCTGCTCGACTTCGAGACGGCCCTGCGCCGGATCGACCCGACGGTCTCCGTCCCGTACTGGGACTGGACCCGGGACAATTCGCCGGCGTCCTCGATCTGGCGCGAGGACTTCATGGGCGGCAACGGCCGCCGCGCCGACCTCCAGGTGATGACGGGCCCGTTCGCGCACGCCACGGGACGGTGGACGATCACCCAGTCGATGACCGACGTCCGCTATCTGACCAGGGACTTCGGCCGTCCTCGCGACCCGATCACGCTCCCCACCCCGGCCCAGCTGGACGCGGTGATGCGCGAGCGGGTGTACGACGCGGCCCCCTGGAACTCGACGAGCGCGAGCGGCTTCCGCAACGCCTTGGAGGGCTGGGCGCCGGGCCGGGGCAACGAGCGGTTCCGGCTGCACAACCGGGTGCACCGCTGGGTCGGCGGTCTGATGCTCGGCGGCGGCTCCGTGAACGACCCGGTCTTCTGGCTGCACCACTCCTTCGTCGACCTGGTCTGGTCGCGCTGGCAGCAGCGGAACCCCGGCGCCGGCTATCTGCCGGCGGAACCGCCGCCCCTGGGGGACTCCCAGTACCGCAAGGTCGCCGCCCGGCACGAGCCGATGGCGCCCTGGGGCGTGACCCCGGCGTCGATGTTCGACCACAGCCGGATCTACCGGTACGCCTGACCCCCACACACGGATGTCCCCCCGGCCGACGGCCGGGGGGACATCCGTGTGAAGCGGGGGATCAGCCGCCGTAGCCGCCGTCGTCGTGGCCACCGTCGGCGTTGATGCAGGTGTTGCCGAACGCCGGGTTCAGCAGCCCGATGACGTTGACGGTGTTGCCGCAGAGGTTGACCGGCACGTGGACCGGGACCTGGACGACGTTGCCGGAGGCGACACCGGGAGAGTGGGCGGCGACGGCCTCGGCGCCCGAGTCGGCGACGGCCAGGCCGGCTCCGCTGAGGGCAACGGCACCCGTGCCGGCGAGAACAGCGGCAGCCTTCGCGATGCGAGACATCAAGAACTCCTTGGACGTGGAAAGCGACCGCAGGAATCACGGCCGTCACTCCCGTTCAACGCCGTTCCCCGTTCCGGGTCACGGCCATTGGGCCGAACGAGAAGAAGGAAAATCGAAGAAATGGCCCGCGGCCCGAATGCCGTCCGCCGCCGGATACGACGGAACGCCTTCGGCCCGCGGGCCTCGGCCATGCGACAAGCCTTCTCTTGCAACGACCGACATCCCTTGGGGTGGCGGGGAAGAATCGTGTCTTCACCCGCCCGGTCAACGATCGTACGAATGAACGGGGGACGGTGCTCGCGTCAGCCCGCGTTCGGCGCCAGACCCAGCTGGGGGTCGAGGGCCCCGCTGAGCACCGGGGTGAGCAGACCGACCTGGGGTTCCGTCAGGTCGGGAATGGCTTCGAGGCCGTTGCCGCGGGGGGCCTCCAGCGGGTTGCCGACGACGGCGCCGGGGGTGGCCGCCTTCATCTCCCGGTGCGGGCTGCTCAGCAGGGCATGGCCGGGCTCGCTGCCCTTGAGGAGCTCGGGCAGCGGCGCGTCGACGACGGTCTCCGGCAGGGTGCCGGTGAGCGGGACGCTGGGCAGGGCGACGTCCGGGAGCGCGCCGAGGCCCTTCTGGAAGCCGGTGGGCGCGCCGGGCATCGGTACGGGAACGCCGGTCGCCACCGTCGGCGCGTCCATCGGCAGGACCGGATCGAGGCCCTGGAGCGGGACGATCACCGGCGCCTCGACGGCGGCGGCGGGGGAGGCCAGGGCGGCGGAGGCGAATGCGGTCATGAGGAGTCCCATGCCCGCGTGAGAACGCAGAGTCATACGAGGAGAACGAGCCCCTTGGCCGAAACGTCGCGGGACTAACCCATGTGCACTAACGCGCAGGGCCCTCACCGGTGAAGGCGAGGGCCCTGGTTGACGCGGTGCTCGACCGCGGGATCAGTGCCGGCGGGCGATGCGTCCACCGCGGAGGTGGACGACGGTGCCGCCGATGATCAGGGCGGCGCTGACGGCGGCGGCGCCCATGAGCATGGGCTCGCTACCGGTCTCGGGGAGCTGGGGGTGTCCCGGGTGGCCGGGGTGGCCGGGCGACGAGGGGTGGTCCGTGGGCGGGTGGTCCGTCGGCCCCTCGCAGCCGTACCCCGAGTCCTCGTCACAGTCACCGGGGCCCGGGTGCGTGGGCGGGGTGGTGTGGGTGGGAGGGGTGGTGTGCGTGGGGGGCGTCGAGCTCGGCGGACTCGTGGGGCCCTCGCACCCGTACCCGTAACCCGAGTCCTCGTCGCAGTCACCGGGGCCCGGGTGGGTGGGGGGCTTGGTGTGCGTGGGGGGCTTCGTGTGGGTCGGCGGGGTGGTGTGGGTGGGAGGTGTGGTGTGCGTGGGAGGGGTGGTGTGCGTCGGCGGCGTCGTGTGGGTGGGAGGCGTCGTGTGCGTGGGGGGCTTGGTGTGCGTCGGCGGCGTCGTGTGCGTGGGGGGCTTGGTGTGCGTCGGCGGCGTCGTGTGGGGCGGATGCGTGGGACCCGGCTCCTCGCCGTAGCCGCCGGGTTCCTCCGCCTGGTCGCAGAGGTCGCCGACGGCTTCCGCGACGAAGCCGCCGAGTTCCATGCTCTTGCCGCACACGTCGGCCGGGAGGGGGGCCTGGACATGCCCGGCCACGCCCGGTCCGGGCCCGTCGCCCGTACCGGCGTGGGCGTTCGCGGCCAGGGCGAATCCGCCGCTCAGCGACAGGATGCCGGTCGCTGCCGCCGCGGTGAGTACTTTCCTGCTGATGATGGACCGCATACCGCTCTTCCTCTGGATAAAGGGAGAGACCGGCGAGGATCCCCCCTCGCTCCGACCGGCCTGATCCACACCGAAGTTCACGAGGGATCGGCCAGAGGGTATGGGTCGGCGCCCGGCGTGCCGCCGGGGCCACACGGCAGCTGATCAGAAAATCATTCGATCAGCCGACCGTGAGGAACAGCGGCACGGAGACCGCCGTAAATGCCCGTGGGGGCAGTGGTGCTGAGGTGCCGTCAGCCGCCCAGACCGCCGGGGACCGGGAGGCCACCGAGCAGCGGGGCGCCCTTGGTGGCGGTGTTCAGCTGGTCCGCCGCCTTCGTCACGGTCTGGACCGGGGAGCCGTCCGTGGTGCTGCTCAGCATGTCGCTCTTCAGCCCGTTGGCGGCGATCGCTTCGAGGCCACCGTTCAGGCTGGTGGGGGTCAGCGCCTCCTGGGCCATGGCGGGCGCGGCGGCACCCAGGGCCATGAGGGAACCGGCGACGACCGCGGCGACCTTGGTGGGCTTCATGGAGTGAATCCTTCCTCTGTGCTTTCAAGTCACGTTCTGTACAGGGTTCTTGGCCGAATCCTGTACATCGTTCTGCTTCTGTAACGAGGAGTGAGCGCCCCGGAAACTCCGGGAGGAGGGATTTCTCGGTACTGCACCCGATCGATGCGGGCCGGTGTGATTTGCCGATCGCACACGTCTGTGCCGGTCCGGCGGACGCCGGACCGGCACAGGTGCGCGGGTGCTACCCGAGGGGGAGCGGGGGCTTGACCGGCAGCTCGGGCGCGGCGACCGGCGGGTCGACGGGCAGCTCGGGCGCGGTGACCGGGAGCGCCGGGAGCTTGGGCAGACCGGGCAGGTCCGGTGCGGGCAGCCCACTGCCGAGCACGGTGGCGACGGCCAGGTTGACCAGCGAGGTCAGGGTCGAGGTGACCTGCGGTACGACTCCGCCGGCGTCCCCGGAGGTGACGGCGGCGAGCAGTCCGGCGACGGCCTTCTCGACGCTCGCGAGCGCGTCGGACACGACGTCCGCGGGCGCGGCCTTGCCGTCCGCGAGGGCCGCCGCGTCGGCCGCGACGGGCAGCGTGGCGGGCGGCTTCACCGGAAGGTCGGCCGCCGGGGGCGTGGCGGGGAGCTCGGCGGCGGGCGGCTTCACCGGAAGGTCGGCCGCGGGCGGCTTCACCGGCAGGTCGGACGTGGGCGGGGTGACCGGAAGGTCGGCCGCGGGCGGTTTCACCGGGGTGTCCGCGGCCGGCGGTTTCACCGGGAGGTCCGCGGCCGGCGGCGTGACCGGGAGGGTCACGGGCAGATCGGCCGCCGGCGGGGTCGCCGGGGTGTCCGGGAGCGGGGCCTGGACCGTGGCCTTCGCCTGGTCGACCGCCGCGGCGATCTTGCTCTTGAGGGACTCGACGTCGGCGGCGGACAGCTGGCCGGAGTCGGCCTTGAGCGCGGCCGTGACGAGTTCGGTCACGGGAGTGGTCACCGAACCGAGGTCGCCGAGCGCTTCGGCCTGGGCCAGGAGGGCGGCGGCGTCGGGGAGGGGCGCGTGGGCGGCCCGGTCGGCCGCGGTGGACGGGTGGTGTTCGCCGGCGAAGGCGGGTCCCGCCGTGCCGAGGGTGATGGCGGCGGATATCGCCAGGGCGGTGAGGCGGCGTGTAGCCAGGGGACGCATATATGTTCCTTTTCCTTATGCGTCGGACAACTGCTCTCTCACGGTGCCTGCGGGTATAGCCCTCCGCAACCGCAGAACTACTGAGCGCCACGCCTCCGTTCGAGTGAATCCACCCTCGCGGCCTGTCCCCCTGAGGGGCGTACGCCGTTGCACCGAACGGCGCACGAGGGTGCGTCCGAACGAGGACCGGACCAGTGCCGGCAAGGAAAAAGCCGGTGCGCCCACCCCGGCGGGGTGGGCGCACCGGCTTCGGAAGGACCGATCAGGCGTGCGAGATCAGGCGTTGATGCAGGTGTTGCCGAAGGTCGGGTTCAGCGCGCCGATGACGCTGACGGTGTTGCCGCAGAGGTTGATCGGCACGTGGACCGGAACCTGGACGACGTTGCCGGAGATGACACCGGGGGACTTCACGGCCGCAGCCTCGGCGCCGGCGTCGGCGGAGGCGGCACCGGCGGTACCGGCGACGGCGGCGGCGGCACCTACGGTCAGGACAACGGCCTTGGCGATACGGGACATGGGGAGGTGCTCCTCGATCGAATTCATCCAACTCGGACTGCGCGGACTGTTCGGCCCGGCTCCCTCAACAACGCCCCGGCTTTTCATCGGTTGCTCTCCCGAACGGGTGACGTTCAACCGATCTTTGGGCCATAAGAGGGCCATTGGAGGGACTGGGCGTGGAATGGCGCAACACGCACAACGAGGAACCGGCCGCGCGGATACGGGAGTTAGCGTTTCCGGGCATCTAATGCTTACTATCGCCCCGCATCGGGGTTATAACGTTCCCGAACGTTGCTTCCGGGCCCGCCGCGCGTTCACCCATTTCGTGCGGACGACACCTTCTTCTCCCCCGGCCTACTCGGGTCTTCCCTCCCTTCTCTCATCAAAGCGGAGAACCTGTATGCGGAATTCAGCGCTTCTTGCTGTGCGTCGCAGCGCGTTGTGCGCCGTGTCGTGTGCGGCCCTGTCCGCCGCGCTGCCCGGCGCCTCCGCAGCCGCACCCCAGCCGCGGGAGGCGAGCCGCGTCCCCTTCGCCGCGCGCCACCAGGCCCTGCAGCACGGGGGGATCGTGCGCGCCGCCAACACCTCGGCGAAGGGCGCGAAGGGCACCGAGCGGGCCAACGACGGCGCCACCATCAGGTACGTCGACGTGGACCGCGACCCGAACACGTACAACTCCAGCCGCGCCGAACTCCCGGTGCCCGCCGGGGCCCGGGTGACCTGGGCCCGTCTCTACTGGGGCGGGAACCTGCGGGTGGGCGAGCAGAAGCCGCCGAAGGACAACGGCCGCGTCCTGATCGCCGAGCCGGGCGGGCAGTACAAGGCGCTGCGCGCGGACTCCCTGATCGGCCATCGCACGGCCGACGGCGCCGACGCCTTCCAGGCCTCCGCCGACGTCACCGACCTGGTCCGCCGCTCGCACCCGGGGCTGTGGACCGTCGCCCAGGTCAATGTGGCCATGGGCCGTTCCACGGTGGGCGGCTGGGGCGGCTGGACGCTCGTCGCCGCGTACGAGAAGGCCTCGGAACCGCTGCGCAGGATCAGCGTCTGGGACGGTTTCCGAACGGTCGGTCCGCGCGCCGGCGAGCTGCGGGTACCGCTCGACGGAAACCGTTTTCCCAAGGGTGTGTCCGGGCGTCTCGGGTTGATCGCCTATGACGGTGACCGCGGCACTTCCGGGGATTACCTGGCGGTGGAAACGAGCCGGTCGAAGAGCACCCGTCTCTCCGATTCCGCCAATTCCGCGGACGACGTGCTGAACTCCAGCATCACGGAATTCGGTGCCGCCCGTACCGTACGACGGCCCGATCGTACGAACACCCTCGGATACGACTCCGACGTGTTCGACCTGCGGGGGGCGCTGCGCGCGGGGGGCGACCGGGTCCACGTCCGGGTCGGCAGCCGGAAGGACACCGTCTGGCTCGGCGCGGTCTTCTTCCAGGCGGACGTCCGGCGCTGACGTGCTGTCACCACTTGACGCGGACCTCGGGTCCGTCACCGTCCTGCACGCGGTCCAGCCCGGCGACGGCGGGGTCGCCCGTGTCGTCGTCGACCTGGTCCGCGCCCAGCGCGCCGCCGGCCTGCGGGTCGCGGTCGTCTGCCCGCCCGGCACCTGGCTCTCGGCCGCCGTCCGCGCCGAGGGCGCCGAGACCCATGACTGGCGGGCCGGCCGCGACCCCGGTCCCGCCGTCCTCCGTGAGACGCGGGACCTGGCGCGGCTGATCCGTGCGGTCCGTCCCGGGCTCGTCCACGCGCACAGCGCCAAGGCCGGGCTGTGCGCCCGACTCGCCGTGCGGGGACGGATTCCGACGGTCTATCAGCCGCACGCCTGGTCCTTCGAGGCCGTCCAGGGGCGGACCGCCGCGCTCGCCCGGCGCTGGGAGCGGTTCGGCGCCCGCTGGACGGACCGGATCCTCTGCGTGAGCGAGGCCGAGCGCCGTACCGGCGAGGAGGCCGGGGTATCGGCGGACTGGTCCGTCGTCCACAACGGGGTGGACACGGCCCGGTTCGCGACCGGGGGCCCGCCCGGCAACCCGGCGCCCACCGTCGTCTGCGTGGGCCGGCTCTGCCGCCAGAAGGGGCAGGACGTCCTGCTCGCCGCCTGGCCCGCCGTCCTCGCGGAGGTGCCCGCGGCCCGGCTCGTCCTGGTCGGCGACGGCCCGGACGAGGAGGCGCTGCGGGCCCTCGCGGGCCCTTCGGTGCGGTTCACGGGGGCCGTCGAGGACACCGTGCCGTGGTACCGGGCCGCCGACGTGGCCGTCCTGCCGTCCCGCTGGGAGGGAATGGCGCTCGCGCCCCTGGAGGCCATGGCCACCGGCCGGCCGGTCGTCGTCAGCGACGTGGACGGGGCGCGGGAGAGCCTGCCGCCCGCCCATGAACCCCTGTGCCTGGTCCCGCCCGAGGACCCGGCCGCGCTCGCCGCCGCTCTGGTCCGCCTCCTGGGCCGACCGGAGCTGCGGCACCGCCTGGGCCGCGAGGCCCACGAGCACGTCCTCAGCAGATTCGATGTCCGGCGCACGGGCGCGGCGGTCGCGGACGTCTACCGCGAGCTGGCCGGGGTGCGGGGGGCCGAGCACAGAGAGCCGATTGCGCAGTGACCACGGAAAGTACCAGCGTTCCCTCCTCGCCGGGCCCCTGGCCCACGGCGGGCCAGGCCTTCGGCCTGGTCTCCCTCGCGCCGCGCCGCGGGGCGCCCGGCCGGCTCGCGCTGCCGCGCCACCGCCGCGTGCGGCAACGCTCCGGTGTGGCGGCGCTCGTGGCGGTCGACGCGCTGGCGGTCCTCGCCGCCGCGTCGGTGCTGAGCGCGGCGCACCAGGACGTCCGGCTCATGCTGCCGGTCGTGGCGGTCGTCCTCGTCCTCGACGGGCACGCCGGGCTCTACCGGCCGGCCGCGCACACCCGGGCCCTCGACGAACTGCCCGCGCTGGGCTCCCGCGCCGGGTTCGCCTGGTGCCTGGCGGCGGCCGCGGCCGCCGCGTACTCCCCCGCCCTGGCGATCGGCCCGCTGCGGCTCTGCGCCGCGTACGGCCTACATGTCGCCCTGGTGTGTCTGGTCCGCGCGGTGCTGCTCGGGCGGCGGCGCCGGATCGCCCGGGAGCGGCCGCGGTCGGCGCTCGTCATCGGCGGGACCGGTGCCGCGCGCCGGTTCGCCGCGGCGGCCGCCCAGCACCCCGAGTACGGCGTGCGACCGGTCGGGATCGTCGGTGTGCCGGAGCAGGGCGGCGCCCGGAGCGGCGGGGAGGCCGGGCTTCCGGTGCTCACCACGACCGAGGAGATCCACCGGGCCGTCATCCAGAACACCGTGCGCGACGCGGTGTTCCTCGACGACGACCCGGGTCTGGTGTCGCTCTTCCAGCAGTACGGCTGCGCCACCTGGCGGGTCGGCCGGCAGCAGGACGGGCCGATGGGCGCGCACATGTGGGGGTACGCCTGGCAGCGGGTCGTGCCGCTGGGCGAGCGGCGCGGCCGGGCCGCGAAGCGGGCCCTCGACATCGTGCTCGCCGCGCCCGCGCTCGCGCTCGCGCTGCCGGTGCTGCTGCTCTGCGCGCTCGCGGTGCGGCTCTCGGACGGTCCCGGGGTGCTCTTCCGGCAGGAGCGGGTGGGCCAGCACGGGCGCCATTTCACGCTGCTCAAGTTCCGTACGCTGCGCCCCTCCGACGAGACCGAGTCGGCGACCCGCTGGAACGTGGCGGGCGACCGGCGGATGAGCGCGGCCGGCAGCTTCCTGCGGAAGTCCTCGCTCGACGAGCTCCCGCAGCTGTGGAACGTGCTGCGCGGGGACATGAGCCTGGTCGGGCCCCGGCCCGAACGCCCGTACTTCGTGGCCCAGTTCAGCAAGATCCACACGGGGTACGCGGCCCGGCACCGGATGCCGGTGGGGCTCACGGGTCTGGCGCAGGTGCACGGGCTGCGCGGCGACACCTCGATCGAGGACCGCTGCCGCTTCGACAACCACTACATCGACCACTGGTCGCTCTGGCAGGACGTCTGCATCCTGCTGCGCACGGCGGCCGGGCTCGTCCGACCCGCGGGGAGCTGAGGATGGCCACGGCCGTGACGGTTCCGGCGGTGCCGGACGTACGGGACTGGGCCCGCCGGGCCGGGGCACTGTCCCCGGTCCTCGCGGTGATCGCGCTGCTGCTCGTCCCGGGCGACGGCGGCGCGCAGGGCGGCACCGGCGGCACGGGGACGGTCGCGGACGCGGCCTCCGGACTGCTCGTCCTGATCTGTCTGGTGCGGGTGCTGCGCGGCGGGGCCCGGCCGCTGACCCGTGCGGCGGCCGTCGTCCTCGGGCTGCCGGTGCTCGGGATCTGTCTGGCCGCGATCACCTCGCACGACCCGGCGGCGAGCCTGCCGGGCGTCGCCCGTTACGTGCAGATCTTCGTGCTCGTGCCGGCGGCCGTGCTCCTGATGATCCGCGACCGGCGGGACTTCGCCGTGATCGCCTGGGGGCTGGTCGCGTTCGCGCTGCTCCAGGGCGCGGTGGGCGTCGCCCAGTACCTGACCGGCACGGGAGCCTCGTACCAGGGCGAGGACGTCAGGGCGGTCGGCACCTTCGGCGCCACCGACGTGATGGGCATGGCGACGGTCGTGGCGTACGGGCTCGTCGTCGCCGTCGGGATCGCGCTCGGCAGCCGTCCCGGGCGCGTCCGCACGGCCGCGGCGGTCTGCGCGGGGCTGCTCTTCCTGCCGCTGGTGCTGTCGTTCAGCCGGGGCGCGTGGATCGCGACCGTCCTCGCCTGCGCGATCCAGCTGCTGCTCGCGGGGGTCCGGCGGGCGGCGCGGGTGGCGCTGGTGGCGGCCGCACTCGGGGTGGTCCTGGTCGGCGGCCTCGGGATCGGTTCGGAGATGGTGGAGGAGCGGGTCGCCAGCATCACGCAGGTGACGGCCGCACCGGACCAGTCGGTGACCGACCGGTACACGATGTGGGCGGCGGCGGGCCGGATGTGGCGGGCGGAGCCGGTCACGGGCGTCGGCCTCAAGGGCTTCCCCCGGTACCGCGACTCGAACGCCTCCCTCGCGCTCTCCTCCGGCAGCGACACCGCCGGTGCCGGGGCGGCCTTCGCGCGCCAGCCGCTGCTGTCCCCGCACAACATGTACCTCCTCGTGCTGAGCGAGCAGGGCCTGGTGGGGCTGCTCGCCCTGGCCGGCAGCTGGGTGGCGCTGCTGGTCGGCGCGCTGCGGCGGCAGCGGCTCGGCGCGGACTGCGCGCTCGTCGCGACGGGCCTGCTCGCCTGGCAGCTCATCGACTTCTTCTACGCGGACATCGGCGGCCCGTCGACGGTCCTGATGTCCGTCGTGTTCGGTCTGGCGGCCTGGTGGTCGCTGGCGGAGGTGAGGCGTGCGTGACCCGTGGGCCGGGGAACCGGAGCCCACGGACGCGCCGTGGGCCGACGGGCCACCCCCCTCGCCCCGGCCGCCCTGCGGCGCCCCGCTGACGGACCCCTGGCCGACCACGCCTCCGGGCCCCACGGACTCCCCGTGGCCCCCGGGGGCCGTCGTGCTGCCGGGGGACGGTTCGGCGGCGGGGGCGGGGCCCGCCGCCGTCCGGGCCGCCCGCGCCGAGGCCGGTGCGCGGCCGTCCGCCACCGGGCTGATCGCCGGGGCCCGGTGGGTGACGCGTCAGCCCGGCGCGGTTCCGGCCGCCGCGCCGCGCGCCGCGCCGGCCCCCGGCCGCCGGGCCCACGCGCGTGCCGCCGCCCCCGGAGGCGGCGGGTTCCTCGCGAAGGCGGCGGCCGTGACCGCCGGGCTCACCGCGGCCGGGGCGCTCCTCGGGCTCGTGCGGGACCAGATCATGGCCGGGTACTTCGGGGCCGGGGCCGGGACCGACGCGTTCCTGGTGGCGTGGACGGTGCCCGAGTTCGCCTCGACGCTGCTCATCGAGGACGCGATGGCGCTGATCCTGGTGCCGGCCTTCTCCCGTGCCCTGGCCCGCCGTTCGGCCGGGCTCTCCGACGACCCGGTGCGTGCCCTGGTGCGCGGGACGCTCCCCCGGATCGTCCTCGCGCTCGGCATCGCGGCCGTCGTCCTGATCGTCGCGGCGCCGCTGCTGGTGGCCGCGCTCGCCCCGGGGCTTCCCGACCCGGCGCTCGCCGTCGACTGCACCCGGCTCACCGGGACCTGTGTGCTGTCCTTCGCCCTGGTGGGGTACTGCTCGGCGGCGCTCCGCGCGCACGGCCGGTTCCTGCCGCCGGCGGCGATCTACGTCGCGTACAACGTGGGGATCATCGGCACGGTCCTGGTGCTGCGCGGGCCGTGGGGCGTGCGGTCCGCCGCCGCCGGGGTCGCCGTCGGCGGGGTCCTCATGGTCCTCGTACAGGCCCCGACGCTGCTGCGGGAGCTGCGGACACCCCGGTACAGGCCGTCCGCGCCCGCCGTCACCGGCGAGGGGCGCGTCCTGGTCCTCGGACTGATCGCGCCCGTCGTCGCGTTCTCGCTGTGCCGCCAGTCCCAGACCCTGATCGAACGGTTCCTCGCCTCGCCGCTGCCCGCCGGCGCCATCTCGCATCTGAACTACGCGCAGAAGGTCGCGCAGATGCCGATGATCCTCTCCCTGATGCTGTGCACGGTCAGCTTCCCGGTGGTCGCCCGCGCGCTCGCGGCGGGCGATCCCGAGGCGGCCCGCCGCCGGGTCGAGCGGGATCTGCTGCTCGCCGCCGTCGTCGTGCTCGTCGGCTCCTCGACGGTGATCGCCGCCGCCCCCCGGATCGTCGAACTGCTCTTCGAGCGCGGTGAGTTCACCGGCGCCGACACCACCGCCACCGCCGCCGTCATGCGGGTGTACGCCCTCGGCCTGCTGGGCCAGACGATGGTCGGCGCCCTCGTCCGCTGCTACTTCTCCGCGGCCCGCCCGCTCTGGTACCCGGCCGCCGCCATGGCCGCGGGGCTCCTCACGACCGCCGCCGCCGGCGTCCCCGGCGCCCACTACTGGGGCGCGGTCGGCATCGCCGCCGCCAACGCCCTCGGCATCACCCTCAGCGCCGTCCTGCTGCTGCGGGGCGCGCACCGCCAGGCCGTCCCGATCCACGTCGGCCGGCTCGGCGAGGGGCTGCTCCGGCTCGCCACCGCGAGCGCCTGGGCCACCGGCGCCGGCTGGCTCTGCCAGCTCGCCGTCGGCTCCGCCGTCCTCGCCGTCGCCGTCACGGGACTGGTCGTCGTCGGCGTCTTCCTGCTCTTCATCGCCTGCGCCGCCAAAGCGCCCGAGATCCCGCCCCTGCCCCGCTCCGCCTTCCGGAGGACCCCCCATGCCCGCCGCCACCGCGCTGCGCCGTCCGCTGCCGAAGCCGCCCCTGTGGAAGCCGCCCCTGTGGGTGGCGATGTACCACTCGATCACGGACACCGCTGACGATCCGTACCGGGTGACCGTCTCCCCCGTGCGCTTCGCCCGGCAGCTGCACTGGCTCGGCGACCGGGGGCTGCGCGGGGTCTCGGTGCGGGAGCTGCTCGCCGCCACCGCCGAGGGGCGCGCCAAGGGGCTCGTGGGCCTGACCTTCGACGACGGGTACGCGGACTTCCTCGACTCGGCGCTGCCACTGCTGCGCCGGCACGGCTTCACGGCGACGGTGTACGTCCTGCCGGGCCGCCTCGGCGGCGAGAACGGCTGGGACACCGACGGGCCGCGCAAGGCGCTGCTCGACGAGCACGGCATCCGGCGCATCGCCGACGCCGGCATGGAGATCGGCTCGCACGGCCTGCGGCACGTCCCGCTCACCGAGGCCGACGACGCGACGCTGGCCGCCGAGACCCGGCAGAGCCGTGAGCTCCTGGAGGAGATGACCGGCCGCCCGGTGGACGGCTTCTGCTACCCGTACGGGCAGGTCGACCCGCGCGCGATCCGCGCCGTACGCAAGGCCGGCTACCGCTACGCCTGCGCGATCGACCCGGGCCCGCACACCGGCACGTACGCCCTGCCCCGCGTCCACATCGGCGAGAACGACACCCCCTGGCGGCTCACCGCCAAGCGCCTCCTGCACCCGCTGCGCCGCCGCCACCCCGGCGACCTGCTCCCCGCCCCGCACGGCCAGGCCGCGGTCGGTGCGCCGTGAAGGTCCTGCACGTCATCACCGGCCTCGGCATCGGCGGCGCCGAGCAGCAGCTGCGGCTCCTGCTCCGCCACCTGCCGACGCGCAGCGAGGTCGTCACGCTCACCAATCCGGGCGCGGTCGCCGCGGGCATCCAGGCCGACGGCACGCCCGTCACCCACCTCGGGATGACCGGGAACCGGGACCTGGGGGCGCTGCCGCGGCTCGCCCGGATCGTCCGGCAGGGCCGTTACGACCTCGTCCACACGCACCTCTACCGGGCGTGCGTGTACGGCAGGACGGCGGCCCGGATCGCCGGGGTCCGCCGGGTCATCGCCACCGAGCACTCCCTCGGCGAGACCCAGATCGAGGGGCGTCCCCTCTCGGCGGGCACCCGCGCCCTCTACCTCGCGTCCGAGCGGCTCGGCACGTCCACGGTCGCCGTCTCGCCCAGCGTCGCCCGCCGGCTCGCCGACTGGGGGGTGCCCCCGGACCGCATCCGGGTGGTGCCGAACGGCATCGAGACCGGCCGGTTCGCCTTCGACGCGCGCGCCCGGCGCCTCACCCGGGGCGTCCTCGGCATCCCCGAGGACGCCTATGTCGTCGGCGGCGTCGGACGGCTCACGCCCGGGAAGCGGTTCGACCGGCTGGTCCGGGCGGTCGCCTCGGTGCCGGAGGCCCGGCTGCTCCTCGTCGGCGAGGGCGAGCACCGCGCGGAGCTGCTGCGGATCGCCCGGGAGTGCGGGGCCGCCGGCCGGATCACGTTCTTCGGGGCCTGCGAGGACCCGCCGATGGTGGCCCCGCTCGGGCCCACGCTGCCCGAACTCCTCTCCGCGATGGACGTGTTCGTGTCCACCTCCCCCGACGAGACCTTCGGGCTCGCGGTCGTCGAGGCGCTCGCCGCGGGCCTTCCCGCGCTGTACGTGGCCTGCCCGGCGATCGACGACCTGCCCCCGGACGCGGCACCGGGCGCGCGCCGGATCGGCGAGTCCGTACCCGAGCTGATCTCGGCGCTGCGCGGCATCCGGGACGCCCGGCTCGCCCGGCTCCCGCTGCCGGTGGCCGCCCGCCGCTACGACATCGCGCACAGCGCACGGCAGTTGATGTCCCTCTACGACCAGGCCGTCCACGGCACCCCCTCGAAGTGAGAGAGCCCGACCATGAACACCACCCCACCCCGCGCGTTCCTCCCCGCCGGTCTGCGGTTCCCGGGCCGCTGGGCGGTCCTCCCGGCGGCCGTCCTCGCCGGCGCGGTCCTGGGCGGCGGCTACGGCGTCCTGAAGACCCCGGAGTACGCGGCGACCAGCTACGTCATCGTCGTACCGGCCGAGAAGTCGGACCCGGCGGCGGTGCTCGGCTTCGCGCAGGCGTACGGGCGGGTCGCCACCGACATCGCGGTGACCGGCGACGCCCAGGTGTGGGCCGGGGTCACCGCCGACACCCTGCGGAAGAACGTGCAGGCGGCGACCTCCCCGGACGCGCCGATGATCTCGATCACCGCGCGGTCGGCGAAGCCCGCCCAGGCGGTCTCGATGGCCGACGGGGTGGCCCGGGCGCTCGTCCTCGACAGCAGCCACGTCGCGGGCAACACCGGGGTGAAGGTCGTCCAGTTCTCCCGCGCCACCAAGCCCGTCGCCCCCGTCTCCCCGTCCGCGCCGCTCTCCGCGCTCGTCGGCGGCTGCGCGGGCGGCCTCCTCGGCGGCCTGGTCCTCCTGGTCCGCCCGAAGCGCGCCGCCACGCGCGACGGGGCCCGGCACTCCCGGCAGTCCACCGCCTCCTCCGCATCCGCCGCGGTGCCCGCCCCGGCGGCCGCCACGCACCCGGCGGAGGCGGTGTGAGCCCGAGAACGCCGACGGTGGAGCCCGACCGGAGAGCACTGCGGACCGAGATCTGCCGTGACGAGGAGGAGTTCGGGCGGCTTTCGGCCGAGTGGACGGCGCTGTACGGGCGCTGCTCCTCCGCCACCCCCTTCCAGTCCCACTCCTGGCTGCACTCCTGGTGGCTCTCGTACGGCAGGCCCGGTGCGCTGCGGGTGGTGCTCGTACGGCGCGGGGACGGCGCACTCGTCGCCGCCGCGCCCCTGATGCGGGCCCGCGGGCCGCTGCCCGCCCTCACCCAGCTCGGCGGCACCATCACCGACTTCACGGACGTCCTCCTCGACGACGACTGCCCGGAGGCGGCGCCCGCCCTCGCCGGGGCCCTCGCCCGGGCCGCCCGCGGCGCGGTCCTCGACCTGCGGGAGGTCCGGCCCGGCGCGGCCAGCGAACGCGTCTTCGTCCACTGGCGCGGCCCGCGCCGCCGGCTGCCCGACTCGCTCTGCCTGGAGCTGCCCGCCGTCCCCATGGAGGGGCTTCTCGAACGGATCCCGTCGGGGAAGGCCCAGCGGGTCCGCGCCAAGCTCCGCAAGCTCGACGCGCTCGGCATCGACGCGCGCGTGGTGTCCGGCGAGGAGGTCCCGGCCGCCCTCGACCGGCTCCTGAAGCTCCATCGACTCCAGTGGCAGGGCCGGGGCGTGACCGCCGAGCACACCAGCGAACGCTTCGCCCAGCACCTCACCCGGGCCGTGCGGCCCATGGTCGAGCGCGGCGACGCGATGGTCACCGAGTTCCGGCTCGCCGGGGACGTGGTCGCCGCCGACCTGACCCTGATGTCCCCCCGGCTCGCGGGCGGCTATCTGTACGGCGCCGACCCGGCGCTGCGCGCCCGCAAGGTCGACGTGGCGACGATGCTGCTGCGGCACGGGGCGCGCGAGACCAGCGCGGGCGGGCGGGCGACGCTCAGCATGCTGCGGGGCAGCGAGTCGTACAAGCAGCACTGGCGTCCCGAACCGGTCCGCAACCGCCGGCTGCTCCTCACCGGGCGCGGTACGGCCCCGCTCCTCTGGCTGCGCGCGGGCGCGGCCGACGCCCGGCGCTGGGCGGCCCGGCAGGCCCGGGAACGGACCTGGGTGGCACGGCTGCTCCGCCGCGGCGGCGGTGGCGGATGAGCTCCGCCACCGCCGGCGCGTGGGGCGTCAGAAGGGCCAGACCTCCTTCAGGCTGTCCTTCCAGTCGAGGTCGACGTCGTCCTTCCAGTTGCTCTCCGGGACACAGACGGACCCACCGAGCCAGTGCTCCACCCATGAACCGAGGTCCAGGGTCCAGCAGTCGGGCTTCGGCTCGGGCTTCGGTTCCGGCTTCGGCTCGGGCTTCGGTTCCGGCTTGGGCTCGGGCTTCGGCTCGGGCTTCGGCTCGGGCTTCGGCTCGGGCTTCGGTTCCGGCTTCGGTTCCGGCTTGGGCTCAGGCTTCGGCTCAGGCTTCGGCTCGGGCTTCGGCTCGGGCTTCGGCTCGGGCTTCGGTTCCGGCTTGGGCTCAGGCTTCGGCTCCGGCTTCGGCTCCGGCTTCGGTTCCGGCTTCGGCTCCGGCTTCGGTTCCGGCTTCGGTTCCGGCTTCGGTTCCGGCTTGGGCTCAGGCTTCGGCTCAGGCTTCGGCTCAGGCTTCGGCTCAGGCTTCGGCTCAGGCTTCGGCTCCGGCTTCGGTTCCGGCTTCGGTTCCGGCTTGGGTTCCGGCTTCGGTTCAGGCTTCGGTTCCGGGATCGTCGGATCAGTCGGATCAGTCGGGTCCACCGGATCCGTCGGGTCGACCGGGTCCGTCGGGTCCACCGGATCCGTCGGGAGTTCCGGTTCCGTGCCGTACAGCGCCTGCCGGAACACCAGCGACGACTGCGGGTTGTCGTCGCACTGCCAGACGCCGTGCGGACAGTAGTCGGTGATGGTGTGGTACAGCGGCTTGTGCTGCTTCATCCAGTCCAGCATGCGCCGCATGTATTCCGGGTTGTCGCCGTTCCGGAAGAGCCCCCATTCGGGATAGGAGATCTGCTTTCCGTGTTCGGCGGCGAAATCGACCTGCTTCTGGAGCCCGTACGGTTCGCTGACGTGCCGGTCGAAACTGCTCCCCGACGGCTGGTCGTACGAATCCATGCCGATGATGTCGACGACGTCGTCGCCCGGGTAGCACTCGGTCCACGGAATCGCGTCGAGGCCACGGCTCGGGTTGAAGTCGAAGCGGAACTTCTGGCCCGGCACGGCACGCATCGCGGTGACGATGCGGTTCCAGTACTTCTTCCACGCGACGGGGTCGGGGGCGCACCGGTGGGTGTAGGTGGTGCCGTTCATCTCCCAGCCGAGGACGATGACGGTGTCGCGGGCCCCCTCCTCGACGAGGCGTTCGGCGAGGGTCGTGAAGTGGTGGTCGAAGTAGCCGGCGGCGCCGAGCTGGAGTTGGCGGCGGACCTCGCGGTCGGAGACGCGGGCCTCGTTGCGCTCCAGCATAGGGACGTTGAGGACGAGCATGCGGTCGGTGCGCTCGTTGCGCCAGTCGGCCCAGGCGTCGAGGAAGCCGGGGGGTCCCTCGATGTTCTTCCAGAGGTCGCCGGGCAGGTAGGTGTGGCCGACACGGAGTTCGTGGCCGCCGAGCCACCGCTGGAGCTGCCCGATGCGGGCGACCCCGCGGTCGCCCGAGTCGAGGAAGGCCCCCATGGCGGTGGCGAGGGTGGGTACCGGGTCTTTCGGCGTCGTGGATTCGGTGGCGTGGGCGGGGGACGCGAGCACGACTGAGCCCGTGGCGAGGAGACCGGCGGTGAACACCCCCAGCCATCTTCTCGATGTTCTCCGGTACGCAGCTGCCATGGCCACTCCTTCACCTTTACGCCATTTGATGATCCGTCAATCCGATGCTCAGAAAGTATTCCTAATAAGCCGACCGTGAAGTCCGCTTCCATCTGATCAGTAGTCCATTAGAGGATTTGATCGCCCAGTTGGGGCACCGAGATGAAGGGCATGCCGTGCCGCGCCAGCGTTTCGACACCAGCGTCCCCACCGTCCTTGTGCGGCTCGACCGGAACCCCTTCCATCACGGCACCCTCGGCGCCGCCCGTTCGCTGGGACGGGCCGGAATTCCGGTCCATGCCGTCATCGAATCGAGCACCAGTCCGGTCGCCCGCTCCCGCTTTCTCCATTCGGTCCGTGTGCGCCCCGGGACGGACTCCTCCGCCGGGCTCGCCGCCCTCCTGCGCCGCGTCGCCGCGGAGATCACCGACGACCCGTCACATCCCGTGCTCGCCGTGCCGCTGGACGACGTGAGCGCCCTCGCCCTGGCCGGCCACCGCCCCGGACTCGTCCCGCGCTTCCTGCTGCCCGAGCAGACCGAGGAGCAGCTGCTGCGGGTCGCCGACAAGGCGGCGCTCGCCGAGACCTGCGCGGGCCTGGGCCTGCCCCATCCCCGTACCGAACTGCCCGAGGGCGCCGACGAGGCCGCCGCCATGGCGTGGTCGCTCGGCCTTCCGGTGGTCGCCAAGTGGAGCCGGCCCTGGCTGCTCCCGGCCGGCCACGGGCTGCGGAGCACCACGATCGTGCGTTCCCTGGCCGAGGTGCGGGAGCTGTACGCCCGGACCGCCGAGGCCGGCAGCCGGCTGCTGCTCCAGGAGCTGCTCCCGGCGGGCCGGGACCTCGACTGGTTCTTCCACGGGTACGTGGACTCCGCGGGCCACTGCTCGACCGGGGCGACCGGGCGCAAGGAGCGCTCCTGGCCGGACGGGGCCGGCCTCACCGCCTCCGGCCGCTGGACGGTGAACCCGGCCGTCGACCGGACGGCCCGCGAGCTGCTCGACGCGCTGGACTACCGGGGCGTGTGCGACCTGGACTTCCGGCTGAACAGCGCGACCGGCGCGTACCACCTGCTCGACTTCAACCCGCGGCCCGGCGCCCAGTTCCGGCTCTTCACCGACCCGGACGGCCTGGACGTGGTCCGGGCGCTGCACCTGGACCTCACCGGCCGCCCGGTGCCGCCGCACTCCCCCGTGTACGGCCGCCGGTTCCTGGTCGAGAACTACGCGGCGCTGTCGCTGCTCGCCTCCCCGGCCCGCCGGTACGCGCCGGAGCCGGGCGGCGGGCGGGGGCGGACCGAGTGCGCCTGGTTCTCGGCCGACGATCCGCTGCCGGCCCTCGCCATGGGCCGCGCCTGGCTCGCGCATCTGCTGCGCAGGGCGCTGGCGGCGCTGCGCGGGGCGCTCGTGGCCCGCCGGGCGGGCCCGGCCGTCCCGCCCGCGGCTCCCCCGGCCCGTACCTCCACCGATCAGCTCACCCCACGATGAACGCGGAAGGCACGATGTCGAAGTCGATGTACGACCTGGTGGTCGTCGGGGCCGGACCCTACGGTCTGTCCGTGGCCGCCCACGCCGCGGCCCAGGGGCTGAACCTCCGCGCCTTCGGCCGCTCGATGGAGTCCTGGCACACCATGCCGTCCGGCATGTTCCTGAAGTCGGAGCCCTGGGCGTCCCACCTCTCCGACCCGGAGGGGGCGTACGGCCTCGACGCCTACGCCGCGACCAGGGGCGTCCGCGCCGAGCACGGCGTGCCCCTTCCGGTCGGCTTCTTCGCCGCGTACGGCGACTGGTTCGCCCGGCAGACCGTGTCCGTGCTCGACGAGCGGTTCGTCGCCTCGGTCGCGCCGGCCGCCGGGGGCTTCGAGCTGCGCACGGAGGACGGCGAGGCGGTACGCGCCCGGACGGTGGCGCTCGCGGTCGGCGTCCAGCCCTTCCTGGAGGTCCCCGGCTCCCTGCGGGGACTGCCCAGGCGCTACGTCACCCACTCCAGCCACCACGGCGAGCTCGACGGCTTCGCCGGCCGGGACGTCACCGTCGTCGGGGCCGGGCAGGCGGCCCTGGAGACCGCCGCGCTCCTCGTCGAGCGGGGCGCCGGAGCCGTACGGATCGTCGCCCGGGCCGGCCGGCTGCGCTGGAACACCGTGCCGCCGGCCCTGGACCGCGGCCTCTGGCCCTCGCTGCGCGCCCCGCACACGGGGCTCGGCTGCGGCTGGCGGAACCGGCTGTACGCGGACAGCCCGGGGATCTTCCGGCGGCTCCCGGCCGCCACCCGTGAGCGGATCTTCGACCGGGCGCTCGGCCCGGCGGGCGCCTGGTGGCTCCGCGAGCGGTTCGCCGCGGTCGGCGACGTCCGCCTGGGACAGCGGATCACCTCGGCGCGGGTGACCGGGGACGAGCGGCTGCGGCTCGACGTGGCCGGGCCGGACGGGACGACGGTCCTGGAGACGGACCACGTGATCGCGGCCACCGGCTTCACCCCGAGTCTGGACCGGGCCGCGGTCCTCTCCCCCGTGCTGCGCGGGGCGCTGCGAAGGGTCGGCGCGGGCGGTGCCCCGGAGGTCGGCGGTCTCTTCGAGTCCTCCTGGCCGGGCCTCTTCCTCGCCGGTCTGCTCACGGCCCCTTCGTACGGGCCGTCGATGCGGTTCGTCCTCGGCGCCGAGTACACGGCGGGACGGCTGGTGAAGGGCGTCCGGCAGCGGCTGCGGGCCGGCGCGGGTTCGGGCCCGCCCGGCCGACCGCGTACGGGAGGCAGGGCGCCGGTCCCGGTGTGACGGAGGGCCGGCCCCGGGGAGCGGTTGCTCTCCGGGACCGGCCCTCCGTGCCTGCGGGCGCCGGGACTCAGGCGTTGATGCAGGTGTTGAAGGCGGCCGGGTTCAGCAGGCCGATGACGTTCACGCTGTTGCCGCAGGCGTTGATCGGGATGTGGATCGGGGCCTGCACGACGTTCCCGGAGAGGACGCCCGGCGAACCGATGGCCCAGCCCTCCGCCTCCGCGTCCGCGAAGGCGGGCGACGCCACGCCCATGGCCATGATGATTCCGGCGACGACGGCTGCAGCCTTCTTACAGTTCATTTCGTCTGGATCCTTTCCTCGGCGGAATGCATTTCCGCGGCATACAACACAACGAACATCCCGCACAAAGGAAACCGGAATAACACCGGCACCTGCTCTTTCACTCCATTGCCCGCATACGACGGGGCCGGTGAGAACGCGCCCGCTCCCGCCGGCCCTGCCGTGCGTGAAGCGGATCAGCCGTTGAAGGCGCCGTTCCCGGAGAGGACCGGGATGTCCTCGACGAGGTGCGACAGCGGCTCGTCACCCTTGGCCTGGGTGGAGTTCTCGGCGCACTGCTGGTTCTGCGGGGAGGACAGGACGTTGACGTCCTGGACGGTGATCGGGACGGCGCCGACGATCGAACCGAGGTTGCCCTTGACCGGAACACCGAGGCAGAGCTTGTTCAGCGAGCCCTGGACGGCGGAGAACTGCGGGCTCTTGTCGCCGTGCGTCTTGGAGTTGCCGAACTCCTGGTGCGCGCCGTTGCCGGAGAGCGAGGTCGTGCCGCCGTCGTCGGCGATGGCGAGCGCCGGGGAGGCCATCGCGGCAGAAGCGCCGACAACGGAGGCCGTCACAGCCGCAGCCGCCATAATCTTCTTGATCACGGTGATTCCGTTCCTGTTCCCACCAATCGACCTGATTGATGCGACGGGATCAACTGCGGCCGCGGGCTTTGGTTCCGACGCTTCACCCGTTCGACTGGGCCGTTCCTTCGCGCTGCCGCGTGCGCTCCGCCAACGGAGTGACACAGCGGAACCCCGGCGTCCAGAGGCCTGTTGATCAGGTCGCTCCCTGCACGGAGCCGGTTCTAGAAGGGAACTCCCCGTGATCAAGAAGGTTATGGCCACCGCGGCCGCAGCCGTCTCCATCGTCGGCGCCTCCGCCGCCGTCGCCTCCCCCGCGCTCGCCATCGCCAACGACGGCGGCACCACGTCGCTGTCCGGCAACGGCGCGCACCAGGAGTTCGGCAACTCCGCCACCTACGGCAACATGAGCCCCCAGTTCGCGCTGATCCAGGGCTCGCTGAACAAGCCGTGCATCGGCCTGCCCGCCAAGGTCAACGCCGCCTCGATCGTCGGCGCCGTCCCGATCAGCGTCCAGGACATCAACGTCCTGTCCTCCCCGCAGAACCAGCAGTGCACCGAGAACTCCACCCAGGCCAAGGGTGACGAGCCGCTGTCGCACATCCTGGACGACATCCCGGTCCTGTCGGGCAACGGCGTCGGCAACCACTGACGTTCCGCCTGAGCACGACGACGTTCACACGTCAGGGGCCGCCCTCCGGGGCGGCCCCTTTCGTCTTCCCCCGTTCCCCCTACTACCAGGTGGGCCAGACCGGGGTCGCCATCAGGCGCTCCCACTCCCGGTCCGGCATCCCCGGCACCGCCCGCCCCGCCTGCACCCACTGGGTGACCAGCGCGGAATAGAGGGGGATCGGATTACTGTCGGCCGGGGGCGGGTCGCTCACATATCGGCTCTTCGGAATGAAGGCCATCCGTTCCCATTTTCCGGGATCCGGCGCCATTTTCGCTCCTTCCGCTGCGATTCCCGCATCATTCCACAGGCGCAGCAGGAGAGTGATTCGTCCTGTTCATGTCGCGTCGCGTACCTGTGTGCGAGCGGGTCGAAAATACGGTGCGGACATGAAATTCCCGCACCTACGGCCGGCCCGGCGTCCCGTGCTCGCCGCGGCGGCTTTCGCCGCCCTCGCCGCCCTCGCTCCCGGCGCCGTCGCCGTCGCTCCCACCGGTCTCCCCGCCCCCGAGAAGGGGCTGAACCTCCTGGTCGTCGGCGTCGACAGCCGCAAGGGGCTCACCGAGGAGGAGAAGGAGCGCTTCCACCTCGGCGGGAAGGAGTGCGACTGCACGGACGTGATCATGCTCGTGCACGTCTCGGCGGCGAACGACCGGGTCGACGTCGTGAGCCTGCCGCGCGACTCCCTCGCCTCCTTCCCGGCGGGACACCGCGACCGGCGCACCGGCCAGGTGCACGCCGCCCACCCGTCGAAGATCAACGGCGCCTGGGCGGAGGGCGGCTCCGCGTTCGCCGTGGAGACCGTCGAGTCCATGACCGGGCTGGCCGTCCACCGGTACCTGGAGATCGACTTCCGGCGGTTCATGGACACCGTCGACCGCGTCGACGGCGGCGTCCCCATCTGTACGGAGCAGCCGCTCAAGGACCCGTCCACCGGCATCGACCTCCAGCCCGGGACCAAGCGGGTCGCGGGCGGCGAGGCGCTCCAGTACGTGCGGTCCCGTAAGGCCGACGGGCAGATGGACTTCGGCCGCATCCGCAAGCAGCAGAAGTTCATCGTGAACACCCTGCGCCGGCTCCACGACGGGATCCTCGACGACCCGGAGCGGCTCAGCGCCTTCGCGGCGACCCTGCGCGGGACGGCGGCGGCCGAGCGCGGGATCTCCACGGCGGAACTCCTGACGCTCGCCGCGCACCTGAAGGACCTGCCTCCGGAGCGTACGGAGTTCGCGACCGTGCCCATCCGGGGCTTCAACCCGGACATCGAGGGCGTCGGGTCCACCGTCGGCTGGGACGCGGAAGGGGCCGCGGAGGTCTTCGGACGCCTCGCCGACGACCGGCCGCTGCCCGCCGCCGCGGCCGTCGCGCCGAGCCAGATCCCGGCGGCCGCGTACAAGCCGGACAAGGGGTCATCGCTCATCTGCCCGTAGCCCGTCCGATGGACTACCCGCAACCTCCTGTCCTCCGACCAGTTGATCAGCGTGGCTCGGCACTCAGCGGGCCAGTATCCGAAAGGCCTGAACAATGAAGAAGCTCTTGGCGACGGCTGCTGTGGCCGCGTCCGTCCTCGGCGCGACGGCGGCGGGTGCCGGTCAGGCGCTCGCGATCGCCGACGACGGTGGCACCACCTCGCTGTCCGGCAACGGCGCGCACCAGGAGTTCGGCAACTCCGAGACGCACGGCGACATGAGCCCGCAGTTCGCGCTCGTCCAGGGCTCGCTGAACAAGCCCTGCGTCGGCCTGCCGGCCAAGGTCAACGCCGGTTCGATCGTCGGCGCCGTCCCGATCACCGTCCAGGACGTCAACGTCCTGTCCTCCCCGCAGAACCAGCAGTGCACCGAGAACTCCACCCAGGCCAAGGGTGACGAGGCTCTGTCGCACATCCTGGACGACATCCCGATCCTCTCCGGCAACGGCGCCGGCAACAGCTGAGCGACGGCACCCGGCCACGGCGCGGCCCCGCCGCCCCTCCTCGGAGGGGTCGCGGGGCCGTTCCCGTTCCGGGGTCAGAGCTTCCGGCGCAGCTCGGCCGGGTCGGTGACCGGCGCGTCGCAGGTGAAGTGACGGCACACGTACGCGGCGGGTGACCCGGCCACCAGCGGCCGGTCCCTCAGGAGCGGGAACTCCTCGCCGCCGGGGGCTCCGGTGGCGAGGACCGCTCCGGGAGTCGTCGCCGCCAGGGCGGTACGGCGCAGCTCCCGGAAGGCCGGATCGGCGGGGTCGCCGACGACGGCGATCTCGCGGGGTCCGTCGAGGAGGGCCTCCGCGACGGCCAGGCCCCAGCCGATGAAGCGGGGCGCGCGCGGTCCGAGGGCCTTGACCACACCGAGGGCGCCCTCGGCGGCGGCGCGGTGGGCCTCGGAGCCGGTGTGCGCCGCGTACGAGAGGAGCGCTCCGGCGGCGGCGGTCCAGCCGGACGGGGTGGCGTTGTCGGTGGGGTCCTGGGGGCGCCGGATGAGGGTCTCGGCGTCGTGGGCCGTGTCGTAGAGCGCGCCGCCCTCGGCGGTGAAGCGGTCGAGGACGAGGTCCAGGAGGAAGCCGGCGAACTCCAGCCAGGCACCCTCGCCGGTGACGGCGGCGAGGGCGAGGAAGCCCTCGGCGACGTCGGCGTAGTCCTCCAGGACGCCCGCGTTGGTGCCGGCCCGGCCGTCCTTGGAGGTCCGGGTGAGCCGGGCCGACTCGTCCATGTGGACGCGGACGAGGAGGTCGGCGGCCTCGGTCGCGCGCTCGACCAGGTCGGGGCGGTCGAAGAGGGCGCCGGTCTCGGCGAGGGCGGCGATCGCGAGGCCGTTCCAGGCGGCGACGACCTTGTCGTCACGGCCGGGGCGCTCGCGCTCCTCGCGGGCGGCGAGGAGCCGGGCCGCGATCGAGGCGATCCGGCCGGCGTCGGCCGGGCCCGCCTCCTGCGGGAGCTGGAGGACGGAGCTGCCCTGCTCGAAGGTGCCGTCCTCGGTGACGCCGTAGTGGGCGGCGGCGAGGGCGGCGTCCTCGGCGCCGAGGACCTCGGTCAGCTGGGCCGGGGTCCACACGTAGTAGGCGCCCTCGACGTGCTTGCCGGTGCCGTCGTCGGAGTCGGCGTCGAGGGCGGAGGCGAAGCCGCCCTCGGGGGTGCGGAGCTCGCGGACCAGGAAGTCGGCGGTCTCCAGGGCGATCCGGCGCGCCAGGTCGCTGCCGGTGGCCTTCCACAGGTGTGCGTAAATGCGACACAAAAGCGCATTATCATAGAGCATCTTCTCGAAATGGGGCACAACCCACGCCCGGTCCACCGCGTAGCGGGCGAAGCCGCCGCCGAGCTGGTCGTAGATGCCGCCGCGGGCCATCGCCTCGCAGGTGTCGGCGGCCATCTGGAGCGCGCCCTCGGAGCCCGTACGGGCGTGGTGGCGGAGCAGGAACTCCAGGGCCATCGACGGCGGGAACTTGGGGGCGCCGCCGAAGCCGCCGCGGGTCGCGTCGTACTCGCGGGTGAGGGCGAGGAGGGCGCCCGCGAGCTCCTCCTCGCCGGGGACGCCGTCGCCGCCGTAGGCCAGGGAGCGGCCCGCGAGGTCCTTCACGATCCGGTCCGCGACCTCGTCGACCTCGCCGCGCCGGTCGGCCCAGGCGGCCCTGACGCCCTCCAGGACCTCCGAGAAGGACGGCATGCCGTGGCGGGGCTCGGGCGGGAAGTACGTACCGAAGTAGAAGGGGGCGGCGTCCGGGGTGAGGAAGACGGTCATCGGCCAGCCGCCCTGGCCGGTCGCGGCCTGCACGGCCTCCATGTAGACGGCGTCGACGTCGGGGCGCTCCTCGCGGTCGACCTTGACGGCGACGAAGTGGTCGTTGACCAGGGCGGCGGTGGTGTCGTCCTCGAAGGACTCGTGCGCCATGACGTGGCACCAGTGGCAGGAGCTGTATCCGACGCTGAGCAGCACGGGGACGTCGCGGCGCCGGGCCTCCTCGAAGGCCTCGGCCGACCACGGCCACCAGTCGACCGGGTTGTCGGCGTGCTGCAGGAGGTACGGGGAGGTCTCATGGGCCAGTCGGTTCGGCATGTCCCCATCCTGCCGCAGCCGTCTCCTCCTTTCTCCGCTCTCTCGCGCCGACGCGCGCGACGCAGGACACTGGGCCGGATTCGTCGGGCACGCGCGGAGGGGGAACGCAGATGCGGGAGAGTCACCGGGCCGAGGCCGAACGGCTGTTGGAACGGGCCGTGACGGAGGAGGTACGGGCCTCCGGCCTCGCCCCGGCCGCCGCGGAGGCGCTGCACGCGCGGGGACGGGCGGAGCTGGACGGGATGGCGGCGGAGGAGTACGCGGCGTACGTGCGGGCGGTGGAGGGCGCGGGGCGTCCTGGCCCTGGGATCGGGGGGTCCGCCCTGGTGACGGGCGTCGCCGCGGTCACGGCCTTCGGTGCGGACCTGGTGCTCGGTACGACGGTGGGGACGGCGCTGAGCGCGGGTGCGGCGGTCGCCCTGGCCGGGGTCGCGGCGACGGAACTCCGCGCGACGGCGGGGCGCGGCGGGGCGGGTGGGGTGGAGAAGCTCCGGCTGGGGTGGCTGGCGGCCCTGGAGACACGGGGGATACGGCCGTTCCTGGAACGGGAGCGCGGGGCGGCGGCGGGGAGCGCCGTGGAGGGCGGGGCGGACGGCGGTCCGTCCGGGCGGCCGGACGGGGGCGGGGGCGCAGCCCTTGCCGGAGGCGGCGGGGCCCCCGAGGCCGGAACCGCCCGGGTCGCGGCCGGAGCGGCGGCAGTCCGTGCACCGGGGACCGGAGCCCGGCGGGGCGGGGACGGGGCTTCGGAAGCAGGGGCCGGAGCGGCCGGGGATTCGGAGGGTGCGGCCGGGCAAGGCCGGGCGGAGGGCCGGGAAGCGGGCGCCGGAGCGGCGGAGGACCGAGTGGCCGGGGCCGGCGGGGGCGGAGGCCCCCGGGGCGAGGCCGGGGCGGGGGGCGGGGCCTGCGCGGAGCGGACCGCAGCGCGGCCGCCCGGACCCGGGCCGTGCTCGCGCGGTCCTTCGGGCATCTGCCCGATCCCGGTGGGGTGTTCGCCGGGCGCCGGGAGGAGCTGGCGTCCATCACCCGATGGGTTCAGGCCGGGCGGGCCGCCGCCGTCACCCGGCCGACCGTGGTGCTGCTGCACGGCGCGCCCGGGTCCGGGCGCACCGCGCTCGCGGTGCGGGCCGCGCACGCGCTGCGCGACCAGTTCCGCGGGGCCTGCGTCGTCGACCTGCGGGGCGCCGCGAGCGGCGAGCGGCCCGTCTCGACCCGGGAGGCGCTGCTGCACCTCCTCAACCGGCTCGGCGCCCCGCGCGACCGGCTGCTCTTCCGCGAGGGCGCCTCGGCCGGGCAACAGGTGCGGCGGCTCTCGGAGTTGTACCAGCGGCAGCTGAGCGGGGTGCCCGTCGTGCTGATCCTCGACGACGCCGCCGACGCCGCCCAGGTGCGGGCCCTGCTGCCCGAGCGGTCCGACAGCCTCGTCCTCGTGACCTGCCGGGAGCCCCTGGACCTCGGCGAGGACGTACCGGCCGGGGTGCACGCGCTGCCGGTGGCCGCGCTCGACGCGGCGGGCACCGAGGAACTGCTGCGGGCGGCGGCCGGCGCGCCCGACCCCGGTCCGTACGACGCCGAGGCCTTCGAGCGGATACGGGAGCTGTGCGGCGGCCTGCCGCTGGCGCTGCGGGTCGTGGGCTCCCTGCTGGGGCGCCGCTCCATGGACGAGGTCGGCCATGTGCTCGCCCGGCCCGACTGGGGCGACGATCCCGTCGAACGCGCCCTGTCCGTACGGTACTTCCTCGACTTCGACGAGGACGCCCGGCAGCTGCTCCGGCGGCTCGCGCTGGCCGGCCGGGCCTCCCTCGGCGCCGCGGCGGCCGCCGCGCTGCTCGGCGGGGGCGGCGGGCCGGAGGCGGCCCGGCGGCTGCGGGAGCTCTCCACGGCCGGGCTCCTCGACCACGTGCGCGGGGAGCGCTACCGGCTGCACGACGTCGTGCGCGGATTCGCCGCCGTACGGCTCCTGGACGAGGAGGACGCGGCCGAGATCGCGGCGGCGCAGGAGCGGCTCATCCGGAACCACGCGGAGCTCGCCGACGCGGTGATCCGGATGGTCGACGGCAAGATGTCGACCCGGGCCGACCGCTTCGACGGGCACGGCTTCGGCTCCCTGGAGGCGGCGCTCGGCTGGCTCGACGAGGAGTCCAGCTTCCTCACGGCGGCGCTGCGGCACGCGGAGGGCGTCGACCAGGAGACCGTCCTCGGGCTGCTCAGCGCGCTCTGCGACTACTGCCTGCTGCGCGGCGACCTGTACCGGCTCGGCGAGATCAACGAGCTGGCGGAGTCCGTCGGACAGGGGCTGCTGACCCGTTCGGTGCGGTGGCGGACCGGCATCGCGGCCCGGCAGCTCGGCGAGCTCGACAAGGCGCACCAGACGCTGACCTCGGTCGTCTCCCTCTACCAGGAGGCCCACCAGGACGCGGGGGCCGCGCTCGCGCTCTGCTCGCTCGGGATCACCCTGCACCACCAGGGGCGGCTCACGGAGGCCGCGGCGCGGCTGCGGGAGGCGCTCGCCCTCCAGGAGCCGGAGTCCCTGGCCGCCGACCGGGGCTGGACGCTGCACGCGCTGGCCGCCGTGGAGCGGGACCGGGGCGATCTGGCCGAGGCGACGGCGCTGCTCGACCGGTCCCTCGCCCTGCACCGGGAGCACGAGTCGCTGCACGGCGAGGCGTGGGCGCACTTCCAGCGCGGTCAGGTGCTGCTGCTCCGGGGCGACGTGCCGGGCGCGGACGGCGAGCTGCGGCGGGCCCTGGAGACGTACGGGCGCGTCCGCGACGGGCGCGGCGAGGCCTGGGCGCGGACCCAGCTGGGCCGGACGCGGCTCGCCGGCGGGGAGGCGGAGGCGGCGGTGGAGGAGCTGCGCGGGGCGCTCGCGCGGCACCGGGAGCAGGAGGACGCGCGCGGCGAGGCGTGGACGCTGTACCACCTGGGGCAGGCCCTGGAGGAGCGGGGCGACCGGGACGAGGCGGTGCGGGAGCTGGGGCGGGCGCGGTCGATGTTCTCGCGGATGCGGGACCTGTACGGGCTGGCCTGCGCCCGGCACCAGCTGGGGCGGGTCACCCGGGACCAGCAGGCGGCGCGGGCCGGGAACCTGCGCAACTCGGGCTTCGCCCGGCAGCTGCTCGTGGACGCGCGGGCGGACTTCCGCCGGATCGGGGTCGCGCACGGCGAGGCGTGGGCCTGTCTGGAGCTGGCGGTCGTCGACGCGGGCAACGGGCGGGTCCCGCAGGCGCTCGCGCTGTGCGAGGAGGCGCGCTCGCTCTTCGAGGGGTACGGCGACCGGCGGGGCTCGGACTGGGCCCGGCTGCTGCGGTGCGGGCTGCTGCCGCACGCGGCGCCGGGCACGCCGGAGCCGGGGACGGCGTCGGCGCGCGAGGAGCTCGCGGCGCTGGCCGCGGACCGGCACCCGGCGCGCGACCCGAGGGTCGACGACTGCGCCGAGGCCCACGCCCTGCTCCTGGACCGGGGCATCGCCCCGACGACCCCCTGGCAGGCCTGGGACCTGGGCCTGGTCCCGTCCCGCCCGGCCCGGGAGGTCCTGGGAGTCCCCCGGACACCCTGAGCGGGCCGTTGTGGGCATGCGTTCCTCCCCCAGACTTCGTCCGGGAGGTGCCCCCAGGGCGATGGGGGTCCCCCCTGCTCGAGCGAAGCCGAGAGCTTGGGGGAGGGTGGGCACAACGGACGGCGCCCCTGCCGGCGCCAGAGGCTTACGCGCCTGGACCCGCACCACAGTGGCGGCGCCGTCGTGGTGCGGGTCCAGGCGCGGAAGGCGGAGGCGCCGCCAGGGGCGCCGTCCCGTGTGCCCACCCTCCCCCAAGCTCTCGGCTTCGCTCGAGCAGGGAGGACCCCCATCGCCCTGCGGGACGACTGCCCACACGGGGGGGGTGCGCCTCGCTACTTGCCCGGCGACGCCGCCGCCGTGTCCGAGGGCTTCGCCTTCGGGTCCGGGGCCTCCTCGAAGGTGACCTTGCCCATGTGGCGGTTCATGGACTTCATCAGCATCCAGACCGCGAGGGCCAGGGCCGCGAAGACGACGAAGCCGAGGACGCCGGGGGTCACCTTGTTCTTGTCCAGCTCTTCGGCGGCGAAGGGGACAAGCTGGGTCAGTGCCAGGTGTGCGCTCATGTCAGGCATTGTCGCGGATGCCCGCGAAGAGATCTTCCTCGGGGAGGGAGGTCGGGACCAGCGCCTTGCTGAGCTCGTACTCCTCCGTCGGCCAGACCTCCTTCTGGATCTCCATCGGGACCCGGAACCAGCCGCCGTCGGGGTCGATCTGGGTGCGGTGGGCGATCAGGGCCTTGTCGCGGATCTCGAAGAAGTCCGCGCAGGGGACGTGCGTGGTGAGGTTGCGCGCCTTGCCGCCGAACTCGTCCCAGCGCTTCAGCCAGTCCCCGTACGGCGACTCCAGGCCGCGCGCGAGGAGGGCCTCGTGCAGGGCCTCGGTGCGGGGGCGGTTGAAGCCCTGGTTGTAGTAGAGCTTCAGCGGCTGCCAGACGGGGCCGAACTCGGCCTCCGGGTACTTCTCGGCGTCGGCCGCGCCGTCGAAGGCCACCATCGTGATCTTGTGGGTCATGATGTGGTCGGGGTGCGGGTACCCGCCGTTCTCGTCGTAGGTCGTGACGACCTGCGGACGGAAGGAGCGGATCTTGCGGACCAGGGCCCCGGACGCCGTGTCCACGTCCTCCAGGGCGAAGCAGCCCTCGGGCAGCGGCGGCAGCGGGTCGCCCTCGGGCAGCCCCGAGTCGACGAAGCCGAGCCATTCCTGCGAGACGCCGAGGATCTCGCGGGCCTCGTCCATCTCCTTGCGGCGCACCTCGTGGATGTTCGCCTCGATGTAGGGGTCGCCCTGAAGCTTGGGGTTCAGGACCGAGCCGCGCTCGCCGCCCGTGCACGTCACGACCAGGACGTCCACCCCCTCGGACACGTACTTGGCCATCGTGGCCGCACCCTTGCTCGACTCGTCGTCGGGGTGGGCGTGAACGGCCATCAGTCGCAGCTGCTCAGTCAAGACTCGATCCTCAGTGATTCGACGCGGAGCGTGGTCTCTATAGTGACGGAATCGGGGGAGCGAAAATTCCGCCACCCCCGGCTTCGAGAGGATCCCCCATGAGCGCGGTGCGAGAGCAGCTGCCCGAGGGGCGCTACGGGCGCTCCGCGGATGAGCGGGCCGACCGCAAGCTCAGGATCACCGGAGCGGTGCTCGGAGTCCTCTTCCTCGGACTCCTGGGCTGGTTCGGCTGGCACTACGTCGTCGACAGCAAGATCAGCGCCGAGCTGATCAAGTTCGACGTGGTGAGCGCCCAAGAGGTCCAGGTGCACCTGGAGATCCGCAAGGACGAGGGCGTCAAGGGCGTCTGCACGCTGCGCTCCCGCTCCGAGGACGGCGCCGAGGTGGCCCGCAAGGACGTCCGGATCGACGACGTCGCCGACCGGGTCGACCGCGTCTTCTCGCTCCGGACGACCGCCCGCGCGACGAGCGCCGAGCTCATCGGGTGTACGGCGCTGTAGCGGGGGGTAGGGACGGGGTGTCGAGTCCCGGCGAGTCACCGCGGTGACCTGGGGTGACGCCATCTTTATGGTTTATGTCCTCCCGCTTTTCGCCACTCATTGTTAGGCTCGTGGTTTCGCCCACCCGGGATTGCACCGCTTTCCCGTGTAGGGCGATGCTTTGTATTCCCAGTACCTACGAGGAGCACCTGTGACCCAGACCAGCGACAACGTCACCTGGCTCACCCAGGAGGCGTACAACAAGCTCAAGGACGAGCTTGAGTACCTGTCTGGTCCCGCGCGTACCGAGATCGCGACGAAGATCGCCGCGGCGCGCGAAGAGGGGGACCTGCGCGAGAACGGCGGGTACCACGCGGCCAAGGAGGAGCAGGGCAAGCAGGAGCTCCGGGTCCGCCAGCTCACCCAGCTGCTCCAGCACGCCAAGGTCGGCGAGGCGCCGGCGGACGACGGCGTCGTCGAGCCCGGCATGGTCGTCACGATCGCCTTCGACGGCGACGAGGACGACACGATGACCTTCCTGCTCGCCTCCCGCGAGTACGCGAGCGGTGACATCGAGACCTACTCCCCGCAGTCGCCGCTCGGCGTCGGCGTCAACGGCAAGAAGGCCGGCGACGACGCGGAGTACGAGCTGCCGAACGGCAAGAAGGCCACGGTGAAGATCCTCAGCGCGAAGCCGTACACCGGCTGAGACGCGCGTCCTTGAGCGAAGGGCCGGCCCCCGTGGGGGCCGGCCCTTCGTGTTGCATGCACATGCAATGATGCGGTTCTGACGTCGCGTCAACAGGGCCGGACAGGCCCTGGGGGGAGGACGAGGTGCTGGGACCGCTGCGCGAGGGTGCGCCGCGCCGGATCGGACCGTACGAGGTGCTCGCTCGGCTGGGCGCCGGCGGCATGGGCGAGGTGTTCCTCGCCCGGGACGCCGGGGGTGCCGAGGACGGCAGTTTCGTCGCGCTCAAGACCGTGCGGCGCGATGTCGTCGGGGATCCGGCCTTCCGGGATCGTTTCCGGCGGGAGATCCGCGTCGCCTCGCTCGTCGACAGCCCCTACGCCGCCGCGCCCGTCGGCGGTGACGCCGACGCCGAGGTGCCCTGGCTGGCCACCGCATACGTCCCCGGGCCCAGCCTCTCGCAGGCCGTGCGGCGCGGCGGCCCGCTGCCCGTCGCCGCCGTCCGGGCGCTCGGCGCGGACGTCGCCCGGGCCCTCGCCGATCTGCACCGGGCCGAGGTGCTGCACCGGGACCTCAAGCCCGGCAACGTCATGCTGTCCGTCGACGGCCCGCGGCTCATCGACTTCGGCATCGCCCGCAGCAGCACGGCCACCACCATGACCGCGACCGGCCTCATGGTCGGCACCCCGTCGTTCATGTCCCCCGAGCACGTGGCCGGCGCCCGCCGGGTCACGGCCGCGTCCGACGTGTTCTGCCTCGGCTCGCTCCTCTGTTACGCGGCGACCGGCGAGGACCCCTTCGGCGACGGGCCCCTCGCCGCCGTCCTGTACCGCGTCTCGCAGGCCGAGGCCGATCTGTCCCGCGTCCCGGAGGAGCTGCGCGGGACCGTCGCCGCCTGCCTGGCCGTGGACCCGGCGGACCGGCCGACGCCGGAGGCGCTCGTCGGGCTGCTCGGCACCGGGGCCGCGAAGGTCTTCCCGTGGCCGGAGGGCGTACGGGACCACATCGGCGAGTACGGCAGGGAGCTCGCCCAGCTCGTCGCCTCGGGCGGGCCGCTCCTGGAGGCCGCGCCCGGTCCGTCCGGGCCCGTGGTCACCCCGGCGGTGCCCGGACCGCACTCCGTACCGACGCTCGCGCCCGTGTCGCCGCCCACCGTGCCCGCCGGCGAGCCGCCCCGGAAGCGGCGGAAGCGGCTGCTCGCCGCCGTCCTGGCGCTCGCCGTCGTCGCCGGCGGGCTCGGCGCGTACGTCCTGTGGCCCGATCCGGAGCCGCCGAAGGCGCCCGCGAAGGCGGCCGGGCCCCGGGTCCCCGGGGTGAGCGACCGCGGCCCCGCCGACGCCTCGGGCGTCGTCGCGCAGAACGCCGCCCAGCGCCCGGCCGGCTGGCAGCCCTGGCGGGCGCAGCTGACCGCCCCCGCGCTCGGCTGCTCGGCCGGGGAGAAGGCGCTGGTGTGCCGGACGACGGACGGGCGGTACGAGGCCCTCGACCCGGCGAACGGGAAGCGGCTGTGGACCGCGGACCTGGTGGCGGACCCCCGTGACGACATGAGTTTCATCGGGCCCACCGGCGGATTCTTCATCGCGGGCGACACGGCCGTGCCCGCCGTCCACGACGGCTCCGTCGTCCTGCTCTCCGGTGAGCGCGTCCAGGTCCGGGAGGCCCGCAGCGGCGCGGTGCGCTGGGAGAGGAAGAGCACCGGCCGGGCCAAGATGCGCACGCAGCCGATCGTGGGCGACGGCACGGTCTTCGTCCCGACCGGTGACGAGACCAGCGGCCGGATGACGGCCTTCGCCCTGGCCGACGGCCGCGAGCTGTGGTCCAAGTCCCTCACCAACGCCGACCTGGCGCGCGGGGCGTTCCGCGACTTCGAGCCCGTCGCCTACGCGAACGGCCTCGTGTACGCGCTCAGCGACGCCGGTTTCGTGGCGTTCGACGGGAAGACCGGGCAGCAGCGCGGCCAGGTGCCGTCCGAGGCCAAGGGGTGCGACAGCCTCCACATCCAGGGCCGGAACGCGTACTGCGCACGCATCGAGGCGACGAACGCGGCCAAGCTCGTGCTGTACCGCCTGGACGCGGCGACGCTCGCCCCCGTGGGCGGCGGCCCGCTCGCGGTGCCCGCCGACGTCGCCGCGTCCGGTGCGTGGCCGACCGCCCTGTCCTCCCGCGCCGCCGTCGTGCTCGACCGGGGCCCGATGAGCTGGGCCGACTGGGGCAACACGGGCACGCCCGACGGTGTGTACGTCCTCGCCCCGGCCACCGGCAAGGCCCTCGGCCACTACCCGATCCCCCCGCTCACCGGGGCCGACGGGAGGCAGCAGCTCGTCTCCGACCCGCTCATCGCCGGGAACTCGGTGGTGTACGCCGACTTCTCGGCCCTGCACGTGGTGCCGCTCGGCAGTGGCGGCACGCCCGGCAAGGAGCGCGTCGTGCCCGTGCCGGGTGCCCCCGGGCCCCGCGCCAAGGATCCGTACGACCGCGTGAACGCCACGTACCTGGACCGGGAGATCCGTCCGCCGGTGGTCCTGCCGCTCGGCGGCGTCGCCCACGTCGTGTACGACACCGGGGTCGTCGCCTCCGTCGCGCTCCCCGGCGAGAAGGAGTAGTCGGGTGCTGGAAGCGCTGCCGCCGGGCCGGGCCCCGCGCGTCCTCGGCCCCTACCGGCTGCTGGCCCGCCTCGGCGCCGGCGGCATGGGCGAGGTGCACCTCGCCTGCCGGGCGGACGCGCCGACGGCCGATCCGTACCGGATGGTCGCGGTGAAGACCGTGCGGGACGACCTGGAGGTCGACGGGGACTTCAGGACCCGCTTCCGGCGCGAGATCGCGGCGGCCAGGACCGTGGACGGGCCGGGGGTCGCGCGGCTCGTGGACGCGGACGCCGACGCGCCCTCGCCGTGGCTGGCGACCGAGTACGTGCCCGGCCCCTCGCTCGCGGAGGCCGTCGTACGCTCCGGGGCGCTGCCGGTCGCAGCCGTCCGGGCCCTCGGGGCCGCCCTGGCGCGGGCGCTCGCGGGCGTGCACGCGGTGAAGGTGCTGCACCGGGACCTCAAGCCGGCGAACGTGCTGCTCGCCGCCGCCGGGCCGAAGCTGATCGACTTCGGGATCGCGCAGGCCTTCGAGGCGACGGCGCTGACCTCGACGGGTCTGGTGGTGGGCTCCCCCGGGTTCATGTCGCCGGAGCACCTGGTGGGGAGCCGTGCGGTGGTGCCCGCGTCGGACGTGTTCTGTCTGGGCGCGGTCCTCGCGTTCGCGGCGAGCGGCCGCGGGCCGTTCCACGACGACGAGATGGCGGCCGTGATCTACCGGATCAGCCGGGCCGAGGCCGAGCTCGACGGGGTGCCGGAGGAGCTGCGACCGGTCGTGGAGCGGTGTCTGCGGCTCGACCCGGCCGAGCGGCCGTCGGCGGCGGAGGTCGCGGAGCTGCTGGGCGGCGGCGTGTCCGAGGTGTTCCCGTGGCCCGGCCCGGTGCTGTCGCTGCTCGCCGAGTACGGGGAGGCGGCCCGGAGCGCCGGGGAGGCGGCGGCCTCCGGCGCGGGCGTGGCCGAGCTGCCGACGCTCGGGCCGGTCGTGCCGTACTCCCCCACGGCGATGACGGACCGGCCGGTGCCGCCCGCGGCGCCCGCCGAGCGGCGCCGGCCGTGGGGCGCGCTGGTCGCGGGCGCGGTGGCGGTGGCCCTGGTGGCGACGGTGGGCGTGGTGCTCCTGAACCGGACCGACGGGCGGGCCGGCGGCTCCACGGGCGGGGTCGCGGGGCCGTCGGGTGGCACCACCACGCCGCCGGTCGCCTCGCTGAGCCAGGTGGTCCTGCCGTACGGGGGCGAGGGCCGCGACCGTGACTTCGGCGCGGCCGCCACGGACCGCGCCTACCGTCCGGCGGGCTGGTCCCCCTGGAACGCCCGGGTCGATCAGGGCGTCGGCAGCTGCGCGCTCTCGCCGAAGGTCCTCGTCTGTCCCGGGTCCGGCGGTGCGGTCACCGGGCTGAGCGCGGCGGACGGCAAGGAGCTGTGGAAGGTGCCGGGGCGGAGCGGCGAGGGGCTGGGCAGCGGGCCCCAGTACCCGGCGGTCGTCGGCGGCACGGCGTATGTGACGGGTCCGGACGGGGTCGTCGCGTACGGGGTCGAGGACGGCCGGCAGCGCGGTCGCGTCGCGGGGCCCGGTGCCGACTGGGCCGTGAAGGGCACGGATCTGCGGGACGGCGTCCTCTACTCGACGTACGTGAACATGCGCGACGAGCGGACGGGCCTGGTGACCGCCGTGCGGCTCGCCGACGGCGAGGAGCTGTGGCGGACGCCGCTCGACGCCCTGCCGGAGGAGCCGGTCGCGGCGGCGGGCCGGGTTCTGGTGCCGCTGGGTCTCGTGCCGGTGGCGCTGGACTCCCGTACCGGCAAGGAGGTGGCGCGCGGGGCGGAGGGCTGTCAGCGGTTCGTGGTGCACGGGAAGAGCGGCAGCGTGCTCTGCACGGGCTCGTCGGGGTCCGTGACGGTGCTCGACGGGGCGACGCTGCGGCGGAAGCGGTCCTTCGGTGTCGGCGTGACCGCGGGTCCCGCGGTGAGCGCGGACGGTCGGGTGGCGGTGGCGAGCGGCGCGGCCATCAGCGTCTACGACCTGGAGAGCGGCGAGCGGCGCTGGTCCCTGCTGCCCGTGGTGACCGAGGGCCTGCTGCGGGAGGTGTACTTCGCGGGGGACCGGGTGGTCGCCTTCGGCAGGAACGAGGCCGTGTCCGTCGCGGCGGCCGGCCCCTCGTCCGACGACGACTACGAACGGTTCGAGGCGAGGCTTCCCGAGGGCTTCAAGGTGCAGGCCGCCGGGGAGTCGCTGGCCGCCGGAGGGGCGGCCTTCGTCTCGTTCCCCGACGGCCTGGTGGTGTCCGCGTACCTGCCGTGAGACTCAGGCCGTCGCCGAGCGGTATTTGCGGACCGACAGCGTCCGGAAGACCGCGATGATCAGGATCGACCAGAGCAGCGACGCCCACACCGGGTGCTGCATCGGCCAGGCGTCGGAGGTGGAGACGCCCGGGTTGCCGAAGAGGACCCGGCAGGCCTGGACGGTCGCGCTGAACGGGTTCCACTCGGCGATCGGCTGCAGCCAGGAGGCCAGGTTGCTGGAGTCCACGAACGCGATCGAGATGAACGTGACCGGGAAGAGCCAGATCAGCCCGCCCGAGGTCGCCGCCTCCGGGGTGCGGACCGAGAGGCCGATCAGCGCCCCGATCCAGGAGAAGGCGTAGCCGAGGAGGAGCAGGAGCGCGAAGGCGCCGAGCGCCTTGGGGACGCCCTCGTGGATGCGCCAGCCGACGAGGAGGGCGACGATCGCCAGGACGAAGAGGGTGAGCGTCGTCTGGACGAGATCGGCGAGGGTGCGGCCGGTGAGGACGGCGCCGCGGGCCATCGGCAGCGAGCGGAAGCGGTCGATCAGGCCCTTGTGCATGTCGTCGGCGATGCCCGCGCCCGCTCCGGCGGTGGCGAAGGTGACGGTCTGGGCGAAGATGCCGGCCATCAGGAACTCGCGGTAGACGGCCGGCGAGGTGGAGTTCCCGATCTGCATCGAGCCGCCGAAGACATAGCTGAACAGCACCACGAACATGATCGGCTGGATCAGCCCGAAGACGATCATCTCGGGGATGCGGGACATCCTGATCAGGTTGCGGCGCGCGATCACGAGCGAGTCGTCGACGGACTGGACGATCCCCCCGCGCGGGCGCCGGGTCGTCGGTCGGTCCCCCAGGGCGGTGGTCACTTCACGGCCTCCTTCCGGCCTTTCCTGTTCCCGGCCTTCGACGCGTCCTGGCCCTCCTCCTCGCCCCGGTCGGCCACATGGCCGGTGAGGGAGAGGAAGACGTCGTCGAGGGTCGGGCGGCGCAGGCCGATGTCGTCGATCTCGACGTCCACGGCGTCCAGGTCGCGGATGACCTCGGCGAGCAGCTTGGCGCCGCCGGTGACGGGGACGGTGAGCTTGCGGGTGTGCTCCTCGACGGAGACCTCGCTGTGGCCGATCCCCGCGGCGCCGTAGCGGGCGAGGACGTCCCGGGCGTCGGCGATCGTCTCCGGATCGTGCACGACGACCTCGACGCGCTCGCCGCCCGTCTGGGCCTTGAGCTGGTCGGAGGTGCCGCGGGCGATGACCCTGCCGTGGTCGACGACGCAGATGTCGTGGGCGAGGTGGTCGGCCTCCTCCAGGTACTGGGTGGTGAGCAGCAGGGTCGTACCGCCGGCGACGAGCTCCTTGATGACGTCCCACAGCTCCTGGCGGTTGCGCGGGTCGAGGCCGGTGGTCGGCTCGTCCATGAACATGACCGGCGGGGAGACGACGAGGGCGGCCGCGAGGTCGAGGCGGCGGCGCATGCCGCCGGAGTACGTCTTGGCGGGCCGGTCGGCGGCGTCGGCGAGGTGGAAGCGGTCGAGCAGTTCGCCGGCCCGCACCTTCGCGGCCTTCGCCTTCATCTGGTAGAGCTGACCGACCATCTGCAGGTTCTCGCGGCCGGTGAGGTACTCGTCCACCGCCGCGAACTGGCCGGAGAGGCCGATCGAGCGGCGGACCTCGTCGGGATGCCTGAGGACGTCGATCCCGGCGACGACGGCCCGCCCGCTGTCGGGCTTGATCAGGGTCGTCAGGACCCGCACCGCGGTCGTCTTCCCCGCGCCGTTCGGGCCGAGCATGCCCAGGACCGTGCCCTCCGGCACATCGAGGTCGACGCCGTCCAGAGCTCGTACGTCGCCGAAGGTCTTCACCAGACCCTCGGCGTAGATCGCGCCTGGCATGTGGATTCCCCCAGGGAGATTTAGGGCGTTTCCTCCCGATCCTAGGATTGCGGAGCGGCTCCCGCCCAGTGAATCTCCACCAGCCGCCGGCGCAGCTCGACCGCCCTGCCCGCGTCACCGACCCGCTCCATGCCGAGCAGCGACCTCTCCCAGCAGGCCACGGCCTCGGCCCGCTCGCCGAGGTCGGCGAGGGCGTCCCCGAGACCGAACAGCGAGACCGCCTCACCGTGCAGGTGCCCGCCCTGGCGCTGGAGGACGAGCGCGCTCCGGTACGCCTCGACCGCCTCCGCCGGACGCCGGGCCCCGCGCAGGACGTCGCCGCGGATCCGCAGGCCGATCGCGAGGCTCACCCGGTCACAGGCCGCGCGCTGCATCCGCTCCGCCTCGTCGAGGGCGGCCAGGGCCTCGTCGTGGCGGCCCAGGTTGGCCAGCGCGTCCGCCGTGTTGTTCATGGTCGCGGTCGACTCGGGATCGTGGACGAGGGCCTGCCGGTAGTGGCGGAGCGCGGACCGGTGGTCGCCGAGGTCGGTCCAGCAGGTGCCGATGTTGCTGAGGACGGCCCCCAGCTCACGGTCCCGGTCCGGCTTCCCCTCGTGGATGCGGAGCGCCTGACGGTAGTGGTCGATCGCCTCGTCGGGGCGGCCCGCCTGCATCCGGCCGTTGCCCAGTCCGTTCAGCATCCACGCCTCGGCCCGTTCGTCCCCGGCGGCCCGGGCCGCCGCGAGGCCCGTGAGGTGGGTGCACTGCCAGTCGTCGCTCCGGCCGAGCCTGACGTACGCCCACAGGGAGGCCGCCAGCTTCCACGCGAGGGCGTGGAGGCCGGCCCCGTGCGCCAGGGACACCGCGGCGACCAGGAGCTCCCGCTCCCGCTCGCACCAGGCGTGGGCCTCGTCGTAGCCGGCGAAGGCGCTCGGCTCCGGCCCCGGCTCCAGGGGTACGCGGCGGGCCGAGGGCGCGAGGCGGGCGGTGGCCGCGTCGGCGCCGCGCAGGCACCAGGTGACGAGGCGCTCGACGGCCCGCAGCCGTTCCTCCTCGGTGTCGGTCTCCTTGGCGAGCTCCCTCGCGAGCGCCTGGACCAGGCAGTGGAACTGGTAGCGGCCCGGCGCGGGGGACTCCAGGAGATGGGCGTCCACGAGCGCCTCCAGCCAGTCCTCCACGCACAGCTCGTCGCAGCCGAGGAGGACCGCGGCCGCCTCCACGCCGAACGCCACGCTCGGCATCAGCCCGAGCAGCCGGAACGCCCGCGCCGGACCGTCGAGACCCGCCGGCTCCTGGAGCAGCAGCTCGTAGCTCATCTGCAGCGCCGTGCGGACGTGCAGGTCGTCGGCGTACAGCTCGCGCAGGACACGGCCGTGGCTGTGCAGCCGGTGGGCCAGGTCCTGGACCGACCAGGCGGGGCGGGCGGCGAGCCGGGAGCCCGCGAGGCGCAGGGCCAGCGGCATCCCGCCGCACGCGCGCAGGACCTCCGCCGTCGCCTCCGGCTGCGCCGTGACCCGCTCCTCCCCGACGATCGAGGCGAGGAGACGGTGGGCCGCGTCGTCCGGGAGGGCTCCGAGGTCGATCCGTACGCCCGGGAAGCTGACCAGCCGGCGGCGGCTGGTGACCAGGACGGCGCTGCCCGCGGTGCCCGGCAGCAGGGGCCGTATCTGGGCCGCGTCGCCCGCGTCGTCCAGGAGGATCAGCATCCGCCGGCCGGCGACGAGGCTGCGGAAGAGCGCGCTGCGGGCCTGCACCCCGTCCGGCACCCCCTCCGGGGCCACGCCGAGGGTCCGGAGGAGCAGCCCGAGGGCGCTCTCGGTGGTCATCGGCATCGTGGTCATGCCGCCCAGGTCGAGGAAGACCTGCCCGTCGGGGAACCGCTCGCGGATCCGGTGCGCCGCCTGCACCATCAGGGTCGTCTTGCCCATCCCGCCGCCGCCGGAGACCCGGTGGACGAGGACGGTCGCCCCCTCGGGGCGGTCGGTGGCGGCGAGCTCGCCGACGATCCGCGCGAGCTCCTCCTCCCGGCCGGTGAAGTCGGCGATCGCCGACGGCAGCTGGTGCGGTACGGGCGCGGTGGCGGCGCTCGTCCCGACGGCGGCGGGCGGCTCCTCGGGCGCCGGTGGGGCCACGGCGAGCGAGGGGTCGAGCCGGAGGATGCGCCGGTGCAGTTCCACGAGCCCCGGCTCCGGGTCGACGCCCAGCTCGCTGCGGATCGTGCGGCGCGCGGTGTCGTAGGCGAGGAGGGCGTCGGCCTGCCGTCCGCTGCGGTGGAGCGCCAGCATCAGCTGGCCGTGGAAGGTCTCCCGCAGCGGATGGGCGGCGACGAGCTCGGCGAGTTCGGCGGCGATGCCCTGGTGGCGGCCCAGGTGGAGATCGGCCTCGTAGCGCCACTCCAGGACCTGGAGCCTGGCCTCGTCCAGGCGCCGGACGAACGGTCCGCGCTCGGTGTCGGGCAGGACGACGTCGGAGAGCGGCTCGCCGCGCCACAGGGCGAGCGCCGATCCCGTCAGGGCCGCGACGGCGGTCCAGTCCTTGGCGAGTCTCGCCGCGCGCGCCCGGCAGAGGAGGTCGTCGAAGCGGGTGACGTCCAGCTCGTCCTCGCCGACCCGCAGGCGGAAGCCGAGGGGGGCGACCTGGATGCGGGACTCCGTCGCTTCGTCGGCGTCGAGGACGCGCCGCAGGCGGGCGACGTGGTTGTGGAGCGAGGCGCGGGCGGTGGCCGGAACCGACTCCCCCCACATCGCGGCCTTCACGGTGTCCCAGGACACCAGGGAGTTCGGCCGCATCAGGAGCACCGCGAGGAGGGCCCGCGCCTTCGGCGTCCCCACCGGCCGGGGTGTGCCCCCGGCGTCCTCCACGACGAACGAACCCAGCAGCCCGAATCGCACGGCGCCCCTCCCCCTTGCCGTTCACCCGCCGCCAGGGAGGTGATCCGACGGACGCATCGTAGGCCCGGGGCGGCCGGAACGTGGCGCAGTTCCGCAGGGTGGGCGCGGCGCCGTGCCGGCCCGTCCCGGTGTCCCGGACGGGATCCGGGACACCCGTTGGCGCGCTGTTGGCGGGCCGTTGGTCCCGGGGGTGAAGCTGGGGTCCTCGCACGGAGTACGACGACGACGGGGAGCTTGAGATGGCGGTCGGCGCACACGGCACGGGCAGGACCAGCGGGGCGAACGGGGCGGGCAGAACCGGCGGGGCGGGGGCGACGGGCGGGGCGGGCAGAACCGGCGGGGCGGGGACGACGGGCCACCGGGGGTGCGCGGGGTGCGAGGGCGGTGAGACGACGACGCCCTGGGCCGAGCTGGCCGCCGAGATGCGCCGCATCAAATGCGCCACCGAGCTGAGCTACGGCCAGCTCGCGCAGCGCACGCACTACAGCCGCTCCTCCTGGGAACGGTTCCTGAACCAGAAGCAGTTGCCGACCCGGGTCGCCGTCGAGCAGTTCGCCGCGGCCGCCGGGACGGACCCGCGCCCGCTGCTGCTCCGCCTGGAGCGCTCCCTCGCGCACGAGACGGCCGCGCGCGCGGCGGCCGCCCACCACGAGGGCGTACGGGGCGGGGAGCCGGTGCGCGTCCCGGTGCTCCCGGCCCCCCGGCGGGAGTCGGGCCTGCCGGACCTCGGCCGGCCGCTGGGCCTGATCGCGGCGGGGGCGCTGGTCGGCGGCGGTCTGGTGGGCGTCCTCAGCCGGGCGGCGCGGGGCCGCAGGGGGGTCTGAGGCGACGGGGAGCGGAGGAGACGGACGCGGGTGCACGCCGGGAGGTCAGCCGAGCACCGTGTACCCCGCGTCCCGCAGCGCCTCCTCCACCTCCCGGCAGTGCTCCGGGCCCTTCGTCTCCAGGTGCAGCTCGACCTCCGCCTCCGTCAGGCCGAGGCGCGGATCGGTCCGTACGTGGCTGACGTCCAGGACGTTCGCGTCGACCACCGTCAGGACCGCGAGCAGCGTCGCGAGCGCCCCCGGCCGGTCCGTGACGCGCAGCCGCAGGCTCAGGTAGCGGCCCCCGGCGGCCATGCCGTGCCGCAGGATCCGCTGGAGCAGCAGCGGGTCGACGTTCCCGCCGGAGAGGACCGCCACCACCGGACCCCGGAAGGACGTCGGGTCGGTGAGGAGCGCGGCCACCGGGCTCGCGCCCGCCGGTTCGACCAGGAGCTTCGCCCGCTCCAGGCAGAGCAGCAGCGCCGAGGAGAGCGCGTCCTCGGAGACCGTACGGACCTCGTCGACGTACTCCTGGATCAGGGCGAAGGGCACGTCGCCCGGGCGTCCGACCTTGATCCCGTCGGCCATCGTCACCGGCGACTCGATGACCACGGGGCGCCCGGCGGCCAGTGAGGGCGGGTAGGCGGCCGCGCCCTCCGCCTGGACGCCGATCACCTTCACGTCCGGGCGCAGCGACTTCACCGCGAGCCCGATGCCGGCCGCGAGCCCGCCGCCGCCGATGCCGACGAGGACCGTCCGCACCTCGGGGCACTGCTCCAGGATCTCCAGGCCGACGGTGCCCTGTCCGGCGATGATGTCGGGGTGGTCGAAGGGGTGGATGAAGACCGCGCCCGTCTCGTGGGCGTACTCCTCGGCCGCCGCGAGCGTCTCGTCGACGACGTGGCCGTGCATCCGGACGTCCGCGCCGTAGTCGCGGGTCGCCGCGACCTTCGGCAGCGGGGCGCCGACCGGCATGAAGACGGTGGCGTGCACGCCGAGGAGCTTCGAGGCGAGCGCGACGCCCTGCGCGTGGTTCCCGGCGGAGGCCGCGACCACTCCGGCCGCCCGCTGCTCGGGCCGCAGCCCGGCGATCCGTACGTACGCCCCGCGGAGTTTGAACGAACCGGTCCGCTGGAGGTTCTCGCACTTGAGGTGGACCGGGGCTCCCACCAGCGAGGACAGATGGCGGCTGCCCTCCATCGCCGTCATCCTGGCGACCCCGGCCAGCATCTTCTGCGCCCCCCGCACGTCGTCGAGCATCAGCCGGTGCAAGGGGTGTGGCATACGGAAGCTCATGACAGCAAGTCTCGCAGCTCACGGCCCCCGTGGCCGCCCGGAGGGCGGGCCGCCGAACGGGTTTGCGCAGCCCCGGTACGGACCCCGGCGGGGCCGCGTACTCTGTCCCCCACCGACCGACCACCCCCGCACGAGAGAGACCCACAGCCATGCCCACATCTCAGGACATGACGACTGCGCTCGACCCCGGTCTCCTCGATGCCCTCCAGCACCAGGTGGCCGTCTTCGCCCGCCGTGCCGAGCAGACCCGCCTCGGCGGCACCGGCCAGCTCCGCAACTCCATGGACCGCGCGGCCTACCTCCTCCTCAACCGCCTCGACCAGGAAGGGCCGATGGGGGTGAAGGCGCTCGCGGCGGGCATGGGGATCGACTCCTCCACGGTGACCCGTCAGGTCGCCCCGCTCGTCGACACCGGCCTGGTGAAGCGCACCTCGCACCCGGAGGACGGCCGGGCCGTCGTCCTCCAGCTGTCGCCGCGCGGTCTCGCGCGCCTGGAGGAGGTCCGTTCCTCGCGCCGCCAGCTGATGGTCGAGGTGACGGAGGGCTGGACGCCGGAGGAGCGGGAGTCCTTCTGCACCCTGCTCACCCGCTTCAACACGGCCCTGTCCGCACGGCAGTCGGCGCACACGGGCCACGCGCCGGCCGGGACGGACTCCGCGCAGACCTCTTGACCCCGCCCCCGCGCTGTCCTCAGATGAGGAGGTGCGAGAGCAGCAGCGCGGACGGAGCACCGAACAGGCCCGCCGCACCAGGGAGTTCGAGGCGTTCGTGGCCGGGGCCGCGGGCCGGCTGCTGCATGCCGCGACGCTGCTGACCGCCGAGACCCGCGCCCGCAACCCGTACGCCCAGGCCCTGCTGACCGCCGCCCTGGCACACACGTACGCGGTGTGGGACCGGCTGCGCGACGAGGACCCCTACGACCTCGCGCGGCGCGATCTCGCCGCCCGCTTCGCCCGCACCGCCTGGCGGCACCACGGCGGCCAGGACGGGGTGCTCGCCGTGCTCTCCCCGCAGGAGCGGCTCGTCGTCGTCCTGCGGCTGTACGAGGGGGTCGCGGAGGAGCAGGTCGCGGCGCTGCTCGGCCTGTCCGAGACCCGGGTCCGCGTCGTCTGCGCCCGCTCGGTCGCCACGCTGAGGGCCGCGGCCCGGGGCGGCACCGGGGCCGCCGCGTGAGCCGCTACGAGGACAAGGAGGCGGCGGTCCGGCGGCTGCTCGACACCCCGCACCCGCCGGTCCCCCGCGACCTGGCGCTGCGGGCGGCCGAGCGGGGGGCCCGGCGGCGCGAGCACGCCCGGCGGGTACGGCGGGTGCTGTGGGTGCTTGGCGCGCTCGCCGTGCTGGCCTTCATGGTGTGGGCGTCGACGGCCCACCCGTGGGAGGCCCCGCCGGCGGAGACGACTCCGCCGCTCGAAGGCTGGTGAGCACGCCTCCGGCGCGAGGGGACGGCCGGGTGCCCCCGAGGCGTACGGGAACACCCGGCCGTCACCGCGAGTACTGCTAGCCCAGCGCCTGGCGCAGGTCGGCGAGCAGGTCCTCGACGTTCTCGATGCCCACCGAGATGCGGACCAGGTCGGCCGGGACCTCCAGGGCGGAGCCGGCGACGGACGCGTGGGTCATCCGGCCCGGGTGCTCGATGAGGGACTCGACGCCGCCCAGCGACTCACCGAGGGTGAAGAGCTGCGCCCGGTTGCAGACCTCGACGGCCGCTTCCTCGCCGCCCTGCACGCGGAAGGAGATCATGCCGCCGAAGGAACGCATCTGCTTGGCCGCGATCTCGTGCCCCGGGTGCTCCGGCAGTCCCGGGTAGAGGACCTGGGTGACCTTCGGGTGCTGGGTGAGCATCTCGGCGATCTTCTCGGCGTTCTCGCTGTGCCGGTCCATGCGCACGGCGAGGGTCTTGATGCCGCGCAGCACGATCCACGAGTCGAAGGGACCGGCGACCGCGCCCATCGCGTTCTGGTGGTAGGCCAGTTCCTCGCCGAGCGCCTCGTCCGCGGTCACCAGGGCGCCGCCGACGACGTCGGAGTGGCCGCCCATGTACTTGGTGAGCGAGTGCACGACGACGTCCGCGCCGAGCGCCAGCGGCTGCTGGAGGTACGGCGAGGCGAAGGTGTTGTCGACGACGAGCTTCACGCCGGCCTGGCGGGCGACGCCGGCGACGGCCTCGATGTCGGTGATGCCGAGGAGCGGGTTCGAGGGGGTCTCGACCCAGATCAGCTTGGTGCGGTCGTTGACCGCGGCACGCACGGAGTCGATGTCCGAGGTGTTCGCCACGGAGAAGTCGACGCCCCAGCGCTGCACGACCTTGGCGAAGAGCCGGAACGTGCCGCCGTAGGCGTCGTTCGGGATGACCACGTGGTCGCCGGGCACGAGGAGCGTGCGCAGCAGGCAGTCCTCGGCCGCGAGGCCCGAGGCGAAGGCGAGGCCGCGCCGGCCGCCCTCCAGGGCCGCGAGGTTCTCCTCCAGGGCGGTACGGGTCGGGTTGGCGCTGCGGCTGTACTCGTAACCGCCGCGCAGCCCACCCACGCCGTCCTGCTTGTAGGTGGACACCTGGTAGATGGGCGGGACGACCGCGCCGGTCAGCGGGTCGGCGGTGTTGCCCGCGTGGATCGCGCGGGTCTCGAAGCTCTGATGGGAGTGCTGGTCGCTCATGGGTCAGGAGCGTAGTCCCGTACGCCTCCCGCCGCTTCAAACGTCTCACCGGGTGTCCTGGACAATGGACACATGGAGATTCTCTGGTTCCTGATCGCGCTCGGTCTGCTCTTCGGCGTCCTCGGTCCCTTCGTGCTGCGCCGCCGGGGCGGCGGAGGGATCCGGCAGGTCGCGCCGGGGGCGCCGGACGCGGCGGACCCGGAGGCGTACGGCTTCGTGCGGCAGGAGGACCAGGACGTGCGGCTGCCCGGCGCCGACGACGAGCTCCTGCACGTCCTCGACGTCGTCCAGGCCACCCAGGACTGGCGGCCGGCCTCGCGGCTGCTCGCCGCCACCGGCACCGACGGCGAGGTGCGCTGGCAGCGCGTCCAGGCCTTCGCGGGCGCGGCCTCCCTGGAGCTCCAGGAGCGGCCCGGCGCCGGCGGGGCGTGGCTGCGGACCTGGCGGGCGGAGGCGCCGAAGGACGCGGGCGGCGCGGCGGTGCACGGCGAGTTCCTGGTGCAGCAGGCGTGGCGGTCCTCGTCGGCCGGGACGGACGACTTCCGGATCATCCTGGAGGAGGCCCTGAAGGTCACCGAGGAGGCGGCGCTCCTCGCCCCCGGCGACCCGGTCCCGTACGTCACGCAGCTGGCCGTGGCGCGTGGACTCGGTTACGGCCACGAGCAGTTCGACCAGGTGTGGGCGAAGGTGATCGACCGCGCGCCGGAGCACATGGGGGCGCATCTGGCGGCCCTGCACTACTGGTGCGAGAAGTGGCACGGTTCGCGCGAGGAGGCCGACCACTTCGCGACGACGGCCGCGGCGCGCGCCCCGCGGGGTTCGCTGCTCGCCGCGCTGCCGCTGTTCGCGGTGTTCGAGCACGTGCCGGACGTGGTGCTCGTGCAGGACTTCTTCCGTACGGCGGTGGTGTCCAAGGCCATGGACGGCGCGCTGTACGCGGTCCACTCGGCCCGCCCCGACGACCCGATGCTGGCGCACGTCCGCCACCTCCTCGTCTGGTTCCTGGTGCGCTCGCAGCGCTGGGCGGAGGCCATGCACCAGCTGGTCCTCGTCGACGGGCACGTGGGCGCGGTCCCGTGGACGCTGAACGGCGACCCGGCGGCGGAGTACACGGTCTTCCGGAACCTGGCGGTCGCGGGGTACGAGGCGAACGGCGGCAGCCCGGCGACCCTGCCCCGCTGAGCCCCTCGAACCGGCCTCCACCTGCGTGAACCCAGGGAATCCGGGTGGACGGTGTCCGCCCCCGAGGGCGATGATCCGGGCTCCCCCCACCTGCTCGTACGATGATCGTCACACCTTTCCCGTGGGGGGGAATCTGCCCGATGGGCGCCACTCTGCGCGCGCTGCGCGCCCTCGTCCTGCTGGCCGGCTTCCATCTGCTCGGCCTCCTCCTGCTCGCCCTGCTCGGCGCGCTCGACTGGGTGGCCTGGCGGTGGGCTCCGGCCGTCTGGGCACTGAAGACGTACGCCGTCAGCCTCCTGCTCGCCGTCCCCGTCGTCCGCGGCATGCTCATGCTCCGCACCCCCCGCGACGAGGGCGTCGGCGGCGTCCCCGTCACCGAGGCCGAGGAGCCCCGGCTCTGGGCGGCCGTACGGGAACTCGCCGCGCTCGTCGGGACCCGGGCGCCCGACGAGATCCGGCTCACCGCCGACATGAACGCCGCCGTCACCGAGGACGCCCGCCTCCTCGGCCTCCTCGGCGGCACCCGCCGCCTCTACCTCGGACTCCCCCTCGTGGCCGGACTCTCCGAGGCCCGGCTGCGCGCCGTACTCGCCCACGAGCTCGGCCACTACGCCCACTCCGACACCCGGCTCTCCGGCATCACCGAACGCAGCCGCCTCCACGTCGCCCGTACCGTCGAACGCTTCGAGGAGAAGGCCGGCCTCAAGGTCGCCAGGGAACGCGCCCGGCAGGAACGCAAGTCCGCCCGACGGGTCGCCAAGGGCAGGACGGCCAGGAAGGTCGACACCACCGGCGTCGGCCTCACCTACCGCGTGATGGCCCGGATCTACACGGAGTACGGCCGCTTCTCCCTGCGCGCCACCCTGAGCGACTCCCGCCGCCAGGAGAGCGCCGCCGACCTCGCCGCCGCCCGCATCGCGGGCCGCGACGCCACCGCCTCGGCGCTCCGCGCGCTCCCGGCGCTCGACGCGGCCCACGAGTTCTACCTGAACGCGTACGCCACCCTCGGCGTCGAGTTCGGGATGCTACCGCCGCGCGGGGAGGTCTTCGGCGGGGTGCGCCACCTGCTCGAAGCCCGCGCGGAGGAACTGGCGGGGACGCACGTCGAACTGCCCGCCGAACCCGCCACGCCCTACGACTCGCACCCGCCGACCGCCGAGCGCGTCGCCACGATCGAGTCCCTGCCCGACGACGGCCGGGCCGCGGAGGCGGACCGCCCGGCCTTCGCGCTGCTCGCCTCGCCCGAGAAGGCCCTGCCCGAGGTCGAGGACGCCACCCTGGCCCCCGAGGCCCTGCGGATGCGCCGCCTCGACTGGCCGGACCTGGTTCACGAAGCGATGACGGCGAGGTACGTACGGGACACGGAGGAGCTGCGGGAGGCGCTCGGGGAGCCGACGGGGGCGGCCGGAGCCGCAGGGCTCTACGGACTCGACGGGCTCGATCAGGCCGAGCGGCTGCGGCTGGAGGTCGAGGCGTTCCTCGACGCCGTCGACGCCGGTACGGTCTGGGGCCTCGTCGACCGGCTCCCCCAGTCCGAGGAGGCCGCCGCCGCGACCGGCCGGGCGGCCCGCGAGTTCGCCCGCTCCTCGCTGCGCCGCGAACTCGCCCGCCTCCTGACGACCGTGCTCGCCGTGGACGGCCGGGCCCGCTGGCAGTTCTCCTGGTCGGCCCCCACGTCCCTGCTGCTGCCCGACGGATACGCCGAGGAGCTCCCGGCGGCCCTGGACGCGGCGATCGCGGACCGCCCGGACACCGAGCGGCTGCGCACGCTGCTGGCCGCAGGCTGACCCCCGTAACCCCGCTCTCCCCCGTACCGAGGAAGTCACCCGGTGGCCGTACTGCTCTGGATCGTCCTGCCCCCCCTGGCGCTCTGCGTGGCCGCCGTCGCCCTCGTCTTCCTGGTCGCGATCGTGCGCGGCCTGGCCAGGGACGTGCGCACGGATCCGGCCGCCGGGGAGACCGCGTCCCGCGTCGCCGCGCTCGGCCTTCTGCCCGCCGAGCGGCAGCACACCGACCTCGCGGGCCCTCGACCGCCGGACCTCACCGTGGCGCTCGCGGCCGCCCGGGCCGGCGACTGGACGCCCGCCGCCGGGCTGCTCGACGCGACGGCGGAGGCCCGTGACTGGGAGGGCCGCGCGGCGCTCTGCGAGCGGCTCGCGGACCTGGCCGCCGAGGAGGACGGATGGCTGCGGGCCTGGGAGGCGGCGCGACCGGCCGACCCGGGGGCCGCGCTCGTGCGGGCGCGCGGGACGGTGTTCCTGGCGTGGAACGTACGGGGCGGGCGGCGGGACGAGGACACCACCGCCGAGCAGGAGGAAGGGTTCCGCCGGGTCCTGGCCGGCTCCCGGGCGGAGCACACGCGCGCGGTGGCCCTGGCGCCGGCCGAGGACCCCTCGCCGTACGTGGGCGAGATCTGGACGGCGCTCGGTCTCGGCCTGCCCCACGAGGAGCTGCGACGGCTCTGGCGCGAGGTCACGGACCGGGCCCCGCACCACTACGAGGCGCACTTCGCGGCGCTGCAGTACTGGTGCGGCAAGTGGTGCGGCTCCGCGGAGCTCGCGCGGGCCTTCGCGGTGCGGGCGGCGACGGGCGCCCCGCGCGGCAGCCTGCTCACGGCGCTCCCGCTGATCGCCCACTTCGAGCACGACGCCTCGGACACGACGGATGCCGACCGGACCCCGGAGATGTACGCGGCGGTGGACGCGCTCCTGGCGGACGTGACCGCCGCCGACCCGGCCCACCCGCGCCTCCCGGAGGCCCGGCACGTGCTGGCGTACTACCTGTGGCTCCAGGACCGGCACACGGCCGCGATGGAGCAGTTCCGGCTGGTCGACGGCTACGTCGGCGCCCTGCCCTGGCGGTACAAGACGGACCCGGCGGAGGAGTTCTGCCGGGCCCGCGACGACTGCGCGGGGCACGCCGCGTCCGGGGAATCCAGCCCGCCCCCGCGGCGTTGACAGGACTGCCGAACGTCGAGGAGAGATGCAGCATGTTCCTGTCCCGCACCCCCGTCCTCCCCACCCCCGAGCAGGCCCTGCCGGGCCGGTCCGAGCCGGAGTTCTCCGTCCCGGAGCGCCACACCGTCCTCGGCAACCCGCTCCTCGGCCCCTACCCGGAGGGCCTTGAGGTCGCCGACTTCGCGCTGGGCTGTTTCTGGGGCGCCGAGCGAAAGTTCTGGCAGACCGAGGGCGTCTGGACGACCCTCGTCGGCTACCAGGGCGGCTCCACGCCGCATCCGGTGTACGAGGAGGTCTGCTCGGGCCTGACCGGGCACACCGAGGTCGTCCGCGTCGTCTTCGACCCGGCGAAGGTCTCGTACGAGTCGCTCCTGAAGCTCTTCTGGGAGTCCCACGACCCCACCCAGGGCTTCCGCCAGGGCAACGACGTGGGCACCCAGTACCGCTCGGCGGTCTACACCCACTCCCCGTCCCACGCGGAGCGGGCGGAGGCGTCCCGCGCGTCCTACCAGAAGGTCCTGACGGCCTCGGGCTACGGCGAGATCACCACGACGGTCCTCCCGGCCGACGAGACCCGCCCCTTCTATCCGGCGGAGGGGTACCACCAGCAGTACCTGGACAAGAACCCGGCGGGCTACTGCGGCATCGGCGGCACGGGCGTCTCCTGCCCGATCGGGGTCGCCGAGGCCGAGTAGGGCTCGCGGGCCCCGGAGTCAGGACCGGCCGCCGCCTCAGGTCGATCCGCTCTGCGCCGAGGTCAGTTGACGGCCGCGCGCAGCCGGGCCGCGGTGGCCGCCGCCTCGTACCCCTCCGGGACCCCTTCGATCAGGAGGACGTCGCCGGCCATGTGGCGGGTGCGGAGCGGGATCAGGGCCCGGTAGGGCTCGGAGTCGTACCAGCCGCGGGCGTCCTCGTACGTCGGGAAGCCGATGATCACGAGGGCGCCGGGCCAGGTGCCCTCGCGGACCTCGCGGGCGGGGGCGCCGTGGACGAGGAAGCGGCCGCCGAAGGGGTCCAGGGTGTCCTGGATGCGCTCCATGTACGTGAAGACCTCCTCGTCGAGGACGGGCTTCGGGTGCAGGTTTCCGATGGCGTATGCGGTCATGACGCAAGCGTGCCGGGGCATGCCGTACCGGGTCGATTACCCCGGACGTCATGCCCCGGCCGCCGTACGCCCGGGGGCGTCAGATGGTCGCCGTGTCGATGACGAAGCGGTAGCGGACGTCGCTCTTCACGACCCGCTCGTACGCCGCGTTGATCTGGTCCGCGCGGATCAGTTCGATCTCGGCGCCCAGGCCGTGCTCGGCGCAGAAGTCGAGCATCTCCTGGGTCTCGGCGATGCCGCCGATCATGGAGCCCGCGAGGGTCTTGCGGCCGCCGATGAGCGAGAAGAGGCCGACCTTGACGGGCTCCTCGGGGGCGCCGACGTTCACCAGGGCGCCGTCCGTCTTGACCAGGCTCAGGTAGGCGTCGAAGTCGAGCGGCGCCGAGACCGTGGAGATCACCAGGTCGAAGGTGCCGGCGAGCTTCGTGAAGGTCTCCGGGTCGGAGGTCGCGTGAAAGTGGTCGGCGCCCAGCTTCAGGCCGTCCTCCTGCTTGCGCAGCGACTGGCTCAGGACGGTCACCTCGGCGCCGAGCGCATGGGCGATCTTGACGCCCATGTGGCCGAGGCCGCCGAGGCCGACGATCGCGACCTTCTTGCCGGGTCCCGCCTGCCAGTGGGCGAGCGGCGAGTAGAGGGTGATGCCGGCGCAGAGCAGCGGGGCGGCCTCGTCGAGGCCGATGCCCTCGGGGATGCGCAGGGTGTAGTTCTCGTCGACGACGATGTGGGTGGAGTAGCCGCCGTAGGTCGGCTCGCCGTTCTTGTCGAGGGCGTTGTACGTGCCGGTCATGCCGTTCACGCAGTACTGCTCCAGGCCGCGCAGGCAGTACTCGCACTCTCGGCAGGAGTCGACGAAGCAGCCGACGCCGACGCGGTCGCCGGCCTTGAACTTCGTGACGCCGGGGCCGACCTCGGCGACGATGCCGGCGATCTCGTGGCCGGGGACCATCGGGAAGATGCCCTCGCCCCAGCCGTTGGTGGCCTGGTGGATGTCCGAGTGACAGATTCCGGCGTACTTGATCTCGATGAGGACGTCGTGCTCGCCGACGGGCCGGCGCGGCACGGTGGTGCGCTCCAGCGGGGCGTTGGCGGCGGGTGCGGCGTACGCGGGGACGGTGGTCACGTTCGTGGTCATGCGTCCAGCCTGCCGGAGCGCGAGGACCGTACCCAGCCACCTGTTCTGCCTACGACCGGTGTGCCTACCACTGGCAGGGTCAGGAACGTACGTCCGTCCGTGCGGCCCGGCGGCGATAATGGGGCGGTATGGATCTCAGTGCCGAACTCAGTGAATTCCTGCGCTCCCGGAGGGCCCGGCTGAAGCCGCGGGACGTGGGCCTGCCGGAGTTCGGGCGGCACCGGCGGGTGCCGGGGCTGCGCCGCGAGGAGCTGGCGCAGCTGGCCGGGGTGTCCGTGGCGTACTACACCCGGCTCGAACAGGGCAACGGGCGGAACGTGTCCATGGAGGTCCTCGACTCGATCGCGCGGGCGCTGCGGCTGAGCGAGGCGGAGCGGGACCATCTCACGCGGCTGGCGAAGCCGGCGCCGGGGCGGAAGCGGCCGTCGCGGCCGCAGCGGCTGCGGCCGGGCGTCCAGCAGCTGATGGACGCGATGACGGGGGTTCCGGCGTACGTCGTGGGGCGGCGCACGGACGTCCTGGGGTCCAACCGGATGGCCGCCGCGCTGTTCGGTGACGTCGCCGCGCTGCCGCCGGAGGAGCGCAACATCGCGCGGCTCCTCTTCCTGGGCGACAACTGCCGGGACCTGTTCGTCGACTGGGAGCAGAAGGCCTGCGAGGTCGTGAGCTATCTGCGGCTCGACGCGGGCCGGCATCCGGACGATCCGCTGCTCTCGGCGCTGGTGGGCGAGCTGTCGGTGAAGAGCGAGCATTTCCGGAGCCTGTGGGCGGCGCACCATGTGAAGGACAAGGGGCACGGCGCGAAGCGGCTGCACCATCCGCTGGTGGGTGAGCTGACGCTGTGGTGCGAGACGCTGATGCTGGCCGACGACCCGGAGCAGTGCCTGGTGACCTTCCACGCGGAGCCCGGTTCGCCCTCGGAGGAGGCGCTGGGGCTGCTCGCCAGCTGGGGCGCGGAGCACGCCCTGCGGTGACGCCGAACGGCGGCCCCCTCGCGTCGAGGGGGCCGCCGTTCGCGTGCGTCCGTGGGTCAGACCTCGGAGCCGGCCTTCCACTCCGACCAGCTCATGTTCCAGCCGTTGAGGCCGTTGTCGGGCTTGATCGTCTTGTCGTTGGAGTTCTTGACGATGACGACGTCGCCGATGAGCGAGTGGTCGAAGAGCCAGGCGGCCGTCTGGTTCGGGTCGCCGGCGCCCTTGACGTCGGCGAGGCCGACGCAGCCGTGGCTGGTGTTCACGCTGCCGAAGATCGACCGCGCGCCCCAGTAGTTGCCGTGGATGAAGGTGCCGGAGGTGGACAGGCGCATGGCGTGCGGCACGTCCTTGATGTCGTACTCGCCCTTGCCGTCGTCGTCGGTGAAGCCGACGGTGGCGCCGTTCATCCGGGTCTCCTTGAACTTCTCGGAGATCACCATCTGACCGTTGTAGGTGGTGTTCTCCGGGGAGCCGGCGGAGATCGGGATGGTCTTGATCGTCTTGCCGTCCTGCTTGACCGTCATGGTCTTGGTGGCGACGTCGACGGTCGAGACCTGGTTGCGGCCGATCTTGAAGGTGACGGTCTTCTGCTGGACGCCGAAGACGCCGTCGGCGCCCTCGACGCCGTCGAGGTTCAGCTTCAGCGTGACGGTCGAGCCCTCGGTCCAGTACGCGTCGGGACGGAAGTCGAGGCGCGTCGAGCTGAACCAGTGGCCGACGACCTCCTGGCCGGAGCTGGAGGTGACGGTGATGCCGCCCTGGACGGCCTTCTTGTCGGTGATCGCCTTGTTGAAGTTGATCGAGACCGGCATGCCGACGCCGACGGTCGAGCCGTCCTCGGGCGTGAAGTTGCCGATGAAGCTGTTGGCCTGCGAGACGGTGGTGAACGAGGAGTTCTCGTGGGCCTCCAGGCCCTCCGCGTCGGTGGCGGTGGCGGCGATCTTGTAGACCGTGGCCCGCTTGAGCGGCCCGCTCGGCTTCCAGCTGAGCCCGTCGGCCGCTATGTCGCCCTTGACGGTGTCACCCTCGGCGGAGGTCATGGTGACCTCGGTGAGCTTGCCCTCGGCCACGGTGACCTTGGCGTCGTTGTTGATGGAGGCGTTCTGCGCGCCGTTCTTCGGCGCGATGGTGATCTGCGCCTTGGAGGTCTTCTGCGCGGCCGCCTCGTCGACCTGGGCCTGCGACTGCGGCGTCGCGGAACCGGAGGCGCTGCCGCCCTTGTCCCCGTCGTTGCACGCCGAGAGCACGAGTACGCCACCGAGCACCGCGGCCGCGGCCGCCAGGCTCCGGCGGCGCTTGCCGACCGTCATCACACGCTTCTCCATCGTCGCCGATTCCCTGCCAACATCTTCTATGAACGCCCATGACACCCCGTCCGGTTCCGTGACCGGAGGGTTTGTGGGGAACACCACTGATCCACACGCACGGGCGGAGCATCCGGTTCCCATGGCCGCAGGAAGGCCCCGGGACGGCGTCCCGGGGCCCGCGAACAGGGCGGATACCGGCCTTACGGCTGGTCGTCGTCTTCCTCGGCACCATCTTCCTCGCCGAGGTCCCACTCCAGCGCATCGGGGTCGTAATCGATCTCCTCGCTGGACCAGGAGGCCTGGACCATCTCGATGCCGGGGACGTCGCGGATCAGGTCGAAGGGCTCGACGAGATAGGCGAGCGCCTCGGCGCTGTCCTCGCGGGCGGCCTCGCGCGCGTGCACCCGCTCCTCCTCGGGCATGAACTCGTCGGCGTCGATCCGGGCCTCGGCGGCCTCGGTCAGTTCGGCCGGTCCGTCGATCTCCAGGACGACATCGACGCGAAGGCGGACATAGCGTGCGTTCTCAGATGTGCTCATGGGTCGGAGCGTAGGGGGCCGGAGGGTCTCGGCTTTCCCGCGACCCGCTGTGTTCCGTAGCATCGGCGCACCGACCAATTCGCGGTTTCCGCAAGGGGGATCGAAATTTCCGTGTCCGCCGCCCGACGCCCACTGCTGACCGCCACCGCCGCGGGGACGCTGCTGTGCGCCCTGTGGTTCGTGCCGTCCGCGAACGCCACCGACGAGCAGGGCGGAGCGCGGATCGGGGTGACCCAGGACGCCGACGTCACGGACGACGGACGGCTGGCCGAGACGGGGGGCGGGGACACCACGCCGTATCTCCTCGGCGGGACCGGATTCCTGGGGGTCGGGGCGGGTTTCGTGGCGCTTGCGATGCGGCGCCGGGGCCGCGCCTACTGACCTTCGTACGGACGCGGGAAGGGCCGCCCCCGATGCCGGGGGCGGCCCTTCCGTGTCCGCCGTGGTGACGTGGTTACGCCAGCGGGCCGGTGACCGGCTCCACGGCCGCGACCAGCTTCCCCTCGCGCACGAAGGCGTCGGCGGCGGCCAGGTCGGGGGCGAGGAACCGGTCCGGGCCCGGGCCCTCGACGCCGGCCGCGCGCAGGGCCTCGATGACGGCCTGCGAGGCGGGCGCCGGGGTCAGGCCCGCGCGGAGCTCGACGCCCCGGGTGGCGGCGTACAGCTCGACCGCGATGATCCGGTTGAGGTTGCCGATCGCGGTGCGCAGCTTGCGGGCGGCGGACCAGCCCATGGAGACGTGGTCCTCCTGCATCGCGGAGGACGGGATGGAGTCGGCGGAGGCCGGGACGGCGAGCCGCTTCATCTCGCTGACCAGGGCGGCCTGCGTGTACTGGGCGATCATCAGGCCCGAGTCGACGCCGGCGTCGTCCGCGAGGAACGGCGGGAGGCCGTGCGAGCGGTTCTTGTCGAGGAGCCGGTCGGTGCGGCGCTCGGCGATCGAGCCGAGGTCGGCGGCGGCGATCGCGAGGAAGTCGAGGACGTACGCGACGGGGGCGCCGTGGAAGTTGCCGTTGGAGCGGACCTCGCCGCTGCTCAGGACGACCGGGTTGTCGACGGCGGCGGCGAGCTCGCGCTCGGCGACGAGCCGGGCGTGGGCCATGGTGTCGCGGCCGGCGCCGGCGACCTGCGGGGCGCAGCGCACCGAGTAGGCGTCCTGGACGCGGGGGGCCTCGCCCGCCTGGGCGTGGCCGGTGAGGCCGGAGCCCTTGAGGACGGCCAGCATGTTGGCGGCGGAGGCGGCCTGGCCGGGGTGCGGGCGGATGGCGTGCAGCTCGGGCTCGAGGACCTTCTCGGTGCCCAGGAGGGCTTCGAGGGAGAGCGCGGCGGTGACGTCGGCCGACTTGAAGAGCGTGTCGAGGTCGGCGAGGGCCATGATCAGCATGCCGAGCATGCCGTCGGTGCCGTTGAGGAGGGCGAGGCCCTCCTTCTCCTTGAGCTCGACGGGCGCGATGCCGGCGGCGGCGAGGAGCTCGCCGGCGGGCTTGACCACGCCGTCGGGGCCTTCGGCGTCGCCCTCGCCCATGAGCGCGAGGGCGCAGTGGGAGAGCGGGGCGAGATCGCCGGAGCAGCCGAGGGAGCCGTACTCGTGGACGACCGGGGTGATGCCGGCGTTGAGGACGTCGGCCATGGTCTGGGCGACCTCGGGGCGGACGCCGGTGTGCCCGGAGGCGACGGTCTTCAGGCGGAGGAACATCAGGGCGCGCACGACCTCGCGCTCGACGCGCGGGCCCATGCCGGCGGCGTGCGAGCGGACGATGTTGCGCTGGAGCTGGGCGCGGAGCTCGTGGCCGATGTGACGGGTGGCGAGCGCGCCGAAGCCGGTGGAGACGCCGTAGACGGGCTCGGGCTTGGCGGCGAGCGCGTCGACGATGTCACGGGCGGCGGCGAGGGCGCTCACGGCCTCGGTCGACAGCTCGACGCGGGCGCCGTGGCGGGCGACGTCGATGACGTCCTGCGGGGTCGTGCCGGACGTGCCGAGGACGACTGTCTGCATATCCATATTCAGCACCCTACGGATTGAAGACGTGCATGTCACTAGGTGATTTTGTCACCGTCCCCACACGGGACGACCCCTTACCGCACCGCACCCGCGCTCAGGGGTCCGCAGGCGACTCCCCCGGCGGCGGCTCCGCCGGCGGCAAGGCCACCGTCGGCGCGTCGCGGAAGCGGCGGCGGTCACGGGCTCCCGGAGGAGCGTCGGCGAGGCGGATGACCGTGCCGTCGCGGCCCGCGACGACGGGCTTCGAGGAGCGCTCGGCCTTGGCCTGGTACTGGGCCGCGTCGGCGAGCCGGAAGAGGCGGCGGGCCGACCTGAGCGGCCCGATGGGGTCGCCGGTGGACGCGACCCCGCAGGCCACCCCCTCGCCGAGCTCCAGCTCCGCCGCCCGTACGCACAGCTCCTCGGCGACCGCGACGACCTCGTCCGCCGACGGGCCGACGGTGAGCAGGCAGAACTCGTCGCCGCCGAGGCGGGCCGCGAGGGCGCCGGGGAGCATGGCGCCGCAGCGGGAGAGGACCGAGCCGAAGCGCTCCAGGAGGCGGTCGCCGACGGCGTGGCCGTGGGTGTCGTTGACCCGCTTGAGGCCGTTCAGATCGCAGACCAGCAGGCTCACCACGGAGCCGTCCGCCCGGTAGCGCTCGATCGCCTCGTCCAGCCGGGTGTCGACGGCCCGCCGGTTGGCCAGGCCGGTCAGCGGGTCGGTGAAGGCCAGCTTGCGGACCTCCTCCAGGCGCTCGGCCTGGGCGATGCCGGCGGCGACGACGGCCGCCAGGACGGTCGCGAAATCGGCGTCCGCGCGGGTGAAAGGTTTCTCCTCCGGCGGTCGGGCCACGTACAGCTCCCCCCACGCGCGCCCGTGCAGCACGATCGGGGCGACCACGCAGCAGCCGCGCCCCCGCCGCCGCAGGCCCGTCACCCGGCCGGTGGCGACGGGATCGGCGGCGGTCTCCACCCAGGCGTCCGGCTCGCCGCCGCCCGCCCACTGCTCGTGCAGGAACTCGGTGATCTCGGGGAACTGGTGCACCGGATACGTCTCCGAGTCCGGGAACTCCTCCTCGCCCACGGCCCGGTCCCCGGCGTTCACCAGGACCTTCAGCCGGCCGTGGTCCCGCTGCCAGACGGACAAGGCGGCGAAGCTCCCGTCGAGCCCTTCGCAGGCCCCGAGCGCCGCCGCCCGCCAGAACTCACGCGGAGTGTGCGCCGCCGCCATCCCCTGCGCCAGCGCCACTACGGCCCGCAGCCGCACGTCCTCACCCATTCCTCCAGCTTAGGGAGGTTTGATCCGTTTTCCCTTCCGAGACGTCACCGTAAGTCACATTTGGTACAAAACGGTAAGAATCGAATGAGGGGAGGCCGGCGTCGGGGCGTCACTCACCCGGCCAGTTCGGCTTCCGCTTCTCGTTGAAGGCCGCCACGCCCTCCGCGCGGTCGCCCGAGAAGGCCACCGTGCGCCAGGCCGCGTCCTCGACCTCCAGGCCCGCCCGCAGGTCCAGGCCCTGACCGAGCCGCATCGCCGTCTTCGCGGCGCGCAGGCCGACCGGCGAGTTCGCCGCGATCCGCCCGGCGAGCTCCAGGGCCGCCGTCCGGGCGTCGTCCCCCAGGACGTCGACGAGACCGAGCTCACGGGCCTCCGCCGCCTCCACCCGGCGGGCCGTGAAGACCAGCTCGGCGGCGCGCGCCGCACCCACCCGGCGCGGGAGCAGCTGCGTACCGCCGCCGCCGGGGATGACGCCCACGGAGACCTCGGGGAGGCCGACGACGGCGGTCGCGTCGGCGACGATGACGTCGCAGGCGAGCGCGAGCTCGAAGCCGCCGCCGAGGGCGAAGCCGTGCACGGCGGCAACGGTCGGCATCGGCAGCTCCAGGACGCCGGTGTAGCAGGCGCGGGCGGTGGGCCGCTGGCGGCGGAGCTCGGCGTCGGTGAAGGAGTTGCGCTCCTTCAGGTCGGCGCCGACGCAGAAGGCGCGGTCGTTCGAGGAGGTCAGGACGGTGACGCGGACCTCGGGGTCGGCGGCGAGGGCCTCGCAGGCCGCGGCGATGGAGCGGGCCATCTCGGAGGAGACGGCGTTCATGGCCTTGGGCCGGTCGAGGACCAGCTCCGCGACGTGACCGCCCTTCCGGACCGCCACGAACTCACCAAAGCGCTGCTCGGACATGACCCCACACCCTCCCGGTTCGGGCCTGTTAACGACTGTTAACAGGCGTTCACCGGGAGATCCTAGGACGGGCGGCGGCCCAGGAGCCAGGGTTCGACGACTCCGAGGCCTCGGACCGGGCGCTGCCACATGGGCTGGAGCGCGAAGCGGTACGTGGCGGGCTTGCGGCCCTCCTTCTCCGCGCGGGCCGCCTCCTCGGCCGCCTCCGCCTCCGAGGCGGGCGCCTCACCGGTGCGGGTCAGCTCCTCCGCGAGCGCCCCGTCGACGAGGACGGCGTCCTTCGGGGCTATCGAGGTGAGACGGCTGGCCAGGTTCACCGTGGTGCCGAAGACATCGCCCATCCGGGTCGTCACGGTGCCGAAGGCGATGCCGACGCGCAGCGCGGGCATCGTCTCGTCGTGGCTGAGGGTCTCGATGAGCCGCAGCGCGATCTCGGCGGCCGTGCCGGGGTCGTCGGCGCAGTACAGCACCTCGTCGCCGAGGGTCTTGATGAGCCGGCCGCCGTGTGCGGCGACCAGGTCGGCGCAGGTCGTCTCGAAGGCCTCGACGAGCTCGCCGAGCTCCTCCTCCTCCAGGCGGCGGGTGAGCCGGGTGAAGCCGACGAGGTCCGCGAAGCCGACGGCGAGCCTCCGGTCGACCATCTCCTCGTCGTCGGCGGCCTGCACGACCCTGCCGGTGGCGGCGGCGAGCTGCCGGCGCCACACGTAGATGAGGAACTCCTCCAGCTCGGGCAGGAGCAGCTCGACCAGCGGATACGTGACCTCGGTACGGGTCATGCCCGGCTCGGGCGGCTCGGTGAGGCCCTCCAGGAAGGAGTCGATCTGCCACTCGGCGAGCCGGGCGGTGGTCTGTCCGGTGGAACGGGCGACCTGCACGGCCATCGGCTCGCTGAGCAGCCCCGCCTCGACGAGGCCGGCGAGCCGCCGCAGGGCGAGGACGTCGGCCTCGGTGAGCGCCTTGGCCTGGCCGATGTCGGCGAAGCCCATGGCGCGCCAGAAGCGGGAGGCCAGCTCCATGGAGACGCCGGCGGTGCGGGCGGCCTGGAACGGGGTGTAGCGGCGGTCCGCGCCGAGGATGAGCTGTTCCAGGCGGATGGCGAGCGGGTCGTGGCTCGGCTCGACCGTGTGGTCGACCTCATGGTGGGGGGTGGGGTACGTCGGCGGTTCGGCTCCGCCGCCCGTGTTCGCGTCGTCGACGGTCACCGGCCGCCTCCTGCCCGTTCCCTGCCCACTTGCCCTGCCGATCTGTCGCCTGGATCGCGGTCCACGATACGACAGGTGTGTGCTGGCTCACCCCCGAACGGTGCGCGGGCCCTCCGGGTGAAGGCCTGGAGGGCGCGGCGCGCGTCCGGGATGCTCCCACGCCTGTCAGGTCCGCAGGTGGACGATGTCGCCCGCTCCCACCGCTTCCGTACCGCCGCCCTCCGTCTCGACGACCAGGCGGCCGTCTCCGTCGAGGGCCACGGCCTCTCCCTCCAGCATGCGCTCACCGGGGAGCTCGGCGCGCACGCGGCGGCCGAGGGTGGCGCAGCCGGCCGCGTAGGCGGCCTGGAGGCCGGAGGCCTCGGGGTCGCCGTCGGCCCGTACCCAGGCGTCGTACCACTGGGCGAGGGAGCGCAGGACGGCCCGCAGGAGGGTGTCGCGGTCGGTGGAGACCGCGCCGGCGAGGAGCAGGGAGCCGGCCGCCGGGACGGGCAGCTCCTCCTCACGGAGGGTGACGTTGATGCCGAGGCCGACGACGATGGCGTCGGCTCCGGCCCGCTCGGCGAGGATGCCGCCGGTCTTGCGTTCCTCGCCGCCGACGGAAACCAGGATGTCGTTGGGCCACTTGAGGGAGGTGTCGACGCCGGCGGCCTTCGCGAGGCCGGTGGCGGCCGCCACGCCGGTGAGCAGCGGCAGCCAGCCCCAGCGGTGGACGGGCACGTCCGGCTTGAGGAGGACGGAGAGGAAGAGCCCGGAGCGGGCGGGCGCGGTCCAGGTCCGGTCGAGCCGGCCACGCCCCGAGGTCTGCTCCTCGGCGACGAGCACGGCCCCTTCGGGCAGTTCGTCGGCGCGGGCGGCGAGGTCACTGTTGGTGGAGCCGGTGCTGGTGACCACGTCGAACGAGGTCCACAGTCCGTCGGGAAGGACGAGCGCACGGCGCAGCGCGGGGGCGTTCAGCGGGGGCCGGTCGAGGTCGGACCAGGGTCCGCCTGAGCCTTGAGGGGTCGTCATGCAAGCCAGACTAGGTGTGGCAAAGACCGCAGTGCCGAACCGTATCGGCGTCGATACGCTACGGGTCAGTAGGCCAGCAGTAGCCCATTCGTAGTCAACGAACCCCCCGTGACCAGGCAGGGAGCCGCATCCCGATGTCCGAGCCGGCAGAGCAGTACGAGATCGACATTCACACGACCGCGGGCAAGATCGCGGACCTCAAGCGCCGTATCGACGAGGCCACGCACGCCGGCTCGGAGCGCGCGGTGGAGAAGCAGCACGCCAAGGGCAAGCTGACGGCGCGCGAGCGGATCGGCCTTCTCCTGGACGAGGGTTCGTTCGTGGAGCTGGACGAGCTGGCCCGGCACCGGTCCACCAGCTTCGGTCTGGAGAAGAACCGGCCGTACGGAGACGGTGTCGTCACCGGGTACGGCACCGTGGACGGCCGTCCGGTCGCCGTGTTCTCGCAGGACTTCACGGTCTTCGGCGGCGCGCTCGGCGAGACGTACGGTCAGAAGATCATCAAGGTGATGGACTTCGCGCTGAAGACCGGCTGCCCGGTCATCGGCATCAACGACTCCGGCGGCGCCCGCATCCAGGAGGGTGTGAGCGCGCTCGGCATGTACGGCGAGATCTTCCGGCGGAACACGCACGCGTCGGGCGTGATCCCGCAGATCTCGCTGATCGTGGGCCCCTGCGCGGGCGGTGCGGTGTACTCGCCCGCGATCACCGACTTCACGGTGATGGTCGACCAGACCTCGCACATGTTCATCACCGGTCCCGACGTCATCAAGACGGTCACCGGCGAGGACGTGGGCTTCGAGGAGCTGGGCGGCGCCCGGACGCACAACGCGACCTCGGGCGTGGCGCACCACATGGCCGGTGACGAGAAGGACGCGATCGAGTACGTGAAGTCGCTGCTCTCGTACCTGCCGTCGAACAACCTCTCCGAGGCGCCGGCCTTCCCCGAGGTCGCGGAGACCGAGGTGAGCGACGAGGACCGCGAGCTCGACACGCTGATCCCGGACTCGGCGAACCAGCCGTACGACATGCACAAGGTCATCGAGCACGTCCTGGACGACGGCGAGTTCCTGGAGACGCAGGCGCTGTTCGCGCCGAACATCGTGACCGGCTTCGGCCGCGTCGAGGGCTTCCCGGTCGGCGTGGTCGCGAACCAGCCGATGCAGTTCGCGGGCTGCCTGGACATCGACGCGTCCGAGAAGGCCGCGCGGTTCGTGCGGACCTGTGACGCCTTCAACATCCCCGTGCTGACGTTCGTGGACGTCCCCGGCTTCCTGCCGGGTGTGGACCAGGAGTACGGCGGCATCATCCGGCGCGGCGCGAAGCTGATCTACGCGTACGCGGAGGCGACGGTCCCGCTGATCACGGTCATCACGCGCAAGGCCTTCGGCGGCGCGTACGACGTCATGGGCTCCAAGCACCTGGGCGCCGACCTGAACCTGGCGTGGCCGACGGCGCAGATCGCGGTCATGGGCGCGCAGGGCGCCGTCAACATCCTGCACCGCCGCACCATCGCCGATGCGGAGGACGCAGGCAACGCAGAGGCCGAGCGGGCGCGGCTCATGCAGGAGTACGAGGACGCCCTGCTCAACCCGTACATCGCCGCCGAGCGCGGCTACATCGACGGCGTGATCCTGCCGTCGGACACCCGCCCGCAGATCGTCAAGGGCCTGCGTCAGCTCCGTACGAAGCGGGAATCCCTGCCTCCGAAGAAGCACGGCAACATCCCGCTCTAGCCCCTCCCGGACCCTCAAGGAGCCGACATGATCAAGGTCGTACGAGGCAACCCGACTCCGGAGGAGTTGGCCGCCGCACTGGCGGTCGTTCAAGCCCGGGCCGCGGCCACGGCGGCGGCGTCCGCCGAGGCGGGCGGCCCGGCGGTACCGGAGGGGTGGTCGGATCCCTCCCGTATCGCACGGTCGGTACGGCACCGGCCAGGCCCGCGGGCCTGGGCGCGGTCGTACTGGCCCGTGTGATCGTCACGGTGTGACGGAAGGCCGGACCCTGTGTGCGGGGGGTCCGGCCTTTCGCGTGCCCGTCCTCCCGACGCTCACGTGCGACGGAGGAAGACGCCCGCCAGTACGGCTCCGGCGGCGACGACCGCGGCATTGACGAGGACCGCGAGGCCGATGCCGTCGAGGAGCACGGGCGCGGTGACGACCACGGCGCTCATGATCGGCGTGCCCATGGTGATGCCGACCTGCTGCGTCATGGTCGCGAGCCCGGTCGCCATGCCCTGCTCGCCGTCCGCGAGCCCCGAGGTGGCGGTGACCATGAAGCCGACGATCGCGAGCATGTTGCCGACGCCGCCGGCGAAGGTCGCGGCGAGCAGCAGCGCGAGGCCGGAGCGGTCGTCGCCGAGTCCGTACAGGGCGAGGGTGGCGAGGGCCTGGAGGAGTCCGCCGGAGACGAGGGCGGAGCGGGCGCCGAAGCGGCCGATGAAGCGGGAGGCGGCGACCCCGCCGAGGACCGTGCCGGCGCCGAGGACGCCGAAGGAGAGTCCGGCGGCGAGCGGGGAGAAGCCCAGGACGTCCTGGAGGTACAGGGTCATCAGGAAGACCAGCGAGGTCTCGGTGACGAAGGCGACGAGCCCGGCGAGGTTGCCCCAGACGACCGTGCGGCGCTTCAGGACGTGGATCGGGACGAGGGGCGAGGCGGCCCGCCGCTCGACGAGGACGAAGGCGGCGAGGAGCGCGACGCCCGCGGCGAGGGCGGTGAGCGCGGTGGGGTCGGTCCAGCCGTGCTCGCCGGTGAGGGTGAGGCCGTAGACGAGGGCGAGGAGGCCGCCGGTGACGGTGATCGCGCCGGGCACGTCGAGGCGGGGGCGGACGGCCGGGCGGCTCTCCTGGAGGACCGCGGGGGCGACGAGGAGGACGGCGAGGGCCACCGGCACGTTGACGAGGAAGGCCCAGCGCCAGGAGAGCAGGTCGGTGAGGACGCCGCCGAGGATCGCGCCGGTGGTGAAGCCCGCGGACATGAGGGCGCCGTTCAGGCCGAGCGCCTTGGCGCGCAGCGGGCCCTCGGGGAAGGAGGAGGTGAGCAGGGAGAGCCCGGCGGGGGTGACGGCGGCGGTGGCGAGGCCCTGGGCGACGCGGGCGGCCATGAGGACCTCGGGGCCGGTGGCGAGTCCGCCGGCGAGGGAGGAGACGCCGAGGAGGGCCATGCCGCCGAGGAAGAGGCGGCGGCGTCCGACCAGGTCGGCGACGCGCCCGAAGAGGAGGGTGAATCCGGCGGCGGCGAGGGCGAAGGCGGTGGCGATCCACTGGAGGCCGCCGAGGGTGAAGCCGAGTCCCTGGCCGATGACGGGCAGGGCGACGTTCAGGATCGAGAAGTCGACGGCCAGCATGAACTGGGCGAGGAGGAGGACCACGAGGACGAGCCGCATCCGGCCGGTCATCCGGCTGTCGGCGCGGTCCGTGGACGTGGGGAGATCGAGGGCAACCATGCGAGGACCCCTTAATGGGAAGCTGGTTCCGTTAAGATGTCCCGTACCGTAGCAGAGTCGATGGCGTTAATGGAACAGGAGACCCGTTTGACTGAGAGCCGGCCGGCCTCGCCCGGCACCATGCGCCCCGGCGGCCGCACCGCGAAGGTCCGCAGGGCGGTCCTCGACGCCACCCTGGACGCGCTCGCCGACACCGGCTTCCACGCGCTGAACATGGACCGGATCGCCGCGAGCGCCGGCGTCGGCAAGACCACCGTCTACCGCCGCTGGGGCTCCCCCGTCGGCCTGGTCACCGACCTCCTGCACGACATGGCCGAGCAGTCGCTGCCCGCCTCCGACACCGGCAGCCTCCCGGGTGACCTGCGGGCCAACGCCGAACTCGTCCGGGCCACCCTCGTGGACCCCCGCATGGGCGCCGTCTTCCGCGCCGTCATCGCCGCCGCGGCCTGCGACGAGGAGTGCGCCGGCGCCCTCGCCGGCTTCTACCGGACCCGGCTCGCCGAATGGGCCCCGGTCGTCACGAAGGGCGAGGCGCGCGGCGAGATCCCGGCGGGCACGGACCCCGTCGAACTCCTCCGCGCCGTCTCCGCGCCGCTCTACTACCGCTTCACGGTCACCCGCGAGGAGCTCGACGGGGCCGTCGCGGAACGAGCGGTGACGGCGGCGCTCGCGGCGGCGCGCGACGGGGTGTTCGTACGGGCGTGAACCTCCCGGAAACGGGACGCCCTCCGCGAGTAGTCCTTCCGCACCGGGGCGCCTGAGTATCCGTACTCAGGCGCCCCGCCCGCCCCGCCCGCAGGATCGGAGGCATGCTGTGGTCCGACCCGAAGAACCAGCCGCCGAAGTTCCTGCGCGACATGCAGGCGATGCTGCGCCGCACCGGCGTGCTGCTTGCGCTCGCGATGGTGGTGGCGATGTTCGTGGCGAGCGCGCGCTGACCACGCGCGCGCGTACGACGGACCACGCGCGAGCGTACGACGGACCACGCGGGCCCACGCGCGCGCGTGCGCACGCCCGCACTGGCTACGCTGCCCCCATGACTGCTGATCCGCGCCGTGTCGTGCTCGCCTCCGCCTCCCCCGCCCGGCTCGGTCTGCTCCGGCAGGCCGGACTCGCCCCCGAGGTGATCGTGAGCGGCGTCGACGAGGACAAGGTCCACGCCCCGACCCCGGCCGAACTCGCGCTCGCCCTCGCGGAGGCCAAGGCCGCCCATGTGGCCGCCAGGCCCGAGGCGTTCGGCGCGCTCGTCATCGGCTGCGACTCGGTCCTGGAGCTCGACAAGCAGGCCCTCGGCAAGCCGGCCGACGCCGAGGAGGCCACCGCCCGCTGGAAGTCGATGCGCGGCCGCGTCGGCATCCTGCAGACCGGCCACTGCGTGTACGACACGGCCGCCAAGCGCTACGAGTCGGCGACGGCCTCCACCGTGGTCCGCTTCGGCGAGCCGACGGACGAGGAGATCGCCGCGTACGTGGCGAGCGGCGAACCGCTCCACGTGGCGGGCGCGTTCACCCTGGACGGCCGCTCGGCCCCGTTCATCGACGGCATCGACGGCGACCCGGGCAATGTGATCGGCCTGTCCCTGCCGCTGCTGCGCCGGCTCCTGCGCAAGCTGGACGTCGAGATCACCGACCTCTGGGCCTGACACTCCATCGGAGTACCGTGGCGGAATCGACCGACGAGGCGGTCGTCTCTCAGGGGGGTGGGACGCGTGGTGCGCGTCGTAGTTCTGCACGGAATCGGCCAGGAGTTCCTGGGACCTGAGCAAATGCGCCGCCAGGCCGTCCCCGCTCTTCTCGACGGTGTCGGCCTGGCAGGACACACACCCCCGGCAGCCGACGAGGTCGGCTGCGCCTTCTACGGGGACCTCTATTTCGAACCTGGCACCCGTTCGGACGAGGTGCCGCCGTGGGACGAGTTCGACGTGGAGGAAGGCCTGGAGGCCGACCTCCTCGACGCCTGGTGGCAGGCCGCCGATCCTGCCTGGGGGGCCGAGGCCGGCACCCGCGGCGCAGCCGGGTTCGTCGCCTCCAGGGCGCTGCGTTCCGAGCGGGTCCGGGCGGCCTTGGACGCGCTCGCGGGCACGCGGTTCTTCGGCAAGGTCTCCGACCGGCTACTGATCCTCGCGCTGAAGCAGGTACGCCGCTACCTGACGGAGCCCTCCCTTCGGGCGGCCGCACAAGAGCGACTCGCTTCCCTGATCGGACCCGACACCCGCGTGGTCGTTGCCCACTCACTCGGCTCCGTCGTCGCCTACGAGACGCTCTGCGCCCGTCCCGACCTTCCCGTCACCGATCTCGTCACCCTCGGCTCCCCGCTGGGCCTGCGTGGCATCGTCTTCGACCGGCTGACGCCGACCCCGGCGCAAGGCAAGGCCGCCTGGCCCGGAAGCGTTCGACACTGGACCAACCTTGCCGACCACGGTGACATCGTGGCTCTTCCGGATCGTCTGGCTCCTCGCTTCGGAGCTGTTCGCGACCTCCGCGTCGACAACGGGACTCGGATGCACGATCTTGCCCGGTACCTGTCGGCGCCGAAGACGGGAGCTGCGATCGCGCGGGGTCTTCGATGAGCGAAGCCGAGGGCCGCAGATTCCTGATCACCATCGGCGTCGGAACGTACAAGGACGAGGAGATCGCAGATCTCCCCGGCGTCCCCCACGACGTGCGGCGGGTCAGGGAGCTACTCCTCCCCATGGGATACGAACTCGCGCTCGAAGAGCTCGCCTTCGAGCCGACCTCCCGTGACGTCGCGGAGGCCGTCGAGGAATGGGCGCATGACGCGAACCTCGGGCCGGGGGATACCGTCGTGGTCTACTTCGCCGGCCACGGTGTGAAGGCTCCCGATCGCCACTATCTCCTCTGCTCCACCACCAGGCGGGGACGCTTCTCCACAGCGTTGGCCACCGAGGACCTGTCGCGACCTCTGGTACTGAGTCCCGTGGGGCACCTCCTGGTCATCCTGGACACCTGCTACGCCGGAGCGGGATCGGGAGACATCTCCGTGCTCGCCTCCGAACTGACCCCTGTTCAACGCGGCCCAGCCGGACGCTGGACGCTCGCCTCGGCACGGGGCAAGGAGCAGGCACGCGAGAACGCCTTCGTCGACGCTCTCGCCGAGGTTCTCGAACAGCCCCGCGCCGGCGGGCACCAGGAGTATCTGGGGGTGCGGGAGGTCACCGAACGAGTCAACCAGTACTTTGCGGATCGTGGACTGACGCAGCACGCCAACCACTCCACGGTCGACAGCAGTGGCAAAGCCCCCTTCTTCCACAACAAGGCCCACATCCCCGGCCTGCCCACCGACGGCCTCGATGTCGGGACGCTCACGCGCCTGCGCCGAGAATCCCGTGGACACTTCGAGGCCCGTGGCCGGGGACTGGAACACCTCGGCGAACGCGGCGACCACTTCACAGGCCGCAAGGCAGCCCTCGACGCGCTCACCGGCTGGCTGACCGCCGACCGACACGACCACAAGGCCCGAGCCGTCACCGGCGATCCCGGCTCGGGTAAGTCAGCCGTGCTGGGCCGACTGCTACGCATCACGGAGCACCAGATGGTCGTGCCGTTGCACGCCCGCCGTGCCGTCCTGGAGGAATTGGTCGCAGACCTCACCGCCGCTCTACGTCTGCCGAGGCCCGACCGGGACGAGCTGCTCGACTCCCTGGGCCAACGCACGGAACCGGTGGTGGTGCTGGTGGACGCACTCGACGAGGCGGGCACCGCGGGAGACAGCGATGAATCCATGCGAATAGCACGAGAGTTGCTGCGACCACTTTCCTCTCTTCCGACAGTGCGACTGATCGTGGGGACCCGCCGCCCACAACTCCCCTCCCTCGGACGAGCTGTGGAAGTTGTCGACCTGGACACCGAGTTGTTCACGTCTCCGGACGACGTCGCCGCATACGCGACAAGGCTGCTGCTGGCGGAGGGCGACCCGGCCGTCCCTTCCCCGTACAAGAACCGCCCCGACGAGGCACGTACGGTCGCCGAGGGCATCGCCGCGCGTGCCGGACGCTCGTTCCTGGTGGCCCGGATGACAGCCCGCACGCTGATCGAAGGTCAGATCGCCGTTGACACTTCGGTCCCCGGTTGGACGGAAAGCCTGCCCAGCGACGCCGACCAGGCATTCGCGGGCTACCTCGCCCGCTTCGGCCCTGACCGGCCCCGGGTCGAAAGACTGCTGCGCCCGCTCGCCTACGCGCAAGGAGCGGGCCTGCCCTGGTCGACCCTGTGGGCCCCGCTGGCGGAGGCCCTGTCAGGCCTTCCGTGTCCGCAGGACGACCTGCGTTGGCTGCACGAGCACGCGGGTTCGTACGTGGTCGAGACGGAGGGGCCCGATGGGACTTCCGCCTATCGGCTGTTCCACGAGACGATGGCGGAGTACCTGCGCCGCCCCGGCCCGGACAGGGACGCACACCGGACGATGACCCAAGCCCTGCTTGAACGGGTCCCGACGGACCCTCGCACGGGCGTACGAGACTGGGCGGCGGCACACGCCTACGTACGGGACCACCTCGCCTCCCACGCGGCCGGAGGCGGCTGCCTCGACAGGCTGCTGGGCGACTCGGAGTACCTGGTGCACGCGTCCCCGCCCGAGCTGTTGCGGGCGCTGGACGCGGTGACGACACCGGAGGGGCGGCAACGGAGGTCGGTGTACCGCGCCTCAGCGGACGTCCACCGGTACTTCGACGTCCCGGGTCGTCGGGACGTCCTGGCGGTGGACGCGGCGCGCTACGGGTTGCGCGAGCTGGCAGCCGAGCTGGCACGAGACAGGCCGTGGCGGCCCCGTTGGGCGACCGGGGGGCTGGTCCACCCCGCTCTGCACAGCGTGCTGGACGCGGACGGCCCGGTGACTCATGTGGCATGCGTGGCCATCGAGGGTCGGCCCCATGTCCTCGCCGTGTCCAGGACGACGCTCCATGTGTGGGACCTCGCCACGAGTCGACCGCTCATGCGTCTCCCCGCGGACGGGCGCTACCTCGGGCCGGCACCCACAGTCCGTGCGATGACCACGACGGAGGTCGATGGACAGCCCTGGGCCCTCGTACTCTTCGGCGACGAGATCCACATCTGGAACCTCGTCGCGGAGACCCATCGTCGCGTCCCCGTGGACACCCCATGGGGCATCCGGCACATCGTCTGCACAGCGGTCGGAGGACGACCCCACGCGGTCCTCGTGGACGGCCCGGACCTGCGCGTCTGGGACCTCATCGACGACGCCTGGCGGACAGTGCCGTCCGGGCATTCTGTCGCGTACGCCGTGGCCTGTGCAGACATCGACGGCCGCCCCCACGCCGTGACCACGGGTGACTCCGACCGCCTTCTTCACGTCGTCGACCTGATCGACGGGCAGGCGCGGCCACCGTTGACCGTGCAGGGAAGAATTCCTCGGCAGGTGATTCCCACGATCCTCGAGGATCGTCCTCATCTCGTCGGTCATGACGATTTCGACGAGGTCCGTGTCTGGGACCTGACGACGGGCACACTCCGGGCGACGCACCCACGGCCACCGCGGGCCTTCAACGATTTGACCTGCGTGGACATCGACGGCAGGCCTCATGCCGTGGCGGTGTCCGATGACGGACTCGTACGAGTATGGGCCCTGGACGGCAGCCGGCGTCGTCCTCCCCTGAGTGGCCACACCGACATGGTGATGGCGGTGGCCGCCGTCGTGGACGGACGGCCGTACGCCGTCACGGGCGGTCTGGACGGCCTGGTGCGAGTGTGGGACCTGACCGAGGACAGTGACTACGCCACGCTTCCCGGACACGCCGCGCAAGTGCGCAGCGTGCTACCCGTCGCCCTTGAGGGCCGCCCACACATCGTGACCGTCGACGCGGGGGCCACGCTCGAGATCCGCGATCTGGCACGGGGCTCGGTCCGCTCCCGACTGAAGGTCCGGGCCGACTGGACCAGTGCGGTGGCAGCCGTGCATCCCGGCGTCTCGGGACCACCTCTCGCCCTGTCGTCCGACGGTAAGACCGTACGCCTGTGGGACCTGGCGGCCGGCAGGTCGTTCGCCACGCTCCTCAAGGGCAAGGGCACGCACTGGTCCGAAGGCGGCGTGGCCGAGGTACTCATCGAGGGGCGGCCCCACGTGCTCCTCGACTACCACACGGGGACCGAGGTCTGGGATCTCACGAACCGTTCGATGCGTGGAGCCCTGCCCACCGAGGCCGATCCGATCCGATCCCTGACGTGCGCGGAGTTCTCCGGCCGGCCGTACGCCCTGACGGGACACACCAGCGGCGTCACCCGGGTCTGGGATCTCGTCGCATACACACTGGTGGCCCAACTGGACCCGAGAGACGAGTCGTGGATCAACGCGGTCGTCTGCGCCACGATCGAGGGCACACCCCACGCGATCACCGGCAGCGACTCCGGCAAGCTACGCGTCTGGAACCTCGCCACCCGTGCGCTGCGGCACGAGCTCCCCGCCCACTTCCGGTCGGTGAACGCGCTGGCTTGTGTGGAGATCGCCGACCGTCCCCATCTTCTCAGCGGTGGCGCGGACTCCACCCTGCTGATCACCGACCTCGTCCTCGGTCAACCGATCGAGGCGATCACGATGCCTTTGCCCATCGATGCCCTTGCTGCCCACGGTGACGACATCGTCATGGGCCTGCGCAACGAGGTCGTCGTCCTCACGCCTTCGGCTCCGCGCCGGTGACCGGCTCCTCGACGTCGCTCCCGTACGCCACCAGGGTGAGGACGACGAGCCCGAGCACCGTCACCAGGAACGCGAACTCGGGCCAGCCGAGCAGGGCGACGGCGACCGCGCCGAGGATGCCGTGGACGACCGCGCAGCCGATGAGGAGGCCGCGGCCGAAGCGGCCCGGGCGGCGGTCGCGGATGCCCGCGACGAGGGCGACGAGGGCGCAGACGACGAGGGCGACGCCGGAGCCGATGCCGAGTCCCCAGGTGCCGGCGACCATCGCGTCGGGGTCCATGCCGTCGAGGGACATCGTCTGGGCCTCCACGAAACCCGCCATGACGGCGTTGATCGCGACGATGCCGGGCGCTTCGAGGAAGAGCACCGCGGCCGTCACGAGGGCTATCGGTCTGCGGGCCACCTCGGCCACCCCCTGGAATCGCCTGTTACCGACAGTACGGTCGACAGCGCGAAGGCTACTGGCCGGTAAACCCCCGGACAAGAGTTCGCACACGGCGGGCGACGGCGCGCGACGCGACGGCGGCGGGGCAAAGAATCGTCGAGCCATTCGTAGGGACTCCACAAAGAAACCCGAATGGCCCCTGGCTACAAGAACAGAGACCTGCGCCACACCTCGGAGCTACTGTGCCGTAAAGGAACCCTGCGTACCGTGGTGCGACAAGGGAATTCACGACCCGAGCGGGCCCGGGGTCACGCTCCGTGTGGGCAAGCTCACCACTGGGGACGGGTCGAAAGGCCGTGTCGGCAGTCCCTAAACTCAGCTTGTTTCAAGGAGGGAGCCATCGTGCGCAAGGTGCTCATCGCCAACCGTGGCGAAATCGCTGTCCGTGTGGCCCGGGCGTGCCGGGACGCGGGTATCGGCAGCGTGGCCGTGTACGCCGATCCGGACCGGGATGCTCTGCATGTCCGGGCGGCTGACGAGGCGTTCGCTCTGGGCGGTGACACTCCGGCCACCAGCTACCTGGACATGGCCAAGGTGCTCCAGGCCGCCGAGGATTCCGGTGCGGACGCGGTCCACCCGGGTTACGGCTTCCTTTCCGAGAACGCGGAGTTCGCCCAGGCGGTCCTGGACGCGGGTCTGACGTGGATCGGTCCGCCGCCGCAGGCGATCCGGAACCTGGGTGACAAGGTCGCCGCCCGGCACATCGCGCAGCGCGCCGGTGCGCCGCTGGTCGCCGGCACCCCGGACCCGGTCTCGGGTGCGGACGAGGTCGTGGCGTTCGCCGAGGAGCACGGCCTGCCGATCGCGATCAAGGCCGCCTTCGGTGGTGGCGGTCGTGGTCTGAAGGTCGCCCGGACCCTCGAAGAGGTCCCGGAGCTGTACGACTCCGCCGTCCGTGAGGCCGTCGCGGCCTTCGGCCGGGGCGAGTGCTTCGTCGAGCGCTACCTCGACAAGCCGCGCCACGTCGAGACCCAGTGCCTCGCCGACCAGCACGGCAACGTGGTCGTGGTCTCGACGCGTGACTGCTCGCTGCAGCGCCGCCACCAGAAGCTGGTCGAGGAGGCCCCGGCGCCGTTCCTGACCGAGGCGCAGAACGCGGAGCTGTACGCGGCGTCGAAGGCGATCCTGAAGGAGGCCGGCTACGTCGGCGCCGGCACGGTCGAGTTCCTGGTCGGCACGGACGGCACGATCTCCTTCCTGGAGGTCAACACGCGTCTGCAGGTCGAGCACCCGGTGACCGAGGAGGTCGCGGGCATCGACCTGGTCCGGGAGATGTTCCGGATCGCGGACGGCGAGGAGCTCGGCTACGACGACCCGGCCATAAGGGGTCACTCCTTCGAGTTCCGTATCAACGGCGAGGACCCGGGCCGCAACTTCCTGCCCGCGCCCGGCACGGTCACCCTCTTCCAGCCGCCGACCGGCCCTGGTGTCCGTCTGGACGCGGGCGTGGAGTCCGGCTCGGTGATCGGCCCGGCCTGGGACTCGCTCCTGGCCAAGCTGATCGTCACCGGCGCCACCCGCGAGCAGGCCCTGCAGCGCGCGGCCCGCGCGCTCGCGGAGTTCAAGGTCGAGGGCATGGCCACCGCCATTCCGTTCCACCAGGCGGTCGTGGTCGACCCGGCGTTCACCGCGGACCCGTTCCGGGTCCACACGCGGTGGATCGAGACGGAGTTCGTCAACGAGATCAAGCCGTTCGCCCCGGCCGGCGCGGAGGCGGAGGAGGACGAGGCGGGCCGCGAGACGATCGTCGTCGAGGTCGGCGGCAAGCGTCTTGAGGTCTCCCTGCCGTCCTCGCTGGGCATGACCCTGGCCCGTACCGGCCTGGCGGCCGGTGCGAAGCCGAAGCGGCGCGCGGCGAAGAAGTCCGGCCCGACCGCCTCGGGCGACACCCTCGCCTCGCCGATGCAGGGCACGATCGTGAAGGTCGCGGTCGAGGAGGGCCAGGAGGTCAAGGAGGGCGACCTGATCGTCGTCCTGGAGGCCATGAAGATGGAACAGCCCCTCAACGCCCACCGCTCCGGCACCGTCAAGGGCCTGAGCGCCGAGGTCGGCGCCTCCGTCACCTCCGGCGCCGCCATCTGCGACATCAAGGACTGACCGTCGCACGCAGTACCGTACGAAGGGCCCGCAGGCAGCCGCCTGCGGGCCCTTCGTCGAGGGGAGGGCCCCGCGCTCATGCGCGCCGACGCACGCCGCAACCACGAGCGACTGCTCATCGAAGCCCGCGCCGCCTTCGCGGAACAGGGCGCGGACGCGCCCCTGGAGGAGGTCGCGCGCCGCGCGGGCGTGGGCATCGGCACCCTCTACCGGCATTTCCCCACCCGGGCCGACCTGTTGAACGCGGTCTTCCAGGAGGCGCTCGCCGAACTGCTCGACCGGTCACGGGAGCTGGCGGAGGCCGACGCGCCGTGCGCGGCCCTGGTGGAGTGGCTGCGGGCCCTGATCGCGCACGCCGGCGAGTACCGGGGACTCGCGCACGCGCTGATGTCCGCCTCGTACGACCGGAGTTCGGCCCTGGCGCGGTGCAGCGATCCGCTGCGCGCGGCGGGCGAGCGACTGCTCGAACGGGCCCGGAAGGCGGGGCAGGTGCGGGCCGATGTGTCGATCGGCGACCTGATGCAGCTGACCAACGCGATCGCGCTGGCGGCCGAGCAGTGCCCGGAGGACGCGGAGCTGGCGGACCGTCTGCTCGCGCTGACGCTGCGGGGCTTGAAGGGCTGAGCTCATTCGGGATCGGCGTGGGACCCCTGGGGGAGGGTCCCTCGGGTACTGCGGCTGAGTTCAGGTACTGCGGCTGACGTCAGCGGCGGCGCATGTCCGCGACCCGGGCCGTACGTTCCAGCGTCTCCGCGGCCATTCCGCCGCCCGGTCCCCGGAACTGACCGGCCGCCATCCGTCCGCGCTGGACGGGGAGCGGCATGTCACGGCGGGGCCGGGCGCCCGGGGGGACCTGGTCGCCGCCGGAGGGGCCGGCGGCCGCGCCCGTACCGGCGACGGCGATCTGCACGCCCTGGTCGGCGAGGGCCTGGAGCTCGGTGGCGGCCCGCTCGTCGTGGGCCGGGGGCTCGTCGGTCACCAGGCGGGTGATGACGTCCGTCGGCACCGTCTGGAACATGGTGTCGGAGCCCAGCTTGGTGTGGTCGGCGAGGACCACGACCTCGGCCGCCGCCTGCACGAGCGCCCGGTCCACGCTCGCGGAGAGCATGTTGGACGTGGACAGGCCGCGCTCGGCGGTCAGGCCGCTCCCGGAGAGGAACGCCCGGGAGACCCGGAGCCCCTGGAGCGACTGCTCGGCCCCGCTGCCCACCAGCGCGTAGTTGGAGCCGCGCAGGGTGCCGCCGGTCATGACGACCTCGACCCGGTTGGCGTGGGCGAGGGCCTGGGCGACGAGCAGGGAGTTGGTGACGACGGTGAGGCCGGGCACGCGGGCGAGCCGGCGGGCCAGCTCCTGCGTGGTCGTCCCGGCGCCGACGACGATGGCCTCGCCTTCTTCGACGAGGCTCGCGGCGACGTCGGCGATGGCCGTCTTCTCCGCTGTGGCGAGATGGGATTTCTGCGGGAAGCCGGATTCTCGCGTGAATCCGCCCGGCAACACCGCACCGCCGTGGCGGCGGTCGAGGAGTCCTTCTGCCTCAAGGGCCCGTACGTCTCTCCGTACGGTCACTTCAGAGGTCTGGACGACGCGGGCGAGCTCGCGGAGCGACACGGCCCCATTGGCTCGCACCATTTCGAGGATCAACTGGCGACGTTCTGCAGCGAACACGAAACTGACAGTAACGTGACCGGCCGATAGTTTTCAGCAGTATGCGCCGAATTGCAGAAGATGCGCACAGACGGGGCCTCCAAGTGGTATGGGAGGCCCCGTCGTTGATCGATCTATGTCCCGCCTTGCCGGGGGTTGTCCGAGTCGGCGAACCGTTCCCGCAGGCGGGAGCCGGGCCGGGGCCGGGCGTTACGCCTCGCCCGTCGCCTTTCGGGTGTGCAACTGCCGTGCCACTTCCGCGATCGAGCCCGACAGGGAGGGGTACACGGTGAAAGCGTTTGCGATCTGTTCGACCGTCAGATTGTTGTCGACCGCGATCGAGATCGGGTGGATCAGCTCGCTCGCCTTCGGCGCGACGACACAGCCGCCGACCACGATGCCGGTGCCCGGACGGCAGAAGATCTTCACGAAGCCGTCCCGGATGCCCTGCATCTTCGCGCGGGGGTTGCGCAGCAGCGGCAGCTTGACGACCTTGGCGTCGATCTTGCCCGCGTCCACGTCGGCCTGGGTGTAGCCGACGGTGGCGATCTCCGGGTCGGTGAAGACGTTCGAGGAGACCGTCTTCAGGTTCAGCGGGGCCACCGCGTCGCCGAGGAAGTGGTACATCGCGATCCGGCCCTGCATGGCGGCGACCGAGGCGAGCGCGAAGACACCGGTGACGTCACCGGCGGCGTACACGCCGGGGGCGGAGGTACGGGAGACCTTGTCGGTCCAGATGTGGCCGGAGTCCTTCAGCTTGACCCCCGCCTCCTCCAGGCCCATCCCGGCCGAGTTCGGGATCGCGCCGACCGCCATCAGGCAGTGGGTGCCGGAGATGACCCGGCCGTCCGCGAGCGTGACCTCCACCCGGTCGCCGACCCGCTTGGCGGACTCGGCGCGGGAGCGGGCCATGACGTTCATGCCGCGGCGCCGGAAGACGTCCTCCAGGACGGCGGCCGCGTCCGGGTCCTCGCCCGGGAGCACGCGGTCGCGGCTGGAAACGAGCGTGACGCGGGAGCCGAGCGCCTGGTAGGCGCCGGCGAACTCGGCACCGGTGACACCGGAACCGACCACGATGAGCTCCTCGGGGAGCTCCTTCAGGTCGTAGACCTGCGTCCAGTTCAGGATGCGTTCGCCGTCCGGCTTGGCGTCGGGCACCTCGCGCGGGTGGGCACCCGTCGCGATCAGCACGGCGTCGGCGGTCAGCGTCTCCTCGGTGCCGTCGGCGGCGGTGACGACCACCTGGCGCGAGCCGTCCACGGCCTGCCGCCCGGAGAGCCGGCCGCGGCCGCGCAGGACCCGGGCGCCGGCCCGGGTCACGGAGGCGGTGATGTCGTGGGACTGGGCGAGCGCGAGGCGCTTCACCCGTCGGTTCACCTTGCCGAGGTCCACGCCGACGACACGAGCGGCCTGCTCGATGTGCGGGGTGTCGTCCGCGACGATGATGCCCAGCTCCTCGTAGGAGGAGTCGAAGGTGGTCATCACCTCGGCGGTGGCGATCAGGGTCTTCGAGGGGACGCAGTCGGTCAGGACGGACGCGCCGCCGAGGCCGTCGCAGTCCACGACGGTCACCTCCGCGCCGAGTTGGGCGCCCACCAGGGCCGCCTCGTATCCGCCGGGTCCGCCGCCGATGATCACGATCCGGGTCACTGGGATCTACGCCTCGCGCTCTCGTTCTGCCGGGGGGTCCCCCCGCTGGGGTGCAGTGCGTACGCCATTGTCCCGCACGCTTCAAGTGCGTACCCCATTCTCCCGCACGCCGGGCGCTGCCTCGCGCCGGGGCCGCCGGAGCCCCTCGTACGGCCTTCACCTCACGGTTCTCCGGGCAGCCCGCCCCCTCCCGTACCCTCGGTCCCATGTCGCTCTACGCCGCTTTCGCCGGCAACCTCGACGCGCGGCTGATGAGCCGCCGCGCACCGCACTCCCCGCTGCGCGGCACCGGCTGGCTGAACGGCTGGCGGCTGACCTTCGGCGGAGAGCAGATGGGCTGGGAGGGGGCGCTGGCCACCATCGTGGAGGCCCCCCGCTCCCAGGTCTTCGTGGCGCTGTACGACATCGCGCCGATGGACGAGGACTCCATGGACCGCTGGGAGGGCGTGGGCCTCGACATCTACCGGCGGATGCGGGTGCGGGTGCACACCCTGGACGGCGAGGAGCCGGCCTGGGTGTACGTCCTCAACGCGTACGAGGGCGGGCTGCCGTCCGCGCGGTACCTGGGCGAGGTCGCCGACGCGGCCGAGTCGGCGGGCGCGCCGCACGACTACGTGATGGAGTTGCGGAAGCGCCCCTGCTGATCCGGGCGGGTCGCCGGGGCCGCGCCGATCCGGCCGGGTTGATCCGACCGGGTGACCGGAATCCTCCATTCGTCGGAAACGACAAGACAACGATCGCATGTCCGTCAGCATCGTCATCTACGCGCGTAGGAATTCTCCGGCTACGCTGCTTCGCGTACCAAATCCGTCCGGGGCTCCCCTCGGACCCCCCTCCCCGAGGCGAGAGAGTCAGTGAACGCAACTGCCACCCCGTACGAGGCCGCCGAGGCCGCTGCCGCACGTCTTCGCGAGCTGACCGGAGTCGAGAACCACGACGTCGCCCTGGTCATGGGCTCCGGCTGGGCGCCCGCCGTCGACGCCCTCGGTGCCCCCGAGGCCGAGTTCCCGGTGACCGAGCTCCCCGGCTTCCCGCCGCCGGCCGTCGAGGGCCACGGCGGCAAGGTCCGCTCGTACAAGATCGGTGAGAAGCGCGCGCTGGTCTTCCTCGGCCGCACCCACTTCTACGAGGGCCGGGGCGTCGCCTCCGTCGCCCACGGCGTCCGCACCGCCGTCGCCGCCGGCTGCAAGACCGTCGTCCTCACCAACGGCTGCGGCGGCCTCCGCGAGGGCATGCGCCCCGGCCAGCCGGTCCTGATCAGCGACCACCTCAACCTCACGGCCGCCTCCCCGATCGTCGGCGCGAACTTCGTCGACCTGACGGACCTGTACTCGCCGCGCCTGCGCGCGCTGTGCAAGGAGGTCGACGAGACGCTGGAGGAGGGCGTGTACGTCCAGTTCCCCGGCCCGCACTACGAGACCCCGGCCGAGATCAACATGGTCCGCGTGCTCGGCGGCGACCTCGTCGGCATGTCCACCGTCCTGGAGGCCATCGCGGCGCGTGAGGCCGGGGCCGAGGTCCTGGGCATCTCGCTCGTCACCAACCTGGCGGCGGGGCTCTCGGGCGAACCGCTCAACCACGAAGAGGTCCTGCAGGCGGGGCGCGACTCGGCGGCCCGGATGGGTGAGCTGCTGACGCGGGTCCTGGACCGAATCTGACGGTCGCGGGCGGTGCCGCCGCGCGGGGCCTCTCCCCCGCCCCTTCCCGTAACCGGGGCTCCGCCCCGGACCCCGGTCCTGACGCCGGACGGGCTGAAGTTCAGCCCGTCCGGCGTTCGAGGACACGGCCGCAGGCCGTACGGGGGTCTGGGGGCTTGCCCCCAGTTCGGGAAGGGGCGGGGCGGGGAAAGGCTCCGCGCAGCGGCACACGCCCCGCACCCCGCCCGCACCAGAACGCACCCGCCCCGCCCTCCCCGAAAGGCACACCGTGACGCAGGACGACCTCCTCACCCGGGCCCAGGCCTGGCTCGCCGAGGATCCCGACAGCGAGACCCGCGAGGAGCTCGCGCGACTCATCGAGGCCGGCGCGAGCGACGAGCTCGCCGCCCGGTTCAGCGGCACGCTGCAGTTCGGCACGGCCGGGCTCCGCGGTGAGCTCGGCGCCGGACCCATGCGGATGAACCGCTCGGTCGTCATCCGGGCCGCCGCCGGCCTCGCCGCGTACCTGAAGGCGAAGGGCCAGGAGGGCGGACTCGTCGTCATCGGCTACGACGCCCGCTACAAGTCCGCCGACTTCGCCCGCGACACCGCCGCCGTGATGACCGGCGCCGGACTCCGCGCGGCCGTCCTCCCCCGCCCGCTGCCGACGCCCGTCCTCGCGTACGCCATAAGGCATCTGGGCGCCGTCGCCGGTGTCGAGGTGACCGCGAGCCACAACCCGCCGCGCGACAACGGCTACAAGGTCTACCTGGGCGACGGCTCGCAGATCGTCCCGCCGGCCGACGCCGAGATCGCCGCCGAGATCGACGCCATCCGCTCGCTGCACGACGTGCCCCGGCCCGAGACCGGCTGGGAGACCCTCGGCGACGAGGTCCTGGCGGCCTACCTGGAGCGTACGGACGCCGTCCTGACCCCCGGCTCCCCCCGGACCGCGCGGACCGTCTACACGGCCATGCACGGCGTCGGCAAGGAGGTCCTCACGGCCGCGTTCGACCGGGCCGGCTTCCCGCCGCCCGCGCTCGTCGCCGAGCAGGCCGACCCGGACCCGGCCTTCCCGACGGTCGCGTTCCCGAACCCGGAGGAGCCGGGCGCCATGGACCTGGCCTTCGAGGCCGCCCGGGCCGTGGACCCCGACATCGTCATCGCGAACGACCCGGACGCCGACCGCTGCGCCGTGGCCGTGCCCGACGCGGACGTCGAGGGCGGCTGGCGGATGCTCCGCGGCGACGAGGTCGGCGCGCTGCTCGCCGCGCACCTGGTGCACAAGGGCGCGACCGGCGTCTTCGCCGAGTCGATCGTGTCCTCGTCCCTCCTCGGCCGCATCGCCGAGGCGGCGGGCGTCGGCTACGAGGAGACCCTGACCGGCTTCAAGTGGATCGCCCGCGTCGACGGACTGCGGTACGGCTACGAGGAGGCGCTCGGCTACTGCGTCGACCCCGAGGGCGTCCGCGACAAGGACGGCATCACGGCGGCGCTGCTCGTCACCGAGCTGGCCTCGGTGCTCAAGGAGCAGGGCCGCACCCTCACCGACCTGCTCGACGACCTGGCGGTGGCGCACGGCCTGCACGCCACGGACCAGCTGTCCGTACGGGTCGAGGACCTGGGGATCATCGCCGCCGCGATGGCCACGCTCCGCGAGCGTCCCCCGGTCCGGCTCGCCGGTCTGACGGTCGTCTCCGCCGAGGACCTGACGAAGGGCACCGAGTCCCTGCCGCCGACGGACGGCCTCCGCTACCACCTGGAGGGCGACTACAAGGCCCGGGTGATCGTCCGTCCCTCCGGCACCGAGCCCAAGCTCAAGTGCTACCTGGAGGTCGTCGTCCCGGTCGGCGACGGCAGCGAGCTGGCGACCGCCCGCGCGACGGGCGCCGAGATCCTCGCCGCGATCAAGCGGGATCTGTCCGAGGCCGCCGGGCTGTAGGCCGCCGGGGCGCAGGACGTCGGGGCGCAGGACATCGGGGCGCGGGACATCAGGCCGACAGGACATCGGCCCGGAGGACCGCCGAGGGCCGGTACGGAAGGTAATCCGTACCGGCCCTCGCCCGTCCGGGTGAACCCCCTACGGCACGTGACGTAAAGCGTGGACCGCGCGCCGGGGGCGCGCGCCAGGGTGACCCGGTGTCCGTCACCCCCGTGCCGTACGTCCCCGCCCCCCGTACCGCCGCCGCCCCCGAGGCCGTGGAAGGCGGCGCGCTGCGGCGCGCGGCCCCGGCGCTGCTCGGATTCCTGACGGTACGGCTCCTGGGTCTTGCGGTGCTCGCCCGCTGGGCGCATCTGAAGGGGCACGGCCTGTGGCCGCTGCTCGCCCGTACGTGGGACTCGCTCTGGTACCTGGACATCGCCGGGCACGGGTACACGACCCAGCCGTCCTCCCCCCGGAACCTGGCGTTCTTCCCGCTCTTCCCCGGGCTCGTCCGGCTCCTCTCGGCGGTCCTCCCCGGCTCCCGCGCCTCCGTCGCCCTCGGGCTCGCGGTGGTGTGCTCGCTGCTCGCCGCCTGGGGGGTGTTCGCGGTCGGCGACCGGCTGCACGGGCGTCGGGCCGGCACGGTCCTCGCCGTCCTGTGGGGCGCCTCGCCGGTGGCCGCCGTGCAGTGGATGGGGTACACGGAGTCGCTGTTCACGGCGCTCGCCGCCTGGGCGCTGTACGCGGTGCTCGGCGGGCGCTGGGCGTGGGCCGCAGGCCTCGCGGTGGCCGCCGGGCTGACCCGGCCGACGGGGCTGGCGGTCGCGGTGGCGGTCGGCGTGGCGGGGCTCCTCGCCGCCCGGCGCGAGCGGCGGGCCCTGGCCGCCGCCCTGACGGCGCCCCTCGGCTGGCTCGGGTACGTCGGGTGGGTGGCGCTCGTCCGGGGGCGCTGGGACGGCTACTTCGAGGTGCAGCGGCGCTGGGGGAACCAGTGGGACGGCGGCGCGGTGACCCTGCGGGCGCTGCGCCGGTACCTCCTCCACAGCGCGTCCCCGCCGCTCTTCCTGACCGTCGTGTCGCTGGTGCTGCTGGTGTCCGCCGCGCTGTACGTGTGCTGTCTCGCGGACCGGCAGCCGCTGCCGCTGCTCGTGTTCACGGGGGTGCTGCTGCTCGTGGTCCTCGGCAGCGGCGGCGTCTGGTTCCCGCGGGCCCGCTTCCTGCTGCCGGGCTTCCCGCTGCTGCTGCCGCTCGCCGCGGGGATCGCCCGCGCGCGGTGGCACGTCGCCGCCCTCGTCCTCACGGGTGCGGCGCTCTCCTCGGCGTGGCTGGGCGGCCACATGCTCCTGGTGTGGGAAGGAGCGCCCTGACGGGGCTCGGCCCCGGGACATCCGGCCGGGAGGCGGGGGTGCGGCTCAGCCCGTCGCGATCAGGATGACGAGGAGCAGCAGCCCGGCCAGCGCGGGGGCGACGATCTCGTACGCCCAGCGCACCTCCGGCTCGCCCTGCGCGCCCGGGGTCCCGGCGCGCAGCTCGGCGAGCTCGCGCAGGTCGGCGATGGTCTTGTCGCTGGGGGCGGTGCGGGAGGCGGCGTCCCGGACGTCGGCGGTGACGGAGGTACGGCCGTGCGGGTCGTCCTGGGAGGCGCGGGCGGCCTGGCGGGCGGCCCTCTTCCGCTGGCGCAGCGAGACGGGGATCGCCCACAGCTGGTACTTGGCGCCCTCCTGCGTGAAGACCTCGCTGGAGTAGCCGGCGCGGACGTCGGCGACCGTGGCCCAGGGCAGCACGATCGACCGGAACGGGTTGCGGATCCGGAGCCGGTCGTCGTTGGCGTACACGGCGGGCCGGATCGTGAAGGCGACGATCAGCGGGACGGCGAGGACGAGGATCGCGAGCGCGATCCAGGGGGTGCGGCCCTCGCCGCGGACCATCGAGTCCCCGGCGAAGAAGGCCGTGAGGAGCAGCAGGAACACCCCGCTCGCGACCCCGAGGGGCGACCGGAAGACCTTGTCGGCGGGGGTCTGTCCCGCGGGGGTCTTTCCTGCGGACGGCTGCTCGGGGCTCGGCTCGTGGCTGGGCTCGGGGGTCGTCATGCCGCCGATTGTGCCTCAGGGGGCGGGTGGGGGGCTCAGGCGGCCCGCGCGGCCACGAGATCCGCGTACAGGATGATGTTGTCGGGGCGGTGGCCGTCGACGAGCTCGCCGCCGCAGGTGACGAGGCGCAGCTCGGGGTGGGTGGTGTCGCCGTAGACCTTGGCCGTCGGGAAGGCGTCCTTGTCGACCTGCTGCAGTTCCCGGACGCGGAAGACGGCGGTCGTGCGGTCGGCGCGGGTCACGGTGATCTCGTCGCCGACGCGGACCTTGGAGACGTTCTTGAGGACGGCCGGGCCGCGGGCGGTGTCGAAGTGGCCGATGAGGACGGCGGGGCCGGTCTGCCCGGGGGTGACGCCCTTGTCGTACCAGCCGATGCGGTCGGCGTCGGCGACGGAGGGCACCTCGACGGTGCCGTCCGTGTTCAGGCCGAGCGGGAGGACGGGCCCGGTGTCGACCCCGGCGGCGGGCACCCGGACCCGGACGGGCAGGGACCGCGCCATCGGCTTCACGGGGGCCGTGCTCGCGGTCGGCGCGGGGGCGGTGGCCTGTGAGATGTGGGCGGGCGTGGTGTCCGCTGCCGCGGAGCAGCCGGTGAGGGCGGCGAGGGCGGCCACGAGGACGAGGGAAGCGGTACGGGTACGGGCGGGTCGACGGCTCACGGGACGGCTCCGGGCGGGCTGGGGGAAGGGGTGTGGCCGGCCGCCGCGCGGGACGCGGCGACCGGCCTGGGGTGGGGTGTCACCTGCTCGGGTCAGGGCAGGGGGAGGAGTGCGGGACCTGGCGCGCGATCAGGTACGGATCGGGCGCGGGTCCGGTACGGATCGGTCTTGGATCCCGTACGGATCGGTCTTGGATCCCGTACGGATCAGGCGCGGGCTCCCGTACGGATCAGGCGCGGGAGCCGGCCCGGCGGCGCAGGACGACGAAGCCGAGGCCCGCGGCGGCGAGGGAGGCCGCGCCCGCGCCGGCCGCGATCAGGGCGGTGGAGTCGCCCTGGGTGCCGAGCTCGGCACCGGCCGCGACGCCGCCCTGCGGGATGACGGAGGTCTGCCCGGTGTCGGTGGTGGTGCCGTTGTTGCCCGCCGGGGTGCCGGCGGCGTCCTTCTCGCAGCCCTTGGGGAGCTTCGGGAAGGCGGTCCACCGGTACGGCGTGTCGCCGCCCTGGGTGCGCTGGCCGAGCTGCGGGGTGGCCGTGTTCGCGCCCTTGATCGTGAGGCCCTGGCCCAGGTCGGCCGGGTGGGCGCGGTCGACGGTGACGATCGGCTTGCCGGCCTCGTCCTTGAGGACGGCCTTGGGGCCCTTCTCCAGGTCGTTGGTGAGCGTCACGGTCAGCAGCGCGAAGACCGAGGGGATGTCCTGCCGGACGGTGCACTCGCCGACGGTGACGACGGGGCCCGGGGCGGGCTTGGAGCCCTTCTGGACGAGCTCCGGGGCGGCCTGCTTCGTGGAGCCCGGGATGTAGGCCGCGAAGCCACCGTCCTGCTCCAGGACGACGACCGCCTTGCCGTACGTCCAGACCTGGCGGGAGCCGGTCAGGTAGGTGAAGCCGCGGCCGTGGCCGTTCTCGATGAGCTGGAGGCCGTAGCGGCCGTCCTTCTTGGCGAGCTCCAGGACGGTGCCGTCGGCGAGGACGTACATGCCGGGCTCGGCGCCGGGGACGTAGTTGCGCTCCCAGTTGAGGGTGCGGCCGTCCTCGAAGAGGACGAAGAACTCGCCGTTGTCGTTGCCGGCGACCGGGCGGGTGATGGCGTCGAGGACGCCGACCGGGTTGCCCTGGTGGAAGAGCTCGGCGCGGTGGTGCAGGTCCTTGACCTTGTAGATCTTGGCGATCGTGCCGTTGATGAGGGTCTCGGTCCGGACGAGGGTGCCCTGCTGCGTGCCGGCCGCGGTCGCGGTCACCTCGCCCTCGGAGGTCAGGGTCACCGAGTACCCGGCGAAGACCTTGGTGTCCTCCTGCGGGTAGCCGGCACCGGCCTTCAGCTCGCCGAGGACCGTGCCGCCCTTGAGGACCGTGGCGGTGAAGTACGGGTGCTGGTCGCCCTTGGCGTACACCTTCGCCGACAGGCCGCCGGCGAGCTCGACGGTGCGGACGAGGGTGCCGTTCGCGTCGACGGCGACGGCGGTCACCTTGCCCTCGGCGGTCAGGGTCACCGCGTGTCCGGCGAAGACCTTGGTGTCCTGCTGCGGGTAGCCGGCACCGGCCTTCAGCTCGCCGAGGACCGTGCCGCCCTTGAGGACCGTGGCGGTGAAGTACGGGTGCTGGTCGCCCTTGGCGTACACCTTCGCCGACAGGCCGCCGGCGAGCTCGACGGTGCGGACCGGGGTGGCCTCGGCGGGCGCGGCGGCCTTCGCCGGCTCGGTGGCCTTCGCACTCGCGGTGACCGTCGGCGCCGGGGTCGTACCGGCGGCGAAGGCGTTGCCGGCCGCGAGGACCGGGGTGGCGGCGACGCCGGCGACGAGCGCGGCGGCAAGGGCGGTGCGAAGGGCGGTGCGCATAACGACTCCTGAGGCAGGTCACAGGTGGATGAGGAAGAGCCGCATGCCTGGCTGACATCTCGATCGGGAAGGGCCGGTGAGGTCTGGCTGGCTGCTGATAAGAATCTATTGATCTTGTATGGGGGAGCCGTCCGCTCCGTGTCACGAGCGTGTGACAGGAGTCACCACGCCGTCGGACCCCCTGTGACCTCGGGCTCCATGAAGGGGCGCCCCTGTACAGGTCGCTACGCGCGTAGATATGCTCGACTGGTGACCATGCCCACCACTGCATCCGCAGCATCCGCTTTCGCCGACGTGACCACGTCCGACAGTGCGCTGCGCCGCTTCCTCCACGGGCTGCCCGGCGTCGACGCCGTCGGCCTGGAGGCGCGCGCCGCGTCCCTCGGCACCCGCTCGATCAAGACCACGGCCAAGGCGTACGCCATCGACCTGGCCATTTCCATGATCGACCTGACGACGCTCGAAGGCGCGGACACCCCGGGCAAGGTCCGGGCGCTCGCCGCCAAGGCCGTCAACCCCGATCCGACCGACCGCACGACCCCGAAGACGGCCGCCGTCTGCGTCTACCCCGACATGGTGGCCACCGCCAAGGCCGCCGTCGCGGGCTCGGGCGTCAAGGTCGCCTCGGTCGCCACCGCCTTCCCGGCCGGCCGCGCCGCGCTCCCCGTGAAGCTGGCCGACACCGCCGACGCCATCGCCGCCGGCGCCGACGAGATCGACATGGTCATCGACCGTGGCGCCTTCCTCGCCGGCCGGTACCTGGAGGTCTTCGAGCAGATCGCCGCGATCAAGGCGGAGTGCGGCGACCGCGCCCGCCTCAAGGTGATCTTCGAGACCGGCGAGCTGTCCACGTACGACAACATCCGCCGCGCCTCCTGGCTCGGCATGATGGCCGGCGCGGACTTCATCAAGACCTCGACCGGCAAGGTCGCGGTCAACGCCACCCCGGCGAACACCCTCCTCATGCTGGAGGCCGTGCGCGACTTCCGCGCCCAGACCGGCGTGCAGATCGGCGTGAAGCCGGCCGGCGGCATCCGCAACACCAAGGAAGCGATCAAGTTCCTGGTTCTCGTCAACGAGACCGTGGGTGAGGACTGGCTGGACAACCACTGGTTCCGCTTCGGCGCTTCCAGCCTGCTCAACGACCTGCTGATGCAGCGCCAGAAGCTGGCGACCGGCCGTTACTCCGGCCCCGATTACGTGACGGTGGACTGATCAACATGGCATCTGCATTCGAGTACGCACCGGCACCGGAGTCGCGTTCGATCGTCGACATCGCGCCGAGCTACGGCCTGTTCATCGACGGCGAGTTCGTCGACGCGGCCGACGGCAAGGTCTTCAAGACCGTCTCCCCGTCCAGCGAGGAGGTCCTCGCCGAGGTCGCCCAGGCGGGCGCCGAGGACGTCGACCGCGCGGTGAAGGCGGCCCGCAAGGCCTTCGAGAAGTGGTCGGCGCTGCCCGGCTCCGAGCGCGCCAAGTACCTCTTCCGCATCGCCCGGATCATCCAGGAGCGCAGCCGTGAGCTGGCCGTCCTGGAGACCCTGGACAACGGCAAGCCGATCAAGGAGACCCGCGACGCGGACCTCCCCCTGGTCGCGGCGCACTTCTTCTACTACGCGGGCTGGGCCGACAAGCTCGACCACGCCGGCTACGGGCCGAACCCGAAGCCGCTCGGCGTGGCCGGCCAGGTCATCCCGTGGAACTTCCCGCTGCTCATGCTGGCGTGGAAGATCGCCCCCGCGCTCGCGACCGGCAACACGGTCGTCCTGAAGCCGGCCGAGACGACCCCGCTCTCCGCCCTGTTCTTCGCGGACATCTGCCGCCAGGCCGGGCTGCCGAAGGGCGTCGTCAACATCCTTCCCGGGTACGGGGAGACGGGCGCCGCGCTGGTCGAGCACCCGGACGTGAACAAGGTCGCCTTCACCGGTTCGACGGCGGTCGGCAAGTCGATCGCGCGCTCCGTCGCCGGTACGCACAAGAAGGTCACCCTCGAACTGGGCGGCAAGGGCGCCAACATCGTCTTCGACGACGCCCCGATCGACCAGGCCGTCGAGGGCATCGTCAACGGCATCTTCTTCAACCAGGGCCAGGTCTGCTGCGCGGGCTCGCGCCTCCTCGTCCAGGAGTCGATCCAGGACGAGCTGCTCGACAGCCTGAAGCGCCGCCTGTCGACGCTCCGCCTCGGCGACCCGCTCGACAAGAACACCGACATCGGCGCCATCAACTCCTCGGAGCAGCTGGCCCGCATCACCTCGCTCGTGGAGCAGGGCGAGGCGGAGGGCGCCGAGCGCTGGACCGCCGCGTGCGAGATCCCGTCGGCCGGTTACTGGTTCGCCCCGACGCTCTTCACGAACGTCACTCAGGCGCACCGGATCGCCCGCGACGAGATCTTCGGCCCGGTCCTGTCGGTGCTGTCCTTCCGTACGCCCGACGAGGCGGTCGCGAAGGCCAACAACAGCCAGTACGGCCTGTCGGCGGGCATCTGGACGGAGAAGGGCTCCCGCATCCTCGCGGTCGCCAGCAAGCTCCGGGCCGGTGTCGTCTGGGCCAACACGTTCAACAAGTTCGACCCGACCTCGCCCTTCGGCGGCTACAAGGAGTCGGGCTTCGGCCGCGAGGGCGGCCGCCACGGTCTGGAGGCCTACCTCGATGTCTGATGTGACGCGCCTCAGTGTCTTCAAGACCTACAAGCTGTACGTCGGGGGCAAGTTCCCCCGCTCCGAGAGCGGCCGGGTGTACGAGGTGAGCGACTCGAAGGGCAAGTGGCTGGCGAACGCGCCGCTCTCCTCCCGCAAGGACGCGCGTGACGCGGTCGTCGCGGCCCGAAAGGCCTTCGGCGGCTGGGCGGGCGCGACCGCGTACAACCGCGGCCAGATCCTCTACCGCGTGGCCGAGATGCTGGAGGGCCGCCGGGACCAGTTCGTCCGCGAGGTCGCGGACGCGGAGGGCCTGTCGAAGTCGAAGGCGGCCGTGGTCGTCGACGCGGCGATCGACCGCTGGGTCTGGTACGCGGGCTGGACCGACAAGATCGCCCAGGTCGTGGGCGGCGCGAACCCGGTCGCCGGCCCGTACTTCAACCTGTCGACCCCGGAGCCTACGGGCGTCGTCACGGTCGTGGCCCCGCAGGACTCGTCCTTCCTGGGCCTCGTCTCGGTGATCGCCCCGGTGATCGCGACGGGCAACACGGCGGTGGTCATCGCCTCGGAGAAGTCCCCGCTCCCCGCCCTCTCCCTGGGCGAGGTCCTGGCCACCTCCGACCTCCCCGGCGGCGTGGTCAACATCCTCTCCGGCAAGGCCGCCGAGATGGGCCCGCACCTCGCGGCCCACCAGGACGTCAACGCGATCGACCTGACGGGCGCGGACACCGGTCTGGCCCGTGACCTGGAGATCGCGGCGGCGGACAACCTGAAGCGCGTCCTGCGCCCCCGTACCGAGGAGGACTTCGCCGAGTCCCCGGGCACGGACCGCATGACCGCGTTCCTGGAGACGAAGACGGTCTGGCACCCCACGGGTTCGCTGGGCGCGAGCGGCTCCTCGTACTAGGAACCCCCATGACGAACGGCCCCCGGGAGCTCCCGGGGGCCGTTCGTCATGCGCCGCCGCGCTCGATCAGGCCCGCGACCCCGTCGAGCACGCACTCGAGACCCGTCTCGAACAGCCACCCCGCGTCGTCCTTGCGGGCAGCCCCCAGCGCGTACGTCCGGTAGGTCGGGTAGCGGCCGGTGCCGAGCAGGTACGTCATCTGCGGGGCGAGCCCCCGGCGGGTCTCGTCGGCGTTCGCCCAGCCCTGCTCCTTCATGTAGAGCGCGACGGCGACCTCCGCCTGCACGGCGCCGTGCACATAGGCGCCGACCGCACGGAACGCGGCCATCATCGAGTCGACGTCGAGGCCGAGGCCGTCGAGCGAGGCCAGCTGCCGCTCGGCCGCCGCCATCCGGTTCGGGGTGAGGGCGAAGAGCGGGGTCGGCAGCTGGGCGAGCCACGGGTGGCGCAGCATCCCGTCGCGGGTGCGGTGCGCGTGGTCCCGCAGGGTGTCCCGCCAGCCCTCGCCTGCCTCCGGGGGCTCCAGCTCGCTCGCGACCCGGTCGACCATGAGGGCCCACAGCTCGTCCTTGCCGTCGACGTGCCGGTACGCGGCCATGGGCGCGACGCCCAGTTCGGCGGCGACCTTCCGCATGGTGACGGCGGCGAATCCCTCACGGTCCGCGATCCCGATCGCGACCTCGGCGATCCGGCCCGGGGTGAGGGACGCCCTGGGTGCCGCCGCGGGCCGATCGAGCCGCTCCCACAGCGAGACGCGGTCCGTCTCGTCCTTCTTCGCCACTCCGGCCTCCTTGTGTCGCGTACAGCGTATGCCTTGTGGACGACGTACACATCGACGTGTACGTTGTACACCCATCGGTGTACGCCGTACACAACCACGCGCTTCAGGGGGACCCATGAGCACGCCGCTCCGCCTCGCCGTCATTCAGGGCTCGACCCGCGAAGGCCGCCTCGGCCCGACCGTCGCGCACTGGCTCGCCGGCCATGCCGCCGACCGCCCCGACCTGGCCGTCGACGTGATCGACCTCGCCGAGACCCCGCTGCCCACCGTCTTCCCGCACCTCGGCCAGGCCCCCGCCGACGAGGCCGACCTGGCCCTCCTGCGGGCCGTGTCCCCCCGCCTGGCCACCGCCGACGCCTTCGTCGTCGTCACGCCCGAGTACAACCACAGCTACCCCGCGTCCCTGAAGAACGCGATCGACTGGCACAACAAGGAGTGGCACGCCAAGCCCGTCGCCTTCGTCTCCTACGGCGGCTTCTCGGCCGGCCTGCGCGCCGTCGAGCACCTGCGCGGGGTCTTCGCCGAACTGCACGCCGTCACCCTCCGCGAGTCGGTCGGACTCGCCGGCGTCTGGGGACAGTTCGACGCCGAGGGCAAGGCCGTCGACGCCGGCGCCGACACCGCCGCGAAGGCGATGCTCGAACGGCTCGTCTGGTGGGCCGACGCCCTCCGTGAGGCCCGCGCCAAGAAGCCGTACGGAGCCTGACCATGACCGACCAGCGAAGGGCGCTGCCCTACCCGGGCCTCACCGGGCTCATGCTCGGCATCGTCCTCGGCACCCTCGACGGCACGATCGTCGGCACCGCGCTCCCGACCGTCGCCGGCGAACTCGGTGGCCTGGACCGGCTGTCCTGGGTGGTCACCGCCTACCTCCTCACCGCCGCCGTCACCACCCCCCTGTGGGGCAAGGCCGGCGACCTGTACGGACGCAAGGGCGCCTACCTCTCCGCCGTCGCCGTCTTCCTCACCGGCTCCGCCCTCTCCGGCCTCGCCCAGAGCATGGACCAGCTCATCGCCTTCCGCGCCCTCCAGGGCGTCGGCGCCGGCGGCCTGATGGTCGGCGCCTTCGCCCTGATCGGCACCGTCGTCTCCCCTGAGGACAGCCCGAAGGTCCAGGCGATCACCGGCGCGATGCTCCCGGTCGCCTTCGCCGGCGGCCCGCTCCTCGGCGGGCTGCTCACCGACCACCTGAACTGGCGCTGGGCCTTCTACGTCAACCTGCCCGTCGGCATCGCCGCGCTGCTGCTCGTCTCCCTCGGGCTGCGCGTCCGCACCCCGCGCGTCCGGGCCCGCGTGGACGTGGCCGGGGCCCTGCTCCTCACCACCGGCATCCTCGCCCTGACCCTGCTCGCGACCTGGGGCGGAACGCGGTACGCCTGGACCTCGCCGGGAATCCTCGCCCTGACCGCGACCGCCGTCGCCGCTCTCGCCCTGTTCGTCAGGACCGAGCGGCGCGCCGCCGAGCCGGTGATCCCGCCCCGGCTGTTCCACAGCCGGAACTTCGCCCTCGCGCAGATCCTGAGCCTCCTGGTCGGCGCGGGCATGATCGCCGCGATGAACTACCTGCCGCAGTACTTCCAGTTCGTCGGCGGCCGGACGTCCACGGCGAGCGGACTGCTCCTGCTGCCGCTCATGCTCGGCATGGTCGGCGTCCAGCTCGTCACGGGCCGGCTGATCGCGCGCGACGGCCGCTACCGGATCTACCCGATCCTCGGCGGCGGGCTCATGACCGCGGGCGCGCTCGCCCTGCTCCTGCTCGACGTGGACACCCCGACGGCCGTCGCGTCCGCGCTCACCGTGATCCTGGGCGCCGGAATGGGCTTCCTCATGCAGTCGACCCTGCTCATCACGATGTACGGCGCCCCGCCCCGGGACATGGGCGCGGCGAGCGGCACCGTCACGCTCGTCCGCACCCTCGGCGGCTCCCTCGGCGTCGCGGCCCTCGGCGCCGTCTTCACCGCGCGCCTCGCGGGGACAGACACGAACCTGACCCCGACCCAGGCCGCACGGCTGCCGGAGCCGGTACGGGAGGGCGTGCGGGCGGCGGTGACCGGCGGGGTGCACGGGGTGCTGCTCGGCACGGCCGTGCTCGCCGCCCTGGCGTTCGCGGTGGCCTGGCTCGTACGCGAGGTCCCCCTGCGGAACGCTACGGAAGCAGCCCCCGCGTCAGCGGGCCGGCCAGCGGCAGATCGGCCACCGCTCCGCCCTTCGTGACGTGGTCGGTGACCACGTTGGTGCCGATCGGCTTGAAGTCGGCGACCTGGGTGCCGAGGCCGTTGTCGAGCGGGTCCACTCCGGTGTTGGCCAGCGGGTCGAGCTGAAGCCGGGTCAGCGGGCCCACGCCGTGGGTCACGCCCTCCAGCGCGCCGGACCCGGCCGCGGCGGCGTCCGTCCGGCTCAGCGAGTCGACGGGCAGCGGTACGGGGGCGGCGGCCTGCGCCCCGGCACCCGCGCCGAGCATCGCCGCGCCCGCCGCCGTGACGGTGAGACCGGCCTTGAGCAGGGCGCTGCGGCGGGGGGTCCGGTGGTCTGCGTGACGCGCCATGAGGATCCTTCCAGGGGGTGAGCGGGCGGGCACCGACAGTAGTCGAGGTGTGATGCTCGATACCAACGGCCTTCCTCGGTGGTCCCCTGGACGGGGGAATGCCTCACACTGGTGTTCCGTGAGTTCCCAACCGATCCCGACCCGGGTCGTCCTGCTCGCGGGCCCCTCCGGCTCCGGCAAGTCGTCCCTCGCCGCCGTCGCCGGCCTTCCGGTCCTGCGCCTCGACGATTTCTACAAGGAGGCCGGCGACCCGTCGCTCCCGCTCGTCGAAGGCTCCACGGACATCGACTGGGACTCCCCACGGTCCTGGGACGCGGACGCCGCCGTCGCCGCGATCGTCGAGCTGTGCCGTACGGGGCGGACCGACGTCCCGGTGTACGACATCGCCACCAGCTCCCGGGTGGACCGGGAGCGGCTCGACATCGCGCGGACGCCGCTCTTCGTGGCGGAGGGCATCTTCGCGGCCGAGATCGTGAACCGCTGCCGCGACCTGGACGTCCTCGCGGACGCGCTGTGCCTGCGGGGCCGCCCCTCCACGACGTTCCGCCGCCGGCTCCTGCGCGACCTCCGCGAGGGCCGCAAGTCCGTGCCGTTCCTGCTGCGCCGCGGCTGGCGCCTGATGCGCGCCGAGCGCGCGATCGTCGCCCGCCAGACCGCCCTGGGCGCCCACCCCTGCGCGAAGCCGGAAGCCCTGGGCCGCCTGGCCGCGGCGGCGGCGGGCCGCCACCGCACGCCGGTGTAGCCCCAACCGCCCAGGACGCACGAAGCGGGTCGTACGAGACCCCCCGGACTCGTACGACCCGCTTCGTGTTTCCCCGTACCCCCGTACGGTTCCCCCGTGTTTCCCCCGTCCCGGCACAGGCCCCCGTTTCCCCCGTGGGCCCCTGCCGGGCGTGTCCCCCCGACCTTCAGGCCACCAGCTCGCCGAAGGACTCCTCCTCGTCACGGCCGAAGCTCAGCACCTCGTCCTCGCGCAGTCGCCGCAGCGAGCGCCAGATGCTCGACTTCACCGTGCCGACACTGATGTCCAGGATCTCCGCGATCTCCGGATCGGTACGGCCCTCGTAGTAGCGCAGCACCAGCATCGTCCGCTGGAGCTCGGGCAGCCGGGCCAGGGCCTGCCACAGGACCGCGCGCAGCTCCGTGCCCCGCATCGCGTCCGTCTCGCCGACCGTCTCCGGCAGCTCCTCGGTCGGGTACTCGTTGAGCTTGCGCCGGCGCCAGGCGCTGATGTGCAGGTTCGTCATGGTGCGACGCAGGTAGCCGCCCACGGCCGCCTTGTCGCTGATCCGGTCCCAGGCGCGGTACGTGGAGAACAGCGCGCTCTGGAGCAGGTCCTCGGCCTCGAAACGGTCACCGGTGAGGTGGTAGGCGGTGGCGTACAGGGAGGCACGACGCTCCTGCACGTAAGCCGTGAACTCGGCTTCCGAGCAGCTCGTGCGCTCCCCCGTGACCTCCCCGTACGCCGCTCCCCCGTCAGCAACGGCCACCATGTACGGCGCCTTGCGCTGACGCCCGACGCTGCGAACGCACCCCCGCCCGTTCACTGCGCCGGACTTCTCCGTGCTCCGCACGACGTCGTGGAGACGCGTGACAACTGCGCTTGAGGTGGTGCTGTGCAGTGCGTTCATCTCGCGCCCCCCGTCGGTTGGAGTGTGTTTCGGTCCGTGTGCCAAGAAGCTTGCCCGCCGGACTTCATGGCGTTGTCCGCCGACTGTCACAGCCGTGTCACAGGGAACGGAACAGAAGCGAGTCGCACAGCGGTCGATCTCGGACGGCCGAATGGGCCAGAATGACGGCGTGCCTTTTCTGCTGCTGATCGAGGACGACGACGCCATCCGGACGGCCCTCGAACTCTCCCTGTCCCGGCAGGGTCACCGGGTGGCCACCGCCGCCACGGGCGAGGACGGTCTCCAGCTGCTGCGCGAGCAGCGGCCGGACCTGGTCGTGCTCGACGTCATGCTGCCCGGCATCGACGGTTTCGAGGTCTGCCGGCGCATCCGCCGGACCGACCAGCTGCCGATCATCCTGCTGACCGCGCGCAGCGACGACATCGACGTGGTCGTCGGCCTCGAGTCCGGCGCCGACGACTATGTCGTGAAGCCGGTGCAGGGGCGGGTCCTGGACGCCCGCATCCGGGCCGTGCTGCGGCGCGGGGAGCGCGAGTCGACGGACTCGGCGACGTACGGCTCGCTGGTCATCGACCGTTCGGCGATGACGGTCACCAAGAACGGCGAGGACCTCCAGCTCACCCCGACCGAGCTGCGGCTCCTCCTGGAGCTGAGCCGGCGGCCCGGACAGGCGCTGTCCCGGCAGCAGTTGCTGCGGCTCGTGTGGGAGCACGACTACCTGGGCGACTCGCGGCTCGTCGACGCGTGTGTGCAGCGGCTGCGCGCCAAGGTGGAGGACGTGCCGTCCTCGCCGACGCTGATCCGTACCGTCCGCGGGGTCGGCTACCGGCTGGACGTCCCTGCGTGAGCAAAGGGATCTACGCGCGGCTGCGGCTCTCCAGCCTGCGGCTGCGGCTCGTCGTCGTCTTCGCCCTCGTCGCGCTCACCGCGGCCGTCGCCGCCTCCGGCATCGCGTACTGGCTGAACCGTGAGGCGGTGCTGACCCGTACCCAGGACGGGGCGCTCAACGACTTCCGGCAGGAGATGCAGAACCGGGCGGCGACGCTGCCGCTCCGGCCCACCCAGGACGACCTGCGGCGGACCGCCGAGCAGATGGCGAGCGGCGGCGCCGCCGACTACCAGGTGCTGCTGCTCGGCGAGCGGGCCGCGGGCAAGCCGATCGTCGGCGCCTCGGACCCGGACGACTTCACCCTGGCCGACGTGCCGCGCTCGCTGCAGGAGGCCGTGGACACGAAGCGGCAGGTGACGGACGCCAACGCGTATCCGTACCACCTGTTCTGGCAGCGTACGGAGCGGAACGGGACGCCGTACCTCGTCGGCGGGACGCGGATCGACGGCGGCGGCCCCTCCGGGTACATGTTCAAGTCGCTGGCCGCGGAGAAGGCCGATCTGAACTCGCTCGCCTGGTCGTTGGGGATCGCCACCGCGCTCGCGGTGGCCGGCTCGGTGCTGCTCGCGCAGGTCGCGGCGACGACCGTGCTGCGCCCGGTGCACCGGCTCGGCGAGGCGGCCCGGCAGCTCGGCGAGGGGAAGCTCGACACCCGGCTGCGGGTCTCCGGCGCCGACGAACTGGCCGATCTGTCCCGTACGTTCAACAGCGCGGCCGAGTCGCTGCAGAAGAAGGTCGCGGACATGAGCGCGCGGGAGGAGTCCTCCCGGCGGTTCGTCGCCGACATGTCGCACGAGCTGCGGACCCCGCTGACCGCCCTGACCGCCGTCACCGAGGTCCTGGAGGACGAGCAGGACTCCCTGGACCCGATGATCGCCCCCGCGGTCGCGCTCGTGGTGAGCGAGACCCGGCGCCTCAACGACCTGGTGGAGAACCTGATGGAGGTGACCCGCTTCGACGCGGGCACCGCGCGGCTCGTCCTCGACGACGTGGACATCGCGGACCAGATCACCGCGTGCATCGACGCGCGCGCCTGGCTGGACGCGGTGGAGCTCGACGCGGAGCGCGGGATCGTCGCGCCCCTCGACCCGCGCCGCCTCGACGTGATCCTGGCGAACCTGATCGGGAACGCGCTCAAGCACGGCGGTTCGCCGGTGCGGGTCTCGGTCCGCACGGACGAGGAAGAGCTGGTCATCGCGGTACGGGACCACGGCCCCGGCATCCCGGAGGACGTACTCCCCCACGTCTTCGACCGCTTCTACAAGGCGAGCGCGTCCCGGCCGCGGTCCGACGGCAGCGGGCTCGGCCTGTCGATCGCCATGGAGAACGCGCTGATCCACGGCGGTTCGATCACGGCGTCGAACTCGGTCGGCGAGGACGGCGAGGTCGACGGCGCGGTGTTCGTCCTGCGACTGCCGCTGGACGCCTCGGGGATCACGCGCGAGGTCCAGACGCGCAGCAGCCAGGGCGAGGTGGAGGAAGCGTGAGACGTCGCGTCACTGTCATGGCGGTCGCGCTCACCGCACTGCTCACCGGCTGCGGCATCCGGACCACCTCGGTCCCGGTGGACGCGGGCGCCGCGCCCTCGCGGGTCCCGTGCAGCGTGACCGACGACGGTACGTCCGAGGCGGCGGCTCAGGGAGTGCCGGTCCGGGTGTTCCTGGTCTGCGGCTCGCAGCTGGAGGCGGTGGACCGCAGGTCGCCGCTGCCGGAGGAGAAGGCGGGCGGCGATCCGGTGCGGACGGCCGGGGGGTTGCTGGCGCAGCTGCTCGCCGCGCCTTCGGAGAGCGAGCGGGAGGCCGGTTTCACGACCGAGGTACGGGGGCCGCTGACGGTCACCGGCGGGCGCCGGGGCGACCCGGCGGGCTCGCTGCGACTGAGCCGGCAGCCGGAGGACCTGGCGCCGACGGCCCTGTCGCAGCTCGTCTGCACGTTCGCGGAGAGCTCGGCGGGGGCGGGTGGTCACACGGTGCTGCTCGGCGGTCCGGGCCCGTACGCCCCGAAGCGGTACCGCTGCACGGCCGACGTCCGGGAACGCCCGGACACGACCCCCCCGACGACCCCACCGACTCCTGCGGGCTGACCCCGCGCCCGTGTGGGCCCGCGCCCTGCGCCGTGTGGGCAATCGTCCCGCTGGGGCGGGACGGGTGGGCACACGGGACGGCGCCCTCTCGCGGCGCCTCCGCGTTCCGCGCCTTGACCCGCACCCATCGTGGCGGCGTACATCCGGTGCGGGTTCAGGCGCGGAAGCCTCTGGCGCCGGCAAGGGCGCCGTTCCGTGTGCCCACCCTCCCCCAAGCTCTCGGCTTCGCTCGAGCAGGGGGGACCCCCACGCCCCGGCGGAACGCCTGCCCACAACGGGGGGGCGCGCGGAACCGATTCCGCTCTGGCGTGCGTCTTGGGGGGCGTGCAGCGTCAAGGTTCGGGCGGCCAGGCCGCCATGGTCGTCCGCGTGGCGGGGTTCGTCCTCCTCCTCGCGCATCTGCTGCTCGTCGCCTGGGTCAGCCTGCGCCCACGGGACGTCGCCTGGGTGACCGCGCCGAACACGATCCCGCTGCACGGCCTGCAGGCCGACCTCGCGCTCGGCGGCGTCGAGGCGGCCCGGCTGATCGGTGAGGGCCTGCTGCTCCTGGCCCCGCTGGGCGTGCTGCTCCCGATGGCCGACGGACGGCTGCACGTCTCCGGCTGGGCCTCCCTGACCCGTACGACCGCCGCCGGCGCCCTCGTGTCGCTGGCGATCGAGCTGCTCCAGACCGCCGTGCCGGGGCAGGTCGTCGACGTGGACTCCGTACTCCTGAACACGACGGGCGTCGCCCTCGCGCATCTCCTGATCGTCCCGGCCTGCCGGAGCCGGCTGCGCCGCAGGCGCGAGGCCCCGGACCGGAAGGCGACTCAGGGTGCGACCCCGACGATTTCCAGGGTCCCGATCGCCCCGTAGACGGACGCTTCGTCCCCGTTCACGACGGCAGGATGGAGTCATCGGGAGCCCGGAGGAGCGGCTCCCGGACCGACTCCGAAGGAGCCCACCATGGCCGCACTGTCCCGCCCCCGTGAAGGACGCGTGCTCGGCGGAGTGTGCGCGGCGCTGGCCCGGCGCTTCGGCATCTCCGCGACGGCGATGCGTCTGATCTTCCTGGCCTCGTGTCTGCTGCCGGGACCGCAGTTCCTGATCTACCTGGGCCTGTGGATCTTCCTGCCGGCGGAGAAGACCGCGAGCACGGCCTGGTAGGGCCGTGCGTACGCCGAAGGGGCGCGTACCCGGGTTCCGGGTGCGCGCCCCTTCGGCGTGTGCGGCGGGGGTCAGCCGAGCGGCAGGCCGTTCAGCGGCAGGCCGCCGAGGAGGCCGCCGAGCGGGGTGGCGCCGAGGCCGCCGGCGGCGGCGTCGAGCGGGAGGTTCTGGGTGGCCTGGCCGGCGGCGGCCGGGAGGGTCTTCACGCCCTGGTCGAGGCCCTGGCCGAGGGCGCCCTGGCCGGCACCGAGGGACTCGGAGGCGCCGTCAGGGAGCGTGGTGAGGCCGTCACCCAGCGGGACGGCCTGGGTCACCGTGCCCAGCGCGTCGGCGTCGAGCGGCAGGGACGACGCGGCGTTGGCCGCGCCTGCACCGGCGGCGACGAAAGCGGCACCGAGAGCGGCGACACCGAGCTTCTTGGCGGCAGACTGCTTCATCAGAAGATCTTCCTTGGGGAATCCGGGGGCTTCGAGGAAAGCCGGGCGGGGAAATCCTGGGAATGGAGAGCGGCTCTGCAACCTAACCAGCGAACGTCGCCTCCGCAAACACCGAAAAGCGGCCGGGTGTCGCGAGAACCCGGCCGCTCCTGACCCCTGCGCGGGGCGTGTTTCAGCCCTCCGTACGGGAAGACTCGCTGGTCGTCGCGGTCTGCTGGAACAGCCATTCGGACTTGAGCTCGGCGTATCCGGGCTTGATGACCTCATTGATCATGGCGAGTCGTTCATCGAAAGGAATGAACGCTGATTTCATCGCATTGACCGTGAACCACTGCATGTCGTCGAGCGTGTAATCGAATGCGTCGATCAGCAGCTCGAATTCCCGGCTCATGCTCGTCCCGCTCATGAGGCGATTGTCCGTGTTGACCGTGGCCCGGAAATGGAGGGTGCGGAGCAGACCGATGGGGTGCTCCGCGAAGGAGGCGGCGGCGCCGGTCTGGAGGTTGGAGGAGGGGCACATCTCGAGCGGGATGCGCTTGTCCCGCACGTAGGCCGCGAGGCGGCCGAGGCGGACCGAGCCGTCGTCGGCGACCTCGATGTCGTCGATGATCCGGACGCCGTGGCCGAGCCGGTCGGCACCGCACCACTGGAGCGCCTGCCAGATCGAGGGGAGCCCGAAGGCCTCGCCCGCGTGGATCGTGAAGTGGTTGTTCTCCCGCTTGAGGTATTCGAAGGCGTCGAGGTGGCGGGTGGGCGGGTAGCCGGCCTCGGCGCCCGCGATGTCGAAGCCGACGACACCGGTGTCGCGGTAGCGGTTGGCGAGTTCGGCGATCTCCAGGGCGCGGGCGGCGTGCCGCATGGCGGTCAGCAGGGCGCCGACCCGGATGCGGTGGCCGTTGGCCCTGGCCCGCCGCTCGCCCTCGCGGAAGCCCTCGTTGACGGCCTCCACGACCTCTTCGAGGCTGAGACCGCCCTCCAGGTGCTGCTCGGGGGCGTAGCGCACCTCGGCGTAGACGACGCCGTCCTCGGCCAGGTCGACGGCGCACTCGGCGGCGACGCGGAAGAGGGCGTCCCGGGTCTGCATGACGGCGCAGGTGTGCGCGAAGGTCTCCAGGTACCGTTCCAGGGAGCCGGAGTCGGCGGCTTCGCGGAACCAGATGCCGAGCTTGTCGGGCTCCGTCTCGGGGAGCTGCTCGTAGCCCTGCTCCCGGGCGAGTTCGATGATCGTGCCGGGGCGCAGTCCGCCGTCGAGGTGGTCGTGGAGCAGCACCTTCGGGGCACGGCGGATCTGGTCCGCGGTGGGGACGTTGGGGGTCTGGCTCGTCATTTCCGCACTCTAGCCCCTACGCGCGTAGAACACCCCGTGCGGCGCCGTTTTTCTCGTGGCGGGGCGGGGACGGCACGGACCCGGCGGGAATTGTCGGACAGGCCCTAGCCTGCCCGCATGACCTCAACCGCACCCGAACTCCCGCGCATCCACCGCTTCCTGTCCGACTTCCACCGCCGGCAGGCGGCCCGCACCGTCGAGTTCCCGGGCGCCGTCGCGGTGCTCGACGACGCCTACCGGCACTCCCGATGGAACAATCACGTGCTCGCCTACGGGGCCGTGGACCCGGAGGCGCTGGCCGGTTACACGGACGAGGCGCAGAGCCATCTCCCGTACCGCTTCGCGTACGTCCTCGACGAGAAGGTCGCCGCCGCCTGCGTGGAGCCGATGGAGCGGGCCGGGTTCCGGCACGCCACCACCCTGATCATGGCGCACACCGGTCCGGTGCCGGAGCACGGTGGGGCGCGCGAGGTGGACTTCGACGAACTGCGCGGCCCGGTCGCCGAGTCCTGGCCGCGGTTCGCCCCGCGGGCGACGCCCGAGCAGATCGCGCACCTGGTGGAGCGGCGGGTGGCGCGGCGGCGCGGCGCCGACGTCGTCCGCTTCTTCGCCGCGTACACCCCGGAGGGGGAGGTGGCCGCCTGGGCCGATCTGTACATGGATCCGGCGGCGGGGATCGCGCAGATCGAGGACCTGGTCACGGTGGAGGCCCATCTGAAGCGCGGGTACGCGGGGAGGGTGCTGGACACCGCCCTGCACGAGGCCGCCGCCGCGGGCTGCACGACCCGCTTCCTCACCGCCTTCGCGGGCGACTGGCCGCACACCTGGTACGGCCGGAGGGGCTTCGCGGTCGTCGGCTCGGTGGCCCGGTTCGAACGGGTATAGGAGCAAAGGGCGTTCGCTCTCCGGACGATACGTAACAGAGACCGCGCGTACGACTGGCGTACACCTCGCCTTCTGAGACTGTTCTGCCATGGCGTACTTCGCACTCGTGGGGCCGCCCGAGACCCGGAGACCCCGGCTCGGGCGCCCCGTCGGTTCCCGGTCGGCGGTGGCGGCGGTGGGCGGCGTGGTGCTGCTCCTGCCGGACGGCGAGCCGGTGTCGGCCCGGCGGGCGTCCGCGCGGGCGCACGCCGCGATGCTTCCACCGGCGCGTGAACTGGTGCGGGCGGGCCGGCCCGAGGGGCTCGTGGCGCATGTGGTGCGCTACCGGGCGCGCGGCTGGAACGGCACGGACGCCGACCTCGTCGCGGACGCCACCTGGGCGGTCGAGGAGGCCGTACGGCGCTACGGCGACGTCCCGGTCTGCCTCCTGGGCCACGGGATGGGGGCCCGGGCGGCGCTGCGGGCGGCCGGGCATCCGGCGGTCGGCGCGGTGCTCGCGCTCGCGCCGTGGCTGCCGGAGGACGACGTGGCGGCGGAGCCGGAGCCGGTGCGGCAGCTGGTGGGGCGCAGGGTGCTGCTCGTGCACGGCACGAACGACGCGCGGACGGACCCGGAGCTGTCGTTCCGGTTCGCCGAGCGGGCGAAGAAGGCGAACCGGGAGACCTGCCGTTTCGAGGTCCACTCGGACGGCCACGCGCTGCGCCAGTACGCGGCGGAGGTCCGGGCCCTCGCCGCGGACTTCGTGCTCGGCGCCCTGTTCTCCCGGCCGGTGGCGCGCCCGGTGACCGACGCGATGGCGGCTCCCCCGCCGCTCGGCCTGCGGATGCCGCTGGCGGCGGGGTTCGGGGCGTCGAGGTACGGCTCACGCCGGAGGTGACGGTTCCTTCGGGAGCAGGTGGCCGCGCCTGCCGAGCAGGAACTTCTTGAAGGCGGCCACCGGGGCCGTGTCCGGGTGGCCGTCCAGCCAGGCGACGCCGATCTCGCGGACCGCGCGCGGCGCGGTGACGGTCAGTTCGACGACACCGGGGCGGGGCACGGCGGGCGGCGGGAGCAGGGCGACGCCGAGGCCGGCGGCGACGAGGCCGCGCAGGGTCTCGGCCTCCTCGCCCTCGAAGGCGACCCGCGGCTTGAAGCCGGCCTCCGCGCACAGGTCGTCGGTGATGCGGCGGAGCCCGTACCCCGGCTCCAGGGTCACGAAGGTCTCCTCGGCGGCCTCGGCGAGCCGCACCCGCTTGCGGCCCGCGAGCCGGTGGTCGTCCGGGACGACGAGCCGAAGCCGCTGTTCGTCGAGGCGCCGGGCCACCAGGTCGGGGGCGTCCGGCACCGGGGAGGTCAGGCAGAGGTCGAGGTCGCCGGCGCGCAGCCGCTCGATCATGGCCTCGCCGTAGTTCTGGACGAGGGTGAAGCGGATCCGGGGATGGTCGACGCGGAAGGCGCGGATGAGGCCCGGGACGGTCTCGGACCCCATCGTGTGGAGGAAGCCGAAGGCGACCCGGCCCGCGGTCGGGTCGGCGTCGGCCCGTACGGTGTCGGCGGCCCGCTCCACCTCGGCGAGGGCCCGCTCGGCGGCGGTGAGGAAGCGGCGGCCCGCAGGGGTCAGGGAGACCGTGCGGCCGCGCCGGGCGAAGAGGGTGACGCCGAGGTCCTGTTCGAGCCGGACCATGGCCCGCGAGAGCGTCGACTGCGGCACGCCCATCTCGGCCGCGGCGCGGGTCACGTGCTCGTGCCGGGCGACGGCGGCGAAGTACGCGAGCCGCGGCGCGAGCAGCAGTCCCATGTCTTCTTCGTTACTGTTCGGTGACAGCCGAGGCTGTGGCCTGTACTCATGCACCATGGGAACGATTACAGCAGTTCCGTGCATTGGACGCATGAAGCGGACCGTCCTACGTTCGTGACATGCCTTCCGCCAGTACCAAGGCGGCCGCCACCACCGCGTCCGCCGACACCCGCCTCTCCCCCGGTGCCCCCGGCTACCGCCGGACGAGCCTCGCGCTCTTCGCCGCCGGACTGGCCACCTTCGCCCTCCTCTACTCCACGCAGGCCCTCCTCCCGGCCATCTCGGCCGAGTTCGGCGCCACCGCCTCCGCCGCCTCCTGGACGGTCTCCGCCGCGACCGGCGCCCTCGCCCTCTGCGTCCTGCCGCTCAGCGCCCTCTCGGAGCGCTTCGGGCGGCGCGCGATGATGACGGCCTCCCTCTCCGTCGCGGTCGCCGTGGCCCTCCTGGTGCCGCTCGCCCCGAACCTGGAGTCGCTGATCGCGCTCCGCGCGGTCCAGGGCGCCGCGCTCGCGGGCCTCCCGGCCTCGGCGATGGCCTACCTCGCCGAGGAAGTGCGGCCCAAGGCGCTGGTCGCCGCGATCGGCCTCTTCGTGGCGGGCAACTCGATCGGCGGCATGAGCGGCCGGCTCGTGACCGGCTGGGTCTCCCAGCTGTGGGGCTGGCGCGCGGGTCTGGCCGCCGTCGGCCTGACCTCCCTGGTGTGCGCGCTCGCCTTCCGGGCGCTGCTCCCGAAGGCCCGGCACTTCACCCCCGGCACGCTGAACCCGAAGGCGCTCGCCCGGACCGTCCGGGGGCACCTCGCCGACCCGCTGCTGATGCGGCTGTACGTGATCGGCGCGCTGTTCATGACGGTCTTCGGCGCGGTGTACACGGTGATCGGCTACCGCCTGGTGGAGGCCCCGTTCTCGCTGCCGCAGGGCGTGATCGGCTCGATCTTCCTGATCTACCTGGTCGGTACGGTCTCCTCGGCCGCGGCCGGCAAGCTGGTCGGCCGTCTCGGCCGGCGCGGCGCGCTGTACCTGGCGGTGTCCACGACGGCGGCGGGCCTGCTGTGCTCGCTGTCCGACTCGCTCGCCCTGGTCCTCGTGGGCCTGGTCCTGATCACCGCCGGTTTCTTCGCGGGCCACGCGGTCGCCTCCTCCTCGGTGAGCCGCACGGCGAAGACGGGCCGCGCGCAGGCCTCGGCGCTCTACCAGTCGGCGTACTACCTGGGCAGCAGCGCGGGCGGCACGCTCGGCGCGATCGCCTTCCACGCCGGCGGCTGGGCCGGTACCGTCCTGATCGGCCTGGTCGCGGTCCTCGGGGTCGTCTCGGTCACCCTGTACGGCTCGCACAGCGCGCGCGTCGAGGCGCGGCGTCTGCACCCGGCGGCGGCGTAGGCGGTCTCCCGCTGCGGGCCTGCAACCGTCAAACTCCCCCTTACGTCCTCAAGTACAGGGACTCAAGGGGGAGTTGACGATCATGAAAAGAATCTCGCGGCTCGTAGGCAGAAGGGCGGGCATCGCCGCCGGCATCACGTCGCTCGTGGTGCCGATGACGATCGCGCTCGGTACGGCCCCGGCGCAGGCGGCGTCCTGCAACGTGACGACGGGGCCGTACCAGAAGCAGGTGGAGAAGTTCCTCGGACGGCCGGTCGACGGGCGCCAGTCGCTCGCCGACTGTCAGGCCATCCAGGCCTTCCAGGCCAAGCACGGCATCACCCCGACCGTGGGGTACGCCGGACCGGTCACCTGGCGCACCATGAACACGATGCTCCAGCAGAGGGCGGCCGGCACCAACCCCAACCGGGCGGGCACCTGCCCGACCAACCGGGGCCGGATCGCCTGCGTCGACCTGACCCGCCAGCTCAGCTGGATCCAGGACGGCTCGCGCCTCAAGTACGGGCCGGTTCCGGTCCGTACGGGCAAGGACGGCACCGAGACCCGTACCGGCTCCAAGAAGATCTACTGGCGGAACATCAACCACTGGTCGACGCTCTACCACGTCTCCATGCCGTACTCGCAGTTCTTCGACGGCGGCCAGGCCTTCCACTCGACCACCAAGTCCATGTGGAACCCGCCGGGCTCCGGCGGCTGCGTCAACATGACGCCGAGGGACGCGAAAGCGTACTGGAATCTGCTCAGGAACGGCGACGACGTCTTCGTCTACGGCCGCAAGCCGGGAACCTGACCCCGGCTGTCGGTCCGCTGAGGTAGCTTCCCTCTCACCGGCACCGAACGGGTGCCGGTGAGGGGTGAGTGGGGTGTGGACCCGATGAGCGATGCCGCGACGGCGACGACCGAGGAACTCGACAAGTACCGCAGGGAGCTGACCGGTTACTGCTACCGGATGCTCGGTTCCTCCTTCGAGGCGGAGGACGCGGTGCAGGACACGATGGTCCGCGCCTGGAAGGCCATCGACTCCTTCGAGGGCCGCTCCTCGCTGCGGTCCTGGCTGTACCGGATCGCCACCAACGTCTGCCTGGACGCGCTGAACGCGGGGAACAGAAGGGCGCGCCCGATGGATCTGACCTCCCCGACGCCCGTCGCTCAGGCTCAGCTCGTGAAGCAGCCCGAGATCACCTGGCTGGAGCCGATCCCCGACGGGCGGGTGCTGCCCACGGCGGGCGATCCGGCGGAGACGGCGCTGTCCCGCGAGTCCGTACGGCTCGCGTTCGTGGCCGCGCTCCAGCACCTGCCGCCCAAGCAGCGGGCCGTGCTCATCCTGCGCGAGGTCCTCGCCTGGAAGGCGAGCGAGGTCGCCGAGCTCCTCGGCACCTCCGTCGCCTCGGTCAACAGCGCCCTCCAGCGCGCCCGCGCGACCCTCGCCGAGCAGGCCCCGGCGGCCTCCGACCCGGCGAACCCGCTGGACGAGGAGCAGCAGGCGCTCCTGGAGCGCTACGTCGCCGCGTTCGAGGGCTACGACATGAAGGCGCTGACGGCGCTCCTCCACGAGGACGCGACGATGTCCATGCCGCCGTACGACCTGTGGCTGCGGGGCCACGACGACATCGTGGGCTGGATGCTGGGCGTCGGCGACGTGTGCCGGGGCTCGAAGCTGGTCGCCACCGTGGCGAACGGCTCCCCGGCCTTCGCGCACTACCACCCGGACCCGGCGGGCGGCTTCAGCCCCTGGGCGCTGATCGTCCTGGAGCTGCGGGACGGCAAGGTCGGCGGAATGGACTTCTTCCTGGACACGGAGCGCTGGTTCCCGCTCTTCGACCTGCCGGCGCGGCTAGAGGCCTAGCGTTTCGGCCAGGCCGGTGAGGTGGAGCAGGGTCCGTAGTCCGGGTCCTGCTCCCTCGAAGCGGATGCGGTGGCCACGGCGGCTCGCGGCGAGTTTCAGGCGCGCGAGGGCGTCGACGGCGGTGAGGTCGGCGCCGGTGAGCGCGCCGACCTCACAGACGACCTCGCCCGGCGGGGCGGCGGCGAGCTCGGCGCAGAGCCGGGCGACGTCCTCCGGGCCGGGGCGGGCGGGCAGGGTCATGACGAGGGGCTGGCTGGTGTCCACACCGGGGAGACCGCCCGGGCGCACGGAACTCATCGCTACGCTCTCGATCATGACTCTTGAGCCTGTCGAACTGGTGATCTTCGACTGTGACGGTGTTCTGGTGGACAGCGAGCGGATCTACTGCCGGGTGGACCGGGAGGTGTTCGCCTCCCTCGGTGCGACGTTCACCGAGGCGGAGATGGCCGAGTTCTTCGTCGGCTCCTCGCACGAGATGCTCACGGCGATCGTCGAGGAGCGGCGGGGCCGGCCGCTCGAACCCGGCTGGCAGGCCCCCTTCAGGCAGCGGTACGAGGACGCGCTGGACGCCGAGCTGACGGCCGTGGAGGGCGTCACGGACGTCCTGGACAGCCTGGCCGTCCCGTACTGCCTCGCCTCCAACGGCAGCCACGGCAGCATCCGGAAGAACCTGGGCCGGGCGGGACTGCTCGACCGCTTCGAGGGTCGGGTGTTCAGCGCCCGTGACGTCGCCCGCGCCAAGCCCGCCCCGGACCTGTTCCTGCACGCGGCGGCCACGATGGGCGTGCCGCCGGAGCGCTGCGCGGTCGTCGAGGACAGCCCGTACGGCGTCCAGGCCGCCCGCGCGGCCGGCATGCGCGCCTTCGGCTACTGCGGGGGCCTGACGCGGGCGGACCGCCTGATGGGCCCGCGCACGGTGGTCTTCGACCACATGCGGGAGCTGCCGGGGCTGCTCGGGGAGCCGGTGTAGTCCTCGCACCGGCTCCCGTCGCCGTCCCGGACCTCAGGCGATGCGGTCGAGGACGATCGGGTTCGGGGTGAACTCCGTGCCCGGAGCCGCGATGTCCCACGTGGCCGTCAGCGACTTCAGGGCGTAGTCGAACTTCTCCGGGGTGTCCGTGTGGAGGGTGAGCAGCGGCTGGCCCGCCGTCACCGTGTCGCCCGGCTTCGCGTGGAGCTCGACGCCCGCGCCCGCCTGCACCGGGTCCTCCTTGCGGGCGCGGCCCGCGCCCAGGCGCCAGGCGGCGATGCCGATGTCGTAGGCGTCGAGGCGGGTCAGGACACCGGTCGACGGGGCCGTGACGACGTGCTGCTCGCGGGCGACCGGGAGGGTCGCGTCCGGGTCGCCGCCCTGGGCCGCGATCATCCGGCGCCAGACGTCCATGGCCGAGCCGTCCGCGAGGGCCTTCGCCGGGTCGGCGTCCTTGATGCCGGCGGCGGCGAGCATCTCGGCCGCGAGGGCGACCGTCAGGTCGACGACGTCCTTCGGGCCGCCGCCCGCGAGGACCTCGACCGACTCGCGGACCTCCAGGGCGTTGCCCGCGGTGAGGCCGAGCGGGGTCGCCATGTCGGTGAGGAGCGCGACCGTCTTCACGCCGCTGTCCGTGCCGAGACCGACCATCGTCCGCGCCAGCTCGCGCGCGTCCTCGATGTTCTTCATGAAGGCGCCGGTGCCGACCTTGACGTCGAGGACCAGGGAGCCGGTGCCTTCGGCGATCTTCTTCGACATGATCGACGAGGCGATCAGCGGGATCGCCTCGACCGTGCCCGTCACGTCGCGGAGCGCGTACAGCTTCTTGTCGGCGGGGGCCAGGCCGTCGCCCGCCGCGCAGATGACCGCGCCCGTGGTGTCGAGGACGTGCAGCATCTCCTCGTTGGACAGCAGCGCGCGCCAGCCCGGGATGGACTCCAGCTTGTCGAGGGTGCCGCCGGTGTGGCCGAGGCCGCGGCCGGAGAGCTGCGGCACGGCCGCGCCGCAGGCGGCGACGAGCGGGGCGAGCGGGAGGGTGATCTTGTCGCCGACTCCGCCGGTGGAGTGCTTGTCGGCGGTCGGGCGGGAGAGGGAGTCGAAGTTCATGCGCTCGCCAGACGCGATCATCGCGGCGGTCCAGCGGGCGATCTCCGCGCGGTTCATGCCGTTGAGCAGGATGGCCATGGCCAGGGCGGACATCTGCTCGTCGGCGACCTCGCCGCGGGTGTACGCGTCGATGACCCAGTCGATCTGCTCGGGGCTCAGCTCGCCCTTGTCCCGCTTGGTGCGGATGACGGAGATGACGTCCATGGTGGTGCCTCTTTCTACGCGCATAGAGGGGGAAAGGGGGAGCGACCCTTCCATGGTGGCGGAAGGGCCGCTCAGGTCGCGGCCGCGAAATCCCGTCGTCTGCCCGAAGGGCAGGGGCCGCGACCTCGTGCTACTTCGCGAGGTGGTCAGGGCCGAAGGCCTGCGGGAGCATCTCCGCCAGGGTCAGGAACCCGGCCGGGGTCTCCAGGACGAGCTCGGGGCCCCCGAACTCGTGGAGGAGCTGCCGGCAGCGCCCGCACGGGACCAGGGACTCGCCGCGGCCGTCCACGCACACGAAGTGCGTGAGCCGGCCGCCGCCGGTCGCCTGGAGCTGCGAGACGAGCCCGCACTCGGCGCACAGGCCGAGGCCGAAGGAGGCGTTCTCCACGTTGCAGCCGGAGATCACCCGCCCGTCGTCCACGAGGGCCGCCGCGCCGACCGGATAGCCCGAGTACGGGGCGTACGCGTGGGACATCGCCTCGCGGGCGGTCTCCCGGAGCAGGTCCCAGTCGGGCTTCGCAGCGGCGGGCGTCACTTGCCCTCGCCCTTGCGGTACGGCAGACCGTCCGCCTTCGGCATCCGCAGGCGCTGCGCCGAGAGGGCGAGCACGAGCAGGGTGGTGACGTACGGGGCGGCGTCGACGAACTGGCTCGGGACCTCGTCGGTGACGAAGTACCAGATGAAGAAGCCGGCGGAGAAGATCGCGGAGGCGACCGCGGAGAAGTACTTCTTCTTGTACAGCTGCCACGCGGCGGCGATCACCAGGAGCACCGCGACGAGCAGCAGCAGCGCGTGGACGTTCTCGGCGCCGCCACGGATCTTGAGGCTGTCGGTGAAGCCGAAGAGGCCCGCGCCGAGCGCCATGCCGCCGGGCATCCAGTTGCCGAAGATCATCGCGGCGAGACCGATGTAACCGCGGCCGCCGGTCTGGCCCTCCTGGTAGATGCCGGTGGAGACGATCGCGAGGAAGGCGCCGCCGAGGCCGGCGAGACCGCCGGAGACGACGACGGCGATGTACTTGTACTTGTAGACGTTGACGCCCAGCGACTCGGCCGCGACCGGGTTCTCACCGCAGGAGCGCAGGCGCAGGCCGAAGGACGTGCGCCAGAGCAGCCACCAGGTGGCCGGGATGAGCAGGGCGGCCACGATCGTCAGCAGCGACAGGTGGGTGACCAGGCCGCCGAGGATGCCGGCGAGGTCCGAGATCAGGAACCAGTGCTTCTGCTGGAGGTCGATCAGCCAGTCCGAGAGTCCCGGGATGGTGATGTCGGTGATCTTGTCGATGCGCGGGGACTGCTTGGAGGAGCCGCCCTCGGCCTCGGCGAAGGTGAAGTTCGACAGGTACTGGGTGAAGCCGACCGCGAGGATGTTGATCGCCACACCGGAGACGATGTGGTTCACGTTGAACGTGACCGTGATGATCGCGTGCAGCAGACCGCCGACAGCGCCGCCGAGGATGCCGACGACGACACCCGTCCACGGGCCCCACTGGTAGCCGGCCCAGGCGCCGAACCAGGTGCCGAGGATCATCATGCCTTCGAGGCCGATGTTCACGACGCCCGCGCGCTCGGCCCACAGACCGCCGAGACCGGCCATGGCGATCGGCACGGCGAGCTGGAGCGCGCCGGAGATCTGGCCGACGGAGGTGAGGTCGTCGGCCCCGGAGACCGCGCGGACGAACGAGAAGAGGACGAGGCCGGCCGCGACGATCAGCAGGATCCAGGGCCAGGTCAGCTTGCGGCGTCCGGCCTTCTTGGGCGCGGCGCTCGGCTTGGCGACGGTGCCGGTGCTCATGCCGAGACCTCCTTGTCGGTCTTGATGGCGCCGCCGGCGGCGAGCTCCTCGCCGACCTTCTGCTGCTGGCGGCGGGTGCCGTAACGGCGGACGAGCTCGTAGGAGACGACCACGGCGATCACGATGATGCCCTGCATGATCTGCGTGATCTCCTTCGGGTACCCCGCGATGTCCAGGCTGGAGGACGCCTTCTCGAGGAACGCGAAGAGCAGGGCGGCGAAGAGGATGCCGACCGGGTGGTTGCGGCCGAGCAGGGCGACGGTGATGGCGGTGAAGCCGACGCCGACCGGGAACGCGAGGCTGTACGTGTGCGACTCGCCGAGCAGGATCGGCATGCCGGCCAGACCGGCGAGGCCACCCGAGATCAGCATCGCGGTGAGGATCATCTTCTTGGCGTCGACGCCGCTGGCCTGGGCCGCGGACTCGCTCTCACCGGTGGCGCGCAGGTCGAAGCCGAAGCGGGTGCGGTTGATGACGAACCAGTAGACGACGCCGAGCGCCAGCGCGACGAAGGTGAAGCCGTAGATCTCACCGCCGTCGCCCATGTCGATGCCGGGGAACCAGCCGGACTCGGGGATCTGACCGGTGGTGAGGTCGTTGGAGCCGGCGGGCTGGACGCCGAAGTTCTTCGGGAGGATCAGCCAGGCCACCAGGGAGGTGGTGATGGCGTTGAGCATGATCGTGGAGACGACCTCGGAGACACCGCGGGTGGTCTTCAGGATGCCCGCGATACCGGCCCAGATCGCACCGGTCGCGATGGCCACGACCACGATCAGCAGGATGTGCAGCGGACCGGGCAGGTCGACGGCCGCGCCGACCAGCGCCGAGACCATCGCGGCGAGGCGGTACTGGCCCTCGACGCCGATGTTGAAGAGGTTCATCCGGAAGCCGATGGCCACACCCAGGGCCGCCAGATAGAGGATTCCGGTGTAGTTGACGATCAGGACCTGGACGTCGGAGTACCCGGCGTTCTCGATCATCAGACGGATCGGCTCGATCGGGTCGAGGCCCGTCGCGAGCAGCACCAGGACGGTGAGCACGAAGGACGAGACCAGCGCGAGCACGGGGCCTGCGGCCCCGATGATCAGCTTGTCCTTGTCGATCTTCTTCATCGGGCGTCACCGTCTTCGGGCTGCTCTTCGGTGCCTTCGAGCCGGCCGGTGGCCGCGCCGGTCATGGCGGATCCCAGCTGCTCGGGCGTGATGGTGGCGGGGTCGGCGTCGGCGACCAGCTTGCCGCGGTACATGACCCGGAGGGTGTCGGAGAGGCCGATCAGCTCGTCGAGGTCGGCGGAGATCAGCAGCACCGCGAGGCCCGCGCGGCGGGCGTCCCGGATCGCGTCCCAGATCTGCGCCTGCGCTCCGACGTCCACACCGCGGGTGGGGTGGGCGGCGATCAGGAACTTGGGGTTGTGGCTCATCTCGCGGCCGACGATCAGCTTCTGCTGGTTGCCGCCGGAGAGGGAGGACGCGGTGACGTCGATGCCGGGCGTGCGGACGTCGTACTCGCGCACGATCCGCTCGGTGTCCTTGCGGGCGGCCTTCGGGTCGAGGATGCCGCGCTTGGAGTTGGGCGCCTCGGTGACGTGGCCGAGGATGCGGTTCTCCCAGAGGGGGGCCTCCAGGAGCAGGCCGTGGCGGTGGCGGTCCTCGGGGATGTAGCCGATGCCGCCCTCGCGGCGCTTGCGCACGGAGACCTTGGAGATGTCCTCGCCGTCGAGGGTGATGACACCCGCGTCGGGGGTGGACATGCCCATCAGGGCCTCGATGAGCTCGGTCTGGCCGTTGCCCTCGACGCCGGCGATGCCGAGGATCTCGCCCTTGTGGATGGTGAGCGAGACGTCGTCGAGGAGCTTGCGGCCGACCTCGGCGGATTCGTGCACGTAGGTGTCCATCGGGGACACCATGCGGGCGGCGGACACCTGGGGGACTGCCGTGATGCCGCTCTCGACCAGCGTCAGGTTCTCGACCTTCAGCATGGGGATGTCCGTGACCGTCGACTCGCGGGTCTCCGGAGAGGGCAGCTCGCTGCCGACCATCAGCTCGGCGAGCTGCTTGGTGGTGGCGGTCTTCGGGTCGGCGGTGCCGACCGTGGTGCCCCGGCGGATGACGGTGATGTCGTCGGCGACCTTCAGGACCTCGCCCAGCTTGTGCGAGATGAAGATGACCGTGAGGCCCTCGGACTTGAGCTCGCGCAGGTTGTCGAAGAGCGCGTCGACCTCCTGCGGGACGAGCACGGCGGTCGGCTCGTCGAGGATGAGGATCCGGGCGCCGCGGTAGAGGACCTTGAGGATCTCCACGCGCTGCCGGTCGGCGACGCCGAGGTCCTCGACGAGGGCGTCGGGGCGGACCCCGAGGCCGTACGCGTCGGAGATCTCCTTGATCTTCTTCCGCGCCTTGGCGCCGATGCCGTAGAGCTTCTCGCCGCCGAGGACGACGTTCTCCAGGACGGTGAGGTTGTCGGCGAGCATGAAGTGCTGGTGCACCATGCCGATGCCGCGCGCGATGGCGTCACCGGGGCTGGAGAAGGTGACCTGCTCGCCGTCGACGGCGATCGTGCCCTCGTCCGGCTTCTGCATGCCGTAGAGGATCTTCATGAGGGTCGACTTGCCGGCGCCGTTCTCGCCGATGAGGGCGTGCACGGTGCCCTTGCGGACCGTGATGGCGATGTCCTTGTTGGCGACGACGCCGGGGAATCGCTTGGTGATGCCGTGCAGTTCTACGGCAGGGGGGCTGGACGCGTTGATGACGCACTCTCCTTGGCCGGAAGGAGTGGGAGCGGGAGGGCAGGGCGGGGCGAAGTTATCGTGCCAGGGAGACATCTACACGCGTAGCGCTGCCGAAAAATGAAAACCCGTACGGGAATGGGGCCGAGGCCCGGGTCCGGTGGGGGTGCCACCGGACGCCGGGCCCGGGCTCAGGTCGTGACCTGGGTGTCCTTACGGAGCGGTCTTGACCGTGATCTTGCCGTCGACGATGTCCTTCTTCGCCTTGTCCACCGCGGCGATGAGGTCCGTCATCTTCATGTACGCCGGGTTGGAGTCGGCCAGGCCGACGCCGTTGGTGGCGAGGCCGTAGCGGATCTCACCGGTCTGCGGCTTGCCGTCCTTGACCGACTTGATCACGTTGAAGACCGAGCCGGAGACGTCCTTGGTGACCGAGGTCAGGATGTGGTCCTTGTACGAGGCCAGACCCGCCTGGTTGTACTGGTCGGAGTCGACGCCGATGGCCCACTTGCCCGCGGTGGCGGTGGCCTCGATGGCACCGGCGCCGGCGAGACCGGCGGCGGCGTAGATCACGTCGGCGCCCTTGTCGAGCTGGCCCTGCGCGGCGGCCTTGCCGAGGTCGGGCTTCGAGAAGCCGTCGAAGTTCGGCGGCTGGGTCAGGTACTGGGTGAGCACCTTCGCCTTGGGGTTGGTGTCCTTGACGCCCTGGGTGAAGCCCGCCTCGAACTTCTTGATCAGCGGAACCTCGACACCGCCGATGAAGCCGACCGTGCCGGACTTGGACGCCTTGGCGGCGGCGACGCCGGCCAGGTAGGAGCCCTGCTCCTCGTTGAAGACGAGGTTGGCGATGTTCGGGGCGGTCACCGAGGTGTCGTCGATGAGGCCGAACGTGGTCTTCGGGAAGGACTTGGCGACCTTCGCGATGGCCGGGGCGTAGGAGAAGCCGACGCCGATGACCGGGTTGTTGCCGGCGCGGGCGAGGGAGGTCAGACGCGCGACCTTGTCGGCGTCGCTCTCACCCTGCGACGGCTCGGCCTCGGAGCCCTTGACACCGAGCTCCTTCTCGGCCTTCTGCAGGCCGGCGAAGGCGGCGTCGTTGAACGACTGGTCGCCGCGGCCGCCGATGTCGTACGCGATGGCGGCCTTGACGGCGCCCGCGGTCGAGCTGGAGCTGGAGCTCGTGTCGTTCGACGACTTGCCGCACGCGGTGACGGACAGGGCGAGCGCCGCGGAGGCGATGCCCACGGTCGTGATCCTGGTGATCCGGCGCAAGAGGAGGGTCCCTTCAAGACTGACCGAAAGCGCCTCTTCCGGCGCTGGTTTCGCGGCGATCGTAACGCGCGTAGATGTCAGTTAAAGACCCGTTCATGAGTCGTTATCGGATCGTCGCGAACCGGCCGACGGAGGCGACCGGGGGCGTTCGGCCCGGTACCGCCGGTTATACCGCGGACGCGGGGTGCCCGGACAGGGCGCGGGAGGCGACGCGCCGGGCGCTGGGCCGGACGTGGGACGGCGGTGGGCCGGACGGACGAGCGAGCGTGTTCGAGGCGGTTCTCGGCCTTCGTACGGCGCCGGTCACGTCCGTCCGGCGCCGTTCCCCGTCTCCGTCCGGCCGGAAATCAGCGCTCGGGCGTCCCGTCGAGCAGGGCCGCCGCCGTGAAGAGCTCCACCCCGGCGTCGATGCACCGCTCGTCCACGTCGAAGTCGCCGGCGTGCAGGTCACGGACCCGGGTGTCGCCGGGGGTGCGGACGCCGAGACGGGCCATGGCGCCGGGGACGTGCTCCAGGTACCAGGAGAAGTCCTCGCCGCCGAGGCTCTGCTCGGTGTCCTCGATCGCGTGCGTGCCCCGGCGGGCCGTCATGGCGTCGTGCAGCAGTTCGGTGACGAGCGGGTCGTTCACGACCGGGGGGACGCCGCGGACGTACGTGACGGTCGACTTGGCCCGGTGCAGGGCGGCGACCTCGTCGATGGCCGCGTGGACCAGGTCGGGCGCCTCCCGCCAGGTCGGCAGGTCGAGGCAGCGGACGGTGCCGGAGAGGGCGGCGTGCTGCGGGATGACGTTGGGCGCGTGGCCGGCCTCGATGCGGCCCCAGGTGACCGAGAGGCCCGAGCGGGCGTCGACGCGGCGGGCGAGGACGGCGGGGACGTCGGTGGCGACCCGGGCGGCGGCGGTGACGAGGTCGGTGGTGAGGTGCGGGCGGGCGGTGTGGCCGCCGGGGCCGTCGAGGGTGATCTCCAGGCGGTCGCAGGCGGAGGTGATGGGGCCCACCCGGAGCCCGATCTTCCCGGCGTCGACGCGGGGGTCGCAGTGGACGGCGATGATCCGGCCGACGCCGTCCAGGACGCCGGCCTCGACGGCGTCGGCGGCGCCGCCGGGCAGGACCTCCTCGGCGGGCTGGAAGATCAGCCGTACGGCGTTCGGCAGCAGGCCGCGGCGGTCGAGCTCGGCGAGGACGAGGCCGGCGCCGAGGACGGTGGTGGTGTGGACGTCGTGTCCGCAGGCGTGGGCGCGGTTGGCCACGGTGGAGCGGTAGGCGACGGTCTTGACGTCGGGGATGGGCAGCGCGTCGAGGTCGGCGCGGATCGCGAGCATGGACCGGCCGGGGTCCCGGGTGCCGATGTCACAGATGAGTCCCGTGCCCGCCGGAAGGACCTTCGGCGCGAGGCCGGCCGCCTCCAGGCGGGCCTTGAGCGCGGCGGTCGTACGGAACTCCTGGTTGCCGAGCTCGGGGTGCATGTGCAAGTCCCTGCGGAAGGCGACGAGTTCGGCGCGCAGGGAGTCGGACAGCGTTCCGGGCAGGGTGACGGAGTCTGGCTCACGGGACTTCAACTGGTTCACCCTTTGAAGGGTAGGCCCGTGGAGAGGTCAACTGCCCGTTGATCACGAAAAGTTCAGCCCCTTAGGGGAAAGAATCTCGGTTTCGCAGGCATGAAGCTCACTCCTTGTGGGTACCCTCAGCCGAATTCGAGCCGATCGGCCGGATGTGCCGCCCGGGTGGTGAGCCGGTCGACCTCGTGGGCCGCGGTGCCCGTGATCCCGGCCAGGAAGCCCTGGGCGCGCGGTGAGGCGGTCGCCCGCAGCCACTCGGGCGCTATGTCGATGACGGCGACCTTCACGCCCGTGCCGGCGAGGGCCAGGGGCAGGGTGTGCACGACCGTGGACGGGAAGCTGACGACCGTGCGTCCGATGGGGCCGCGCCGGGCGATCAGCTCCAGGGGCAGATCGGGCCGGACGACCTGGAGGCCCGTCTCGACGGCGATCCGGTGCAGTTTCTCGGCGCTCTCCCGGCGGTGCGCGAAGTAGCGGGTGGCGCCGTGGGCGCGGGCGAGCTCGCTCACCACGCGCGCGTAGTGGTCGGCGTCGACGACGCCCGTCTCGACGAGCGAGGTGCCGACCAGGTCCGCGCCGCCGGTGAGCAGTGGCGGGCCGAAGGTGTCCCGGGTCCAGGCGTACGCGTTCTCGGTGACCGTGACTCCGGGCGGGGCCTCCAGGGGCAGCGAGGTGAAGATCTCGACGGTACGGCCCCGGGTGGGGGCGAGCTTCCGCCGGGCGAGCGTGGTCACCGGGGCGAGGACCAGCTCGCGCGGGCCGAGGCTGCCCTTGCGGTGCCAGCGCACCAGGCGCTCGCCACGGCCGAGCTGGGCGGCGTACTCCATGGTCGCGGTGCCGTCGTCGACGACCGTGAGGTGCCGGGGGGCGAACAGGGTCAGGAGGAGCTGGACGTACCGGGAGAACGGGTCCCCGATGATCACCCGCTCCGCCGAGCGCAGCGGCCGGGCGAGCTCCCGCAGGGTGCGCACGAGCGCGCCGCGGCCGCCGCGGGCCTCCTGCCAGCGCACGGTGAGGCCCTGGTCGCGGGCCAGCTGGGCCATCCGGCGCAGCTGGCCCCGCGACATGGGGTCGGTCGGCGAGAGCACGACGACGGTGAGGGGGGTGGCGTCCGCGGACCCACCGGTCGAGGGGGCCGTACGGCCCCCGGAATCCTGCGTGTGCGCCCACTCCAGGACATTGAGCAGCTGGACCGGGCTCTCGACGAACGCCAGCTGCCGGGTCATGCGGCGACGGTGCCCTGGACCCGGCGGAGCTTCTTCATCGGGCCGAGCTCCGACTCGTACACCTTCTTCACGCCGTCGCCGAGCGCGGCCTCGATGGTGCGGATGTCGCGGACGAGGCGCTGGAGTCCCTGCGGCTCGACGGAGGCGGCCTGGTCGGAGCCCCACATGGCGCGGTCGAGGGTGATGTGGCGCTCGACGAAGGTGGCGCCGAGGGCGACGGCGGCGAGGGTGGTCTGGAGGCCGGTCTCGTGGCCGGAGTAGCCGATCGGGACGTTCGGGTACTCCTCCTGGAGCGTCTGGATGACGCGCAGGTTGAGCTCCTCGGCCTTGGCCGGGTACGTGGAGGTGGCGTGGCAGAGCAGGATGTTGTCGCTGCCCAGGACCTCGACCGCGTGGCGGATCTGCTTCGGCGTCGACATGCCGGTGGAGAGGATCACCGTGCGGCCGGTGGCGCGCAGCTCGCGGAGCAGCTCGTCGTCCGTGAGGGAGGCGGAGGCGACCTTGTGGGCGGGGACGTCGAACTTCTCCAGGAAGGCGACGGCCTCGGTGTCCCACGGGGAGGCGAACCAGTCGATGCCGCGCTCCTTGCAGTGCTCGTCGATGGCGCGGTACTCGTCCTCGCCGAACTCCACGCGGTGGCGGTAGTCGATGTACGTCATCCGGCCCCAGGGGGTGTCGCGCTCGATGTCCCACTGGTCGCGCGGGGTGCAGATCTCCGGGGTCCGCTTCTGGAACTTGACGGCGTCACAGCCGGCCTCGGCGGCCACGTCGATCAGCTTGAAGGCGTTGTCGAGGTCGCCGTTGTGGTTGATGCCGATCTCGCCGCAGACGTAGACGGAGTGGCCCGGGCCGGCGGTCTTGGTGCCGAGGGTGCGCAGACGGGTGCTCATGGTGCGGTTCCTTACGGGTTGGGGGTGTTCAGCTCGGGTCCGAGGAGCCAGGCGGCGATCTCGCGGATCGCTCCGGAGCCGCCCGGGGTGACGGTGACCGCGCGGGCGGCGGCCCGTACGGAGTCGTGGGCGCTGCTCACCGCGACGGGCCAGCCGACGAGGTGGAAGCAGGGCAGGTCGTTGACGTCGTTGCCGGCGTAGAGGACGCGCTGCGGGTCGATGCCCTCGGCCTCGCACCACTCCTTGAGGGCGCGGTCCTTGCGGTCGATGCCGTGCAGCACGGGGATCTTCAGCTTGCGGGCGCGGGCGGCGACGACGGCGTTCTGTTCGGTGGAGAGGATGAGGACGGGCAGTCCGGCGCGGCGCAGGGCGGCGATGCCGAGGCCGTCGCCGCGGTGCGCGGAGACGAACTCGCGTCCCTCGGCGTCGAGATGGACCCGGTCGTCGGTCTGGGTGCCGTCGAAGTCGAGGACGACGGCGTCGACGTCGGCGAAGCCGGGCGTGACGGGCTCGTCGAGGAGCGGCGCGAGGGCCGTGGCGCGGGCGAGGTCGTGCGGGTCGTCGATCTCCAGGACCCGGGCGGGGTCGGTGACGACGAGCGCGGTGCGGCCGAAGAAGCGGTGCCCGTGGCCGCGGAAGCCGGCCGCGTCCATCGCGTAGACGGCGCCGGTCTCCAGGTACTCGGGCTCCCGGTCCTGGCGGCGCGGGCGGTGGGCCTTGTCGTGGTTGACGCCCTCGGCGCCCGACTCGGTCTCGCGCCAGAGGAAGCCGTGGGACGGGGCGGCCGTGAAGGCGGTGTCGGCGGCGCCGGAGGTGACGCGCTCGGCGGTCTCGGCGACCTCGGCGGAGGTGAGGAAGGGGCTGGTGCACTGGACGAGGAGGACCACGTCTGCCGGGCGGCCGTGGGTGGCCTCGAAGGCGTCCATCGCGTGCAGGACGGCGGCCTCGCTGGTGGCGGTGTCGCCCGCGATCTCGGCGGGCCGCCGGACGGCCTCGGCCCCGGCGGTGCGGGCGGCGGCCGCGATGGCGGGGTCGTCGGTGGAGACCAGGACGTGGGTGACGGGGCGGGCGCCGAGGCAGGCCCGCACGGCGCGGGCGACCAGGGGGATCCCGGCGACCGGGGCGAGGTTCTTGGCGGGCACGCCCTTGGAGCCGCCCCGGGCGGGGATGACGGCGAGGACGGTCGGCACGGTCGGGGTCATCACAGTTCTCCCAGGCGGCGGATGACGGGGGCCACGCGCTGGACGCCGTGGCGGTACGCGCCCCGGGCGGCCTCCCGGACGACCCGGCGCAGTCCGCTCTCGCGGGGCTCGGGCGCGGTGACGTCCAGGCGGTGGCGGGCGAGGATCCCGGGCAGGTAGCCGGGGGCCGTCTCCGCGGTGTAGTAGGGGCTGATCGGGGGCAGGGCGGGCTGCGCGAGGAGTGCGGCGACCCGGTCGCGGGCGGCGTCGAAGGCGGCCTCGTACGGGCTGTCGGAGGCCACGCCCTGCCGGGCGAGCCAGGTCTCGTCGGGCGTGGGCGCGTCCCCCTTGTCGAGCCGGTCGAAGGAGGTCAGCAGGCCGGAGCCGACGAAGTGGTGGTTGCCGAGCGCCTCGCGGACCCCGAGGTCGGTGAGGATCGCGGTGGGGATCCGGCGGTGGAGCGCTTCGAGGGCGGCCGTCGAGGAGACCGTGACAAGGAGGTCCGTGCGGTCGAGGACCTCGCCCATGTGCCCGTACACGAGGCGGAAGTTGGCCGGCGGGTCGAGTTCGCGCACCAGCTTCTGGAAGGGGAACTCCTCCAGGTGCGTGGTGTGTTCGCCCGGCTTGGAGCGGAGCTTGAGGAGGACCTCGCGGTCCGGGTGGAGCCGGGCGTGCCCGATCAGCCGCCGCAGGACGTAGGCCCGTTCGGCGCGGGTGGCGGGGACGGAGGGCTGTGCGGCGAAGACCAGGGTGTCGCGGCCGGCCTCGGGGGTGTGCGGGGCGCCGCCGAGGAAGGGCAGTGCGGCCTCGACGACGGATGCGGCGCCGGCGCCCACGCCCTCGTACACGGCGCGGAAACGCTCGGCGTCGTGGCGGGAGTTGGCGAGGACCACGTCGGCGCCGTGGCGCAGCAGGAGGCCGTCGGTCAGCTTCTCGTAGACGACGCCGACGTAGCCGGTGACGATCACCGGTCGCCGGTCGAGGGCGAGGTCGGCCAGGCCCTGGAGGACGGCCCGGACGGTGCCGCCGACCAGGGCGAGCACGAGGACGTCGTATCCCTCGCCGCGCGCCTCCGCGTCCCGTATCGCGCGCAGGAACTCGGCGCCCGTCACCTCGCGCGGGGCGGTCCGGGACACCCCGGTCTCGGCGAGCTGGCGCGCGGTGGGCGTGGCCCGTCCGCGCAGGACGAAGCCGGTGGGTTCGGCGGTCGCCGTGGTGATGCGGCGCGCCGTGAGGGCGCCCCATTTCCACCGGGTGTCGGAGTCGGCGAGTACGGCGACCCGTACCGCTTCTCTGGTACTTGCTGGCACGCCGAGGACGCTAGAAGGGCATTCCGCTTTCCGGCCCAACTGGGCCACAACAAACGGTGAACAGAGCCTCTCCGCCCGTTGAAGCGGGGCGTTTTCCGGACGTCGTGAGGCCGATTTCCCCTGCCGGTAAAGGCGGTTAATCGGCCCGCCGCTTGGTGTTCACCGAAAGGCTGCCCGGCGGTCGGCGGTAATGCCGGGGCGGCGCCTAGCGTCGGCCGCGTGGTCAAGCTCTCCGTCGTCGTGCCGTTCTTCAACGTGCAGACATACGCCCCCGACACCCTCACGAGCCTGCGGGCCAACGCCCGCGAGGACTTCGAGTTCCTCCTTGTCGACGACTGCTCGTCGGACGGGACCCCGGAGCTCCTCGAACGGGCCGCGCGCGAGATCCCGGGTGCCGTCCTGATCAGGCACGCGCACAACGAGGGCCTCGCCACGGCCCGGAACACCGGCCTGGACGCCGCCCGCGGGGAGTACATCGCCTTCCTCGACGGGGACGACTGGCTCGCGCCCGGCTACTACGGGCGGCTCGTCGCCGCCGCCGAGGAGCTGGGGTGCGACTTCCTGCGCACCGACCACGTCACGGTCACCGGCCGCAACCGCGCGGTGCGCCGGGCGCCGGTCGCCCGGCGCGGCGAGGTGCTGCGGCCCCGGGACGCGATCCTGCCCTCGCACCGGACGACCTCGGTCGACTATCCGTACGCCTGGGCCGGGATCTACCACCGGCGGCTCCTGGACCGGGGTCTCCTGCACTTCCCGCACGGCCTCCGCACGGCCGAGGACCGGCCCTGGATCTGGAAACTCCACCGCGAGGCGGAATCGTTCGCCGCTGTCGGAGAAATCGGTGTGTTCTACCGGCGCGGGGTGACGACCTCGCTCACCCAGATCGGTGATGTCCGTCAATTGGATTTCATCCGCGCATTCGACCAGGTGATCGAGGAAACGGCACAGGACGCGGACGCGGAGCTCCTTCTCCCCAAAGCCGTCCGCACGTATTGCGCGGTCATTTCCCATCACATCGGTTCGATCGAAAGGTTCGAACCCGAGGTGGCGCGGCTGCTGAAGTCGATGAGCGCGGGCGCGCTGCGGCGGATGCCCCAGGAGGTCCTCGACGAGGCCCTGACCGCGATGGGCGGGGACCGCGCGGCGATGCTGCGCCGGCTGCGCAGGCGCCGCCCCGCACCACCGCCGGCGGCACCGGCCCGTGCGGCCGGCGAGGACGCGAAGCCGGAGGTGGCCGCGTGAGCGCCCGCCGGACCACCCAGATCTTCTGCGCCTCGACCCTCTACGGCGCGGTGACGCTCGCCGCCGCCCTCGACAGCGGCTGCTTCGGGCCCGCCGACCGGCGGATCCTCCTCGTCACCCACAACGCGCCCGTCCCGGAGACGACCCCCGCCCTGGACGAGGCCGAGGGCTTCGGGGCGCTGCGCGGCCGCTTCGACTCCGTCCTGTCCTGGAACGAGACGATCTCCCCGCTCCACCCGTCCGGCTGGACCCCGCGCCCGGGCGACCTCCCGATGCTCCAGCGCCATCTGCGCAAGCTCTGGGACCTCGGCGACGACCGCGTCGAACTCGCCCTGGAGTCGCTCCAGGTGACGCCCGCGCTCGCCATCGCCCAGCTGCTGCCCGACGCGCCGATCACGGTGTACGCGGACGGGCTGATGAGCTACGGGCCGACCCGCAACAAGATCGACCCGCTGATCGGCGGGCGCGTGGGCCGGCTGCTCCACCTGGACCTGGTCCCCGGCCTGGAACCGCTGCTGCTCGGCGAGTTCGGGGCGGTGCCGGAGCGGGTGGCGACGGAGGCGTTCACCAAGGTCGTGGAGGAGCTGGCGGGGCCGGCGGCCTCCTCGGAGGACGGCCCCGCGCTGCTCCTCGGCCAGTACCTGGCCGCGCTGAACCTGCTGACGGTCGCCGAGGAGGAGGAGCTGCACCTGCGGATGGTCCGGGGCGCGATCGCCCGCGGCCACCGGCGTCTCGTCTTCAAGCCGCACCCGATGGCCCCGGACGCCTGGTCGCGGACCCTCGTGGAGGCGGCGGAGGAGCTCGGCGCCGTCCTGACCGTCGAGGACCGGCCGGTCCTCGCCGAGGTGCTCTACCGCGAGCTGCGGCCGGCGCTCGTCGTCGGCTGCTTCTCGACGGCGCTGCTCACGGCGTCGGCGTTCTACGGGGTGCCGGTCGCCCGGGTCGGGACGCGCACCCTCCTGGAGCGGCTCAGCCCGTTCCAGAACAGCAACCGGATCCCGCTCACGGTCGTCGACGCGGTCGTCCCGCCCCTGGAGCCCCGGGAGGAGGGCGGCGCCGACGGGATCGGTACGGAGGAGCTCAACGACCTGGTCGCGGCGGTCGGCTTCGCGATGCAGCCGAAGATACGCCCGGAGCTGCGGGAGGCGGCGGTACGGCACCTGTCGGGGCCGCTCGCCGAGCGCACCCGGCACCACTTCACCCGCCGCCGCCTCACCGTCCTGAACCTGCCGGGGGGTCTGCCGATCCCCCGCCACCCCCAGGTCCGCCGGCTCGCGCGCCGCGCGCTGCGGCTGCGCAAGGCGCTGAGGAAGTAGCGACCCCCACCGGAACGGCGGGCCCGGGAACCCGTGCGGGGGTCCCGGGCCCGCAGCGGTGCGATCAGGCGCGGACGATCGGCTCCTGGATCTCGGAGACCCAGCCGGCCGGGTCCTCCGGGCACTCCAGGTACAGCTCACGGGCGTAGCCGGCCGAGCGGTAGCCGTTGGTGTCGATCCAGGCGGCCAGGGTCTGCACGGTCGGCAGGATCTCGTCCATCGAACCGCGGTGGACGATGGTGGCGGCCTCCTCGATGCCGGGCAGGACGTGCACCTCGACGCCCTCCGCGACGGTGCCCTCGGGCACGGTCGTCGCCGCGTGCACGCGGACCGAACCGTCCCCCCTGCCCGCGTCCTCGTAGTACGCGACGGCCGGGCCGAACCCGGTGACGCCTGCGGCCTCCAGGCGGCCGCACAGCTCCTCGTACAGCGGTCCGATGACCGGAGTGATGTCCTCCGGGCCGAAGCTCTCGGCGACCCCGCTCAGCTCGGCGACCCGGACGGCGGGAACCTTCTTGACGACGACGTCCTGCGTGGACATGCGTCCCTCGCTCTCGATGGCGTGGAGCCTCGCACCGACCTGGGCGAGCCGGGCCCGCGCCGCCTCCAGGGCGGCTTCCAGCTCGGCCTGGCGCAGCCGCAGCATCCCCCGCAGCTCCTCCGCGCCGATCTCGTCCCGGAGGATCGCCCCCACCTGTTCGAGGGTGAAGCCGAGGTCCTTGAGCGCGATGACGCGGTTGAGCTGGGCGAGCTGGTCCGCCGAGTAGAAGCGGTAGCCGCTGTACGGGTCGACGTGGGCCGGGCGCAGCAGTCCGATGGCGTCGTAATGGCGCAGCATCCGGACCGACACCCGCCCGTGCCGGGCGAAGTCTCCGATGGCGAACATGACGCCCCTTACTCAAAACTCTGACACGGCGTGAGAGTCAAGCGCGGTGTCACGAGCTTCGAGTTTCGACCCTCACACCGTTTGAATGCTCCCATCCCTGCTCAGGGAGAGGATTCCTGGCTCGGGCCGCCTCCTGGAGCTGCGCCCCAAGAGGTCTCACGCCCTCGACACCAGCCGGGTCCAGACCTGCCCGGACGAGCATCACGCGGGCCGAGTTCTTGTCCCTCGGGGACGTCGCTCCGCATGCCTCGCACGTGTACGTACGTTCCGACAGCGGCAGCACGTGCTTGGCTCTCGCTCCGCACCGCGCGCAGTCCATGGTGGTGTATGCCGGGTTCACGAGACGGACGTCTCGCCCGTGCTTGCGGCCCATTTCGATCAGGGCGTTCTTGGTCGCGCCGATCGTCGCGTCGGCGGCCTTCCGGGCCATCGTCGTCTTGGCGAGGAACCGGGGACGGAAATCCTCCATCGCGATGGCGTCATGGTCGCGCACGACCTTCTTCGCCCACTTGCGACTAGTGTCCACGCGTTGCCTGACGACCTTCTGATGCGCCTTCACCCGCAGCCGCTTCGCCTCCCGGTATCCCTTTGAAGCCGGCTTCCCCCGTCCGGGCCTGCGGCGGGCCATCATCCGGTCGTACCGGGACAGCCGCTCCTTCGACTTTCGGCCGAACTCAGGATGCGGAAGGTCGTGGGCATCGCTTGTGGTGGTGGCGATCTCCTTCACGCCCCAGTCGACGCCAAGCGCCGCTCCGGTCTCGGGCAGGGGCTGGGTCGTGGCAGGGACCACGAAAGAGGCGTACCAATGTCCGAGGGCGTCCCGGTAGACACGCACGGACGTCGGATCGGCCGGTAGCGCCCGTGACCACACCACCGACAGTACGACCCTGCCCGCGAGGTGCAGACGTCCACCCTTCAAACAGAAACCGTTCCGCGTGTAGTTGAGTGTCGGATCGGCCTCGCGCTTCTTCTTGTACGTCGGGAGTCCCGCCCGCCGCCGAACAGGCACGCGGTCTTTGATGTCCTTAAGCGCTTTCGTGCGGGCTCTGCCGAAGTCGCGGATGAGTTGTTGCTGCGGCACCGATGAACCCTGCGCGAGCCACGGCGTGATAGCTCGTGCCTCGGTGAGCATCTTGTCCAGCCTGGCCGGTCCGCATTTCTCGCCGTCGGCATGCGCCTTCTTCGACCGTACGACGCACTCGTTCCAGATCCACCGGCACCGATCCCACTCCCCAAGCAGAGCGGCAAGCGCCGTGGATGACACGCGCAGCCGATACGAGTACCGGGCATAGGCCGTGCCACCGGCTGCCGTGGCGGAGGTCGTCACGGTGCGACCGTAATGCCACCTCAGGCTGTTTTTTCGCGCACCCGGAGGATTCACGCGAACGGGTGAACGAGTGGCGCCAGGGTCAAGCACCGGCCAGGGAGAGCTTCGCGGCGAAGCCGAGGAAGAGGGCGCCGGCCGCGGTGGTGGCGCCGGCGGAGAGGCGCTTGCGGCGCCGGAACGCGGCGGCGAGGCGGGTGCCGCCGAATATGAGGGTCGTCAGGTAGAGGAAGCTGCCGAGCTGGAGCAGGGTGCCGAGGACCAGGAAGGACAGCGCCGGGTAGGCGTAGGAGGGGTCCACGAACTGCACGAAGAAGGAGATCAGGAAGAGGATCGCCTTCGGGTTGAAGAGGCTGATGATCAGCGCGCGGCGGTACGGGTGCTCGGACGGCCCGGCGTCCGGCTCGGCGGCGGACTCGGTGACGGCCTCGTGCCGGGTGCGCCACATCGCCAGGGCGGCGCGCAGCATCCCGTACGCCATCCAGGCCAGGTAGCCCGCGCCCGCGTACTTCACGATCATGAAGAGGAGCGGGGTGGTCTGCAGGAGCGAGGCGGCGCCGAGCGCGGCGAGCGTCATGAGGACCGCGTCGCCGGTGAACACCCCGGCGGCGGCCTTGTATCCGGTGCGGGTGCCCTTGCGGGCGGCGACGGACAGCACGTACAGCGAGTTCGGCCCCGGGAGGAGGATGATGAGGACGAGCCCTGCGAGATAGGTCGGAAGATCGGTGACACCCAGCATGGAGCGGAGTGTCGCATACCGGTACGACACTCCGCTTTAAATTTCAACAGGCGGAATCGGTCAGAACGCGTCGGTCGGGACGTAGGTGCCCCAGACGGCGCGCAGCGCGTCGCAGACCTCGCCGACGGTGGCCCGGGCCCTGAGGGCGTCCTTCATCGGGTAGAGGACGTTGTCCGTGCCCTCCGCGGCCTTCTTCAGCTCGGCGAGGGCCGCGTCCACGGCCGCCTTGTCCCGTTCGGCGCGCAGCCTCGCCAGGCGCTCGGCCTGCTGGGCCTCGATCGCCGGGTCGACGCGGAGCGGCTCGTACGGTTCCTCGACGTCGACCGTGTAGCGGTTGACGCCGACGACGACCCGCTCGCCGCTGTCGGTCTCCTGCGCGATCCGGTAGGCCGAGCGCTCGATCTCGTTCTTCTGGAAGCCGCGCTCGATGGCGCTGACCGCGCCGCCCATCTCCTCGACCCGGCCCATCAGCTCCAGGGCGGCGGCCTCCACGTCGTCCGTCATCTTCTCGACGACGTACGAGCCGGCGAAGGGGTCGACGGTGGCGGTGACGTCCGTCTCGTAGGCGAGGACCTGCTGGGTTCTCAGGGCGAGGCGGGCGGACTTGTCCGTCGGCAGGGCGATGGCCTCGTCGAAGGAGTTGGTGTGCAGCGACTGCGTGCCGCCGAGGACGGCCGCGAGGCCCTGCACCGCGACGCGCACCAGATTGACCTCGGGCTGCTGGGCGGTGAGCTGCACGCCGGCGGTCTGGGTGTGGAAGCGGAGCATCAGCGACTTCGGGTTCTCGGCGCCGAACTCCTCCTTCATCACCCGCGCCCAGATCCGGCGGGCGGCGCGGAACTTGGCGACCTCCTCCAGGATCGTCGTGCGGGCCACGAAGAAGAAGGAGAGGCGGGGCGCGAAGTCGTCGACGTCCATGCCGGCGGCGACGGCCGTGCGGACGTACTCGATGCCGTCGGCGAGGGTGAACGCAATCTCCTGCGCGGGCGAGGCACCGGCCTCGGCCATGTGGTAGCCGGAGATCGAGATGGTGTTCCACTTCGGGATCTCGGCCCTGCAGTACTTGAAGATGTCGGCGATCAGCCGCAGCGAGGGCTTCGGCGGGAAGATGTACGTGCCGCGGGCGATGTACTCCTTGAGCACGTCGTTCTGGATCGTGCCGGTCAGCCGGTCCGCCGGGACGCCCTGCTCCTCGCCGACGAGCTGGTAGAGCAGCAGGAGGAGCGCGCCGGGGGCGTTGATCGTCATCGACGTGGAGACCTTGTCGAGCGGGATCCCGTCGAACAGGACGCGCATGTCGTCGATCGAGTCGATGGCGACGCCGACCTTGCCGACCTCGCCGTGCGCGATCGGGGCGTCGGAGTCGTGGCCCATCTGGGTCGGCAGGTCGAAGGCGACCGACAGGCCCATGGTGCCGTTGGCGATGAGCTGCTTGTAGCGGGCGTTGGACTCCACCGCGGTGCCGAAGCCGGCGTACTGCCGCATGGTCCAGGGCCGCCCGGTGTACATCGAGGGGTACACACCGCGCGTGAAGGGGTACGAGCCCGGCTCGCCCAGCTTCTCGGCGGGATCCCATCCGTCCAGGGCGTCCGGTCCGTAGACCGGCTCGATGGGCAGTCCCGACTCCGACTCGCGCGCCATGCGTTGTGCCTCCCGATCGACCTGATCACCCGGCGGTACCGACCCTCGCGACGGACTGTAGTGGGGCGATGGAGGGCGGCGCGCCGGGACCTTCCTCACAGGATGCGCACTCTCTTCCTCACGTGCGCAACCGCACGCGCCCGGGAAGCATCCCTACGTACACACGACACACCCCGGGGGGAAACGATGAAGCGGTCCACGTCCGTCATACGCAGAGTGGTCCTGGCGGCTGCGGCGGTGGCACTCGCCGCCGGCTGTACGCCGGACGCGGCGGGTACCGGACCCGGTACGGGTACGAGCACGGCTCCCGCGCCGAGCACGACCGCGCCCGGGACGACGTCCCCGAGCTCGACCCCGACCACGGACGACAAGCCGCCGTCGCCCACGGCCGCGCCCACCTCCGGGAAGCCCGTGGCGAAGCGGCTCATGGGTGACGGGGACGAGAACGAGCAGGTGCGCGAGCTCCAGGCGCGGCTGCGTCAGCTCGACTTCTTCGACCGGGCGCCCACCGGCTTCTACGGCACGATGACGGCGACCGCGGTGAAGAAGTTCCAGGCGCGGCGGGGGCTGGCGCAGACCGGCTCGGTCGACGAGGCGACGTGGCGGCAGCTGCTCTCCGCCACCCGGAAGCCGACCGCAGACGAGCTGAAGCCGTCGACGACGAACAAGCTGGACACCCCGGACCCGCGGTGCATGACCGGCCGGGTGCTGTGCATCAGCAAGGAGAGCCGGACGCTGGCCTGGATGATCGACGGCAAGGTCGTCTCGTCGATGGACGTCCGCTTCGGCTCGGAGAACACGCCGACCCGTGAGGGCCTCTTCAAGGTGGAGTGGAAGGCGAAGGACTGGACGTCGACGATCTACCACACGCCCATGCCGTACGCGATGTTCTTCAGCCGCGGCCAGGCCGTGCACTACTCGGCGGACTTCGCGGCCCGTGGCTACGCCGGGGCCTCGCACGGCTGCGTCAACGTCCGGGACAAGGTCAAGCTCTCCGCGCTCTTCGACCAGGTGAAGGTCGGCGACAAGGTCGTCGTCCACTGGTAGCAGCGGAGGGAGAAGAAGGGGCGCGGGTGGGACCGGGGGAACGTGTCCCACCCGCGCCGAGTGCGCGGAGCCGTAGGTACGGGGGGAACCCCGGCTCTCTGCGCGGCCGATGACCAGTCGGCATTTCTTACTGCGCCGACGGGCCGAGAAGTGTTACACCCCGAGCGGGAGGCGCGCCTCGGCGGTGATTCCGGCGGGCAGCGCGAGGGTGGCCCCGGCCTGGAGCTGGGCGTCCGGAAGGACGCTCCCGGCCCGGTTCCCGGAGCTGGCGGAGCCGCTGTCGGTGCCGTTGGAGCTGCCGTTGGAACCGCCGTTGGAACCGCCCAGCGAGCCGCTCCCGCGGTCGCTGCCGGAGCTGTTTCCGGAGTCGTCCTTGCCCCCGTCGTCCTTGCCGTCGCCCTTGGATCCGTCCTGGGGCGCACCGGTGTCGCCGGAGAGGATCCGGTCGCAGTAGACGCGCAGGGTCTCGCCCTTGCGCAGGGCGCCCGTGAGCTGCTGCCGGCCGGCGGCGTCGAGCTTCCCCGTCCGGTACTCACGGCAGGCGATGAGGGCCTTCTCGCGTGCGGCTTCGGGAGAGGTGTCCTTGCCCGACGGCTTGCCGGGCTCGGGGGTGCCCGTGCCCGGGGTGACCGTGCCGCGTCCGTCCGGGACGCGGGGGGTCGGGGTGGTGGACCCGGAGTCGGCCGAGGGGGACGAGCCGGGCGTGGGCTCGCCGCCGTCCTGTCCCGTCGGGGGCGTCTCGGGGTCCTGGCGTATGCCGGGCTCCTTCGAGACGAGCGGGTCGGTGGTCTCCCCCGCCGAGACGGAGCTGGCGGGCGCCGGGCCGACCAGCGGCAGCACACCCGTGCCGGCGGCCACGGCCACGCCGCCGACCGTGACGGCGGCGACCGCGGCGGCCAGTCCGTACCGCACGGAACGTCCCCAGCGGCGGGCCGGGGCGGTGACGGGGGCGAGCCGGACCCGGCCCAGGTCGGCCGCGCCGGTGCGGCCGGCGGACGCGGACGCGGTGGCCGCGGCGGCCCGCTCGGCGGTGGCCTTGCGGAAGGCGGCGAGCGCCGCCGCCTCGCCCGGCAGTTCGGTCCGCGCGGCCGGCGGGACGGCGGGGACACGGGCCGTGCCGAGGGCCTCGGCGAGGCGCTCGGCCTGGGCGCGCGCACGGTCGTCGACGGCCTCGACCGGCTCGCCGCGGAGCAGCCGCTCCGCGGCCTCCTGGTCGAGCCACTGGTACCGCTCGTCGGCCATCACATGTCCTTCTGCGTACGCGGACGTGATTGCGTCACACCGCCGGGGGCCACGGACCCCGGTGTCCGGCCGCGTTGCGGAGGGACGCCGTCCAGGGGGACGACGGTTCCCGCGCCGTCGCCCTGCCCGTCGGCCCCGAGGAGTTCGGCGAGCTTCTTGAGCCCCCGGTGCGCGGCGGTGCGCACGGCGCCGGGGCGTTTGCCGAGGGTGTCGGCGGCACTCTTGGCGTCGAGGCCGACGACGACGCGCAGGACGACGGCCTCGGCCTGGTCCTGCGGGAGCTGGGCGATCAGGTGCATGGTGTCGCCGGTGGCGAGGGCTTCCAGGGCTTCGCCGGCCGTGTCGGCGTCGGCGGGCTTGTCGGCGAGTTCGGTCTCGTCGGCGCCGACGGCGGGACGGCGGCCGCGCATCCGGATGTGGTCGAGGGCGCGGTTGCGGGCGATCCGGGCGGCCCAGCCGCGGAACCGGTCGGCGTCGCCGTCGAAGCGGTCGAGGTCGCGGGCTATCTGGAGCCAGGACTCGGAGGCGACGTCCTCGGCGTCCGCCTCGCCGACCAGTGTGCGTATGTAGCCCAGCAGCCGGGGTTGCACGGCGCGGTACACAGTACGGAACGCGTTCTCGTCCCCGTCCTGCGCAGCGAGCACCGCGGCCGTCAGCTCCGCGTCGTCCCCCAGCACTCCCCAAACCCTGTTCGTCGGTGACGTGGTCGCGCCCCGCGTCATCGCGGCTGGTCACCCCGCCACGCGGCCTCGCGCACCTGCACGCTACGTGGTGTCGCGGCGTCACGTCCACGCGGTCCGGGGTCTTTGTACAACTTGCAACCTCCGGCCGGTCCGGAGGGGTGTGACAGAAAACGCACCGGCGGCGCTGAGAGGAGTACGGAGCCGTGCTGCGGCTCCGTGGACGACGACCGGGGCCTCTCCTGTGGGGGGTGGCGGCCCCGGTCGTCTCCCATTTCCCCCCATTTCCCCCTTCTTCTTTCCTTCTTTTCTCACTCTTTCTCGCGACGTCTCGCTTCCCGGGGCGCAGTACGCCCTTCGGGTGTCAACCGACCGTTGACAGTGGAGAGGTGTCAACCTAAGGTTGCCTCATGACGAATCCAGTCGGTCTGAATGTCCCTGTCCGTCTCGACGAACTCATCGAAGCCATCAAGAAGGTCCATCCGGACGCCCTGGAACAGCTCTCCGGCGCGGTCATCGCGGCGGACCACCTCGGCGACGTCGCCGACCACCTCATCGGCCACTTCGTGGACCAGGCCCGGCGCTCCGGCGCCTCCTGGACCGACATCGGCCGCAGCATGGGCGTCACCCGCCAGGCGGCCCAGAAGCGCTTCGTCCCCAAGGAGCCGGACGCCGAGAAGATGGACCCGAACGCCGGGTTCAGCCGCTTCACCCCGCGCGCCCGGAACGTGGTCATGGCCGCCCAGAACGAGGCCACCGCCGCCCGGAACGCCGAGACCCTCCCCGCCCACCTGGCGCTCGGCCTGCTCGCCGAGCCGGAGGGCCTCGCGGCGCACTGGATCACCTCGCGGGGCGTGACCCTCGACCAGGTCCGCGCGGCGGTCACGGCGACACTGCCGCCGGCCGCCGACGAGGTGCCCGCGCTCGTCCCGTACGACGCGGCGGCGAAGAAGGTCCTGGAGCTGACGTTCCGCGAGGCCCTGCGCCTCGGGCACAACTACGTCGGCACCGAGCACATCCTGCTCGCCCTCCTGGAGCACGAGGACGGGCAGGGCGTGCTGAGCGGGCTCGGCCTGGACAAGGCCACGGCGGAGCGGGAGATCGCGGAGACGATCGCCTCGATCGCGATCCAGGCGCCGGAGGCCTGACGGTCAGGCGGTGCGGGCCCGGCGGGAGACGACCGCGCGCAGCACCCGGCCGCCCTCGACCGAGAGTTCACGCGCCCGGCGCAGTCCGGTCGGGCCGTGGGCGACCGTTTCGAGGACGGCCTGCTGGCGTCGGAGCTCCCCGGCGAGCAGCGGGCCCGCGCCGTCCGCGTCCCCGGCCCGGCAGCGCTCGACGAGACCGTCGGGCACCCCCGCCGCGTCGAACCGCCCGTGCAGGGCGAGCGCCGTGACGGAGCAGTCCCCGGCCCAGGCGCGCAGGGCCTCGGCGGTCCAGGCCGCCGGGGCTTCGGCGAGCATGGCGCGTACGGCCCCGGCCTCCTCCGTACCGTCGACGTCGAGCTCGACGCGGGCCTTGGCGACGGCCTCGCCCCAGGCGCCGCCGTCGCCGCGCGCGACGGCGGCCCACACGGGGCGCAGGGCGTCGGCCCGGTCGGGGGCGAGCAGCGGCAGACAGCGGTCGAGGCAGGCGAGTCCGGCCGCGGCCAGCCCTCGCTCGTCGGCCCCGTCGATCAGTTCCAGCAGGCTCCGGCCGTTCACCGACGTCATGGACGCCTCCTCGCCACCCGATGCGGACGCAGTACTTCCACTACTGCGCCGGGGGGCGCTTTTTCGTCACTGCGCGGCCGGAATCATGCCAGTGGCCTTGGCGTGCTGCATAGAGGTCAGACGACGGACGAGGAGGATGGCGAGGACGGCGGTGACGAGGTTGAGGCCGTAGCCCGCGAGGGACCAGACGATCGCGATCTCCCAGGCCTCGACGGTTGCGGCGTCCTCGTACAGGCGCCCGGCGATCGAGTCCGTCACGCCGCTGACGACGAAGCACACCCACCAGCTGTTGAGCAGCGTCAGCTCCCCCTTGGCGTCGGCCGCGTACGGCTCCCAGCGGCTGGCCCGCCAGATCTCCGCGGCGACCGACCGCGGGATCCAGAAGTTGCCGATCGGGATGAACCAGCCGCCGATGGCATAGGCCGGCGTACGGGTCTGCAGGTCGGAGGCCCAGACCTCGGCGTTGTTCCGCAGCCGGTGGAACCAGATGATGAAGACGACGATGGTCGCCAGGTGCACCAGGCCGGCCAGGACGTAGGCGCCGTCGGCCGGCACGAAGGAGGCGGATTCGGGGTAGCCCGCGTCGTCGGCCCCCAGCTCACTCGCTTCGATGCCGGCGAGCACGACGTCGAAGAGGATGTTGCCCGCGAGCAGGGCCACGACGGCCTGCGCCAGGCCGTTCGGATTCTTGAGCATGCGCATGGTGTGGGTCCCCCCCATAGGGACGTGCGGCGACCGCTCGGCCGCCGCCGGGGGAACGTACGCGATGCGGACCGATCGCGTCCACGACAAAAATCAGGTCACCTTCGCCGCGAGCGCCTTGAACTGCTCCCAGGTCAGCGTCGGTTTCGCCGGGTCCCAGAGCTTCTGCGCGAGCGCCGTGAGCGGGAGGCGGATACCGGCTGCCACCTGAGCCTGCGTCTGGGCCCTCGGCAGGTCGCCCCAGACCGCGAAACGGGCGCCGAGGATCTGGGAGTCGTACCGCGCCGGCACCGGGGTCCGGCCGCGGACGACGAGCGGCGTCCACTCCTCGTAGATCCGGCGGCCGGTGGGGTACGTGAACTTGTTGGGCTGGCCGAGGACGTAATACAGGTACAGGTCGTTGAGGTTGACCAGCTTGCGGCCCGCGCCCAGGTACGAGACGGGCTGCCGGGCGCCGATCTCCTTGCCCGTCCAGTACTCGACCTCGATGTCCTTGGCCGCGGTCGCCACCCCGCCCGTGAAGAAGCCGTCGTTCCAGGCCTTGGGGATCTTCCCGGCGGGCCGGACGACGGCCGCGCGGTCGTTCAGCCAGCCGGTGGCGAGGTCCTGGACACGGCCGGAGGGCCCGTACTTCGCGCGCGCGGCCCGCGCCAGCTGCGGGTAGGTCGCCTCGGGGTTCTTCGACATGAGGGCGACGTACTCGTCGGCGCCGAGGTGGAACCAGGCCCCGGGGAACAGCTGGGCGTACTCGCGCAGCAGGTCGTCGACGATCCGCGCCGAGTCGGGGTCGGAGATGTCCACGGCCCCGCGCGGGGTCCGGCCGCTCGCGCTGACCAGCTGGAGGTTCGGGTGGGCGGCGATGACGGCGCCGAGGTGCCCCGGGGAGTCGATCTCGGGGATCACCGTGACGTGGCGGCTCGCCGCGAGGGCGAGGATCCGGCGGACCTCGGCCTTGGTGAGGTGCTGCGCGGAGACGACCTCGGGGTGGCTCGCGGACTCGATCCGGAAGCCCTGGTCGTCGGAGAAGTGCAGCCCGAGCTGGTTGAGCTTGAGGTCGCCCATCTCGCGGATGCGGTCCTCGATCCAGGCGGCGGTGAAGGGCTTGCGGGCGATGTCGACGTTGAGTCCGCGCTGCGGCTTCGCCGGCCGGTCGGTGACGGTCCCCTCGGGCATCGCGCCGGTGGCCTTGACCGACTGCTTGAGGGTGCGGGTGCCGTAGAAGACGCCGGCCTCGTCGGGGCCCGCGATCCGGACGCGGCCGTCGCGGACCGTCAGGGTGTACGACTCGGGGGCGCCCGTCCCGCCCACGGCCAGCTCCACGTCCCCGGGTCCGGCCGCGGCGGCGCCGCGGTACGGGATGCCGAGCTCCCCCGCGATCAGCCGGCCCTCGTCGGCGAGGGCCTCGCTGTTCGCGGCGAGGACGACCCCGCCCGTGGGCGCGGGCTTCCAGCCGGGACCGCGGGCGGCCTCGTGGGCACTGACGGAGGGGATGGTGCGCGGCGCGGTGGAGAGGGGGTAGGTCTTCGTCGGCGTCGGTTTCGGTGCCGGGGTGGTCGGCGCGGCGCTCGTGGGCGCGCTGCTCGCGGAGGCGCCCGGGGTGGTCGGACCTGACGGAGAACCGTTCGAGCAGGCCGCCACGGTGGCCAGTGCCACCGCGGTCGCCAGAAGTGCGGGGCCCCGGCGAGGCCCCCGGAAGGAGTAACGCATCACTCGGATCCTCCCCCACGGACGAGGGTCCGACCAGTCGACGGAGCCGGAAGCCGATCGTCCATCATGTGTTCCGAAACTCTCCCTTCCGGGTGAAATTCGCGCATCCGTCGGACACTTCCCTCATCCCGTCGATAACGTTGCGTCACGCCCACCCCGCCCGTCCCGGAGTACCGGAGCCCACGCTGACCCGCGACACCCACGCCCCCTGCCGGAAGCCGGGCTCCACGGACACGCCTGCGATACCTACCCAGCAGGGCGCGGCCCGGCATCTCTCCGGGCTCGTCCGCTTCAACGCCGCGTCGGCCGGGGCCGCGGAGGCACTCCTGTTCGATTGCTGTGCGAGTCGGCGCTGGGCCGAACGGGTGAGCGCGCACCGCCCCTACCCGACGCTCGACGCCCTGCTCGCCGCCGCGGACGAGGCCTGCTACGACCTGTCACGGGCCGAGCTGGACGAGGCGCTCGCCGCCGAGTCCGCCGCCGCCCCGCACCCCGACGCCCCGCCGGCGGCCCTCATGGCGCTGGGCGCCGCGCACGCCGCGTACGAGAGCCGCTTCGGGCACGCGTTCGTGATCAGCCTGGACGGAGTCCGGCCCGACGAGCGTCTCGACCGCGTACTGGCCGGTATCCGGTCACGTCTCGGCAACGAACCGGAGGAGGAGCGGGTGGTGGCCGCCGACGAACTCCGCCGGCTCGCCCGCGCCCGCCTCACCTTCGGCGTCACCACGCCGTGAATTCGTCCGAAATGCGGCGATTCGGGGCCGTGTGATAGTCCGTCCGTGCCTGTTTGATCACACCGATGGACCCCGCGCGAGCGAACCGACAAGTCGTCGCTACGATGACCGGGGCCGGTGGACCGTACCCGGCCGGGTCTGACCGACAGAGAAGCCGGCCGGCCCTGATCCCCGCTCCCGGAGGGTTTTTCCGTGCCGGCTGGAACGCTGTACCGCGGCCGGGAAGGAATGTGGAGCTGGGTGGCTCATCGAGTCACCGGCGTCCTCATCTTCTTCTTCCTGTTCGTACACGTGCTGGACACCGCTCTCGTCCGCGTCTCCCCCGAGGCGTACGACGAGGTCGTCGCGACCTACAAGACGCCGATCGTCGCTCTTCTGGAGTACGGCCTGGTCGCCGCCATCCTCTTCCACGCGCTGAACGGCCTCCGGGTCATCGCCGTGGACTTCTGGTCCAAGGGCCCGCGCTACCAGAAGCAGATGCTCTGGACCGTCGTGGGCATCTGGGTCGTGCTGATGGCGGGCTCGCTGTACCCCGTCCTCGGCCACGCCGCACGTGAACTGTTCGGGAGCTGACGCCACTCATGTCTGCTGACACGACCTCCGCAGCGATCGGCCCCGTCGAGGGCGGCGCGCACTACGACGTGGACAACCCCGCGCCGTACATCGAGGCCCCCCGCAAGCGCACGGGCAAGACCCCGCGCGCGACCCGCGGCAACTTCGAGATGGCCGCGTGGCTCTTCATGCGCCTCTCGGGCGTGGTCCTCGTCGTCCTGGTCCTCGGCCACCTGCTGATCCAGCTCTTCCTGGACGGCGGCGTCACCAAGGTCGGCTTCGCCTTCGTGGCCGGCCGCTGGGCGTCCCCGTTCTGGCAGGTCTGGGACCTGCTGATGCTCTGGCTCGCCATGCTGCACGGCGCCAACGGTCTCCGTACGGTCATCAACGACTACGCGGAGCGGGCCAACACGCGCCTGTGGCTCAAGGGCCTGCTGTACACCGCCACGGTGTTCACCATCCTTCTGGGCACGCTGGTGATCTTCACCTTCGACCCGAACATCCGCTAGGCACGGGGCTGAGGTAATCCACGTCATGAAGATCCACAAGTACGACACCGTCATCGTCGGCGCCGGCGGCGCCGGCATGCGCGCCGCCATCGAGTCGACGAAGCGCAGCCGCACCGCCGTCCTGACGAAGCTCTACCCCACCCGCTCCCACACGGGCGCCGCGCAGGGCGGCATGGCCGCCGCGCTGGCGAACGTGGAGGAGGACAACTGGGAGTGGCACACCTTCGACACGGTCAAGGGCGGTGACTACCTGGTCGACCAGGACGCCGCCGAGATCCTGGCGAAGGAGGCCATCGACGCCGTCCTCGACCTGGAGAAGATGGGCCTGCCGTTCAACCGGACGCCCAACGGGACGATCGACCAGCGCCGCTTCGGCGGTCACTCCCGCAACCACGGCGAGGCCCCGGTCCGCCGGTCCTGCTACGCCGCGGACCGCACCGGCCACATGATCCTCCAGACGCTGTACCAGAACTGCGTCAAGGAGGGCGTGGAGTTCTTCAACGAGTTCTACGTCCTGGACCAGCTGATCACCGAGGTCGACGGGGTCAAGCACTCCGCGGGCGTCGTCGCCTACGAGCTGGCCACCGGCGAGATCCACATCTTCCAGGCGAAGGCCGTGATCTACGCCTCCGGCGGCACCGGCAAGTTCTTCAAGGTGACCTCCAACGCGCACACCCTGACCGGTGACGGCCAGGCCGCCTGCTACCGCCGCGGTCTGCCCCTGGAGGACATGGAGTTCTTCCAGTTCCACCCGACGGGCATCTGGCGCATGGGCATCCTGCTGACGGAGGGCGCCCGTGGTGAGGGCGGCATCCTCCGCAACAAGGACGGCGAGCGCTTCATGGAGAAGTACGCGCCGGTCATGAAGGACCTCGCGTCCCGTGACGTCGTCTCCCGCTCCATCTACACGGAGATCCGCGAGGGCCGCGGCTGCGGTCCCGAGGGCGACCACGTCTACCTGGACCTGACGCACCTTCCGCCGGAGCAGCTCGACGCCAAGCTCCCGGACATCACCGAGTTCGCCCGTACGTACCTCGGCATCGAGCCGTACACGGACCCGATCCCGATCCAGCCCACCGCGCACTACGCCATGGGCGGCATCCCGACGAACGTCGAGGGTGAGGTCCTCTCGGACAACACCACCGTCGTCCCGGGCCTGTACGCGGCCGGCGAGGTCGCCTGCGTGTCGGTGCACGGCGCCAACCGCCTCGGCACCAACTCGCTGCTCGACATCAACGTCTTCGGCAAGCGCTCCGGCATCGCCGCCGCCGAGTACTCCGCGAAGCACGACTACGTCGAGCTGCCGGAGAACCCCGAGGCGCTCGTCGTCGCGCAGATCGAGAAGCTGCGCAACTCCACGGGCAACGAGCGGGTCGCCGACCTGCGCCGTGAGCTCCAGGAGACGATGGACGCCAACGTGATGGTGTTCCGCACGGAGCAGACCATCAAGACGGCCGTCGAGAAGATCGCCGAGCTGCGCGAGCGCTACGAGAACGTGTCCATCCAGGACAAGGGCAAGCGCTTCAACACGGACCTCCTGGAGGCCATCGAGCTGGGCAACCTGCTCGAACTGGCCGAGGTCATGGCCGTCTCGGCCCTGGCGCGCAAGGAGTCCCGCGGCGGTCACTACCGCGAGGACTACCCGAACCGCGACGACGTCAACTTCATGCGCCACACCATGGCGTACCGCGAGGTCGGCGAGGACGGCTCCGAGACCGTCCGTCTCGACTACAAGCCGGTCGTGACGACCCGCTACCAGCCGATGGAGCGTAAGTACTGATGGCTACCCCCGTACTGGACAAGGTCGAGGCGGAGTCCGCCGCCTCCCCGTACATCACGGTCACGATGCGCATCCGGCGCTTCAACCCCGAGGTCTCGGACGCCGCGGTCTGGGAGGACTTCCAGATCGAGATCGACCCGAAGGAGCGTGTCCTCGACGCCCTTCACAAGATCAAGTGGGACGTCGACGGCACGCTGACCTTCCGTCGCTCCTGCGCGCACGGCATCTGCGGCTCCGACGCGATGCGGATCAACGGCAAGAACAGGCTCGCCTGCAAGACGCTGATCAAGGACATCAACCCGGAGAAGCCGATCACGGTCGAGGCCATCAAGGGCCTCACGGTCCTCAAGGACCTCGTGGTCGACATGGAGCCGTTCTTCCAGGCGTACCGGGACGTCATGCCGTTCCTGGTCACCAAGGGCAACGAGCCGACGCGCGAGCGTCTGCAGTCCGCCGAGGACCGCGAGCGCTTCGACGACACCACGAAGTGCATCCTGTGCGCCGCGTGCACGTCGTCCTGCCCGGTCTTCTGGAACGACGGCCAGTACTTCGGTCCGGCCGCGATCGTCAACGCGCACCGCTTCATCTTCGACTCGCGTGACGAGGCGGGCGAGCAGCGCCTGGAGATCCTGAACGACAAGGACGGCGTGTGGCGCTGCCGCACGACGTTCAACTGCACCGACGCGTGCCCGCGTGGCATCGAGGTCACCAAGGCCATCCAGGAAGTGAAGCGCGCGCTGATCACGCGTCGTTTCTGACCACTGGTACGGCGGGAAGCCCGCTTCTGTACGCTGCGGCGTGCAGGAGCGGGCTTTTTTCTTTGTGGAGGACGGGGACTGATGAGCGAGCCGAACCCTTACGCGGAGGGTGAGTACAAGTGGGGGCCGGGGCAGCAGGGCGGGACGCCGGCCTACGGGTATCCGCAGGACGCGGCGCCCGGGGCACCGGCGTACGGGTACCCGCAGACGCCGCCGCCCTACCAGCCGACCCTGCCGGGCGGCGTGCCGGTGCCGCCGCAGCACGCGCCGGCGGGCGGCGGGGCGCCGGTGCTGAGCCTCGGTGACATCACCGTGGTCGGCGACCAGATCATCACGCCGGCCGGGAACATGCCCCTCAAGGGCGCCGTGTGGAACGCGATGGACATGTCGCGGACCGAGGAGAAGATGCCGACCGTGGCGATCGTCCTCGCCGTGATCTTCTTCATCTTCTGCCTGCTCGGCCTGCTGTTCCTGCTGATGAAGGAGAAGACCACGACCGGCTTCATCCAGGTCACGGTCACCAGCGGCGGGCGCCACCACTCGACGATGATCCCGGCGACCGGGCCGGACACCTTCCAGTGGGTGATGGGGCAGCTCAACTACGCGCGCTCGCTGAGCATGTGACGGAGGTCGTTCAGCCGCCGACCAGGGGAACGAGTCTGAGGAAGACGACCTCGGTCTCCGGACCCACCGTCACCGTCTCGTCGAGCTCCTCGATCTGACGGTCGCCCACCAGGACCAGGAAGCCGTTGCGCCCGAAGGCCTCGACGGCCCGGGCGAAGGCCGCTTCGGCGTCGGCGGCGGCCGCCTCGTGGGCGACCCGGCGGCGGATCAGCTCCCGCAGGGTGAGCCGTTCTTCCGTGACGGGCAGGCGGGGGCCGGCCGTGCGGCCCCCCGAGGTCGTCTCGTCGACGAAGGTCACCGTTCCCATGCCGAGCAGCGTAGGGACGGCCACTGACAGCGCCCCGTCAGGCGTGCCAGCCCTGGGCGGGGCCGCCCGCCTCGGCCTCGACCATGATCCGGCGCAGCAGGTCGTTGAGCAGGACGCGCTCCTCGGGGCCGAGGACACCGAGCAGCCGGTACTCCTCGTGGCCGAGGACGTCCATCGCGCCGAGCCAGGTCTCCCGGCCGGACGCGGTGAGTTCGACGACGACCCGGCGCCGGTCGGTCGTGGACGGGGTGCGGCGGACGAAGCCGCGCTTCTCCAGGACGTCGAGGCGCCCGGAGACGGAGGCGGGGGCCAGGTCGAGGTCCTGGGCGAGTTCGGAGGGGGCGGCGCTGCCGCCGCGGCCCGCGAGCTTGTGGAGGGTGTCGAACTCGTGGCGCTCCAGGTCGAAGTCGACGAGGGACTGCTCCCTGACCCGGCGCAGATGGACCGAGAGCTTCTTCATCCGGGTGACCGCGCCTTCGATGACGGGGTCGAGGCCGGGCAGGACGGGCTGCCAGCGGGCGACGTGGTCGTCGGTCCAGTCGCGCGGTTCCTGCGGTTCCTGCGGTTCCTCGGGGTGCGCCATGGGGTGATCGTACGTCGGCGGGGCACTCTTCTCACGAGAAGTATTTCGTTGACGAATTATTCGGTGCCGAAATACTCTGCGGTCCATGGCCACCGCCTCCCAGCGCCCCGTCGCGCCCCCGCCCGTCCCCCACCCCCTGCGCACCCGCTCCTTCCGCCTCCTCTTCACCGGACGCGCCCTCTCCCTCCTCGGCGACGCCGCCATCCCCGCCGCCCTGGCCCTCGCCGTCCTGGAGGCCACCGGCTCCACCTCGGCGCTCGCCCTGGTCCTCGGCTGCGCGATGGTCCCCAAGCTGCTCCTGCTGCCGGTGGGAGGCGTCGTCGGGGACCGTTTCGACGCCCGTACGGTCGCGCTCACCACCGATCTCGTACGCTGCGCCACCCAGCTCGTCGTCGGCGTCCAGCTGCTCGGCGGCACCCCCAGCCTCGCCGTCCTCGCGGTCGCCGAGGCCCTCGGCGGGGCGGCCGGAGCCTTCGCCATGCCGACCGGCTCGCCCCTGGTGAAGGGCACGGTGGAGGCGGAGTCGCTGCACCGGGCCAACGCCGCCATGAGCGTCGCCCAGAGCGGCAGCCGCCTCGCCGGACCCGCGCTCGCCGGCACCCTCGTCCTGACCGTGGGCCCCGGCTGGGCGTTCGTCCTGGACGCGGCCACCTTCGCCGTCAGCGCCCTGCTCCTGACGGCCGTACGGGTGAAGCGCGTCCCGATCCCGCGCCGTTCGCTCCGCGCCGACCTCGCCGAGGGCTGGCAGGAGGTCCGCTCCCGGGACTGGTACTGGACCAGCCTCGTCGGCCACAGCGCCTGGAACGGCGCCGCCGCCGTCCTGATGACCCTCGGGCCCGCGATCGCCGTGCAGCGGCTCGGCGGCGCCACCACCTGGGTCATCCTCCTCCAGGTCGGCGCCGTCGGCTTCCTCCTCGGGGCGCTGCTCGCCGACCGGGTCAACCCCCGCCGCCCGGTCCTGACCGCGAACCTCGGCCTCGCCACCTACGCGCTGCCGCTGGTCCTGCTCGCGCTCGCCGCCCCCGCGCCGCTGACGATCGCGGCGTACGGGCTAGCGCAGGCGGGACTCGGCTTCCTGTCCCCCGTGTGGCAGACCGCCGTCCAGCGCGCGGTGCCCGAGCACGCGCTCGCCCGGGTCACCTCGTACGACTGGCTGCTCTCCCTCGCCGCGATGCCCCTGGGCTACGCCCTGGCCCCGCTCGCGGCCTCGGCCTGGGGCCCCGAAGTACCGCTGCTGGCCGCCGCGGTGGTGGTCGGCGGGTGCTGCGCGGGGACGGCGCTGGTGCCGGGCGTGAGGCGGTTCGTCGCCTAGCGCTGCGCTGTCAGTGGGGTCCTCTACCGTCGTGGGCATGGTGGGGATCACGAGCCCGCACGACGGGCTGATGGAGGCGATGCGCCGCGAGCGCGCCGAAGGGCGGGGCCCGGTCGAGCAGTTCATGGACGGGCTCGACACCGCGGGGCTGCGGGCGTGCGCGCCCCTGCTCCAGCGCCTGGCGTTCCGTCCGGCGTACCAGGAGGCGGCCTCGGCGGCCCTCGCGGAGCTGGTCGAAAGGGAGTTGGACTGGACGGAGCAGGAGTCCGATCTGCTCCTCGCCCAACTGGTCGGCAAGGACGCCGAGGGAGCCCCGCACGAGGTGCGGGAGGACTTCTTCGACGTCGTCCCGATCGCGCTCGCGGCGGCCGGCCAGGTGGCCTCGCGGGGCGGCGAGTTCGACCGGACGCGGCTGCGGGCGCTCCGGCTCATGACGGAACGGGACACCGTCTACCACCGCGGCGCGCGGTACGACGGGATACGGGGCAGGATCGACGCGCTCCTGGACCGCGAGCCGGTGGTGGTGCCCGGTCGGCTCCCCCGCCGGCTGCTCGACTCGCTCGACGACTACGGGCCGGCGATGCGGGGCCTGCACGGGGAGCTGCTCGCGGGGGCGGGCGTGGCGGAGTTCCTCGGGCACTGCGCCCTGCTCGACAAGCCGCGCGCCACCCGGGTCTGGCGGCGCCGGTCCGCCGAGCTCCTCGCCGGGGCCGAGCGGGGGCCGGTGGTGGTGCGGTGTCTCCTGGAGGGGTTCCTCGCGCAGGAGGAGCACCGGCTGAGCGATCTCGGTCCCTGGTCCATGAGTTCCTGGGGGCTCACGAGCGGGCCCAACACGGACCTGGTCCGCGGGCTGTTGTGGGCGGCGCTCGACATCGACGCCGACTGGGTGGTGCCGGCGGTGGGGGCCGTCGCGCGCCACGCGGGGACCGGTCTCGGCGGCTCCGGCGGCAGCTGCCGCAGTCAGCCGCTGGCCACGACCGCCGTCGCGGTGCTCGGGGAGTGCGGGGGCGCCCGGGGCGAGGAGGCCGTGCAGTGGCTGGGGCGGCTGCCGAGGTCGGTGAAGAACCGGACGGTGAACAAGGGCATCACCAAGGCCCTGGAGGCGGTCGCCGCCCGCGCCGGGCTCACCCCGTCGATGCTCCGCGAGCGCGGGGTCGCCACGCTCGGTCTGGACGGGCGCGGGGTCCGGGAGGTGCCGCTCGGGGCGTACACGGCGGAGCTGTCGCTACGGGAGCCGGGCACGGTCGCGCTGTCGTTCAGGGGCCCGGAGGGGAGGCTCCTGAAGACGGCGCCGAAGGCGGTCCGGGAGGCGCGTGCCGAGGAGTTGAAGGAGGTCAGGGCCGGGGTCAAGGAGCTGAAGGCGCTGGTCGCCGCCGAGCGGTCGCGCCTTGAGGAGCACCTCGCGGCGGGGACGACCTGGTCTGCGGCGGACTGGCAGCGGTACTACGTCGACCATCCGGTGACGGGGGTACTGGCCCGCGCCCTGCTCTGGGAGGTCACGGAGGATGTCGAGGAGCCGTGGACGGCGGGCCTGCCGGAGCGCACCGGCGGCGGCTGGGCCCTCGCGGCCGAGGACGGGACGGCGCGTCCGGTCGGTCCGGGCGCCCGGCTGCGGCTGTGGCATCCGCTGCGGGCCGGCGGCGAGGAGGTCTCCGCCTGGCGGACGGCGGTGACGGAGCGGGAGGAGCGCCAGCCGTTCAAGCAGGTGTTCCGCGAGGTGTACCCGCTGACTCCGGCGGAGCTCGTGACCGGCTCGTACTCCAACCGTTTCGCGGGGCACGTCCTGCGGTACGGGCAGGCGCGGGCCCTGATGACCGAGCGCGGCTGGACCGGGAACCACCTGGGGTACTTCTCGGACGGCTGGTCCTCGGAGCTGGTGAAGGAGCTGCCCGCCCCGGGCGAGCTGCCGGCCGGCGAGGGGGCGCGCTGGCGGGCCCGGTTCTTCGTGGAGCTGGTCGACGAGGGCGCGAGCCGGGACGGGGTGGCCCGGCTCTGCTCCACGGACCAGGTGCGGTTCGAGAGGAGGACGGGGGCGCGGGGCGCCTGGGAGGCGGTCGCGCTCGCCGGCGTACCGGCGCTGGTGCTCTCGGAGGCGCTGCGGGACGTCGACCTGTTCGTGGGGGTGGCGTCGATCGGGGCGGATCCGAACTGGCGGGACCGCGGGGAGGACCGGGCGTACGACGGGTACTGGGAGAGCTGGTCGTTCGGTGAGCTCACGGAGTCGGCGCTGATCCGGCGCGAGACGCTGGCCCGGCTGCTGCCCCGGACCCGGATCGCGGACCGGGTGGAGCTGACCGACCGGTTCCTGCGGGTGCGGGGCGAGCTGCGAGCGTACCGGATCCATCTGGGCTCGGGGAACGTGCTGATGGAGCCGGACGACAGCTATCTGTGCATCGTGACCGACCGTTCCCGGGACCGGGGGAAGGTGTTCCTGCCGTTCGAGGAGGACGGCGGACTGCTGTCGGTGATCCTGTCGAAGGCGCTGCTGCTCGCCGCCGACGACCGGATCACCGACGCGACGATCACCGCGCAGATACGCCGGGGCTGAGCTCGGAGACCTCGGCCAGGAAGGAGAGCAGCAGCCGGGCCGTCTCGTCGGGGCGTTCCAGGGCGGGGAGGTGGCCGGCCCAGTCGAGGTCGACGCGGCGCGCGGCGGGCAGGAGCTTTCCGAGCTCGTCGGCGACGGCCCGGAAGTCGGCCAGGTCGTGGGCGCCGGCGGCGACGAGGGCGGGGGCCTGGATCCGGGCGAGGTCGTCCCGGGTGACCTCGGCGGGGACGGGGTGGTGCTCCTCGGGGGCGGCGAGCTGGAGGTCGAAGGCGCGCCGCTGCCCGTCCCGTACGAGGGCGCGGGCGGCCTCCGGGGCCTCGGGGCCCAGCCAGGTGTCGACGTTGAGCTCGACGGCGGCGTCGAGGTCGCCCGCCTCGATGAGCGCGTCCTCGCGGGCGCCCCAGGCGCGCAGCTCCGGGCTCGGCGCCATGCCGGGCATCGCGGGGCCCAGGAGCGCGAGGGCGGAGACGCGGCCGGGGTGGAGGGCGGCGAGTTCGAGGGCGACGCGGCCGCCGAAGGAGGAGCCGACGACGGCGGCGCGCTCGGCGCCGAGGTGGTCGAGGAGGGCGCGTACGTCCTCGGCGTGGGTGTGCGGGGCGTCGATCGGGCTGTCGCCGAAGCCGCGGAGGTCGCAGCGGACGACACGGTGTCCCGCCTCGGCCAGCGCGTGGAACTGCCCGTCCCACATCCGGCGGTCGCAGACCCCGGAGTGCAGCAGGACGACGGTCGAGGGGCCGGTGCCGGCCAGGTCATGAGAGAGCGTCACCCGCCCGACCCTAAGCGCCGGGCTCCTGCCTGGCCACCCCGAACAGAACCCCCGCCACCAACTGACTTGAACACGTTCAAGAGGAGGTCTACAGTCATGACTGCCAGCTTTTGAACGCGTTCAAGGGAGGGTGGGGCATGGACCTCACTGTCGTCGCGTACATCGTCTACCTGCTGATCAGCGTGGCCCTCACCATCTGGGTCGCCCGCACGCTCAGCCGCAACGGAAGGATCTTCCTCTCCGACGTCCTGCACGGGAACGAGAAGCTCGCGGACGCCGTCAACCACCTCCTCGTGGTCGGCTTCTACCTCGTCAACTTCGGCTTCGTCGCCCTCTACCTGAGCCAGGACGCCGCCGTCATCGACGCCCGGGCACTCTTCGAGGCCCTCTCCGTCAAGCTCGGAGTGGTCCTGCTCGTCCTCGGCGTCATGCACCTCGGGAACGTGTACGTGCTCAACAAGATCCGCCGCCGCGGGGTCATGGAGCGCGAGCAGGTGCCCCCGGTCGGCCCGCAGGGCTGGACCGCGAACCCCAAGGGCGGCCCCTGGGCCCCGCCCGCGCCCCAGGCCTGACCGTGGCGCCGGCCCCGGCGAGGCCCACGACCCCCGTGGGACGCCTGACCGTGCTGTACGACGCCGACTGCCCGCTCTGCGTGCACCTCAGGCACTGGCTGCTGCGCCAGCGGCAGCTCGTCCCGCTCGACCTCGTACCCGCGGGATCGCAGCAGGCACGGCGCCTCTTCCCGGCCCTCGACCACGCCGCGACCCTGCGGGAGATCACCGTGATCGGGGACCGGGGCCAGGTCTACCGGGAGACCTCCGCCTGGATCGTCTGCCTCTGGGCCCTGGCCGACCACCGGGCCAAGGCCCATTGGCTCTCCACCCCCGCCGGACAGCCCTTCGCCCGGATGACCGTCCTGGCGGCCGCGAAATGGCGCGAGGCCCTCAAGGGGCCGGGACAGGAGGACGGCCACGGCGGGGACGGGCGGTGCGGCGACGGGCGCTGCGAGGCGCCAGGTCCGCCCGGTTAGGCTCGGGTCCGTGACGGAAGAGAAGAAGGCCCCCAAGAGCGAGCAGACCCGCACGCTCATCCTCGAAACCGCGCTCCGGCTGTTCAAGGAGCGCGGTTACGACAAGACGACGATGCGGGCCATCGCCCAGGAGGCCGGGGTCTCCGTCGGCAACGCGTACTACTACTTCTCCTCCAAGGAGCACCTCGTCCAGGGCTTCTACGACCGGATCGCCGAGGAGCACCAGGCGGCCGTCGAGCCCATCCTGACCGGCCCCGAGAAGGACCTCACCGCCCGGATCCGCGGGGTCTACCTCGGCTGGCTCGACATCGCGGAGCCGTACCACGAGTTCGCGGCCCAGTTCTTCAAGAACGCCGCCGACCCGGACAGCCCGCTCAGCCCCTTCTCCCCCGAGTCGGAGGGCCCGCGCGAGGCGGCGATCGAGGTGCACCGGCGGGTCATCTCCGGAGCCACGGTCAAGGTCGACCCCGAACTGAGGGAAGCGCTCCCGCGGTTGCTGTGGCTCCAGCAGATGGGCCTCGTGCTGTTCTGGGTGTACGACCGCTCGGAGGGCGCGGCGAACAGCCGGCGCCTGGTGGAGCGCCTCGCGCCGGTCACCGCCCGCGCGATCTCGCTCTCCCGCTTCCGGATCCTGCGTCCGCTGGTCAAGGAGACGCACGAACTGCTCTCCGACTTCATGCCGACGGCGGCCGGAATGGCGGCCTCGGGCAAGCCCGAGAAGAAGACGAGCGCGAAGCCGCAGGAGGCCTCGTAAGAGGCCTCCCGAGGGATCCTCAGATCCAGCTGAGCTCCCACAGGCGCCAGATGCCCGTGCCGTCCGTCAGGTACTGGGAGCCGGCGACCGCCTCCGTGGACAGGACGTAGTCCTTCTTCTGCCACAGCGGGACGAGCGGGACGTCGGAGGCGACCTCGTCCTGGATCTCCTTGAAGTCGTTCGTCGCCCTGGCCCGGTCGCTGTACTGCTGCGTCGAGGAGATCAGGCTGTCGATCCGCTTGCTGGAGAAGCCGTTGTGCAGGGTGTTCGCGGTGCCGACGAGCGGCGCGGTGAAGCTGTCGGAGTCGGGGAAGTCGGGGAGCCAGCCGACGGGGTAGGCGTCGTAGCTGCCCTTCGCGTAACCCTTCTGGAAGCTCTGCCAGTCGGCCTCGACGACCTTGACCTCGAAGAGGCCGGTCTCCTCCAGCTGCCGCTTGACCTCGGCGGCCTCGGCGGCGTAGGTGGCGTCCTTGCGGAAGCCGTACGTGAACTTCACCGGCGTCTTGACCCCGGCCGCCCTCAGGAGGCCCTTGGCCTTCTTCGCGTCCGGCTGCGGGTAGACGTCGAAGAAGGCGGTGCTGTGGCCGACGAAGCCCTGCGGGATGAGGGAGTACAGCGGCTCGACCGTGCCCTTGTAGGCGCCCGTGGTGATCGCCGGGCGGTCGAGGACGGCGGCGACGGCCTGCCGTACGGCCTTGTCCGCCATGGGCGAGCCGGGCCGGACGTTGAAGTTGAGGTTGCGGATCTCGGCGCTCTCCGCCTCGGTGACGCGGGTCCCGTCCTTGGTGTCCAGGGTGGAGAGGAAGGCCGGCGGCAGCTGGCGGTGCGTCACCTGGACCTCCTTCGCCTTCCAGGCCTTGGCGAGGTCCTCGGACTGGCCGAAGTACTTCACGAGGACCGTGTGGCCGGCCTTGCTGACGGCGCCCTTGTACCGGGGGTTGGGCTCCAGGCGGGCGGACTCGCCCTCCTTGTACTCCTTGAGGAGGTACGGCCCCGAGCCGTCGACCGCGGTGCCCGTGCGCAGCCTGTCGGCCGGGTACTGGTCCTTGTCCACGATCGAGCCGGCGCCCGTGGCCACCTTCAGCGGGAACGTGGCGTCACGGCCGCTCAGGTGGAAGGTGACCGTACGGCCCTCGGCCGAGACGTTCTTCAGGGTCGGGAAGAGCGGCTGCGGGCCGACGTCCGTCTTGATGCGCAGCATGCGCTCGAAGGAGTACTTGACGTCCTCGGCGGTGATCTTGCGACCGCTGGCGAAGGTCAGGTCGTCGCGGAGCGTGCACTGGTACGTGGTGAGCCTGGTGCCCACGAACTTGCAGCTCTCGGCGGCGTCCGGGACCGGCTGGCTGAGGCCCGGCTTGAACGTCAGCAGCGACTGGAAGACGTTGCTGTACATGGCCCAGGAGCCGGCGTCGTAGGCGCCGGCCGGGTCGAGCGAGGTCACCTCGTCGGTGGTGCCGACGGTGATCGGGTCGGTCCGCTCGCCGTCGGAGGGCAGGAGTTGCCAGCCCCCCACTCCGGCGGCCACCAGTACTCCACAAGTGATGAGGATCCGCAGACGGACCGTCGACCGCATTGCCGTGCTTCCTTTTTTTGGATACCACCCCTGATGCGACGGCCCCCGGAAACGTCGCGATGGCTGCATCCCATCACACGGGTTTCACAAGTGGAAGAGAAAACTTTCACACCACAGGTATATGTCCGGGATATGAGAATTTAAGCCGATGAGCAGCACGTATCGACTCCGGCGCGGGGAGTGACACGTTCCGTTCAGGCCTGTTTCGAGGCGAGTTCGACGATCGTGATGTCGGAGGGCGCCCCCACCCGCACCGGCGGCCCCCAGGCACCCGCGCCCCGGGAGACGTACAGCTGGGTGTCCCCGTACCGTTCGAGCCCGGCGACGGTCGGATTGGCCAGTTCGGCGAGGTAGTTGCCGGGCCAGAGCTGGCCGCCGTGGGTGTGGCCGGAGAGCTGCAGATCCACCCCGTGGCGTACGGCGTCGTGGATGACGATCGGCTGGTGCGCGAGGAGCACCGCGGCGCGGGCCCGGTCGCGGTCGCCGAGGGCCCGCCCGAAGTCGGGGCCCCGGCCCTCGCTCTCCCCCGCGACGTCGTCGACGCCGGCGAGGTCGAAGCCGGCCGGGATCTCCACGCGCGCGTTGCGCAGCGGGTGCAGGCCGAGTTCCCGGACGTGGTCGACCCAGGCGTCGGCGCCCGAGAAGTACTCGTGGTTGCCGGTCACGAAGAAGGAGCCGTGCCGGGCGCGGAGCCGGGCGAGCGGCTCGGCGGCCGGGCCGAGGTTCTCGACGGTGCCGTCGACGAGGTCGCCGACGACCGCGATCAGATCGGGCTGGGCGGCGTTGATCGAGTCCACGATCCGCTGGGTGTGGGCGCGGCCCAGGATCGGCCCGAGGTGGATGTCGGACACGACCGCGATCCGGTAACCGTGCGCGGCGCGCGGGATCTTGGCGAGCGGGACGGTGACCCGCTTGACCCGGGGCCCGCGCAGCACCCCGTACGTGCCGTACCCGACGGTCCCGACGGCGACGGCGGCAGCGGACCCGGCGACGACCCGGGAGACGAAGAGACGACGGGAGGGGCCGAGGGCCGCGGGCTCGGGCTGCTCGGCGGCCGCCGTCACGGACGTGGGTACGGGTACGGGGGCGGCCACGGGCTCCGCCGCACGGCGGCGCAGCCAGGCGTGCAGGAGCGGCCGGACGGCCTCGCCGGCCAGCAGCGCCAGGACCAGGTACAGGAGCACGGCGAGCCAGAGGAAGCCGGGCCAGGCGACCGCCTGCTGGAGCGCGAAGGGCGCGCCGGCCCGCGAGGAGACCAGGGCGGCGATCGAGAGCAGCGGCAGGGCCACGACGGCGGCCGTACCGAGCCGGCGCGGCAGCCCGCCGGGCGCCGTGACGTCGCGCACCAGACGCCGCCACACGTACCAGTGCACCGTCCCGAGCAGCGCGAGCACCACGACCAGGACCAGCAGAAAGACGACCACGCCCCCGGAACCCCTCTTCTAGGCGTCCGCGCGGCGCGCGGCGCGCACCCCGCGCAACCCGATCACGCCGATCACCGTCCCCAGGACAAAGGACGTGACGGCAAGCAGCAGATGAACCCAGAAGTAGGCCGTCGGGTCGCCCGCGTCGTCGAAGGCGAGGCCGCTCCCGTCGTTCCAGAGGTTCTTGACGAAAGTGACCCAGATGAACCAGGACCACATGCCGAACGCGAGCAGGAACCAGGAGACACGGCGGCTGAGCTTCATGACCCCAGTATCACCGTCCGTCCCATGGCCCCCGCTTCCGGGTGGACGAGCGCGGCTGAACCGCCTGCCGGGGTTCGTGTCGGTCGTGCGTACCTGTACGTTCTCGACCGTGTCTGCTTCGAAGAAGACCGCTTGGGCGGTCGCCGCTGCCGTGTTCCTGCCGCTCGTCACCGCCGCGCCCGCGGCCCACGCGGACGGAAAGGACGGGAAGGACAAGCAGCCCAAGCCTCCCGCCGTGATGTCCGGTGTCGGCGGTGCGCAGCTCGGCAAGCCGGGGACGCAGGTGCAGCTGCTGCCCGGTGCCCCGGTGCTGCCGAAGGAGCTGTCGGGCCGTTCCTGGATCGTCGCGGACGCGGAGAGCGGCCAGATCCTCGCCGCGCACAACGCGCACTGGCGGCTCGCCCCGGCCTCCACGCTGAAGATGCTCTTCGCGGACACCCTGCTGCCGAAGTTCCCCAACAAGACGGAGAACCACCTGGTCACCAACCAGGACCTGGCCGGCATCGGGGCGGGCTCCAGCCTGGTCGGCATCAAGGAGAAGCAGACCTACAGCGTCCGCGATCTGTGGCTCGGGGTCTTCCTCCGCTCCGGCAACGACGCCGTCCACGTGCTGACCAGCATGAACGGCGGTCTCAGCCGGACCGTCGCGGACATGAACGACCACGCGGCCGACCTCCAGGCCCTCGACACCTACGTGGTCTCCCCGGACGGCTACGACGCCCCGCGCCAGGTCTCCTCCGCGTACGACCTGACGCTCATCGCCCGCAACGGCATGCGGAAGGAGGACTTCCGCGAGTACGCCGCCACGCCCCGCGCCGCCTTCCCCGGCGAGGCCAAGCCGGGCAAGAAGCGCGAGACCTTCGAGATCCAGAACACCAACCGGCTGCTCACCGGTGACATCGGCGTCGCCCCGTACCAGGGCATCGCCGGGGTCAAGAACGGCAACACGACGCACGCGGGCGCGACCTTCACGGGTGTCGCCGAGCGCAACGGCAGGGTCCTGCTCGTCACCGTCATGAACCCCTCCTCGAAGGAGCAGCACGCGGTCTACCTGGAGGCCGCCCGGCTGCTCGACTGGGGCTTCGCGGCCGCCGGGAAGGTGACGCCGGTCGGTGAACTGGTGCCGCCGCGCTCGGAGCGCACGGCGTCCGCCACCCCCGACGACGGGACGGCGCCGGCACCCGGCAAGAACGCCCCGAAGGAGCCCGCCCACGCGTCGGCCGCCCAGAAGTCCGGCGGGATCGGGATCGCCCTGGGCGTGGCGGGCGGCGTCCTGGTCCTCCTGGCCGCGGCCGTCTTCCTGGTCAACCGCCGCTGGCCGCTGGCCGCGGGGGCTGCGCGGCGCCGCCGTTCCGAGGACCTTCCGGAGACTCGGGAGTCCGAGGACCCTCAGGGGACTCCTGACCGTCCGGGGTCGTCGTCTCCGTCTTCCTCCGACCCGGCTCCGTGACCGTCCACGCCGCGCAGAACAGCAGCAGCTTCGCGGTGAAGTTGATCCAGAGGAGCAGGGCGACCGGCACGCCGAACGCCCCGTACATCGACTTCGCCGCGACCCCCCTCATGTAGCCGCCGAGCAGCAGCTTCAGCAGCTCGAAGCCGACCGCGCCCATCAGCGCCGCCACCACCAGGTCGCGGCGGCGCGGTTCGACGCCCGGCAGCAGCGTGAGCACGTACAGCAGGATCAGGAAGTCGGCGACGACGGCGACGAGGACGGCGGCCGCCTGGAGCAGTACGCCGCCCGCGCCCCCGCTGGAGATGCCGATCCGGTCGGCGCTCCAGCCGACGGCGGTGGAGCCGAGCCAGGACGCGGCGAGCGAGGCGACCGCGACGCCGCCGAGGCCGAGGAGGATCAGCCCGTCCTTGCCCTTGAGCAGGAACGGGTTGCCCTCGACGGCGTCCAGTCCCCAGACGGCACGCAGGCACTCGCGCATGGAGCCGATCCAGCTGACGCCGGTGACGAGGAGGACGATGCCGGCGACGAGCCCGATGGTGCCGGCGTTGGCGACGAGCCCGGCGATGTCGAGCTGGTCGGAGATGCCGGGCACCTGGTCGCTGATCTTCTTCTCGATCGTGTCGAGCTGATCCGGCGTGAGGAGCGCGGCGCCGATCGCGGCGGCGACCGTGATCAGCGGGAAGAGGGCGATGAAGGAGACGAAGGTGATCGCGGCGGCGAGCCGCGTCCAGTGCGCCTCGTCGAGGGTCTCGTACGCGTGCCAGGCGTGGGTCCGCATGAGGCGGGTCACCCACGGGCCGATGACGGGGAGCTTGCTCAGCCAGTCCATGTCGTACGTCTACTCCTCGCGCCGTCGGATCACCCGGGTGGTCGGATGCCCCGGTGACGAGAATCCCCTGCCGGGGCTCACAGACCCGCGACCGACATCCCGTACAGCGCGGCCCATGCGAGGCCGATGACGGCGAGCGGCCGGTCGCGCAGCACGACGTCCTCGGGCGCGCCCGCCGCGCCGCGGTCGGCGAAGACGGCGTACCGCAGGACCCCGAGGACGAAGGCGCCGACGGAGAGCTGACGCCACGGCAGGGACGTCTCCACCGGGCCCGCCTCCAGGGCCCACAGGCAGTAGCCGAGGACGGCGGTGCCGGCCGCGAGCTGCCAGACGAACCGGAGGTACCCCGTCGTGTACTGGGTGAGCAGCGCGCGCGTGGCGCCGTCGGTGCCCTCCATCTGGACGGCCTCGGAGTACCGCTTGGCGGCGACCATGAAGAGCGCGCCGAACCCGGTCGTGATGAGGAACCAGCGGGAGAGCGGGATGCCGAGCGCGACCCCGCCGATCATCGCCCGCATGAGGAAGCCGGTGGCGACGACGGCGAGGTCGACGACGAGGACGTGCTTGAGGCGGACGCAGTACGCGACCTGCATGGCGAGGTACGCGACGAGCAGGGCGGCGGTCAGCGGGCCGCACAGGAACGCGGCGGCGACGGCGGACCCGAGGCCGAGGACGATGCCGGTGCCGGCGGCGAGAGCCGCGGACACCTGTCCCGAGGCCACGGGGCGGCGGCACTTGGCGGGGTGGGCGCGGTCGGCCTCGGCGTCACGGGCGTCGTTGAGGAGGTAGACGGCGGAGGCGGCGGCCGTGAAGAGGGCGAAGACGAGGGCGAGCCGGGCGCCGGTCTGCCAGGAGCCGAGGCGTCCGGCGGCGGCGGGGGCGGCGAGGACGAGGACGTTCTTGACCCACTGCCGGGGCCGGGCGGTCCGGACGAGCCCGAGCAGCCGCCCACCGCGTGTGGGCGCGGGCGTGTGCTGGACGACGGCGGGGGCTTCGAGGACGGCGGCCCCGGCCCGCTCGCTCACGAGAGCCCCTCGCCACGCGCGCGCGTGGGGGCGACGAGGAGACGTCGACCGGCGGCGGCCGTGGCGGCGCCGAGCAGGGCGCCGACGGCGACGTCGCTCGGGTAGTGGACGCCGGCGACCAGACGGGAGAGGCACATCGCGCCGGCCACGGGGGCGGCGAGCCGGCCGGCGGTCGGATGGAGCACGCCGAAGGCGACGACCGCGGCGGCGGCGGAGGTGGCGTGGGAGCTGGGGAAGGAGTGGCGGCCGGCTGTACGGACCAGGGGCTCGTACGTGCCCGGGGCCGGCCGGGGCCGCCGTACGAGCCGCTTGACGCCCATGCTGGCCAGGTGCGCGGTGGCGACGAGGGCGGTACCGCGCAGCCAGTCGCGCCGGCGCGGCGGGTCGAGGGCGGCGGCCGCGAGCCCGGCGGCCAGCCAGAGGGCGCCGTGCTCGCCGCTGAGGGAGAGCCCACGGGCGGCGACGGCCACCCGCGGCCGATGCCCGCATTCCCGCAGCGCGGCGAGCACCCGGCGCTCGACGAGGAGCCAAGGCGGCTCGCCGGGCGGCGCGGCCGGGGCGTCGTCTGCGGGGGCGGACGCTTCGGCGAGCGGTCCGGCGGACGGCCCGGCCGGGACGTCGCTCGTAGGGGCGGGCGGCGCGGCCGGGACGTCGCCCGTAGAGGCCGGTGACACGGCCGGGGCGTCGCCCCTAGGAACGGGCGGCACCGCCGGGGCGTCGGGCTCGTCGGGCCGTCCCGTCGGGGCCGGCGGCGGCGTGTCCGGGCGCCCGGTGGTGGGACCGGCCGGGGCTGCGGCCGGGCCCACGTCGTCCGCGCGGCCGGGCGCGGCCCCGCCCGGCCGTTCCGCTTCGGCCCGTTGTGCGTCGCGCATCCGTGTTGCCCCCTGTCGGGCCTCGCCGTTCGAGTCGGTCTACGTGACTCTCGCTCGGGCCGCGGGCGAGGGCACGAGGTCTCTTTCCTGACACTCCTTTAATCACCCATTTCGACGAACCGGCATGCAATACCGGCATAAGGCACAAGCACGGCTATACGGTCACCCTCATGGCTGTCGAGACCCACGTCCTGGACGACGACTGCGAAGCGATCACCGGCTGGGGCCGCACCGCCCCCACCCTCGCGCGCGTGCAGCGGCCCCGCGGGCACGCCGAGGTCGCGGAGGCCCTCCGGGCCTGTGGGCGCCGCGGGGCCGTCGCACGCGGCCTCGGCCGTGCGTACGGCGACGCCGCGCAGAACGCCGGCGGCACCGTCCTCGACATGACCGGTCTCGACCGGATCCTCGCCGTCGACACCACCGCCGGGCTCGTCGTCTGCGAGGCCGGCGTCAGCCTGCACCGGCTGATGGCGGCCCTGCTGCCGCTCGGCTGGTTCGTCCCGGTCACCCCCGGCACCCGGTACGTGACCGTCGGCGGCGCGATCGGCGCCGACATCCACGGCAAGAACCACCACGTCTCGGGTTCCTTCGGCCGCCATGTGACCGCGCTCGAACTCCTCACCGCCGACGGCGAGATCAGGACCGTGCTCCCCGGGACACCGCTCTTCGACGCCACCACCGGCGGCATGGGCCTGACCGGGGTGATCCTCTCCGCCACCCTGCGGCTGCTCCCCGTCGAGACCTCCCTCATGCGCGTGGACACCGAGCGCGTCCCGGACCTCGACGAGCTGATGGCCCGGCTCACGGCCACCGACCACGCGTACCGCTACTCCGTCGCCTGGATCGACCTGCTCGCCCGCGGCGCCGCCACCGGCCGGGCCGTCCTGACGCGCGGCGACCACGCCCCGTACGACGCACTCCCCCGCCGCCACCGGGCCCGCCGCGATCCGCTCGCCTTCCGGCCGGGCCGGCTGCCCGCCCCGCCGCCGTACGTCCCCGGCGGGCTCCTCGGCCGCACCACCGTCGGGCTCTTCAACGAGCTCTGGTACCGCAGGGCCCCCCGCGCCGCGACCGGCAGCCTCCAGTCGCTTCCGGCCTTCTTCCACCCCCTCGACGGCGTCCCGCACTGGAACCGGATCTACGGGCCCGGCGGCTTCGTCCAGTACCAGTTCGTCGTCCCGTACGGGCAGGAGGACACCCTCCGCCGGATCGTGCGGCGGATCGCGGACCGGGGCTGCCCCTCGTTCCTCGCCGTCCTGAAACGGTTCGGCGCGGGCGATCCCGGCTGGTTGTCGTTCCCCCTTCCCGGCTGGACCCTCGCCCTCGACCTCCCCACCGGCCTCCCCGGGCTCGGCCGCTTCCTCGACGCGCTCGACGAGGAGGTCGTCGGTGCCGGCGGCCGGGTCTACCTCGCCAAGGACTCCCGGGTCCGGCCGGAGACCCTGGCCGCGATGTACCCCCGGCTCGACGAGTTCCGGGCGCTGCGCGCCGCGCTCGACCCCCGGTCGGTCCTCACCTCGGACCTGGCCCGCCGTCTCCGTCTCTAGATCTCCAGGAGTTCCCGTGAAGGACGCCTTCGGTGCCCCGCAGTCCCTGCTCGTCCTCGGCGGCACCTCCGAGATCGGGCTCGCCACCGCCCGCCGGCTGATCGCGCGCCGCACCCGTACGGTCTGGCTGGCCGGCCGCCCCTCCCCCGCGCTCACGGCCGCCGCCGACTCGCTGCGCGCGCTCGGCGCGGACGTGCGCACGGTGCCGTTCGACGCGCTCGACACCGAGTCGCACGAGGAGCGGCTCGGGAAGATCTTCACCGAGGGGGACATCGACATGGTGCTGCTCGCCTTCGGCGTCCTCGGCGACCAGGCCCGCGACGAGTCCGACCCGGTCGCCGCCGTCCGGGTCGCGCAGACCAACTACACGGGCGCCGTCTCGGCCGGACTGGTGTGCGCGGGCGCGCTCCAGGCGCAGGGGCACGGCTCGCTGGTGGTGCTGTCGTCGGTGGCGGGCGAACGGGCCCGCCGCGCCAACTTCATCTACGGCTCGTCGAAGGCGGGCCTCGACGCCTTCGCCCAGGGCCTCGGGGACGCGCTGCACGGCACGGGCGTGCACGTCATGGTCGTACGGCCCGGGTTCGTGCGCTCGAAGATGACCGCCGGGCTCGCGGAGGCGCCGCTCGCGACGACCCCGGAGGCGGTCGCGGGCGCGATCGAGCTGGGGCTGCGGCGCCGCTCGGAGACGGTGTGGGTGCCGGGGGCGCTGCGGATGGTGATGGCGGCGGTACGGCACGTGCCGAGGCCGCTGTTCCGCCGCCTTCCGGTGTGATCTGGCCGGCTAGGCGGTGGGCGCCGGGGTGTCCACCGGGCTGCCGCCCTGCGCGGGGACCGCGGCGATCGGGCGGCCGCTGCCGAACTCGTAGTCGTACAGCTTCCGCCAGACCCCGTCCGGGCCCTGCTCGTACAGCGCGAAGGAGCGGCAGGTCCAGGCCGCCTCGTACCCGGCGAGCTCCTCGAACGCCCGGTCCATCCCCTCCTCGGAGATGCCGTGCGCCACGGTGACGTGCGGGTGGTACGGGAACTGCAGCTCGCGCGCGAGGGGGCCGGCCTCGTCGCGGATCCGGTGCTGGAGGGCGTTGCAGAGGGGCACGCCCTCCGCCAGCTTCACGAAGACGACCGGGGAGAGCGGACGGAAGGTGCCGGTGCCTTCCAGGCGCACGGGGAACGGCTGGTGGTCGGCGGCGACACCCGCGAGGTGCGCCTCGATCTCCGGCAGCCGCTCCTCGGGCACCTCGGTCGGCGGGACCAGCGTGACGTGCGTGGGGATGCCGTACGCGGCAGGGTCCCCGAAGCCGGCGCGCCGCTCCTGGAGCAGGCTGCCGTAGGGCTCCGGGACCGCGATCGAAACGCCGAGCGTTACGGTCCCCACGTCGTTCTCCTCCGTCGTCCGTCGTCGAGTCGTTGTGTGGTGGTGCAGCCGCCAGTGTGCGGCCTGCACCACCCTTTCGGCCAGGGTCCCAGGACTCAGTGCTTGGCGGGCAGGAAGCCCATGCGCTCGTACGTCTGCGCCAGCGTCTCGGCGGCGACCGCGCGGGCCTTCTCCGCTCCCTTGGCCAGGACCGAGTCCAGCGTCTCCGGGTCGTCCAGGTATTCCTGCGTGCGGGCCCGGAACGGCGTGACGAAGTCCACCATGACCTCGGCGAGATCCGTCTTCAGCGCGCCGTACATCTTGCCCTCGTAGCTCTTCTCCAGGTCCTCGACGGACGTGTCGGTGAGCGTGGACATGATGGTGAGCAGGTTGGAGACGCCGGCCTTGTTCTCCGGGTCGAAGCGGATCACCGTGTCGGTGTCGGTGACGGCGCTCTTGACCTTCTTGGCGGTGGCCTTCGGGTCGTCCAGGAGGTTGATCAGACCCTTCGGCGAGGACGCCGACTTGCTCATCTTGATCGTCGGGTCCTGGAGGTCGAAGATCTTCGCCGTCTCCTTGAGGATGTACGGCTTCGGGATCGTGAACGTCTCGCCGAAGCGGCCGTTGAAGCGCTCCGCGAGGTCGCGGGTCAGCTCGATGTGCTGGCGCTGGTCCTCGCCGACCGGGACCTCGTGGGCCTGGTAGAGCAGGATGTCCGCGACCTGGAGGATCGGGTACGTGAAGAGGCCGACGGTGGCGCGGTCGGCGCCCTGCTTGGCGGACTTGTCCTTGAACTGGGTCATGCGGGAGGCCTCGCCGAAGCCGGTGAGGCAGTTCATGACCCAGCCGAGCTGGGCGTGCTCGGGGACGTGGCTCTGGATGAAGAGGGTGCAGCGCTCGGGGTCGAGCCCGGCGGCGAGCAGCTGGGCGGCGGCGAGCCGGGTGTTGGCGCGCAGCTCGGCGGGGTCCTGCGGGACCGTGATCGCGTGCAGGTCGACGACCATGTAGAAGGCGTCGTGCGACTCCTGCAGGGCGACCCACTGGCGGACGGCGCCGAGGTAGTTGCCGAGGTGGAACGAGCCTGCGGTGGGCTGGATTCCGGAGAGCACACGGGGACTGTCAGAGGCCATGTTCATCATTCTCTCAGGTGCGACCCCCGGAACCGGACGTGGCATCGTGCCCCGTGAGACGAGAAACACACCTCGTGCTCGAAGCATTCGGAGGGGGAACCGATGGCAGACGTACAGGCACGGGTCGAGGACGTCGTCCGGAGGCTGGTCGACTCGGGCCGGGAATCGGCGGTGCAGGTGGCGGCGTACCGGCACGGGGAGCTGATCGTCGACGCGTACGCGGGCGAGGGGGTGGACGCCGCCTCCCTGTTGCACAGCTTCTCCACCGGCAAGGGCGTCACGGCGACGCTGGTCCACGTCCTCGTCGCGCGCGGACTGCTCGACTACGACACCCCGCTCAGCGCCCTCTGGCCGGAGTTCGGCGCCCACGGCAAGGACCGCGCCACCGTCCGCGACGCGCTGACCCACCGCACGGGCGTGCCGCAGCTGCCGCCGGCGATCACGCCGGAGGAGCTGTGCGACTGGGACCACATGTGCGCGCTGATCGCCGCGCAGGAGCCGTTGTGGGAGCCGGGCGCCGCCACCGGCTACCACGGCTGGACCTTCGGCTGGGTCCTCGGCGAGACCGTGCGCCGCGCCACGGGACTCCCCGTCGCCGAGGCGCTGCGCACGTACGTCACCGAGCCGCTGGGCATCGCGGACTCGCTCTTCTACGGGACACCCGACGCGCACGCGGACCGGGTGGTCCCGCTGGTGGCGGGCAGCTGGGAGGAGAAGCTCGCCGCGATCCCGGAGGACGCGCCGTTCCTCCTGGCCGTGCCGAACCCCGGCGTGTGGCCCTGCGCCCGGCTCGCCAACCGCCCCGACTACCTGCGCGCCGACGCACCGGCCGCCGCGACCCTCACGGCGCACGCCGCGGCCCGGATGTACGCGGCGCTGATCGGCGAGGTCGACGGCGTCCGGCTGGTCCCGGCCGAGCGGCTGCCGCTGCTGTACGAGCTCCGGACCCGCGAGCCGGACCGGATCCTGGGCGCGCCGGTCCCCAAGGGGCTCGGCTACTTCCTCGGCCTGCCCGAGACGGGCGGCGAGCCCACCGCGTTCGGCCACAACGGCAGCGGCGGCAGCATCGCCTTCGCCGATCCCGGACGCGAGCTGTCGTTCGCGTTCACCCGCAGCCGCCTGAGCGCGAGCGCGGACGACACCCACGCCCAGGACCTGGCGGCCCTGATCCGCGGGGCCGTGGCCGGTTAGCGGCCGGTCAGACCGGCAGGCCCGGGGCCGGGTGGGCGGCCATCAGGTCGGCGACCTCCGCGCGGACGGCGGCGAGGGTGTCCTCGTCGCCCGTGCCGGCGGCGGTGACGGCGCGGTCGATCCACTCGGCGACCTGGTCCATGTGGTCCGCGGTGAGGCCGCGGGAGGTGAGGGAGGGCGTGCCGATGCGGATGCCGGAGGGGTCGAAGGGCTTCCGCGGGTCGTAGGGGACGGTGTTGTAGTTGACGACGATGCCGGCCCGGTCGAGGGCCTTCGCGGCGATCTTGCCCGGGACCTGCTTGGGGGTGAGGTCGATCAGGATCAGATGGTTGTCGGTGCCGCCGGAGACCAGGTCGAAGCCGCGGGCGAGGAGCGCCTCGGCGAGGGCCCGGGCGTTGGCGACGACGGCGTGGGCGTAGTCGCGGAAGGAGGGCTGGGAGGCCTCGCGGAGGGCGACGGCGATGGCGGCGGTGGTCTGGTTGTGGGGGCCGCCCTGGAGGCCGGGGAAGACGGCCTTGTCGAGGGCCCTGGCGTGCTCCTCGGTGGACATGAGCATGGCGCCGCGCGGGCCGCGGAGGGTCTTGTGGGTGGTCGTGGAGATGACGTCGACGTGCCCGACGGGGGACGGGTGGGCACCGCCCGCGATCAGGCCGGCGATGTGGGCGACGTCGGCGACGAGGACGGCGCCGGACTCGCGGGCGATCTCACCGAAGGCGCCGAAGTCGATGGTGCGGGGCAGCGCGGTGCCGCCGCAGAAGATGACCTTCGGCCGCTCCTTGAGGGCGAGCTCGCGGACCTGGTCGAAGTCGATGAGGCCCGTGTCTTGGCGGACGCCGTACTGGACGCCGCGGAACCAGGTGCCGGTGGCGGAGACGCCCCAGCCGTGGGTGAGGTGGCCGCCCATGGGCAGGGCCATGCCCATGACGGTGTCGCCGGGCTTCGCGAAGGCGAGGTAGACGGCGAGGTTGGCCGGGGAGCCGGAGTAGGGCTGGACGTTGGCGTGGTCGACGCCGAAGAGGGCCTTGGCGCGCTCGACGGCGAGGGTCTCGACCTGGTCGATGTTCTGCTGGCCCTCGTAGTAGCGGCGGCCGGGGTAGCCCTCGCTGTACTTGTTCTGGAGGACGGTGCCGGAGGCTTCGAGGACGGCGGCGGAGACGTAGTTCTCGCTGGGGATGAGGCGCAGGGTCTCGGCCTGGAGCCGTTCCTCGGCGCCGACGAGGGCGGCGAGCTCGGGGTCGGCGGCGGCGAGCGCGGGGTGCTGCTGCGGGGTGGTCATGGCGGTGTCCTCCGGGCGTTCGGCGGAACGGTCCCGGGGCGGAGGTGCGCACGGGACCGGGGGCCCGTGATGCCCAGGCGAGCGGCACCTCGTGTGGTGGAGCGCGCACGGCTCCCCCGGGGTCGCTTCCCCGTACGCCAGTCGCCGTGCGTGTTTCCAGGGTAGCTGGCGCGCCGTCGCCGAGGTTTCCCTGTCCGGCATCCGAGCGACGATAAGAAAGGGGCCACAGCCCCCTGGGGACGAGCCACCCCCCGAGCCGCAGGACGAACGGAGATCCCGTGTCGAGGACAGAAGACGCGATCGCTTCCGCGGACGCGCACAGCGCTCACAACTACCACCCCCTTCCGGTCGTCGTCGCCTCGGCGGACGGCGCCTGGATGACCGATGTCGAGGGCCGTCGCTATCTCGACATGCTCGCCGGGTACTCGGCGCTCAACTTCGGGCACGGCAACCGGCGTCTGATCGACGCGGCGAAGGCGCAGCTGGAGCGGGTGACGCTGACCTCGCGCGCCTTCCACCACGACCGGTTCGCCGACTTCTGTACGCAGCTGGCGGAGCTGTGCGGCAAGGAGGCGGTGCTGCCGATGAACACGGGGGCGGAGGCGGTCGAGACGGCCGTGAAGACCGCCCGGAAGTGGGGGTACGAGGTGAAGGGCGTGCCGGACGGGCACGCGAAGATCGTGGTGGCGGCGAACAACTTCCACGGCCGGACGACGACGATCGTGAGCTTCTCGACGGACCACGAGGCGCGCGACCACTACGGGCCGTACACGCCGGGGTTCGAGATCGTGCCGTACGGGGATCTGACGGCGATGGAGGCGGCGGTCACGGCGCACACGGTGGCCGTGCTGATCGAGCCGATCCAGGGCGAGGCGGGGGTCCTGGTCCCGCCGGCCGGTTACCTGGCGGGGGTGCGGGAGCTGACGCGTCGGCGGAACGTGCTGTTCATGGCGGACGAGATCCAGTCGGGTCTGGGCCGGACGGGGCGGACGTTCGCGTGCGAGCACGAGGGGGTGGTGCCGGACGTGTACATCCTGGGGAAGGCGCTGGGCGGCGGCGTGGTGCCGGTGTCGGCGGTGGTGGCCGACCGCGAGGTGCTCGGGGTGTTCCGGCCGGGTGAGCACGGGTCGACGTTCGGCGGGAACCCGCTGGCGTGCGCGGTGGCCCTGGAGGTGATCGCGATGCTGCGGACGGGCGAGTTCCAGGAGCGGGCGGCGGAGCTGGGCGAGCACCTCCACGCGGAGCTGGGGCTGCTCGTGGGCGGCGGTGCGGTGGAGGCCGTGCGCGGTCGCGGGCTCTGGGCGGGCGTCGACATCGTGCCCTCGAAGGGGACGGGCCGGCAGATCTCGGAGCGGCTGATGGAGCGTGGGGTCCTGGTGAAGGACACGCACGGTTCGACGATCCGGATCGCTCCGCCGCTGGTCATCTCGAAGGAGGACCTGGACTGGGGTCTGGAGCAGTTGAGGGGGGTTCTGTCGGACTGACGGGGTCCGCTTCCAGGGGGTGGCGGGTGGCCGACTCGGCGCATTGACACCGGACTTGGTCTAGGCCAATGATGCCGCCATGCCGAGACTCCGTCTGCGTCACGCCCTGCGTGCCGCGCTCGCCGCCCTCGTCCCGCTCGCGCTCCTCGGCGCGGTCGCCGGACCCGCGCACGCCGCCCCGGAGGCGGCCTGGCCCGAGCCCGTCCCGGTGGTCTCCCACGTGGAGACCACCGACCCGGTCGTCTTCATCACCCTCGACGACGGCTGGTACCACGACCCCGCCGCCGCGCGGCTGCTGCTCGACCGCCGGGTGCCCGCCTCGCTCTTCCTGCTCCCCGGCGCGTACTCCTACGACTCCGGCTACTTCCACACCCTGCTCGACCAGGGCCGCTCCCGCGTCGAGAACCACACCGTCGGCCACCCGGACCTGACCACCCTCGACGCGGCGGGCCAGAAGGCGGAGGTGTGCGGGGCCCGCGACCAGCACCTCGCGCAGTTCGGCGACGGCCCGCGGCTGCTGCGCCCGCCGTACGGCACGTACGACGGGACGACCCGGACCACCGCGCGGGAGTGCGGGGCGAAGGCGCTGGTCACGTGGACGTACGACCTCACGACCTGGGGCGGGTGGACCCCGCCGACCCCGCGGCTCAAGGCCGGCGACATCATCCTGCTGCACTTCAACGAGACGGTGACGCAGGACCTGGAGCGGGCCCTGGACGCGGCGGAGGCGGCCGGTCTGAAGCCGGCGCCGCTGCGGGACTACGTCACAGAATGACGTGCGGGAGGAAGCGGGCGTACTCGTCGGTGACGAGCCCCGCCGACTCCCGGATGCCGAGCCCCGCCGCCTCGTCCTCGACGACCCACGCGCCGAGCACCACCCGGTTGCCGTCGAAGTCGGGCAGCGGGGCCAGCTCCTGGTAGCAGCAGGCCTCCCCGTCCTGTACCAAGGGCTCCGTACCGGCCTCGTGCAGGGTCACGCCCGCGCCCTCGCGGCCGAGCAGCGGCTTGGCGACCCAGCCGGTGGTGGCGGCGAGTTCGCGCGGCCCGTCGAGGTAGGCGGGCAGCAGGTTCGGGTGGCCCGGGTTCAGCTCCCACAGGATCGCGAGGAGCGCCTTGTTGGAGAGCAGCATCTTCCAGGCCGGTTCGATCCAGCAGGTGGTGCCGGTGCCGCCGCCGTTGTCGAGGGTGTCCAGGACGTGCCGGCCGAAGCGGTCGGTGGTCAGCCACTCCCACGGGTAGAGCTTGAAGCAGCTGCGGATGAAGCGGAGCCGGTCGTCGACGAAGCGGCGCGAGAGCCGGTCCCAGCCGATCCGCTCCACGGAGAGCGCCTCGGTGTCCAGCCCGGCCTGCTGGGCGGTCTCGCGCAGATACGCGACCGTCATCAGGTCCTCGCCGAGCTCGTCGCCGTCCGAGTGGGCGAAGTGGAGGGGGCCGGGCGGCAGCAGGTGGGCCTGGCGCTTCCAGGCGTCGACGAGCCGCTCGTGGAGTGAGTTCCACTGGTCGGCGCCGGGGAACCGCTCCTCCATCCAGAACCACTGCGGGCTCGCGGCCTCCACGAGGGAGGTCGGGGTGTCGGCGTTGTACTCCAGCATCTTGGCCGGCCCCGTGCCGTCGTAACGCAGGTCGAAGCGGCCGTACAGGGAGGGCAGTTCGGCACGGCGCCGCCAGGACTCGGCGACCAGGCCCGCCAGCCTCGGGTCGGTGATCCCGAGCTCGGCGAACCGGTTCTCCTCGACGATGTGCGCGGCCGCCGCCAGGCACAGCGCGTGGAGCTCCTCGACGACCTCCTCCAGGGCCTCGACCTCGGGCAGCGAGAAGGAGTAGTACGCGCTCTCGTCCCAGTACGGGCGCAGCGAACCGTCCGGGTAGCGGGTCAGCGGATAGACGAGCCCCTGCTCCTCGACCGTCTCCTGCCAGCCGGGCCGGGGCTCGATGGTGTGGCGCTGCATGATGCCGGGCCCGCCTCAGCCGCCGCCGGTGCCGGAGCAGCCGAAGCCGCCGGTGTCCACGGCGGTCTTGTCGAAGCTGCCGCCGCTCACCTTGCGGTCGCGGACGGAACCGCCGTAGTAGTACGAGCCGCGGTGGGTGGAGCCGTTGTCGTCGTCGCTGCTGCCGCCGCCGCTCTGGCACTCGTAGCTCGGCAGCTCCTCCCGGGTCAGCGGGTCCACGCACCGCTTGTCCGGCTCCGAACCGCACGCGGTGATCGTCGCCGCGAGCACACCCATCCCGCCGAGCACCACCGTGCTCGACCTCAGCCTGCGCATGTCCGTCGCCTCCCCTTCGCCCTCGCGAACGCGTCGCGCGCGCCTCGCGACCGCACAGTGTAGGCCGGTGATTTCCGGCCTCACGGCCTAGAGTCGCTTTGTGCTTCTCGGGATGATTTGTGCGCTGGCCTCGTCCGTGTGCTTCGGTGCCGCCTCGGTCCTCCAGGCGATGGCGGCGCGGGCCGCCGAGCCGGGGACGGGCGGCGGTGTCGACGTCGCGCTGATGTGGCGGGCCCTGCAGCAGTGGCGCTATCTCGCCGGCCTGGGGGCGGACGGTCTGGGCTTCGTGCTGCAGATCGTGGCCCTGCGGACGCTCCCCATCTACGTGGTGGGCGCGGCCCTCGCCGCGAGTCTGGCGGTCACGGCGGTCATCGCGTCCCGGGTGCTGCGGGTGCAGCTGAGCCGGGTGGAGTGGGTGGCCGTGGCCGTGGTCTGCCTGGGGCTCGCGATGCTGGCCTTCGCCTCGGGCAAGGAGGGGCACCGGGAGGGCTCGGCGGCGCTGGACTGGGTGCTCCTCGGGATCTCCTTCGGGGTCCTGCTGCTCGGCGTGGTGGCGGGGCGGCTGCCGGTGCGGTCCCGGGCGCTCGTCCTCGGTCTCGGGGCGGGGGTCGGCTTCGGGGTGGTGGAGGTGGCGGTCCGGCTGATCGAGGGCATCGACTTCACGGATCCCGTCTGGTACGCGCTCCTCGTCGGCGGCGGGGCCGCGTTCCTGCTGCTGACCTCGGCGTTCCAGCGCGGCTCGGTGACCACGGCGACGGCGGGCGCGGTGCTGGGAGAAACGATCGGCCCGGCGATCGTCGGGGTGATCTGGCTCGGGGACAGCACCCGGGACGGACTGGGCTGGCTGGCGATCGCCGGCTTCGCGGTGGCGGTGGCGGGCTCCCTGACCCTGGCCCGCTTCGGCGAGGCACCGGCCCCGGAGCCGGAACCGGCCGCGGAGCCGACCGCCCCCTCCTGACCCCTCAGGGCAGTACCCCGCACAAGGCCCGCAGGGCGCCCTGCCAGCCGCTGTCGGGGGGCGTGGCGTAGCCGACGACCAGGCCGTCGAGGGTGGCCGGCACGGTGGTACGGCGGAACTGGTTGACGCCCTGGACGGCGAGGCCGCGCCAGGCGGCGGCCCGCAGGGTGGCCTGCTCGGTGCCGGGCGGCAGGGCCAGGACGGCGTGCAGACCGGCCGCGATGCCGCTGACCCGGGTCTCCGGCGAGTGCGCGGCGACGGCCGCCACCAGCTGGTCGCGGCGCCGCCGGTAGCGCAGCCGCATCGCCCGTACGTGCCGGTCGTACGCCCCCGAGCGCAGGAACTCGGCGAACGCCAGCTGGTCCGGCGCGCTCGACGACCAGTCCACGGCCCCCTTCGCCGCCGCGACCTCCTCCGCCAGGCGCTCCGGCAGGACCATCCAGGCGAGGCGGAGGCCGGGCGCGAGGGACTTGCTCGCGGTGCCGAAGTAGACGACGCGCTCGGGGTCGAGGCCCTGCAGGGCTCCGACGGGCTGCCGGTCGTAGCGGAACTCCCCGTCGTAGTCGTCCTCCAGGACGAGGCCGCCGGAGGCCCGCGCCCAGTCGACGACCGCCGCCCGCCGGTCCGGGGGCAGGGCGCCGCCCAGCGGGTACTGGTGGGCGGCCGTCATCAGGACCGCCCCGCACCCGTCGAGCCCCGCCAACTCCTCGGTCCTCGTGCCGCGTTCGTCGAAGCCCAGGACGGGGGTGCCGAGTCCGGCGCTTCTGAGGAGCTCCTCGTGGAGCCCGAGCCCGTACGACTCGACCGCCACGTCCCGCACGCCGCGGGCCCGCAGCACCTGGCCGAGCAGCGTCAGGCCGTGCACGAAGCCCGCGCAGATCACGATCCGCCCGGGCCGGGCGTGCACGCCGCGGGCACGGGCGAGGTACTCGGCGAGTGCGGCGCGCAGTTCGGGCCTGCCGCGCGGATCGCCGTACCCGAAGGCCTCGTTGGGGGCGTCGGTGAGCGCCCGACGGTAGGCCTTGAGCCAGTCGGCGCGCGGGAAGGAGGCGAGGTCGGGGGTGCCGGACTGAAGGTTGTGCGCGGGCGCGGCGGGCCTGCCCCGGCCCGCTCCGGCCGACGGCGACGGGGAGGACGGCGCCGGCGCGCGCGGCGCGGTCCGGCGGGCGACGCGGGTCCCGGAGCCCTGCCGGGCGGTGAGCCAGCCCTCGGCGACCAGCTCGGCGTACGCGTCGGCGACGGTGTTGCGGGCCATGCCGAGGTCGGCGGCGAGCGAGCGGGAGGACGGCAGCCGGGTGCCCGCCTCCAGGCGGCCGCTGCGGACCGCCTCCCGCAGGGCGTCCATGAGGCCCGCGCGGAGCCGGGTGCCGCGGAGTTCCAGATGGAGGTCGGCCCCGAAAGTGGCCCAGTCGTTCGCCATGGAAATGGACCATACCGCTGAGCCATCGGCTCCGTACGGTGGACGGCATGACGACGGCAGAGACAGAACAGACCGTGTACGCGCACGAGCACGCGCCCCGGATGTCCCTCCCCGAGCGCCTCCCCGAGTTCTACCGGGCGATGGTCCGGCTCGAGACGGCGGCCGCGAAGGACGTCGACCCGACCCTGTACCACCTGATCAAGCTCCGGGCCTCGCAGATCAACCGCTGTGCCTTCTGCGTCGACATGCACAGCAAGGACGCGCTGGCGGAGGGCGAGAGCATCGAGCGGATCGTGCAGCTCGCGGCCTGGGAGGAGTCCCGGCACTTCTACACCGAGCGGGAGCTCGCGGCGCTCGCGCTGACCGAGGCCGTCACCGTCCTCACCGACGGCTTCGTGCCCGACGAGGTGTACGCGCGGGCCGCCGCGCACTTCGACGAGACCGAACTCGCCCGGGTCGTCGCCGCGATCGTCACGATCAACGCCTGGAACCGGATCGGCGTCACCACCCGGATGACGCCCGGCCACTACACCCCGAAGCCGGCGTGACCGCCGCGGAGCTGCGGGCCCTCCACCGGGAGCGGTCCGCGGACGACCCGCTGGTGCTGCCCGGCCCGTGGGACGCGGCCAGCGCCCGCGCCTTCGAGGCGGCCGGGTATCCGGCGCTCGCCACGCCGAGCGCGGGGATCGCGGCCTCGCTCGGGTACGAGGACGGGGCGACGCCGCCGTCGGAGATGTTCGCGGCGGTGGCACGCGTCGTCCGCTCGGTCTCCGTACCCGTCACGGCGGACCTGGAGGGCGGGTACGGCCTTCCGGCGGCGGAACTGGTCGAGCGGGTACGGGAGTCCGGTGCCGTCGGCGTCAACCTGGAGGACAGCGGTCCCGACCGGGCGCTGAAGGACCCGGAGGCGCAGGCGGAGTGGCTGGCGGCGGTACGGGCGGAGGCGGGCCCTTCGCTCTTCGTCAACGCGCGGATCGACGTCTACATCCGCCGGTCCCCGGACCCCCTGGCGGAGGCGGTCGCCCGGGCCCGGCTCTACGCGTCGGCCGGCGCGGACTGCGTCTACCCGATCGCGGCGCCGCCGTCCGACCTGCCGGCCCTGCGCGCGGCGCTCGGCGACCTGCCCGTCAACGCGCTGTCCGTCCCGGGCGGGCCGACCTTCCCCGAACTGGGCGGGCTCGGCGCGACGCGCATCACGTTCGGGGACGGTCTCCTGACACGGACGCTGACGGCCGTACGGTCCCTGACGACGACACTCCGGGAGACGGGGCGTCTCTGAGAACCGCCCCGTTGTGGGCAATCGTTCCGCCCTGGGGGCACCTCCCGGACGAAGTCTGGGGGAGGAACGCATGCCCACAACGGGCGGCGGAAAACGGCGCCCCCGCGCCGTACGGTCGGTCGTACGGCCCGGGGACGCCGGGAGTGTGAAGCTGGATTCAGCCTCAGATCAGGCCGAGCTCGCGAACCGCGTCGCGCTCCTCGGAGAGCTCCTTGACGGAGGCGTCGATGCGGGCGCGGGAGAAGTCGTTGATCTCCAGGCCCTGGACGATCTCGTACGCGCCGTCCTTGCAGGTGACCGGGAAGGAGGAGATGAGGCCCTCCGGGACGCCGTAGGAGCCGTCGGACGGGACGCCCATGGAGGTCCAGTCGCCCTCGGCGGTGCCGTTGACCCAGGTGTGGACGTGGTCGATGGCGGCGTTGGCGGCGGAGGCCGCGGAGGACGCGCCACGGGCGTCGATGATCGCGGCGCCGCGCTTGGCGACGGTCGGGATGAAGTCCTCGGCCAGCCAGGCCTCGTCGTTGACGATCTCGGCGGCGTTCTTGCCGGCGACCTGCGCGTGGAAGATGTCCGGGTACTGGGTCGCGGAGTGGTTGCCCCAGATGGTGAGGCGCTTGATGTCCGTGACGGAGGAGCCCGTCTTCTTGGCCAGCTGCGTCAGCGCGCGGTTGTGGTCCAGGCGGGTCATCGCGGTGAAGCGCTCGGCCGGGACGCCCTTGGCGGCGGACTGGGCGATCAGGGCGTTGGTGTTGGCCGGGTTGCCGACGACGAGGACCTTGATGTCGTCCGCGGCGTGGGCGGCGATGGCCTCACCCTGCGGCTTGAAGATGCCGCCGTTGGCGGCGAGCAGGTCGCCGCGCTCCATGCCCGGGCCGCGCGGGCGGGCGCCGACGAGCAGGCCGATGTTGGCGCCCTCGAAGCCCTTGTTCGGGTCGTCGAAGATGTCGATGCCCTTGAGCAGCGGGAACGCGCAGTCGTCGAGCTCCATGGCGGTGCCCTCGGCGGCCTTCACGCCCTGCGGGATCTCGAGGAGGCGCAGCTTGACCGGCACGTCCGCGCCGAGCAGGTGGCCGGAGGCGATGCGGAAGAGCAGCGCGTAGCCGATCTGGCCGGCCGCGCCGGTCACGGTGACATTCACGGGAGTGCGGGTCATGGCGATCTCCGTAAGACAGCTGGCGGTGGGGGTCCCTGCCCCTGGTGCGGGATAGCTCTCTTGATCGATCGGTGTCTCGACATGAAGAGATATCCAGCGGTCAGGCTATCCGACCCGGGCCCCCTCGAATCCCCACCCCCTTGTGGTCCGGCTCACTGCCACCCGTCCGGGAGCCCTCCGGGGCCGTGCGGCGGAGGCCGACGTGGGGGCGACGTAGCGGAATGGTCACTTCCGTGCCACAGCGCACCGACGGAGCTTGAACCGACCTTGGCACGTACATGACCCTTGATCGTGACGGCGCCCGCCCTCCCACGGGGGAGAGGGCGGGCGCCGTTGCTCACGAGCCGGACGGTCACGTCACCGTGAGGTGGAGTACGTCCTCCAGGAACGGGATCCTCAGCCAGGGCCCCGGCTGGACCATGAGCGCGAGCAGCACGATCAGGCCGCCCATCACCCCGTACGTGATCATGTCCGTGAAGCGGGAGCGGACGGCCAGCATGCCGACGGACGGCAGCACCCGGCGCAGCGCCGCCCCCGTGAGGAGCGCGGCCCCGACCAGGATCGCCCCCACCCGGAAGGCCTGCGGGAACGGGTCCGTGCCCACCACGAGCAGGCCGAGCCCGGCGAGCACGAGGACGGTGAGCAGCGGCCACTGGCGCGCGGGCGCCGGGGCGTCGCCGGGGGCCGCCCGGCCGCCGCCCTCGGGGCGCGCGGTGTCGGTGGTGAGGGTGGGCTTCGGCCGCTTGAAACCGCCCGTGACGGGCTTGGTTCCCTCGGTCGGCGACGCGTCCCCGTCCGGGTTCTCGGGCGCCCCCGGGGTCCCGGAGCTCACGTCAGAGCGCCGCGGCCGCGCGCTCGGCGGCCTCGACGACGTTGACGAGGAGCTGGGCGCGGGTCATCGGGCCCACGCCGCCGGGGTTCGGGGAGATCCAGGCGGCCACCTCGGCGACGCCCGGGTCCACGTCTCCGACGATCTTGCCCTCGCCGTTGCGGGAGACGCCGACGTCGAGGACGGCCGCGCCCGGCTTCACGTCCTCGGGCTTGATCAGGTGCGGCACGCCGGCGGCCGCGACGATGATGTCGGCGTTGCGCAGGTGGGCCGAGAGGTCCCGGGTGCCCGTGTGGCACTGGGTCACGGTGGCGTTCTCGGAGCGGCGGGTCAGGATGAGCGGCATCGGACGCCCGATGGTGACACCGCGGCCGACGACGACGACCTCGGCGCCGTTGATCTCCACGCCGTGCGCGCGGAGCAGGGTGACGATGCCGTTCGGCGTGCAGGGCAGCGGGGCGGGCTCGTTGAGGACGAGCCGGCCGAGGTTGGTCGGGTGCAGGCCGTCCGCGTCCTTGGCCGGGTCCATCAGCTCCAGGATGCGGTTCTCGTCGATGCCCTTGGGCAGCGGCAGCTGGACGATGTAGCCGGTGCAGGCCGGGTCCTCGTTGAGCTCCCGTACGACCGCCTCGATCTCCTCCTGGGTGGCGGTGCCCGGCAGGGTGCGCTGGATGGAGGCGAGGCCGACCTCCGCGCAGTCGCGGTGCTTTCCGGCGACGTACTTCTGGCTGGCCGGGTCGTCACCGACCAGGACCGTGCCCAGGCCGGGCGTGATGCCCTTCTCCTTGAGGGCCGCCACACGGACGGTCAGATCGGACTTGATCGCGGCTGCGGTGGCCTTGCCATCGAGAATCTGGGCGCTCATGGAGACATCCTCCCGGATGACCCCCGCCTTGTTCCAATTCGCTCTCGCGCGGGGGCCGGCGATGCGGAACAACGGGTTGCATCTGCACAACTCCGCGACGTATCGACTGGACAAGAAGTCGACGTTGCGACGACGATGATCCGCGTAGTACCGCGGAAAGTGCCGGGGGGAGATCCGCTCAAATGCCGTGAAGGTCCTCCGCGCGGGCCGCGTCGTCCCCGCACAGAGAATTTCACGGAGGAATCCCGCGATGAGCTTCGGCGATCCGAACAACCCCTACGGCCAGCCGCAGGGACAGCAGCCCGGGTACGGCCAGCCGCAGGGACAGCCCGGGTACGGCTACCCGCAGCAGGCCCCGCAGGGCGTCCCGCAGCAGGGCTACGGCTACCCGGCGGCCCCGCCGGTCTCGCCGTACGGCGGCGGGTACCCGGGCGCGGTCATGGAGATGCCGGGCGGTGTGAAGTCGGCGCGCGTGATGCTGTGGATCATGAGCGTCCTCAACCTGATCGGCGGCATCGCCGCGATCGCCCTCTCCTTCACCTTCACCAGCGAGCTGGAGAAGCAGGGCGCCCTGTCCGGCGACGAGGAGACCTTCGCGAACCTGGGCCAGGGCATCATGATCGGCGCCGGTGTCGTGTCGCTGATCTTCGCGGTCCTCGGCATGGTGCTCGCCGCCAAGTTCGCGTCCGGCGGCAACGGCGTCCGGATCGGCGCGATCGTCTGGGCCTCCTTCGCGGTGCTGTTCAGCCTCTTCTCGCTGCCGCTCGGCGTCGTCAGCCTCGCCCTCGGCGTGATGATCATCGTCTTCACGGCGAAGTCGGACGGCTCGGCCTGGTTCAACCGGAACCGGCAGCAGTACTGAGCGTGAACCGGTGGGGGGCGGGATCCGTTTTCCGGATCCCGCCCCTCCCGCGTGTCACTGCCGCTTCAGGACCGCGAACCCGTCCGAGCGGTAGGTGATCTCGTAGCGCGCCTCCGGATGCAATTGCGAAGCCAGCTGCGCCGGATCCGACACCTGCTGCCCCCAGCCCCGCAGGTCGAAGGCGAGATAGTCCGGCGTGGCCCCCTTCGAGGTGCCCACCCAGTAGACCCGGTGGTCCGCCGTGAGGTGGGCGAGGAGCGAGACGTCCGCCTCGACGCTCGCCCCTTCGGGCACCGCGTCGACCGCCGCCCGCGCCTCCAGGGTCCGGGTGTCCGTCCGGTACGTCTCCGCCTTCGTCAGCTCCCGCAGCGGCAGGTTCGCGGCGAGGGCGAGCGCGACCGCCGTCGCGACCGGGATCACGACCTTCCCGTACGAGACGAGCCAGGCGCGCGGCGAGGTGCGGACCGAGCGGACGCCGTCCACGAGGGCCAGGAAGACGACCGGCATCAGGATCGCGCTGTAGTGCCAGTGCATGCCCCAGTGGTTGGCGTCCTGGGAGAGGAAGCGCCAGCCGAGGGTGGGCAGGACGAGCAGGACCAGCGGGGACCGCAGGGCGAGGAAGCCGGTGATCGCGAGCAGGTAGAAGACCATCTCCCATCGCTCGCCGGAGCCGAGGGCGTCGGCGACGACCTGCCCGAAGGAGGTGTCGGCGCCCGTGCCGGTCTTCTCGATCTTCGACCAGTAGTCGTACTGGCCGAGCTTGCTCGCCGCCGGGATCAGGACGAGGACCGTCAGTGCGAAGGCAGCCACGCCGAAGCCGGCCAGGGCCGCGCCGAGACGCTTGCGCCCCTTCAGGAAGAGGACCGCGCCGACCATCGCGACGGTGAGGCCCATGTCCTCCTTGACCAGGACGAGCGGGGCGGACCAGGCGGCGGCCGCGGTCCAGCGCCCGAGGAGCAGGGCCCGGCAGGTCAGGGCGAGCAGCGGGACGGCGAAGGCGATCTCGTGGAAGTCGGACTTGACGGCCTCCTGGAGCCCCCAGGACAGGCCGTACGCGAGCGTGAGCCCGATGCCGGCGGCCCGGCTGCCGAGGATCTGCTGGGTGGTGCGGCCGACGACGACGACGGAGGCGGCGAAGAGCGCGGCCTGCCCGAAGAGCAGGGAGACCGGCGAGGGCCAGATCCAGTAGAGCGGCGCGAGGAGCGCGGTGACGGGGCTGAAGTGGTCGCCGAGTATGGGGAAGCCGGGGCCCTTGATGTCGACGAGGGGGGCCCGGAACTCGGCGTACGCCCGGACCGACTGGCCGAAGATCCCGAGGTCCCAGGAGGGCGTGCGGAAGTGCGCGTACTGCACCCAGGAGTACAGGAAGTACAGGCCGCAGAGGACGCCCGCGAGGATCAGGTACGGGCGGAGCGGCGCCGGGGAGAGGCCGTCGGACGGCTCCGCTTCGGTGGACTCCGCAGCGGGCCTGTTCAGTACGTCCAACACCACGTCCCCCACAACCGGCGGCCGACAAAAGAGCAACCCATTAGACCAGAGTCCACCCGTTCGGCGGATCTGTCGCAGCCGGCCCTCCCCGGCCCCCGTCCGGATCCGTGCACGGAGGATGACGTTCTGCATTCGTTTATCGGAGCTTCCTAGCCTGACCCCCGCAGACCTCGGGGAAAGGAAGCGTCATGTACAGCATCATCGTGGTGCCCGCACACGCCGCGGACCCCGGAAGCCAGCTCAGACTGGCGCCCGGCGAAAGGCTCCATTTCGGCCGCACCACCCCGTACGACTCCGGCCGCACCACCCCTCGCACGGCCGGCGGACACCGTCGCCACCTGGACATCCCCCACCCCGGGGTGTCCCGCACCGCCGGAGAGATCGGCGCGACGGCGAGCTACTGGACGCTCAGCAACTTCAGCACCGCCTCCACCTACGTCGTCGAGAACCCGGAGGGCGCCGGGGAGCACATCAAGATCGCACCGGGGCGGGTCGACGCCCCGGTGCCGTTCGAGTTCTCGCGGGTCGTCCTGCCCGCGGGCGGCGACCTGCTCGACTTCTGCGTCTGGGCGCCCCGCCACGACTACGTGGAGTGCGCGCAGGCCTCCGGGGAGGGCGAGCCGACCGCGCTCGCCTTCCCCCTCGACCGCACCAAGCGCTACTTCCTCGTCCTCGCCGCGCTCTGCGAGTCCCGCCTGCGCGGCGCCCCGCACGCGCCGCTGCCGACGGTCGAGCAGATCGTGGGGCGGCTGCGCCCGGTGTGGCCGGCGGTGAACCGTGCCTCCGTGCAGTGGAACATCGACTACCTGGCCGTGAAGTTACGGCTCAAGCCGGGCCCCGACAGAGCCGACGGGGGCCCGCGCCTCAACGGCAAGAAGGAGTCCCTGGTCTCCCTCGCCCTCCGCTTCGACCTGGTCCGCGAGGACGACCTGTCGACCCTGGCCGAGGTCGCGCGGTGACCGCCTTCCCGCTGACCGTGCCGGTCGGCTACGAGATCGGCGACTGGGTCGTCGAGCGCCCGCTGGGCGCGGGAGCCTTCGGCAGCGTGTACGCGGCACGGCGGAGCGACGGCTCCCGGGCCGCCCTCAAGTTCCTCCCGACCGGCACCCGCACCCCGCGTCAGCTGCGCCACCTCCGCGACCTCGCCGAACGCGAGGTCGAGCTGCTGAGCCGGCTCCGCTCGCCCCGCCTGATCCGGCTGTACGAGACCCTCACCGTCGACGACCCGGCACATCCGGACCTGGACGGCGCCACCGTCCTCGTACTGGAGGAGGCCGAGCGCCCGCTCCAGTCACTGCTCTCCGGGACCGGCGCGCCGCCGCCGTCCGGGCCCGCGCTGCTCGTCCAGATCTGCGAGGGCCTGCACCAGCTGCACACGGCGGGCTGGGTGCACGGCGACCTCAAGCCGGGCAACGTCCTGCTGATGAAGGACGGCAGCGTCCGCCTCGGCGACTTCAGCACGGCGAGCGAGCTGGAGGGCAGCCACGCCTACGCCTCCGGCTTCGCCACCCCCGACTACACCCCGCCCGAGCTGCTCTGGTCGGAGGTCGGCGACCGGGGCACCCGCATCCGGCCCAGCGCCGACGTGTGGGCCTTCGGTGTCCTGGCCCACCTCGTCCTCACCGGCTGTTCCCCCCTTCCCGGCGGCACGCCGACCGCTCGCCGGGACGCCGCCCTGCGCTACGCGCGCGGCGAGGAGGAACTCCGCCTCTCCCCCGAACTCCCGCAACCGTGGCGGGAGATCGTCACGGACTGCCTGAGCCGCACCCACGGGGAGCGGGCCGTCCACGACGCGACGTCCCTGCTCCGCCGGGTCCGGGAGGCGGCCGCGGGCCGCATGCCGCGCCGCCGTCGAAGACGGCTCGTCCCGCTCCTCGCCGTGTCGCTCGCCGTGCTGACGGCGGCGGGCTTCGGCCTGAACTCGCTGCGCGACGAGCCGGTCGGGAAGAAGGCGGCGCAGAACACCGCCGCCGGGTACGAGCGCTGCGCGCCGGGCGACGTCTGCTTCTTCTCGGAGCCCGGCGGCCGGGGCGAGATGTGCGCGTGGTTCAACGACGATCCCGAGTGGTTCGACGGCGACACGGTCTGCGACTGGGCGCGGAAGCGGAAGCCCCGCTCGGTGTTCAACAACGGCTCCGCCGACCCGAAGGGCTTCGTCCACGTCGCCTACTTCGCGGAGAAGAACCTGAAGGACGGCCTGGGCTGCGTACGGCAGGGCGCGCGCCGCGACCTCGCCCTCGGCCGGCCGATCGCCTCGCACACCTGGACCAAGACCTGCTGAGGCCCCTGACCTGGGACGGCGCCGGAACCGTAGCGCTTCCCTAGGAGTTACGAGGTACCCCGCGGCCCCCGGCGGCCGCATGGTGTGACTGCGCCGCGGACGGGCGGCGCAGTCACCAGGGGGGCCGAGGATGAAGCACCTGCTCGTTCGCGCGGGCGCGGTCGTCGCCGTCGTCGCGGCGGTGACGGCCGGCTGCTCGCGACCGGAGCCCGCCGCCCCGCCGGAGCGCGAGCTGACGCAGGCCGAGCAGCTGCGGATCTCGGACGCCGACGAGGTGCTGATCAAGCGGTGCATGAACCGGGCCGGCTTCTCGTACTGGACGAGCCCCCGGCTCAGCCTGGAGGAGAGCCGCGAGCCCGGCTACGTCAGCGACGACGTCGAGTGGGCGCGGAAGCACGGCTACGGCAGCCGGATCGCGGCCGCGGCCGACCGGTACCGGCGGACGAATCCGAACGGCGCGTACCGCCAGGGCCTCTCGGCCGAGCGCCGCACGGCCTACGACGAGGCGCTGGACGGCGGCCGTCGGGCCAGGATCCTCAGCACGAAGCTCCCCGGCGGCACCGCGACCGTCCGCAAACGGCTCGGCGGCTGCTCGGAGGAGGCCGAGCGGAAGCTGTACGGGGACCCGGACGCCTGGTTCCGAGCCGACAAGGCCGTCACCAATCTGCAGCCCCTGTACGTCCCCCGGGTCCTGCGGGACGAGCGGTTCACGACCGCCCTCGCGGGCTGGGCGGCCTGCATGCGCCGGGCCGGCCTCGCCTACCCCGACCCGACGGCCGCGCGGGACGCCGCGGCCCGTACGCGGGACTTCGCGAGCGAGACCCGCACCGCGGTCGCCGAGGCGCGCTGCGCCCGCGAGACCTCGCTGGCCGCCGTGGCCCGCGAGCGCCAGACGCACTACCTGAACGCCCTGCGCGAGCAGTACGGCGAGGAGCTCGACGCGCATCGCCGGCTCCAGCGCGGGGCCTACGAGCGGGCCGCCGGGATCACCGGCGCCCGGGTCTGAACGACCCACCGTCACCACCCGCACCCACCGAAGGAGCGAACCATGCGCAGGATCGGTACGTCCGTCGCCGCCCTCGGCCTCGCCGTCGCGGGCCTCGTGGCCCCCGCCACGGCGGCCCAGGCATCGAGCTCCGGCACGGCGAGCAACCACTGCAACGACATCTGGCCGGGCCGGAACGGCAACGTGTACGCCTACGACGGCACGTACTGCAACGGGTACCTCGGCAGCGCCGCCGGCAACGACGCCGACTGGAACGCGGCGGGCGGCGGTTTCACCAACGCGGCCGACAAGGCGTCGTCCGTCATGAACGCCGGCTACACCGGCAGCTACTCCATCGTGAAGTTCTTCTACTACGAGAACAACGGCGGCGGCTACAACTGCCTGAAGGCCGAGGAGTTCTTCGTCGACGACCTCTCCCGGAACACCTTCAGCGACGGCAACACCATGAACAACAACATCCGCTCCCACCAGTGGGTGAACTCCTGTGACCGCTGGATGAGCTGACCCGTACGCGGAGGGCCCGCCGGTACGCGGTGCGTACCGACGGGCCCTCCGTCACATCCCCGGGATCAGTGGAAGAAGTGGCGCGTGCCGGTGAAGTACATCGTCACGCCCGCGTTCTTCGCGGCCTCGACGACGAGCTCGTCACGGACCGAGCCGCCCGGCTGGACGACCGCCTTCACGCCGGCGGCCGTGAGGATCTCCAGGCCGTCGGGGAAGGGGAAGAAGGCGTCGGAGGCGGCGTACGAGCCGCGCGCCCGCTCCTCGCCCGCCCGCTCGACGGCCAGCTTCGCGGAGTCCACGCGGTTGACCTGGCCCATGCCGACGCCGACCGAGGCGCCGTCCTTGGCGAGCAGGATCGCGTTGGACTTGACCGCGCGGCAGGCCTTCCAGGCGAAGGCGAGCTCGGCGAGCTCCTCGGCGGAGAGCGCCTCGCCGGTCGCCAGGGTCCAGTTCGCCGGGTCGTCGCCCTCGGCCTGGAGGCGGTCGGTGACCTGGAGGAGGGCACCGCCGTCGATCGGCTTGACCTCGACCGGGTTGGACGGGGCGCCCTCGGCCTTCAGGACCCGGATGTTCTTCTTCTTGGCGAGGATCTCGACCGCGCCGTCCTCGTAGCCGGGGGCCACGATGACCTCGGTGAAGATCTCGGCGACCTGCTCGGCCATCGCGACGGAGACCGGGCGGTTGACGGCGATGACGCCGCCGAACGCGGACAGCGGGTCGCAGGCGTGCGCCTTGCGGTGGGCCTCGGCGACGTCGGCGCCGACCGCGATGCCGCACGGGTTGGCGTGCTTGATGATCGCGACGCAGGGCTCGGTGTGGTCGTACGCGGCCCGGCGCGCGGCGTCGGTGTCCGTGTAGTTGTTGTACGACATCTCTTTGCCGTGCAGCTGCTCCGCCTCGGCGAGGCCGCCCGTGCCGTCGACGTAGAGCGCGGCGCCCTGGTGCGGGTTCTCGCCGTAGCGCAGCACGTTGTTGCGCTCGTACGTGGCGCCCAGGAAGTCCGGGAAGCCGCTGTCGTCGGCGGCGGCGTAGTCGTCGGCGAACCAGGAGGCCACGGCCACGTCGTACGCGGCGGTGTGCTGGAAGGCCTCGGCGGCGAGCCGCTTGCGGGCGGTCAGGTCGAAGCCGCCGGCCTGGACGGCGGCGAGCACGTCGGCGTACCGCTCGGGGCTGGTGACGATGGCGACCGACGGGTGGTTCTTGGCCGCGGCGCGGACCATCGACGGGCCGCCGATGTCGATCTGCTCGACGCACTCGTCCGGGGTGGCGCCGGAGGCGACCGTCTCGCGGAACGGGTAGAGGTTCACGACGACCAGGTCGAAGGGCTCCACGCCGAGCTCGGCGAGCTGCTCGCGGTGCGACTCCAGGCGCAGGTCGGCGAGGATGCCGGCGTGCACGCGCGGGTGGAGGGTCTTGACGCGCCCGTCGAGGCACTCGGGGAAGCCGGTCAGCTCCTCGACCTTGGTGACGGGGACCCCGGCGGCGGCGATCTTCCCGGCGGTGGAACCGGTGGAGACGAGCTCGACACCGGCCTCGTGCAGACCGCGGGCCAGCTCCTCGAGCCCCGTCTTGTCGTAGACGCTGACCAGCGCGCGGCGGATGGGCTTAACGGTGTCCGTGTTCACCGACATGAACCTTTCGTCCCTCAATGCGGTAGCCGTGCCGGGCGAGACGCCCCACGACATCGACGAGCAGCGAGCGCTCGACTTCCTTGATGCGCTCGTGCAGAGCGGCTTCATCGTCCTCGTCCCGCACCTCGACCACGCCCTGGGCGATGATCGGGCCGGTGTCGACACCGTCGTCGACGAAGTGGACGGTGCACCCGGTGACCTTCGCGCCGTAGGCGAGGGCGTCACGCACCCCGTGGGCACCGGGAAAACTGGGGAGGAGCGCCGGGTGGGTGTTGACGACCCGGCCGCCGAAGCGGGCGAGGAACTCCTTGCCGACGATCTTCATGAAACCGGCCGAGACGACCAGGTCCGGCTCGTACGCGGCGGTGGCCTCGGTCAGCGCGCGGTCCCACTCCTCGCGGGTCGCGTGGTCCTTCACCTTGCACACGAAAGTGGGGAGACCGGCCCGCTCCGCACGCTCCAGACCCACGATGTTCTCGCGGTCGGCGCCGACGGCGACGATCTCCACGCCGTAGCCCTCGGGGTCGGCGTCGATCGCGTCGAGCAGGGCCTGGAGGTTCGTGCCGGAGCCGGAGACCAGGACGACGAGGCGGGCGGCAGCCACTGGGTCACTCTTTCCGTGGTGTTTGTGCGGTCGTACGAACGAATCGTGCCCCTCGATACGGGGAACCCTACGAATGGCTCGACCGTCAGCAACGATACCGGCACACGGGACGGCCCCCACGGGACGGGGGCGGAGCAGGGCGGTAGCGTCAGGGTCCGACGCCAGCAGGGGCCGTGGGTGCGGCCGCGGTCACGACGACAGAGGGAAGACGTTCAGCAGATGCCGGAACGCCAGTCCACGGACGACAACAACCCGTTCGCGCCGCCGCCCGAGGGCCGCCCGGATCAGCCGTGGCAGCCGCGGCACCCGGAGGGCTCGGACGACGACACGTCCGGCGGCCCGGACTCGTCGGGGCCGTCCGACGGCCGGTGGAGCCCGCGCCAGCCGGGCCCCTCCCAGGACGGCTTCGGCCGGGGTCCGGAGCGCCGGGGAGCCGGTCAGGGCGGGCCGGAGGGCGGCCCCGGGCAGGGCGGGCCCGGGAAGGGCCCGGGGATGCGCTGGGACCCGACGGACCCGGTACAGCGGCGGGCGCGGTACGCGATCCTCGCGGGCATGTGGGCCTTCTTCTTCGCGATCTTCGAGATCCCGGAGCTGGCGCTGCTCCTCGGCGCCCTCGGTCTCTACTGGGCGATCAGCTCGCTGCGCGGCAAGCCGAAGGCGGCCGGGGAACTGTCGTCGACATCACAGCCGGCCTCGCCGTCGCCGTCGCAGCCTCCGACACCTCCGGCGCCCTCCGAGGGACAGCCGGCGGGGGCGTCCGCCGCGATCGCTCCGCTGCGCTCGATGCGGACGGCGGCGATCAGCGGTCTCGTCGCGGCGAGCGTGGCCCTGATGATCGTCGCGGTCGGCTTCACCATGCAGCTCGTCTACCGCGACTTCTACGAGTGCCGCGACGACGCCCTCACCCACGCGGGCCAGCTGGCCTGCAACGACCTCCTGCCGAAGCCGCTGCGCGCGGGCTTCGGGGTGCGGGAGTAGTCCCCTACGGCCGGTCCGGGGCCGCGGGGGGCGGCGGAGGGGACGGTTCCCAGGCCGCCGGGAGGTAGTCGTACGGCTCGAAGCCGGGATCGTCGAAGGGGTCGCCGATCGGGGCGGTGTACGCGTCGGTGTACGGGTCGCTCTCGGCGGCCCGGCCGGTGCCGCCGGCCTCCAGGTCCGGCGCCTTGGGCTCGTCCGCCTCCGGCCGGGCCTCCGTCGCACCGGCAGGGACCACCGCGGCCGCCACCGGGCCCGGCGCGGGCTCCGGCACGGGCACCGGCCTCTGGGAGCGCGGCACCCGGCGGCCCCAGGCCCGTACCCCCAAGGCCACCGGAACTCCCACGCCGACCCCCCACAGCACCGCGGCCGCGCCCGCCTGCCACCACACCGGGCCGAACGCCGAGAGCCGGCCGGTGCCGAGCGGGCCGCCCGCCGCGCCCGCCAGGACGGCCACGGCCGCCCCGCACCCCCAGGCCGCGCCGAGCGCCGTCAGGGCCGCCTCCCGGGCCGGGCGGCTCCGCGCCGCACGGCCCACGAGGCCGCCCTGCACCACTGCGGCGGCCAGCGGGACCGCCGCGGCCGCCCAGTGGACCCAGGTCCCGCGCCCCTCGGCGGGCAGCGCGGCCAGGAGCGGGAAGGGCGGCACGGTCGGGTCGCCGACGAGTCCCAGCGGGGTCGCGAGCGCGCCCGTACCGAGGGTGAAGCCGGGCCCGAGGCCGTACGCCGCTCCCCAGACGGCCATGTTCGGCAGCAGCGCGAGGACGAGCAGCAGGACCGTCACCCGACCGGACCACTCCCCCGCGAGGCCCTCGAACGAGGCCTGCGCCCGGCTCGCGTGCCAGGCCAGCGAGACCGCCGCGGCCACCGCACCGCCGCCGAGCAGCGTCAGGGTCCCGAGCCCCGCGGCGCGCAGGGCGACGGCCGCCTGCCACTGCCCGGGCAGCGGGCGGCCGAGCGCGGTCCAGACGCCCGCGCCCGCCGCTCCGGTGACGACGGCGGGCAGCCAGAGTCCGGCCGTGAGCAGGTCGGCGGGGAGCGGGCCGCTCTCGCTGTAGACCACGACGGCGGCCGCGACGAGGAGGTACCCCCCGGCGACGGAGGCGAGGGCGCCGGCCGGGGAGGGGCGCGGCCGGGAGCCGTCGTCGCCCGGGTCGAGGGTGTCGCGGGCGGTCCGGTGCACGAGCCAGACGGGCAGGGCGACGAGCAGCAGCGGGACGATGCCGAGGGGCGCGGGCAGGCCGGACAGGGTGTCCGTGCGGACCAGGTCCACGCCGTGCGCGAGCAGCCAGATCCCGGCGGCGGCGTGCAGGGCGCCGGCGGGGCCGCTGTCGGGGTACGGGGAGCTGATCCAGGCCACGATCACCAGGACCGCGAGCGCGCCGAGACCGAGCCCGGCGGCGACCCCGCCCCGGACGCAGGCGGTGGCGAGCGCGGCGGAACGGCCGCCCTGGACCAGGGGTTGCTCGGTCACATGGGTCACGGGGTCATGCTCCCAACGACACGCGCTTTTGCCGCGTAACAGGCAAACCTCCGTTGTGTCGCTCAATATACGTTTATGTACTTTTCCGCCCAGAGCAGCTCTGCGGGAGGTCGACGCCGATGAGCCGGAGCACCGCGGATTCCGCATCCTCCGTCACCCTGCCGACGCCGAAGGAGCGGCGCAGGTTGCGTGAGGCCCTCGCCCTGAGCGAGGAGCAGGTCGCCGAGGCCATGGGCGTCACGAAGGCCACGGTCAGGTCCTGGGAGACCGGGCGCTCGGCTCCCCGGGGCCGCAAGCGCGAGGCGTACGCGCGACTGCTCGGCGCGCACGGGCCGGAAGCCCCGCTCCCGGCCGCCCCGGAACCCGCCCCGGAGCCCGGGCAGCCGGCCCGGCCACCGCAGGCGCACGCCCAGGCCCGGTCGATGGCCGCGCCGGCCCACGGCCAGGGTCAGGCCCAGCCCGCGGCGACCCCCTCGCCGGCCTCCGCCAGCGTCCGGCCCAAGGCCGCCGTCAAGCGGGCCGCCAAGCCGCCGGGTGCGCCGTCCCCCGCCCCGGCCATCACCCCCGGCCCGGCCCGCAAGGGCACCTCGAAGCCGCCGGAGCGACTGAAACCGGTGGCGGCCGAGGCCCCCGCGGAACCGGCCGTACCGGGCCTCACCCCGGAGGAGGCCTTCGACGCGCTGTACGCGTACGCCGCACCGGGCCTCGTCCACCAGACGTACCTGCTCACCGGGCGCCGCCGACTCTCCCGCGAGTCGGTCGAGCACGCCTTCCACCACGCCTGGGGGCACTGGCCCGAGGTCGCCCAGGACCCGGACCCGGTGGGCTGGGTGCGGGCGGCGGCGTACGAGTACGCCCTCTCGCCCTGGCACCGGCTGCGCCGTGCGCACAAGCACCCCGACGCCCCGCCGGCCGAGGCGCACCGGCGGGCGCTGCTCGACGCGCTCCTGGAACTGCCGCCGCCGTACCGCCGGACCGTCCTGCTCTACGACGGGCTCGGCCTCGACCTGCCGGAGACGGCGGCCGAGACGGAGGCGAGCACCCCGGCGGCCGCGAACCGGCTGCTGCACGCCCGTACGGTCATCGCGAAGCGGATCCCCGAGCTCGCCGCCCCCGAGGACCTGCACCGGCGGCTGAGCGCGCTGGTCGCGGACGCGCCGTCCGCGACCCTGCCGGCCGCCCGCTCGGTCCGGACGGGCAGCGAGCACCGGACCCGGACCTGGACGCGCGCGGTGCTCGGGGTGACGGCGGTCCTCATCGGGGTCACCGGCTTCACGGCGGCGACCGCGCCGACCCGCTACATCCCGGTGAACGCCCCCGGCGAGACCGTCAACGGCGTGCCCGTGCGCGGCGGCCCGCAGAAGCTCCGCCCGGAGGACCTGGAGCTGCGCGAGAAGCTGCGCTCGGAGCCCAACCCGGGTCCGGAGCGGCTGGTCCCGGCGGTCGAGTGACGCGTACGACGACGTGAAAGGGCCCCGCCCCCCCCGGTCTCCCGGGAGGGGCGGGGCCCACTCACGTACTGCCTCGCACTGCTTTCAGGCTGCTGTGCGCACCAGCCCGTTCTTCAGCTTTTTCAGCCCGCGAGGATGGCGCGCGCCAGCTTGGCCGTCTCGGTCGGCGTCTTGCCGACCTTGACGCCGGCGGCCTCAAGGGCCTCCTTCTTCGCCTGGGCGGTGCCGGAGGAGCCGGAGACGATGGCGCCGGCGTGGCCCATGGTCTTGCCCTCGGGCGCGGTGAAGCCCGCGACGTAGCCGACGACCGGCTTGGTGACGTTGGCCTTGATGAAGTCGGCCGCACGCTCCTCGGCGTCGCCGCCGATCTCGCCGATCATGACGATCAGGTCGGTGTCGGGGTCCGCCTCGAACGCCGCGAGGGCGTCGATGTGCGTGGTGCCGATGACCGGGTCGCCACCGATGCCGACGGCGGACGAGAAGCCGATGTCACGGAGCTCGTACATCATCTGGTACGTCAGCGTGCCGGACTTCGAGACCAGGCCGATGCGGCCCGGCTTCGTGATGTCGCCCGGGATGATGCCGGCGTTGGACTGGCCCGGGGTGATGAGACCGGGGCAGTTCGGGCCGATGAGGCGGGTCTTGTTGCCCTTGTCCACGGCGTACGCGTAGAACGCGGCGGAGTCGTGGACGGCGATGCCCTCGGTGATGACGACGGCGAGCGGGATCTCGGCGTCGATCGCCTCGACGACGGCGGCCTTCGCGAAGGCCGGCGGCACGAAGAGGACCGAGACGTTGGCGCCGGTCTTCTCCATGGCCTCGGCGACCGTGCCGAAGACGGGGATCTCGGTGCCGTCGAAGTCGACGGTCGTGCCGGCCTTGCGCGGGTTCACGCCACCGACGATGTTGGTGCCGTCACCCAGCATGAGCTTGGTGTGCTTCATGCCCGTGGCACCGGTCATGCCCTGGACGATGACCTTGCTGTCCTTGTTGAGGAAGATAGCCATGGCTGTGGTTTCCCCTGTCCCTTACTTCGCAGCCGCGAGCTCGGCGGCCTTGTCGGCCGCGCCGTCCATGGTGTCCACGCGCTGCACGAGCGGGTGGTTGGCGTCCGACAGGATCTTGCGACCCAGCTCCGCGTTGTTGCCGTCGAGGCGCACGACCAGCGGCTTGGTGACCTCTTCGCCCTTGGAGGCGAGGAGCTCCAGGGCCTGGACGATGCCGTTGGCGACCTCGTCACAGGCGGTGATGCCACCGAAGACGTTGACGAACACGGACTTGACGTCCGAGTCGCCCAGGATGATCTCCAGGCCGTTCGCCATGACCTCGGCGGAGGCGCCGCCACCGATGTCGAGGAAGTTGGCCGGCTTCACGCCGCCGTGGTTCTCACCGGCGTACGCGACGACGTCCAGGGTCGACATGACCAGGCCGGCGCCGTTGCCGATGATGCCGACCTCGCCGTCGAGCTTGACGTAGTTCAGGCCCTTGGCCTTGGCGGCAGCCTCGAGCGGGTTGGCTGCGGCCTTGTCCTCGAGCGCCTCGTGCTCCGGCTGACGGAAGTCGGCGTTCTCGTCGAGGGACACCTTGCCGTCGAGGGCGATGACCTCGCCGGAGGCGACCTTGGCCAGCGGGTTGACCTCGACGAGGAGCGCGTCCTCGGCGACGAAGGTCTTCCACAGGGTCACGAGGACCTCGGCGACCTTCTCGGCGACCTCGGCCGGGAACTGCGCCAGGGCCACGATCTCGCGGGCCTTCTCGATGTCGACGCCCTTGTTGGAGTCGACCGGCACCTTCGCGAGCTTCTCGGGGGTCGTCGCGGCGACCTCCTCGATGTCCATGCCACCGGCGACGGACGCCATGGCGAGGAAGGTGCGGTTGGTGCGGTCGAGGAGGTACGAGACGTAGTACTCCTCGACGATCTCCGGAGCGGTCTCCGCGATCATCACCTTGTGGACCGTGTGGCCCTTGATGTCCATCCCGAGGATGTCCGTCGCGCGGGCGACGGCCTCGTCCGGGGTGGCGGCCAGCTTCACGCCGCCGGCCTTGCCGCGGCCACCGACCTTCACCTGCGCCTTGACGACCGACTTGCCGCCAAGACGCTCGGTGGCCTCGCGCGCCGCCTCAGGCGTGTCGATGACTTCACCGGCCAGCACCGGTACACCGTGCTTGGCGAAGAGGTCCCTCGCCTGGTACTCGAACAGGTCCACGCGCGTCCGTCCCTTTTCTGATGATCGCGGTTCGTTGTCTGCGTGGGCGTGCCGCGGAGGGCAACGTGACTGCGCTGTCACAAGGGAGGCGTGCACGGAGTCCGTGGACGCGGCATGTCCGTCTCGCAGGTTATCCCCGAGGGCCGTGGGTCCCTAAATCGCAGATCACAACAGAGCGGTGATACGGGTCACAGACCGTACGGGCGGGAGGGCTGTCCGTAGGGGTGCCGAGGTGGGACCGGGAACCCCACGCGGCAGGCGGGGACTGGCCTTCGGGGCACTCACGACGCGCCGGGCGCCGGAGTGAGGGGCGTTCCGTCACGAGTGTGATATGGGCCTCAGTCGGCTCGCGGGCACCCGACCGGGTGGTCCGGGGACGACGGATTCCGCACCCCGCCCGTCAGGCCTCGGGTATCGGAAGGGGGCGCTTCTCCAGGGCGGCGGCCATGATCTCCGGGAACAGGTCGGGGGTGCAGGCGAAGGCGGGGGCGCCGAGCGCGGCCAGGGCGGCGGCATGCTCCCGGTCGTAGGCGGGCGCGCCCTCGTCGGAGAGCGCGAGCAGGCTCACGAACTGCACCCCGGAGGCCTTCATCGCGGCGACCCGCTTCAGCATCTCGTCGCGGATGCCCCCCTCGTACAGGTCGCTGATGAGGACGACGACGGTGTCGGCGGGGCGGGTGATGCGGGACTGGCAGTAGGCGAGGGCGCGGTTGATGTCGGTGCCGCCGCCGAGCCGGGTGGCGAAGAGGACGTCGACGGGGTCGTCGAGCTGCTCGGTCAGGTCGACGACGGAGGTGTCGAAGACGACGAGGCGGGTGGCGAGCGACCGCAGCGAGGCGAGCACGGCGCCGAAGACGGCGGCGTGGACGACGGAGGCCGCCATGGAGCCCGACTGGTCGATGCAGAGCACCACCTCCTTCCTGACCGCCCGGGAGGCGCGCCCGTGGCCGATGAGCCGCTCGGGGACGACCGTGCGGTGCTCGGGCAGGTAGTGCTTGAGGTTGGCGCGGATCGTGCGGTCCCAGTCGATGTCGCGGTGGCGGGGGCGGCTGATCCGGGCGGAGCGGTCGAGGGCGCCGGTGAGGGTGGCGCGGGTGCGGGCGGCGAGGCGCTTCTCCAGGTCGTCGACGACCTTGCGGACGACGGCCCGGGCGGTCTCCCTGGTCGTCTCGGGCATGGCCCTGCCGAGGGAGAGCAGGGTGCCGACGAGGTGCACGTCGGGCTCGACGGCCTCCAGCATCTCCGGCTCCAGGAGGAGGGTGGCGAGCCCGAGCCGGTCGATGGCGTCGCGCTGCATGACCTGGACGACGGAGCTCGGGAAGTACGTGCGGATGTCGCCGAGCCAGCGGGCGACGGAGGGCGCGGAGGCGCCGAGCCCGCCCGAGCGGTCGCCGGTCTGGTCGTAGAGCCTGCCGAGGGCGCCGTCCATGAGGGCGTCGGTGCCCGTCAGCGCGCGGCCGGTGCCGTCGGCGTCCCCGCCGCCCAGCACGAGCCGCCAGCGCCGCAGCCGCTCGTCGGTGGTCATGTGAGGGCCTCCCTTCCGAGGATGAGGTGGAGCAGGGGGAGCACGCCGTCGGCCCGCGCGCGATCGGGGGTGGCCCCGAAGCCGGGCGTGCCGGGCGCGGCGGGGCCGGACCCGCCGGAACGGGGGCCCCGGGCGACGAGCTCGCCGAGGGTGCGGCGGACGCCCGTCTCGTACGCGGAGAAGGTGCGGCGCAGGAGCGGCAGGACATCGGCGAAGGCCTCGTCCGGCACACCGCTCAGCCAGGCGTCGACGAGCCCGAGGAGCCGCTCGTCGTGGACGAGGAGCAGCCCGCCGCCGGAGGCCCCGCCGACGAACCCGTCGACCCAGGCGGCGGCGTCGGCCGGCGGGGTGCCGGGCGAGAGGGCACGGCTCATGAGCACCGCGGCCTCCTGGTCGGCGATCCGCCCCTCGTCGAGCAGCAGCCGTGCGGCCCGCCCCCGAAGGACACCCGGTGTCCGGTCCCGCTCGGCAAGCCTGCGAAGCACCCCGGCCCAGCGCCGGGGGAGGTCGGCGGCGGGGGTGGCGACGGGGGTGCCGGGGGCGGAGGGCGCGGTGGGTGCTGGGGTCGCTGAGGGCGCGGTGGGCGCGGTGGGCGCGGCCGGCGCTGCGGAATGGTCCTGGAGGAGGGCGATCGACGTGTGGACCGCGTCGAGGCGGTCCCGCATCCCGGTCGCGGCGTCCGCGTCGAGGCCGGCGCAGGCGGGCGGCAGGCCGACGCAGATCCGCTCGGCGAGCCCGGCGGCGACCTCGCCGAGCGCCGCCGTGCCGGTGCCGCGGACATCGCCGTAGCGCAGGGAGCGGGCCAGGGCCGGCAGGGCCTCGGCGAGGTGGGCGACGTCGGTGTCGAGCGCGGCGCGGTCCGCGAGGGCCCGCATGACGACGGGCAGGGCGTCGGCGAGCCCGGCGAGGAGGCACTGCTCGGCGAGGGCGGTGATGTCGGTGAGCGCGGTCGCGGCGAGGGCGCGGGACTCGGCCCTGGCGGTGGCGGCGGCCTCGACGGTGGTGCCCCAGACGCCGGCCTCGGCGACCTGGACGTGCAGCTCGGGCTCCCAGCGCAGCCGCCAGGTCTCCCGGAAGGTGCCGGTGCCGGCCCGTCCGGCGGCCGGCTCGCCCCAGTGGACGCCGAGGAGCCGCAGCCGGTGCAGCAGGCGGCTGCGCTCTCCGTCGATGTCCTTGCGGAGGTCGAGGCCGAGCTCACGCTCCTCGGCCTCGGGCTTGAGGCGCAGGCTGCGCTGGCGGCGGGCCAGGTCGCGCTGGAGGGGTACGGCGGGGGCGGCGGCCGGGACCTCGCCGAGGACGTCGCCGACGACGAGCCGGTCGCGGACGAGGCCGAGCGGCACGTCGGAGCCCTCGCAGAGGACGGCACGGACGGCGTCGGTCGTCTCGTCGAGGCCGGGGAGCGGGCGGCCGCGCAGGGCGGCGAGGCTCTCGGCGAGCCGGACGGCCTCGATGACGTGGGCGGAGGAGACGGGATGGTCCTCGGCCCTGAGCAGGCCGGCGACCTTGGTCATCCAGCGTTCGACGGGCCGGTCGGGGGCGGCGAAGTGGTGCCCGTACCAGCCGGGCGCGTCGATCCCGGCGCCGTAGCCGGAGCGGCGGGCGAGCCTGCGGTGGGTCCAGGGGACCCAGGTCAGTTCGGTCTTCGCCCGGGGCAGGCCCTTCAGGAGGGCCTTGTCGGCGGCGACGGTGGTCCTGCGGGTGAGCGCGGGGACGTGCCAGGCCCCGCAGACGACGGCGACGGAGTCCCCGAACTCCTTGCGGGCGGCGCGCAGCCGGAGCCGCATGTACGCCTCGCGGACGAGGTCGCGGGGGTGGCCGCCGTGCCCGTACGTCTCGCGGAGGGCGCCCATGGCCTCGGCGAGGGCCTCGAAGGGGGCGGTGGGGTCGCCGTCCCCGCGCAGCTCGACGACGTCCTCCCACCAGCGCTCGGCGTCCTCGTACCCGGCGGTCCTGGCCAGTTCGGCAACGGGGTCGATCCGCAGACCGCTCCCACTGACTTCCTCCTCCTCGTCGCTCCAGGTGGGGTCGGCGGCGGCGAGGGTGTGGGCGGCGGGCAGGTCGACGAAGCGGACGGCGGCGCCGTGGTCGAGGGCCCAGCGGATCGCGACCCACTCGGGCGAGAACGCGGCCATCGGCCAGAAAGCGGCCCGCCCGGGGTCGTCCACGGCGTGGGCGAGCAGCGCGACGGGCGGCCGCATGCCGGGGTCGGCGGCGAGCCGCACGAGGGCGTCGGCCTCGGCGGGGCCCTCGACGAGCACCGCGGCGGGCCGCTCCGCCTCCAGGGCGGCCCGCACCCCCCGCGCGGACCCGGGCCCGTGATGCCGCACCCCGAGCAACAGGGGCCCACCCCGCGGCCGGCGGCCCCCGGCGCCGACACCCGAGGCCGGGCCCACGTCCGGACGCACGTCCCGAGACAGCTCCGATGCCGTGGGCGTCATGCGCTCACCTCGCGGCAGGCGCGGTAGAAGTCCTTCCAGCCGTCTCTCTCCCGTACGACCGTCTCCAGGTACTCCTGCCAGACGACCCGGTCGGCCGCCGGGTCGCGGACGACCGCGCCGAGGATGCCGGCGGCGATGTCGGCGGGGCGCAGGACGCCGTCGCCGAAGTGGGCGGCGAGGGCGAGTCCGCCGGTGACGACGGAGATCGCCTCGGCCGTGGAGAGCGTCCCCGAGGGGGACTTGACCCTCGTCCGGCCGTCGGTGGTGACCCCGTCCCGCAGCTCGCGGAAGACGGTGACGACCCGGCGGATCTCGTCGACGCCGTCGGGCAGGGCGGGCAGTTCGAGGGAGCGTCCGAGCTGTTCGACCCGGCGGGCGACGATGTCGACCTCGGCCTCGGGGGTCGCGGGCAGCGGGAGGACGACGGTGTTGAAGCGGCGGCGCAGGGCGCTGGAGAGTTCGTTGACGCCCCGGTCGCGGTCGTTGGCGGTGGCGATCAGGTTGAAGCCGGGGACGGCCTGCACCTCCTCGCCCAGTTCGGGGACGGGCAGGGTCTTCTCGGACAGGATCGTGATGAGGGTGTCCTGCACGTCGGCGGGGATGCGGGTGAGCTCTTCGACGCGGGCGGTCTTGCCATGGGACATCGCGCGCATGACGGGGCTGGGCACGAGGGCGTCCCGGCTGGGCCCGTGCGCGAGGAGCCGGGCGTAGTTCCAGCCGTACCGGATGGCCTCCTCGGGCGTGCCGGCGGTGCCCTGGACGAGGAGGGTGGAGTCGCCGCTGACGGCGGCGGCGAGGTGCTCGGAGACCCAGGTCTTCGCGGTGCCGGGGACACCGAGCAGGAGCAGCGCCCGGTCGGTGGCGAGGGTGGTGACGGCGACTTCCACGATGCGGCGCGGTCCGACGTACTTGGGCGTGACGACGGTCCCGTCGGGGAGCGTGCCGCCGAGGAGGTAGGTGGCGACGGCCCAGGGCGAGAGGCGCCAGCGGGCGGGCCGGGGCCGGTCGTCGGCGGCGGCGAGGGCCGCGAGTTCATGGGCGAAGGCGTGCTCGGCGTGCGGCCGCAGGGCCTCGGCGGCGGTCTGCTGCCGTCCCGCTCCGGTGTCCGTCTCGACACCGGAACCGGGCTTCGCGATGGTTTCGGGCACGGGCATGGATCCCCCTCCAGATCGTTCGACCTGCTGTGCGATCCACCGTGCACCATGCCACTGACAATCGGATGTCACCGCTGGTCAGGGGCATTGTCAGGGGCGTTGTCAGTGGCGACCTCTACCGTCGAAGGCATGAATGGCATGGGGGTGCGCCGGACGGCTGAACAGGTGCTGGCACTGGCTCCTGACGAGGCGTCGCGCAGAGCGGGGAGCAAGCTCGGCACGGCCGGGCCCTGGTCGGAGACGGGGAGCGGGGACGGCGCCGTCTGGGGCCTGTGCAAGGGCGGCGGAAGCACGCCGTACCGGACGGTCGTCGACACCACGGGCCCGGCGTACTCCTGCGGTTGCCCCAGCCGGAAGTCCCCCTGCAAGCACGCGCTGGGCCTGCTCCTCCTCCAGGCGGCGGACGGGATCGCCGCCGAGGACGCCGCCGCTCCCGACTGGGCCGCGCAGTGGCTCACCGCGCGCCGGGCCCGGGGCGCGGACGCCGGGCGGCGGGCCGGGGAGGCGGCTCCGACGGCGACGGCGGACCCGGAGGCTGCGCGCTGCAGGGCCGAGCGGCGGGCGGCCCGGATCACCTCGGGCGCGCGGGAGTTGGAGCAGCGGCTGGCCGATCTGCTGCGCGGCGGCCTGGCGGCGGCCGGGCAGGCGGGGTACGGGCTGTGGGAGGAGACGGCGGCCCGCATGGTCGACGCCCAGGCGCCGGGACTCGCGGGGCGGGTCCGGGAGTTGGGGGCGATACCGGGCTCGGGGCCCGGCTGGCCCGTGCGGCTCCTGGAGGAGTGCGCGCTGACCCATCTCCTCGACCGGGCGTGGCTGGCGGCGGACCGGCTGCCCGCCCCGCTCGCGACGACGGTACGGACCCGGGTGGGCCTCACCGCCCCGGCCGACGGCGTCCCGGTGCGCGACCACTGGCTGGTCCTCGCCCAGTACGACGCGGCGGACTCCCGGCTGACCACCCGTCGGATCTGGCTGCACGGCACGTCGACCGGCCGCACCGCCCTCCTCCTCTCCTTCGGCGCGGCGGGCAGGGCGCCCCAGCTCGCGCTCCCCGTGGGCGCGCTGCTCGACGGCGAACTGACCCCGCACACCGGCTCCGGGCAGGTGCGGGCGGAGCCGGGCGAGCGGTTCGTCCCGGTCGCGGGCCCCGTCGCCCCGCCGGCGGGCGGACCGGTCGGCGCGGCACTCGACGCGTACGGCCGCGCGCTGTCCGAGGACCCGTGGCTGGAGTCCTGGCCCGTGACGCTGAGCGGGGTCGTCCCGGCCCGCGCGGAGTACGGCTGGCAGCTCGCCGACGCCGACGGCCGCGAGGCGCTGCCCCTGACGCCCGCCGCCCAGTCCCGGCCCGGCCTCTGGCGCCTGCTCGCCCTGTCCGGCGGCGCCCCGGTGACCGTCTTCGGGGAGTGCGGGCACCGGGGGTTCACCCCGCTCGCCGCCTGGTCGCCGGAGACACCGGGCGAGACGGTCCCCCTCACATGACGCCCCCTCGATATGAGGCCGGCCCCTGTGACACCCACCCGCATGACACCCACACCCGCATGACGCCCGCTCACATGACGTCCACCCCTCAAGGACCCGACCACCGCGCACCGACCCACGGGAGGAGCCCGATGGACACCACCACGACCACCTCCACCACGCCCCCCGCCGACGACGCGGCCTGGGACGAGCTCGTCAGCTCGGCGCTGCTCGGCACGGACCGGCGGCCGCCCGCCGGGCTCGCGGGCTCGACGGCACCCCGGGACATGCCGGACGCGCTGCTCGACGCGGCCGCGCTGCACACCGTACGGCGCAGGGCGGGGCTGCGGCCCGGGCCCGCCGCGCCCTTGCCGGACCCCGCGCCGGAGGACCCTCGCGCCCCGCTGCCCGAGGCCGCCCGGCGCCGGCTCGACCAGCTGCTCGCCGGCCGGGCCGCACCCTCGCCCGCCGGGCGGCGCGGGGCCGCTCCCGACCTGGCCGAGCTGCTCCCCCAGTGGCTGGCCCTCGCCAACCGGTACGGATACAAGGCCTCGCCCGCCGCCCTGCCGGCGCTGCTCGACGCGGCCAGGGCCCGCACCGATCTGCGGCCCCAGGCGCTGCGGCTGGCCGGTCCGCGCGGTCTGTGGCTGGCCCGGCTCAACCCCGAGTGGAGGTTCGCCCTCCGGGGCACGGGCGCGGGCGGCAACCTCCCGTCCCCGCAGGACCCGGAGGGGGTCCGCGCCCTGTGGGAGGAGGGCCTGTTCGCCGAGCGGGTCGCCCTGCTCGCCGCCGTGCGGACCGAGGACCCCGCCGCCGGTCTCGCGCTGCTCGCCTCCACGTGGTCCGCCGAGCGGGCGGAGGACCGGCTGATGTTCCTGGACTCGCTGCGGACCGGACTGTCCGACGCCGACGAGGAGTTCCTGGAGGAGGCCCTCGGCGACCGGAGCCGTAATGTCCGGGCCACCGCGGCCGAGCTGCTCTCCGCCCTGCCGGCCTCCGCTCTCGCGGGCCGGATGGCGGTCCGGGCCGCCACCTGCGTCGGTCTGGACCGTACGGCCCCGGTGCCGACGATCGCGGTCGAGGCCCCGCACGAGTGCGACGCGGCGATGCAGCGGGACGGTCTTGCGGCGACGCCTCCGGCGGGCCGGGGCGAGCGTTCCTGGTGGCTGGGCCAGCTCGTCGAGGCCGCGCCACTGCCCTCCTGGCCGGCCAGGTTCGGGGGCCGCACCCCGGAGGAGATCGTGGCGCTGCCGGTCGCCGACGACTGGCAGGGCGAGCTGCACGCGGCCTGGTGCCGGGCCGCCGTGCGTCAGCGGGACCCGGCCTGGTCGCGGGCGCTGCTCGGTGCCCCCTCGACACCGCCCGCGACGGGCCCCGGCACCTCGTCCCTGGCCGAGCGGGCCCAGCTCCTGTCGACGCTGCCCCTGGAGGAACGGGCGCGCTGGGTCGCCTCGTTCGTCGCGGCCCATGGCCTCTCGGAGGCGTTCCAGCTGCTCGGTGTCTGCGCCGTCCCGTGGGCGGAGCCGCTCGGGGCTGCGGTGATCGACGCCCTCGACATCGCGCGGGAGGCGGGCAGTTACCCGTGGAGCTTCAGCGGGGTGATGGGCCTGGCGGAGCGCTGCCTCGCCCCGGAGGCGGCACGGCAGCTGGAGTCCCTGACCGCCCGCCCCGACGAGGCGGAGGACCACTCCCCCGGCGCGGGCGACTACTGGGCGGAGGCCTTCCAGCGCCTGGTCTCGACGCTACGGCTCCGAGCGGCGATGCGCGCCGAGCTCATGCCACCGGAGCCCGCCCCCGTACAGCCGTCCGCCCCCTGAGGCGCGGGCCCGCCGGAACCACGCCCGCGAGGAGGACCCCCTGAACGAGGAGGAACCCCTGAACGGCGACAGGGCCCCCGTTCAGGAGGGCCCTGTCGTCACCTGCGCATCGCGCGTCGGATCACGCGGCGACGCGGACGTTCGCGTTCACCCAGTCGACGATCGACGTGGTCGTCGCGCCCGGCGTGAAGATCTCCGCGACGCCCTTCTCCTTCAGCGGCGGGATGTCCGCGTCGGGGATGATGCCGCCGCCGAAGACCTTGATGTCCTCCGCGTCGCGGTCCTTGAGGAGCTCCAGGACCTTCACGAACAGCGTGTTGTGCGCTCCGGAGAGGATCGAGAGACCGATCGCGTCGGCGTCCTCCTGGATCGCGGTGTCGACGATCTGCTCGGGCGTCTGGTGGAGCCCGGTGTAGATGACCTCCATGCCGGCGTCGCGGAGCGCCCGCGCGATCACCTTGGCTCCGCGATCGTGGCCGTCGAGACCCGGCTTGGCGACCACCACGCGGATCGGACCGCTCACACCCATGACTGCCTCCACATGCGACCCCCGCGCCTCGTTGCCGGGGAGGTGAACGAACGTTATCTCCAGCATCCCGCACCCGGCCGTTTCGCGGTGGCGACCGAGGGGGAAATCACACGTGGGACATGTTCGCTCTGCGCCGTCCCCGCTCACGGGCCCTCCTCCTGGGCCCACCAGCCGCGAGCGGGGCCGGTCGCGAAGGGAGCCGCGACGAGGTCGCCGCGCCCCCGTGCCGCCGTCCGTGCGGCGCGGGGGCGCGGCGGACCGGCGTACCGTTCGCGCCCCGCGTGCCGTTCGGGAGGCCGGCCATGGAGCTCGGCAAGGTCACCGCCCTGATGAAGGCCACCGCGCTGGAAGTCGCGATCCTCACCGGCCATCTCGTCCTCTACCCGTACGGGATCGTCGCCGAGCGGGTCTCCCCCACGTCGGACCCCACCGCGGACCCCACCGCCGACCCCGCCGCACCGGCCACGACGATCGCCCCGGGCAGCCGCCCGGTGGTCCTGCTGCACGGTTTCGTCGACAACCGCTCGGTCTTCGTCCTGCTGCGCCGTTCCCTCACCCGGCACGGCCGTGACTGTGTCGAGTCGCTCAACTACTCCCCGCTCACCTGCGACCTGCGGGCCGCCGCCGAGCTGCTCGGCCGCCGGGTCGACGAGATCCGCGCCCGTACCGGGCACGACGAGGTCGACATCGTCGGGCACAGTCTGGGCGGGCTGATCGCCCGCTATTACGTGCAGCGACTGGGCGGTGACACCCGGGTCCGCACCCTGGTCACGCTCGGCACCCCGCACTCCGGCACCACGGTGGCTCCGCTCGCCGACGCGCATCCGCTGGTGCGGCAGATGCGGCCCGGTTCGGAGGTCCTGCGGGAGCTCGCCGGGCCCGCGCCCGGCTGCCGGACGCGGTTCGTGAGCTTCTGGAGCGATCTGGACCAGGTGATGGTGCCCGTGGAGACCGCCCGTCTCGACCATCCCGACCTGCTCGTGCACAACGTGCGGGTGAGCGGGATCGGTCATCTCGCGCTGCCGGTGCATCCGACGGTGGCCGCCGGGGTCCGGGAGGCCCTCGACGCCGGTGGTCCGGCCGCCTCCGGGACGGGCGACGGGGCGCGGGAAGAGGGGCCGGGCGCCACCTCCGTGGCCTGACCGCACGACACCGTTCTTCGAACGTTCATCGAACACAAGGCCAAAGCTCTCCACCCGAGCTGGCAAAACACGGTCGATTGCCCGTTTCCTGCAGGCCCAAACCCCTCCGAAGATTGTCCGCCGCGCGTACCGCCGGGTACAGTCGCGCCACTGCTTACCCCCGGGGCACCCCTCACGGGCCCGCCCCGGACTTGGTCCTGCTGCCGAGGCGAGAGAGACGTTGGTGAACGACCAGCACCCCCACGCCGGGTACGTCGGAGACGGCGCCCACACCACCGGCAGCTACGCCATCGACCCGCTGTTCGGCGCCTACCCCGGCGGTCAGGCCGACCACAGCGGCCAGTGGGACCTCGGCCAGTACGCGGCCACCGGCACGTACGCGACGACGGGTCAGTACGACACCACCGGGCAGTACGACACGACCGGCCAGTGGGACACCACGGGCCAGTGGAACGCCGCCGCCGGCGGTTACGACGCCACGGGCACCTACGCGACGGGCACGTACGCGACGACGGCGCAGTACGACACCACCGCGACGCAGTACGACACCACCGGCCAGTGGGACGCCTCCGCCTGGACCGAGGCCCAGCACACCGGCCAGTACGAGACCGCCCACGCCGGCGCGTACGCCGCCCAGGGCACGTACGGCTACGAGGCCTACGACGCCACCGGCCAGTGGGCCGCCCCCGCCTTCGCCACCGAGACCGGTGCCTTCGACGCGACCGCGTGGAACCACGCGACCCCGGAGCCCGAGCCGGTCGTCCCCCAGCAGTACACCCCGCAGGCCGAGCACACCGCCGAGTTCGCCTTCGAGTACGGCGCCGACGAGACCGACGAGAGCTACGCCCAGGCCGACGGCCTGGCCGATGCCGGGGAGCCGGAAGCGCTCGAAGCCCTCGACGACGGCGAGGACGACGGCTACGACGGGTACGACAGCTACGACGGTCATGAAGCCGACGACATGACGGCCGACGCGCCGGCCGTCGAGGTCCGTACCGACGCGCCCCTCGCCGGCCGCTCCGTGCGCCGCTCCTCCGGCGGCAGCCGCGGCCGTCGCCGTACCCCCGCCAAACGGTCCGCGCTGCTGACCGTCGCCGTCCCCTCCGCCTGCGTCATGGGGGTCGCCGGCATCGCCGCCGCCTCCGTCGGCGGCCTCACCGGCCCCGGCACGACCGGCGGGCAGAAGGACGACACGACCGCGCTCGCCGCCGCCGACCCGGCCTCGGTCAAGCAGGTCGCCGCCAACAACGCCCTCGACACCCAGCTCGCCGCGCTCAGCGCCGACGCCCGTGACTTCGGCGACCGCGCCAGCCGCACCCAGGAGCGCATCGACCTCCGCGCCCGCCAGGCCGCCGAGAAGAAGAAGCGCGAGGAGGAGGCGGCCCGCAAGGAGGCGCTCCGCCCCAAGTTCCTGCTGCCGGTGAAGCTGCACCAGCTCAGCGCCCGGTTCGGCCAGGCCGGCGTCAACTGGATGTCGCTGCACACCGGCATCGACTTCCCCGTGCAGTACGGCACCCCCGTCATGTCCGCGACCGACGGCACCGTCCGTACCCAGTGGAACAGCGCCTACGGCAACATGGCGATCGTGACCGCCCCCGACGGCACCGAGACCTGGTACTGCCACCTGAGCAGCACCAAGCTCCGCTCGGGGTACGTCAAGGCCGGCGACGTCATCGCCTACTCCGGCAACTCCGGCAACTCCACCGGCCCGCACCTCCACTTCGAGGTCCGGCCGGGCGGCGGCTCCGCGATCGACCCGCTGCCCTGGCTCCGCAGCCACGGCCTCGACCCGACCGGCTGAGCCTTCCCCCGCACACGTACGAGAAGGGCCCCCGGCAGCTTTCCGCCGGGGGCCCTTCTCATGCCCGCCCCGCTACAGCTTCTCGACCGGCGCGTACCGCAGCAGCAGCCGCTTCGGCTTCTCGTCGCCGAAGTCGATCGTCGCCTGGGCCTCCGAGCCCGCACCGGTCACCGCCGTGACCGTGCCGAGGCCGAACTGGTCGTGCGTGACGCGGTCGCCGACCTGGAGGGAGACCACCGGCTTCTCGCCGGCGCGCCGGGTGGCGAAGCCGGAGGGGCCGGAGCGCGCGCGGGAGGAGGAGAGCGAGGAGGTGATCCCCGAGGTCGGTCCGGCGGGCCTCGCCATCGGACCGGTCCGCTTCCACTCCAGGTACGTGGGCGGGATCTCCTCCAGGAAGCGCGAGGCCGGGTTGTACGAGGGCTGGCCCCAGGCGCTGCGCATCGACGAGCGGGTGAGGTAGAGCCGCTCACGCGCGCGCGTGATGCCGACGTACGCGAGGCGCCGCTCCTCCTCCAGCTCCTTCGCCTGCCCGAGGGCGCGCATGTGCGGGAAGACGCCGTCCTCCATGCCGGTGAGGAACACCACCGGGAATTCGAGGCCCTTGGCGGTGTGCAGGGTCATCAGGGTGATGACGCCCCGGCCCTCCTCGTCCTCGTCCGGGATCTGGTCGGAGTCGGCGACGAGGGCGACCTTCTCCAGGAACTCGGCGAGGGTCGCGGGCTCTTCGCCGCGCTCCTGCTCGAACTCGAGGGCGACGGCGGCGAGTTCCTGGAGGTTCTCGATCCGGGTCTCGTCCTGCGGGTCGGTGGAGGCCTGGAGCTCGGCCAGGTAGCCGGTCCGCTCCAGGACGGCCTCCAGGACGACGGCGGGGCCGGCGCCGGACTCGACGACGGTGCGCAGCTCGTCCATGAGCGCGTTGAACCGCTTCACCGCGTTCGCCGAGCGCGCCGCCATGCCGTACGCCTCGTCGACCCGCTTGAGGGCCTGCGGGAAGGTGATCTTCTCGCGCAGGGAGAGGGCGTCGATCATCGCCTCGGCGCGCTCGCCGATGCCCCGCTTGGGCACGTTGAGGATGCGGCGCAGCGGCACGTTGTCCTCGGGGTTGGCGAGGACCCGGAGGTACGCCAGGACGTCCCGGACCTCCTTGCGCTCGTAGAAGCGCACGCCGCCGACGACCTTGTAGGGCAGTCCGACGCGGATGAAGATCTCTTCGAAGACGCGGGACTGGGCGTTGGTCCGGTAGAAGACGGCGACGTCTCCGGCCTTGGCGTCGCCCGCGTCGGTGAGCCGGTCGATCTCGTCGGCGACGAACTGGGCCTCGTCGTGCTCGGTGTCGGCGACGTAGCCGGTGATCTGCGATCCCGCGCCCGCGTTCGTCCACAGGTTCTTGGGGCGGCGGGACTCGTTGCGCTCGATGACGGCGTTGGCGGCGGAGAGGATCGTCTGGGTGGAGCGGTAGTTCTGCTCCAGCAGGATCGTCGTCGCGTCCGGGTAGTCCTCCTCGAACTGGAGGATGTTGCGGATGGTCGCGCCGCGGAAGGCGTAGATCGACTGGTCGGCGTCGCCGACGACGCACAGCTCGGCCGGGCCGAGGTCCTCGTAGCCGGTGCCGACGAGCTCGCGCACAAGGGTGTACTGGGCGTGGTTGGTGTCCTGGTACTCGTCGACGAGGACGTGGCGGAAGCGGCGGCGGTAGTGCTCGGCGACGTCCGGGAACGCCTGGAGCAGGTGGACCGTCGTCATGATGATGTCGTCGAAGTCCAGGGCGTTGGCCTCGCGCAGCCGCGCCTGGTACATCCGGTACGCCTCGGCGAGCGTCTTCTCGAAGCCGTCGGCGGCCTGGTCGGCGAAGGTCTCCTCGTCGATCAGCTCGTTCTTGAGGTTCGAGATCTTGGCGCTGAACGACTTAGGCGGGAACTTCTTCGGGTCGAGGTCCAGGTCCCGGCAGACCAGCGACATCAGCCGCTTGGAGTCCGCGGCGTCGTAGATCGAGAAGGAGGAGGTGAAGCCGAGCTTCTTCGACTCGCGGCGCAGGATGCGGACGCAGGCGCTGTGGAAGGTCATGACCCACATCGCGTTCGCCCGCGGTCCGACGAGCTGCTCGACGCGCTCCTTCATCTCGCCGGCGGCCTTGTTCGTGAAGGTGATCGCCAGTATCTGGCCCGGGTGCACGTGCCGGGTGGCCAGGAGGTGGGCGATGCGGTGGGTGAGGACCCGGGTCTTGCCGGAGCCGGCGCCGGCGACGATGAGCAGCGGGGTGTCGGTGTGGACGACGGCGGCGCGCTGCTGCTCGTTCAGCCCCTCCAGGAGCGCGGCGGCGTCCACGACGGGCCGGGGGTGGCCGTCGCGGTAGTGCGTGTCCCGGGCGGGCGGGGGCGCGTCGAAGTGCTCCCCGAAGAGGTCGTGCGGGACCTCCTCCGTGGCCGGGGAGCCGTGCTCGTCGTCCTCGGGGTGGGGCGGGGGCTCCTCCGAGTGGTTCTGGAGGCCGGCCAGGAAGCTGTCGTCAAAGAGGCTGCTCATCGCCTCACGAGTCTAGGACGCCCCACCGACATCCGGGTCCGCCTTCGGGACGGTCTCTGTGGAAGGGCTCACACGGGGCTCAGACCCAGAGGGTCGCGATGAAGATGTTCGCCATGGTCAGGCCGCCGACGGCGCCGAAGAGACCCTTCTCGACCCGCTCCTCGTCCCGCTTGACGTAGACGAGACCGAGGATCACGACGAGGATCGCCAGCTTGATGCCGACCTTGAGGTTGTTCACGGTCTGGTCGTCGGCCTGGTTGAGGCCGACGAGCGCGACGCCCGTGATCAGCATGGTCAGCGCGCCGTGCATCATCGCGGGGCTGAAGCGGGCCGTACCGGCGCCCATCGCCTTCATCTGGGTGAGGAAGCCGCCGAGGAGGGAGGCGATACCGATGATGTGCAGGGCGACGAAGACATTGATGAGTACGTCCATGGGGCGGAGCCTAACGGGGCCCCTAGCACCCCTCTCCGGCCGGGTCCACTCCCCTCGCCGCTTCGGTCGGACGGCCGCCGGAATGATCCCGGCCTCTCACTCCGAGCGAAAGAGATCGGTCCCCGACACGTCAACTGACGCCAATAACGGTCAACTCCCCGTCCGGCCGTGACCCCAGGTTTAGCGTCCTCCACCAGGTGACCGGCTCCCCACCACCGCCGGCGATCCGGCGGCTGTCGGTCACCCCCGCCGAGAAAACCCGGCGGCGGTCCGTCTCCCCTGTGCGGCCCGCCGTCGGCCCGGCGGGCACCGTCCCCCTCAGGGAAGAGGATGTGACCCGCCCTCGTGGCAGCGCACCGGAAGTCCAGGCAGTCCCCCCTCGGCGGCTCGGCGGTCCGTACCGCCGCGACCCTCGCCCTCGCCTCGGCGGCGACGGCGACGCTCTTCGAAGGATCCGGCCACGCGGACCCCCGGCCCACCACCGCCCAGGTCAAGGCCAAGGTCGACCGGCTCTACGAGGAGGCCGAGGTCGCGACGGAGCGGTACAACGGGGCGAAGGAGAAGGCCGACGAGGCCCGCACCGCCTTCGACCGGCTGCGCGACGAGGCCGCCCGCAGGACCGAGCGGCTCAACACCGCCCGGGACGCCCTCGGGACCATGGCCGCCGCCCAGTACCGCACCGGAGGACTCGACCCCGCGGTACAGCTCGCCCTCACCTCGAACCCCGACCAGTACCTGGAGCGGGCCGCGCTCGCCGAGAAGGCCGGGGACCGGCAGGCGGCCGCCGTCACGGCCGTACGGCGCGAGCTCGCCGCGATCCGGCAGCTCCGCGGCGAGTCGGCCGGGAAGCTGGCCGCGCTGCGCGGGCACGAGGCGGAGCTGCGCCGGCAGAAGGCGGCCGTGGTCGGCAAGCTGACGGAGGCCAGGACGCTCCTCGCCCGGCTGACCGAGGAGGAACGCGCCCGGTACGAGGCCGCCGCCGCGGCCCGCGACGGCTCCGGCGCCACCACCCGGGCCGACGGAACGAGCGGCATGTCCGGCGGCTCCCCCATGGTGCGGGCCGACCGCTCCTCGGGCGGCGAGCGCGGGCCGGTGACCGCCCCGAACGACCGGGCCGCCGCGGCCATCGCCTTCGCCCACGCCCAGCTGGGCAAACCGTACGTGTGGGGGGCGACGGGCCCCTCCGCGTACGACTGCTCCGGCCTCACCCAGGCCGCCTGGCGCGCGGCCGGCATCTCCCTGCCCCGCACGACGTACACCCAGATCAACGCCGGCCGGCGCGTCTCCCGCTCCCAGCTCGCCCCCGGCGACCTGGTCTTCTTCTACTCCGGCATCAGCCACGTCGGGCTCTACATCGGGGGCGGCCAGATGATCCACGCCCCCCGGCCGGGCGCCCCGGTGCGGATCGCCCCCATCGACGAGATGCCCTTCGCCGGAGCGACCCGCGTCGGCTGAGCGCCCTCAGACCAGGCGGCGGGCGGTGGCCCAGCGGGTCAGCTCGTGGCGGTTGGACAGCTGGAGCTTTCTCAGCACCGCCGAGACGTGCGACTCGACCGTCTTCACCGAGATGTAGAGCTGCTTGGCGATCTCCTTGTACGCGTATCCCCGGGCGATCAGCCGCAGCACCTCCCGCTCCCGCTGGGTGAGCCGGTCCAGGTCCTCGTCCACCGGCGGCGCGTCCGTCGACGCGAACGCGTCCAGGACGAAACCGGCGAGCCGCGGCGAGAAGACGGCGTCGCCCTCCTGGACCCGGAAGATCGAGTCCACCAGGTCGGTGCCGGTGATCGTCTTGGTGACATAGCCACGGGCACCGCCCCGGATCACCCCGATGACGTCCTCGGCCGCGTCCGAGACCGACAGGGCCAGGAAACGGACCGGGTTCTCGGGCACGCCCATCAGGCTCGCGCAGCGCCGCAGCACCTCGACCCCGCCGCCGCCCGGCAGGTGCACGTCGAGGAGGACGACCTCGGGGCGGGTCGTGGTGATGACCGTGACCGCCTGGTCGACGTCGGCGGCCTCGCCGACCACCTCGACGCCGGTCACCTCGGTCCGCCCGATCTCGGCCTGCACCCCGGTGCGGAACATCCGGTGGTCGTCGACGAGCACCACCCGCACCCGACGCTCCGCGCCCTTCGCCCCCGCATCGGCTCCGGTCGCCGCTCCGGTCTCGTCGCTCATCCGTCCGCCCTCTCCATCTCGAGCTCCACTTCGGTGCCCCCGCCCTGCGGCGACCGCAGCCGGGCCGTACCGCCGTTGCGCTGCATACGACCGATGATCGATTCTCGTACGCCCATCCGGTCCTCGGGCACCGAATCCAGGTCGAAGCCCGGCCCCCGGTCCCGCACCGACACGAAGACCGTGCGCCCCTCGACCTCGGCGTACACCTGCACAGCCCCTCCCTCGCCACCGTACTTGGCGGCGTTGACCATCGCCTCGCGCGCGGCCTGCATCTGCGCGGCCAGTTTCTCGTCGAGCGGGCAGTCGCCGACGACGACCACCTCCAGCGGGACCCCGTGGTTGTCCTCGACCTCGGCCGCCGCCCGCTTCACCGCCTCGGCCATGGTCTCGGGCTCCTCGTCCCGGCCGGTGCCCTCGGGCTTGTACAGCCAGTTCCGCAGCTCGCGCTCCTGCGCGCGGGCGAGGCGGCGCACCTCACCGGCGTCGTCGGCGTTGCGCTGGATCAGGGTCAGGGTGTGCAGCACGGAGTCGTGGACGTGGGCCGCGACCTCGGCGCGCTCCTGGGCGCGGATACGCATGGTCCGCTCCTCCGTGAGGTCCTGCGACATCCGGACCAGCCAGGGGCCGGCGAGCAGCGCGATCCCGGTGAGGACCGCGACGGCTGCGGTGAGGGCCGTGCCGAGCTGGGCGACGGAGCCGCGGACCACCACGAACACCGCGAGGCCGGTGCCGACGAGCGCGACGCCGACCAGGCCCCGGACGATCTGGAACGTGCGTCTGTGGCGTCCGGAGTCGGTCCAGCTGGCCCGGCGGGCGTTGTCGACCTGTCTCCAGACGAGGACGACACCGACGGCGATGAGGAGGAGCGGCCATATGTAGCGGCCGTTCTCGTTGTCGACGCTGACGTTCCCGACGAGGGCCGCGATGCCGATGCCGAGCGCGATCAGGGCGACGACCTGCCCGCTGTCGGGCTTGCGCAGTCTGCGCCGCCCGTCCGGGGTGGTCTCGAAGAGGGAGCGCGGGGCGGACCGGCCGCCGACGCCGAGGGGGACGACGATCCAGAAGACCGCGTAGAGCACGATGCCCAGGCCGTTCGAGAACGACAGCACCACGAAGAGTGCGCGCACCCACACGACCGGGAGGCCGAGGTGGCCCGCGAGACCGCGCGCGACACCGCCGAGCCACCGCCCGTCGGCGCTCCGGTAGAGCCTGCGCACGGGTGGTTCGTCGGTCTCGGTGACACGAGCGGTTGCGGACATGCACCGATCGTCACACGTCCGGCCCGCCCGGGACATCAGGGTCCGCCCTGAGATCGTCCCTGGTACGGACTCGGGGGCGGCGGCCGCGCGAATATCAGGGTCGGGCCAGGGTCGGCCCCGGTGCCGCTGGGCGTCACCGGCCGTCACCATGGAGGCATGACGAGTTCGATGCCTTCGCAGCACGAGGCCCCGCCGCCGGCGGAGGCCGATCCCGCCCCGCCGCTCCGGCGCTCGCGCGGAAGCAACGTCGTGGGCGGCGTCTGCGGAGGTCTCGGGCGGTACTTCGACCTCGACCCGGTGATCTTCCGCGTGGTGATCGGCGTGCTGGCGGTGACCGGTGGCCTGGGCCTGGTGTTCTACGGCTTCGCGTGGCTGCTGATCCCGCTCGCGGGCGAGGAGGAGAGCGAGGGACGCAGACTGCTCACGGGCCGGGTGTCCGGGGCCTCGCTGGCGGCCCTGCTGATGGCGCTGATCGGCTGCGGGATCTTCCTGTCGACGCTGCACAGCGGCCAGCTGCTCGGCTTCACGCTGACCCTGTCGCTCGCGGTGTGCGGGGCGGCGGTCTGGTCGCAGCGGCGGCGGGCCGGCGGCGAGACCGAGGGCAGAGCGGACTCCGCGACCGGTCTCACCGTCGCCGAGGCGCCGCCCGAGACCAAGGCCCCGCCGATCTACGAGTCCCCCTCCTGGTGGCGGGACCCGATCGTCAAGGACGGCTCGACGGGCAAGGTGGCCGTCGGCTACCTGTGGGGACCGCACGGAATCCTGGACGAGGACGGCCGGGTGAACGGCGAGGTGCCGAAGCCGGGCAGTCAGTGGGGTCCCGGACCGTCGGCGCCCGGGCGTCCGACGCCCTCGGTCCGCCGGAGCCCGCTCTCCATCGGAGGGCTCGTCTTCCTGCTCGCCCTGCTCGCGGGCGGTCTCGGCACGGGCCTGACGTGGGACACCCATCCGCTGGGCACCAGCCTGCAGATAGGCCTGGCGGCCGCGTTGGCGGTGTTCGGCCTGGGCCTCGTCGTCAGCAGTTTCCTCGGGCGGACCGGGTTCGGCACGATCTTCCTGACCGTGATCACGGCGGGCCTGCTCGCGACGGCCTCGGCGCTGCCGGACCGGATCGCCACGGAATGGGTCCGTGAGTCCTGGCAGCCGGTCTCGGTGGCCGCCGTGCAGCCGGACTACGGTCTGGGCACCGGGGTCGGCACGCTCGATCTCTCCCGGGTCCCGCTCCCGGCCGGCACGACGGTGACGACCCGCGCCTCCGTGGGCGCCGGGCGGCTCAAGGTGATCGTGCCGAAGAGCGCGGTGGTGAAGCTGCACGCCCAGGTGGGTCTGGGCGATCTGCAGCTGCCGGGGGCGCCCGCGGGCGACATCGACATCGCGCCGGACCGTGATGTGACCCGGACGCTCACCCCGCCGGCCGGGACCGCCCCGGCGGGCACCCTGGACCTCTCGCTGGAGGTCGGACTCGGACAGGTGGAGGTCACCCGTGCTGCTTCATGAGTTCCGCCCCGGCCGGCTGCTCGTCGGCCTGACGGCCCTCGCGCTGGCCGCGGCCTACGCGGGCGACGCCGCCGGCGCCTGGACGACCCCGTGGTACGCGGTGGTCCCGGTGCTCTGCGGCGGCCTGGGCACCGCCGCCTTCGCGACCTTCTTCGCCTATCGAATACGGCGCCGTTCGGCGAGGAGCCGGTCCAGTGACAGCACCGGGGCCCCGGCCAGCAGCAGCGGGAGCCAGGACATCAGATAGGCCAGGTCGTTGCCGAGGTAGTAGGGGTGCACCTGCCAGCTCACGGTCAGCCAGAGGCTCAGTGAGATCAGGGCGCCGCCGAGCGCCGCCAGTCGGGCGAAGAGACCGAAGAGGGTCCCGAGTCCGACGGCGAGCTCTCCGAAGGCGATGGCGTAGCCGAAGCCGGTCGGGTTGTTGAGGGCGAGGTCGACGAGGGCGGGGATCGCGGAGCTGTCGCGGACGCCGCGCATCATCTCGCCGATGGAGCCGCTGCCCGTGTCGGCGAAGAAGGCGGAGTCGGTGAGCTTGTCGAGTCCGGCGTAGACGAAGGTGATCCCGAGGAAGATCCGCAGCGGGAGGAGGGCATAGCGGGAGGCGATCGCCTTCCACTGGTCGAAGGTGGCCTTCCGCTCGACGAAGCGTCCACCGTCACCGCCGCCCTCGGAGCCGTCGGCGTCCCGGGCCCCGCCCGGGGAAGCGCCGGACCCACCCGAGGAAGCGCCGGCGCCGCTCGGGCCGCCGGACCCGCCCGGGCCCCTGGTGCCGCCCGGGCCGTCGCTCGGGTCGTGCGGCCGGTCCGTCTGTCCCGTCATCGTCGGTCACCTCTCCACGCCCCGTACGACTGTTCGCGGATCGATTCTCCTCGCACCGGGCGCCCGGGGACACGGGAAGGGGGCAGGACGCTCAGTCCACGACGTCGATCGTGACCCGGTTGGTCTCCACGCCGGCCGCGGTGACGACCGAGACCTCCACCCGGCCCGGTTCCACGTCCGCCGGGAGGGGGACCGTCAGGGACGCGTCGGTGGGGTTGGCGAAGCCGCCCGGGACCGGGACCAGCGGCACATGGGCGTGGACGGGGCCGATGCGCACGACGAGACGGGTCAGCGGGTCGGGGGCACCGGCGCCGGGCGGGACGAAGCCGCAGCCGCGGATCTCGATGTCGTCGCCCGTACGGATCGGGGCGTCGAGGTCGCCCGCCTCCCGGGACCGGACCACCGAGTGGATCGTGGGGCGGACGCCCTCGGTGCACTTGGCGGCCAGGTGCCAGGCCGCGGAGAGGCCGACGAGCAGCACGAGGGACCAGGGCACGTCGGGGAGCCGGTCGGGGTCGCGGACCAGGCCGACCGCGGCCAGGACGAGGACGGCGCCGGAGACGAGGAGGTACTGGACGTCGGCGAGGGCGGCGCGGCCGCTGTCGTCGCAGACCAGGTCGGCGGTGCGCGGGCGGTCGGCGCGCACCTTCTGGAGGCGGCCGGCCGCGATCCCCAGCGCGACGACGAGACGGGCGGTGACGGTGACGGAGGCGACGAGGGCGAGGACGGTCAGCAGGCCGGCGCCCCGGGCCAGACCGAAGGCGGTCGCGCCCGCGGAGCGGAAAGCGAGGAAGAGGAGGGTGTAACCGAGGAGCAGGAGCCAGCCGGCGGCGACGGCGCGGGTGGTGGAGAGCCGGTTGTCCTCGCCGATCAGCGGGGCGAGGAGACCGCCGCGGGCCCGGTGGGCGTGGGCGGCGGCGCTGAGCAGGACGGCGAGGACCACGGCGGTGCAGAGGCCGGCGGTGCGGGCGCCGGTCCAGCCGCCGTCGACGGCGGTGAGGGCCTGGCCGAGGAGAAGGGCCAGGACGGCGCCCCAGACCGCGCCCAGACCTCCGCTCCGTACCCGGTCGAGCCAGGCGAGTCCGGCCTCCCTGCCCCGTACGGCCACGGCGCGGGCGGACTGGGCGAGCTCGTCGGAGACCCACTGGCGGGCGGCGACCGGGGAGTGGGCGACGGCGGCGGGGACGCCGTGGCCGGCGGCGAGCTCGTCGCGCCGGGCCAGGAAGGCGGCGACCGCCCGCCGGTGCCCTGCCTGCCCGCAGTGGGCGCAGCCGGCACAGGCCGTCGCGTGCTCGCCGTACTGTCTCGCCTCTTGAACCGCCACGGTGCTCACTCCCGGAGCTCACTTCACGGCCCGCGTCGATGCGTCCCGGCGCTCCCCGAAGGGCCAACCAGCCGTTGATTCCACGGAATTGTGCCGTACCGGCGGCTCCCGCGCCTGCCGCGTGCGCCCCGCCGGAGAGTGATTGCCGCGCCATCTCATTGACGTACAGAAGGGTGAGGCGATGGTGTTACGACAGGAGTTCGGGGTCCGTTCGACTGATCCTGCGCCAGAGGGGCTGGTAGTTGATCCAGGCGACGAGGTCGCTGCCGAGCTGTTCCCGGGTGGCGACGGCCTCGCGGTGGTCGATGAGCACCGGTTTGCCGGCGGCCCGCGCGGTCAGCTGGACCTGGGCGCAGCGTTCGAGGGCGATGAACCACCAGGCGGCGGCGTCGACGGAGGTGCCGACGGTGAGCAGCCCGTGGTTGCGGAGCACGATCGCCTTGAAGCCGCCGAGGGCGACGGCGATGCGGCGGCCTTCCTCGGGGTCCACGGTGACGCCGGTGTAGGCGTCGTAGAGGGCGTGGTCCTGATAGAAGGCGCAGGCCTCCTGGGTGATCGGGTCGAGGAGTTCGCCGAGCGCGGCGAGGGCCCGCCCGTGGACGGAGTGGGTGTGGGCGACGGCGACGGCGTCGGGCCGGGCCCGGTGGACCTGGGCGTGGACGGTGAAGGCGGCCTGGTTGACGTGGTGGCCGCCGCGGAGGACCTGTCCGTCGCCGTTGACCAGGATGAGGTCGCTCGCGGTGAGGTCCTCGAACGGCGCGCCGAAGGGGTTCACCCAGAAGCAGTCGGGGTACTCCGGGTCGCGGGCGCTGATGTGGCCCGAGACGCCCTCCTCGTAGCCGAGCCGTCCGAAGAGCCGGAGCGCGCCGGCGAGCCGCTGCTTGCGGTGGGTGCGTTCCTCCTCGGCCGTCGCGTGGACGGGCGGCAGGGCGAAGTGGAGCCGTTCGACGGGGACGGGGTCCGGTATCACGCTCATGCGCCGGAAGGTAACGCCCGGCCGGTCAAGTCACCAGAGCCTGGACGTGAACGCGACGAAGCCGCCGCCCTTCGCGGGGGCGGCGGCTTCGGTCGGCTCACCGAGCGGGAGGGACTACTCCCACTCGATGGTGCCCGGCGGCTTGCTCGTGACGTCCAGGACGACACGGTTGACGTCGGCGACCTCGTTGGTGATACGGGTCGAGATCTTGGCGAGCACCTCGTAGGGCAGGCGCGACCAGTCGGCCGTCATGGCGTCCTCGGAGGAGACGGGGCGCAGCACGATCGGGTGACCGTAGGTGCGGCCGTCACCCTGGACGCCCACGGAGCGGACGTCGGCGAGCAGGACGACCGGGCACTGCCAGATCTCGCGGTCGAGGCCGGCCGCGGTGAGCTCCTCGCGGGCGATGGCGTCGGCATCGCGCAGCAGGTCCAGGCGCTCCTTGGTGACCTCGCCGACGATGCGGATGCCGAGGCCGGGGCCGGGGAACGGCTGGCGCTGGACGATCTCCTCGGGCAGGCCGAGCTCCTGGCCGACCATGCGGACCTCGTCCTTGAAGAGCTGCCGCAGCGGCTCGACGAGCTCGAACTCGATGTCGTCGGGGAGGCCGCCCACGTTGTGGTGGGACTTGATGTTGGCCGTGCCGGTGCCGCCGCCGGACTCGACGATGTCCGGGTAGAGGGTGCCCTGGACGAGGAAGGCGACCTCGGGGCCCTCCTCCTGGAGGATCTCCAGCTGCGCCTGCTCGAACACGCGGATGAACTCGCGGCCGATGATCTTGCGCTTGGTCTCCGGGTCGGAGACGCCGGCGAGCGCGTTCAGGAAGCGCTCCTGCGCGTCGACGACCACCAGGTTGGCGCCGGTGGCGGCGACGAAGTCCTTCTCGACCTGCTCGGTCTCGCCCTTGCGCATCAGACCGTGGTCGACGTACACGCAGGTGAGCTGCGAGCCGATGGCCTTCTGCACGAGCGCGGCGGCCACGGCGGAGTCGACGCCGCCGGAGAGACCGCAGATGGCGCGCTTGGTGCCGACCTGGGCGCGGATGGCCGCGACCTGCTCCTCGATCACGTTGCCCGTGGTCCAGCTCGGCTCGATGCCGGCGCCGCGGTAGAGGAAGTGCTCGAGGATCTGCTGGCCGTGCGTGGAGTGCAGCACCTCGGGGTGGTACTGGACGCCGTACAGCTTCTTCTCGTCGTTCTCGAAGGCGGCGACCGGCACGACGTCCGTGGAGGCGGTGACGCTGAAGCCCTCGGGGGCGGCGGAGCAGGCGTCGCCGTGCGACATCCACACCGACTGCTCGACCGGGGTGCCCTCGAAGAGGGTGGAGCCGGCCTTGGAGACGTGCAGCGGGGTCCGGCCGTACTCGCGGGCGCCGGTGTTGTCGACGGTGCCGCCGAGGGTGGTCGCCATCAGCTGGAAGCCGTAGCACATGCCGAAGACGGGGACGCCCGCCTCGAAGATCGCGCGGTCGAGGCGCGGGGCGCCCTCGGCGTACACGGAGGACGGGCCGCCGGAGAGGATGATCGCCTTGGGGTTCTTGGCCAGCATCTCGGCCACCGGCATGGTGGACGGGACGATCTCGCTGTAGACCCGCGCCTCACGGACGCGACGGGCGATGAGCTGGGCGTACTGGGCGCCGAAGTCGACAACGAGGACTACGTCCGGGTTGGAGACGTCGGGCGCGGCAGCGGGAGTCGCTGATGACACTACGGCGGCCTTCCGGCGGTAGGAGAGGTTCCCTCGTGAGGTCCCCTGGCGGTTCCCGTGGGGTCCCTGAGGGTTCCCTCGAAAGGGGGGCTATTTGTCGATTCTACCGGCGCGCCGGTGTCGTTTTTCGTCTCACCATCCGAACCCGGGTTGTCCCGGGGTGCGCGAAGGGGTCCATACTGTCGCCATGCGCAAGCACTCGACCTTCGTCTTTACCTATGGCAACCGGCCCACCGGCTGCCATGGTCGTGCTGCTTGAGCAACTGACAAGCGACTTCCCAGGCGCCCCGGGCCGACAAGGCCCGGGGCGTTCTGCTTGTCTCCGGGCGATGTCGCCCCGGGGCTCCAGGACCCGACACCCGAGGAGCCCCGCCATGACGACGAACACCACGACCACGAAGACCATCACCGAGCGGACCGGCGCCCGCACGGACGAGGCGGCGACGCTGATCGGCGACGCCCGTGAGCGCATCGACGCCCTCGACGACCGGATCATCGGCCTCATCCAGGAACGGATGGCGGTCTCGGCCGTCATCCAGCAGGCCCGGATCTCCTCCGGCGGCCGCCGGGTGAACCTGGCCCGCGAGATGGAGGTCCTCGGCCACTACAGGGACGCCCTGGGCAAGCCGGGCACGGCGCTCGCGATGACGATGCTGGAGCTGTGCCGGGGCCGCATCTGAATCCGGTGACTCCGGCGGACGCGCCCGGGTGGGCCTCCGTACCCGAGGTAGGACGCGCCCGGGTGGGCCTCCGTACCCGAGTTCGGTCGCGCTCTCACCCGTACGGCGCGTGACCGGTTCCGGCCGGGCTTCGTTGGTCCGGTTGTCCGTGCCAGCCAGGGGCGGGCCCGTAGAAACCACGCGTGGCTTCGCTGGGGCGTGTGGCGTACCTCTCGGGTACGTCGTGGGACCTCGCACCAGCGCGCGTGACCGGACAGCAGGGGACAGCAGCCCGGTCACCCAGAAAGGGCGGTCGGTCCCGGGGACGCCCGGGGCCGGCCGCAACCGGCCGATCTTCCGATCCTCCCGTCCCCCGATCCCCCCGATCCCCTCCCCCTCGCGGCGCAACCCCCCGGCGCCGCCCCGCTCGGCACCGCCGCTGCCCTGACACCGGTGCCGACCTCAAGGGCCCCGCGCCGCGACCGGAATCGCGAGCGCGGGGCCCTTTTCACGTCTGCCGGACCTCCCCCCACAGGACGTGACGCGCGTCACACGAAGATCCTGTGCAACCGCTACAACCAATCGCGGGGGCCGAAGGTCATCTATGCAGCAACACCAAAGCTGGAAGGGCGCTGCACTCGGAGGGGGGTGCAGCGCCCTTTCACGCGAGCCGGCACGTGAGCCGGTGCGGATCAGTCCTTCTTCGGCGGGACCGCCGGCATCCCCAGGAACGGCAGCCGCAGGGCGCCGAAGGCCTCGGACGGGACGGCGGGGGACTTCGGCTCGACCGCCGAGAGCCGTACGTACGCCTCCCCCTGCCGCGGGCGCGGGTCCTCCTCGCCCTTGTTCGGCCAGAAGGACATGGCGCGCTCGGCCTGGGCCGTGATCGTCAGGGACGGGTTGACGCCGAGGTTGGCGGAGACGGCCGCGCCGTCGACGACGGAGATCCCGGGGTGGCCGAAGAGCCGGTGGTACGGGTCGATGACGCCGCTCTCGCCGTCGGCGCCGATCGGGCAGCCGCCCAGGAAGTGCGCGGTCAGCGGGGTGCCCATCAGCTCGCCGACGTTGGAGCCGGCGAAGCCGTTGATCTCCTCGGCGAGGAGGGTGGCGGCCCGGGTGGCCGCCTCGATCTGCGTCGGGTTGGGGGCGCCGTGGCCCTGGCGGGCGGTGAGCAGGCCCTTCCCGAGGCCGCCCGGCTTGCGGAAGGTGGTCAGCGAGTTGTCCAGGGACTGCATGACGAGGCCGATGATGGTCCGCTCCGACCAGCGCCGGTTGGACAGCGAGCGGGCCGCGAGCGTGGGGTGCTTGACCAGTTCGAGCAGCCACCTGCGCACCCGGTGCGCGCCGTACGGCACCTGGAGGACGGTCATGCCGCCCATGGAGTTGGAGCCCTTGCCGTAGCGGACCGGCTCGATGTGGGTGTTGTCGTCCGGGTGGATCGACGAGGTGATCGCGACGCCCTTGGTGAAGTCGACCCGGTCCTTGCCGTGCCGCTTGCGGTAGCGGCGGTCGGTGGTCTGCGAGCCGACCAGCGCCTCGGAGTTCGTGCGGGTCAGCTCGCCGAGCCGGCCGGAGATGCGGGGCAGCAGCCCGGTGTCCTTCATCCGGTGCAGCAGGGTCTGCGTGCCGTACGTGCCGGCGGCGATGACGACCTTGCGGGCGGTGAAGGTCCGGCCGGCGCCCTTCTTCTTGTTGTCGGTCGGGAGGGTCTTGACCGCGTAGCCGCCTCGCGAGTCCTCGGTGACCGCGACGACCGAGGTCATCGGGTGGACGACCGCGCCCGCCTTCTCGGCGAGGTGGAGGTAGTTCTCGTTGAGGGTGTTCTTGGCGCCGTGGCGGCAGCCGGTCATGCACTCGCCGCACTCGGTGCAGGCCTTGCGGGAGGGCCCCGCGCCGCCGAAGAACGGGTCGGCGACCTCGCCGCCGGGCTTCGCCTTCGCCGTCCCGTCGCCGTCCTGCCCGTCCCCGAAGAACACGCCGACCGGCGCCATGTGGAAGGTGTCGCCGATCCCCATCGCCTGGGCCGTGGCCTTCAGGTGCACGTCGGAGGGCGTCATCGTCGGGTTGAGGCGCACGCCGAGCATCCGCTTGGCCTGGTCGTAGTAGGGCGCGAGCTCCGCACGCCAGTCCGTGATGTCCTTCCACTGCGGGTCGTCGAAGAAGGGCGCGAGCGGCTCGTAGAGGGTGTTGGCGTAGTTCAGCGAGCCACCGCCGACGCCCGCGCCGGCGAGGACCATGACGTTCCCCAGCAGATGGATGCGCTGGATGCCGTACAGGCCGAGCGTCGGCGCCCACAGGAAGTTCTTCAGGTCCCAGGAGTTCTTCGGCAGCTCGTGGCGCGCGAAGCGGCGCCCGGCCTCCAGGACGCCGACGCGGTAGCCCTTCTCGGTGAGGCGAAGGGCGGTGACCGAGCCGCCGAAGCCGGAGCCGACGACCAGGACGTCGTAGTCGTACGAGTCGTCCTCGTCCTGATTCTGGGCAGGGGGTACCGCGGTCATGGCTCTCCTCGCAACGGAAAGGTGTGAAAGGGAAAGGGCGTCGGCGCGGACGCGGGTGAAGGGGCGTCAGCGCAGGCGCAGGGCCTTCATCGCCTTCAGGGACACGCTCATGAACGCGGCGTACTTCTCGTCGTCCATCCCGAAGGACGGCGCGAGCGGAATCAGCCGCTGTTGGGCGACGGTCTGCGCCTCGGTGTACTTGAGGATGCCCTCGGAGCCGTGGCGGCGGCCGAGCCCGGAGTCCTTCATGCCGCCCATCGGGGACTGCACGCTGCCGTACGCGGGCGCGTACCCCTCGTTGATGTTGACGGTTCCGGTGCGCAGCCGGGCGGCGACGGCGTGGCCGCGGCGCGAGTCCTTCGTCCAGACGGAGGAGTTGAGCCCGTACGGGGTGGCGTTGGCGAGCTCGACGACCTCGTCCTCGTCGGTGAAGCGGTAGACGGAGACGACCGGGCCGAAGGTCTCCTCGCCGCAGACGGCCATCGGGGCCTCGACGCCGTCGAGGATGGTCGGCTCGTAGAAGAGGGGGCCGATGTCGGGGCGGGCGACGCCGCCGGCGACGAGCGTGGCGCCCTTGGCGACGGCCTCCTCGACGTGCTTCGTGACGGTCTCCAGCTGCCGCTCGCCGACGAGGGAGCCCATGTCCGCGCCGTACGCGAGGGAGCTGCCGAGGCGCATGGCCCTGGTGCGGGCGGCGAAGCGCGCCAGGAAGGCGTCGGCGATCGACTCGTGCACGTAGAGCCGCTCGATGGAGATGCAGAGCTGGCCGGCGGAGGAGAAGCAGGCGCGGACGGCTCCGGCGGCGGCCTTCTCGATGTCGGCGTCCTTGAGGACGAGCATCGCGTTCTTGCCGCCGAGTTCGAGGGAGACGCCGACGAGCCGGGCCGCGGCGCCCTGGGCGACCTCGCGGCCGGTGCGGGTGGAGCCGGTGAAGGAGACGTAGTCGGCGTGCTTGACGACCTCGGGGCCGACGACCGGGCCCTCGCCGAGGACGACCTGGAAGACCTCGGCGGGGAGTCCGGCCTCGATGAGCAGGTCACGGGCCCAGAGCGCGGTGAGCGCGGTCTCGGTGTCGGGCTTCATGACGACGGCGTTGCCGGAGACGAAGGCGGGGAGCGCGTCGCCGACGGAGAGTTCGAGGGGGTAGTTCCAGGGGGCGATCTGGCCGACGACCCCGCGCGGCTGGCGCAGCTCGGTGACCTTGGTGAGGGTCGGCACGACGCCGGTGTGGCGCTTGGCGCGCAGGTACGAGGCGGCCTTGCGGCCGTAGTGGCGGGCGGCGACGGCGACCGCCTGGACCTCCTCGTGGGCGTGCAGGCGGGCCTTGCCGGTCTCCAGCTGGATGAGGTCGAGGACCTCGGCCTGCCGCTGGAGGACGAGGTCGTGGAAGCGCAGGAGGACGGCGGCGCGGGCCCGGACGGGGGTGGCGGCCCAGACGGCCTGGGCGGCACGCGCGCGCGTGAAGGCCTCGGCGACGTCCTCGGGGGTGGACTCGGGCAGGTCCGCCAGCTTGTCCCCGGTGAAGGGGGTGTGGTTGGCGGTCCGGCCGGAGCCGACGACTCCACGGGTGAGCCGGGCGACCAGCTCGGGCGTGACGACGTCGGCGGCGGTCCGCGCGCCGGCGGGCGCGGGCGCGACCGGGTTGGTCGCGCCGGCGGGCGCGGCCGGGCGGGCCGCCTCGGCGGCGGTGTCGGCGAGAACCGTGGGGGCGGCGGGGGCCTGCGAGTCCGTCATGAGGGCGAGCGTAGGCCGCGTTCCGACCTTTGGGTACCCGTCGGTAACGCGTTTTCACCCTCTCCGCACATCGCGCCAGCGATCACTGGCACATAAGCCCTGATCAGTGGCTTACGGCCGTCCGCGGCCGCGCCTGGAGATTTTCCCGCCCCTCGGTCGGCTCCTCGGTCCGCTCCTCGGTCCGCGCCTCGGTACGCCCGTCGGTCGGCTCCTCGGTCCGCGCCTCAGTCCTCCGGTGCGCGCCAGTGCTGGACGACGATGTCGAACTGCTCCCGGGTGGTCTCCCAGCTCGACTCCGGCGAGGACATGTAGATGGCGTACTCGGTGCCGTCGTCCTCGTAGTACATCTGGTCGATCGCGTGCCGCGGCCCGGGGAAGGTCTTCTTCTCGGTCCAGGTGAACTCCCACAGACAGGAGCGGACCTCGTCGCGATAGGTGGTCTGGAGGAGCTTGACCCGGTTGTAGTCCATGCGCTTCCCGAGCTGCCGCTCCAGGTCGATGGCGTGCATGTACGGGTTCTCGAAGTCGGGGCTCTTGTCGATGCTGATCCGGATGCGGTGGCGGCCGTTGTCCGGGGTGTAGTCGATCTGGTCGCCCTCCGTCTGCCGCTTCCAGCCGTCCGGTACGACGAGGCTGAAGCCCTCCGGGTCCTCGACGCGGTGCCAGCCGGCCGGGATGCCGTCCGCGGCGCCCTTGGTGGCGGGGGAGGTCGCCGGTGTGGTCCGGATTCCGTCGCCGCGGTCGCCGCGGTCGCCGCCCGCGTAGTTCATGGCTGCGAAGACGGCACCACCGGCGACGACCCCGGCGAGCAGCGCCGCGAGCACGGCGGAACGCCAGCGGCCACGGCCGGAGGGCGGCGGGGAGGAGGGGACGAGGGTGGGATGCGAGGTCTGCGGCTGGTGCGGTACGGAGGACGGCTGCGGCTCCTGGGGGGACTGGGGCCACTGCGCGGTGGCCTTCGCCGTCCCGCCCGCCAGGATCTCCGTACCCGTGCCGTCCGCCTGCCGGGCCTCGCGCGCCGCCGAGTCCAGCTCCTCCCTGGCCACGCGCTGGGTCGGCACGTACGCCTGGGCCGCCGCCGGCGCACGCCCCTCCATCGCGTCGAGGAGCATCCGCTCGGCCTCGTCCGCGCGCGGCCGCTGCGCCGGGTCCTTGCGCAGCAGGGCCACGATGACGGAGGCCAGCGGCCCCGCCTTCGCCGGGTGCGGCGGCTCCTCGGTCACCACGGCCTGCATGGTGCTGATCGGGGAGGTGCGGCGGAACGGCGAGGTGCCCTCCACCGCCGTGTAGAGCGTGGCACCGAGGGACCAGAGGTCGGAGGCGGGGCCCGGATCGCCGCCCTGTACCCGCTCGGGCGCCAGATAGTCGATGGAGCCGACGATCTCGCCCGTACGGGTGATCGTCGAGTCCCCCTCGATCGCCGCGATCCCGAAGTCCGTGATGAGGACGCGCCCGTCGCGCGCGAGCAGCACGTTGCCCGGCTTGACGTCCCGGTGCAGCACCCCGGCCGCGTGCGCGGCACGCAGCGCGCCGACGACGTGCAGCCCGATCCTGGCCGCCTCGCGGGGCTCGATCGTGCCGGCCTCCTTGGCGGCGTCGGCGAGCGAGGGCCCGTCGACGTACTGCATGACGATCCAGGGCCGGTTGTCGTGCTCCAGGACGTCGTGGACGGTCACCACACCCGGGTGCGTGATCCGCGCGGCGGCCCGCGCCTCCTTCTGCGTACGGGCGTGCAGCACGAGCCGGTCGGCCTCGGCCACGAACCGGCCCGCCGTCAGCTCCTTCACCGCCACCACACGGTGAAGCACCTCGTCGTGCGCGCGCCAGACCTTGCCCATGCCGCCGCGGCCGATGGACTCGCCCAACCGGTAGCGACCGGCGAGCAGAAGCCCCGACCCTGTGCTCTGAGAAGCGCTCTGAGAATGTTCCACTTGCCCCCGCCCGTTCCTTCTGATGCCAGGTTACGGAGGGGGGTACGGGCGGCGGAACCTCGGGGCCGTCATAGGAACAGCACTGTGACCAGGGGCCAGTGAGACATTCGTATCAGCGTCCCGGCCGGAAACCCCTCGTGGCCTGCTCGTAGATCTCCGACACCTTGTCACGCTCGCTCTCCGGCCCGATCACCTGGACGACGTGGTACCGACCGCCGTCGATCAGGGCGAGATTGCGCACGAACACCTCGCGGCCCGTGCTGTCCAGCCAGGTGTAGGACCCCTCGGCCGTCGGCGTCCGGCCGATGTCCACCCGGCGCGCCCGCTCCACCCGCGACCAGCTGGACGAGCGGTACGGCTCCAGCTCGCGCTCCTTGGCGTTCTGGTACTCCAGCGGGTCCGAGCCGTTGCCCTGGACGCCGTCCCGGCCGGGGACGACGATCAGCGTGAAGTCTCCGCCGGCGTAGCGCACTTGCCCGGCGTCGTTGATCGGGCTGCGCCGCCACCCCTTCGGAACCCCGACCCGGAAGCCCTCCGGGTCCTGGCGCAGGTCGTACCCGGCGGCGAGCGCGGGGGACGAAGTGTCCGCGGGGGGCGGGGTGGTGGCCGGTCTCGTCGACGGCTCGGCCGAGGGTTCGGCCGAGGGTTCGGCCGACGGCTGCGCGGAGGGTTTCGTGGTCGTGGTGGGCGGGGTGGTCGGCGCACCACGCGGCTGCTCGCCCTCTCGGGGCATGAACAGGACGGCGTACGCGACGGCCCCCGCGAGCAGCAGGAGGACAAGGATCAGGAGCGTACGGCCCAGGGAGCGCGGGGAACCCGGCGTACGGGAGGACGACGGGCGCGCGGAGGACCGGGGGGCGCGCGGGGCGCGCTGCGGGATCTCCTCGTCGAAGTCCTCGCGGAAACCGTGCGTGAACTCCTCGCGGTAATCCGGCTGTACGCGCGCGTGGCCGTACTCGTGGTCGCGCTCGTGGTCGCGCGCGTGGCCGTACTCGTGGTCGTGCTCCTGATCGAGTTCGGGGCCCCGCGAAGGCTCGCGCCGGGCCGCCGGGCGCGGGTCCTTGCCGCGCTTGTGACGGTGCCGGCCCGCGCCCGCTCCCCCGCGCCACCGGCGCACCAGCTCCCCGCGCCGGCGCACGATCGGCAGCCGCGCCTCGTCGAAGGACGGCAGCGGTACGACTCCGAGCCCGGCCTCCGGCTCCGGCGCCGAGCGGACCAGGGAGCGCAGCCAGCCGCGCAGCTCCTCGAAGTCGGGCCGCTCGGTCGGGTCCTGACGCAGCAGGGACTCCACGACCGGGCGCAGCGGCCCGCACTCCTCGGCGAAGGCCGGCGGCTCGGCGCAGACCAGCTGGACGAGCTCGGCCGCGCTGTCCTCGGGGTACGGGGCATGGCCCTGGACCGCCCGGTAGAGGAGCGCGCCGAGCGCCCACAGGTCGGTCGCGGGGGTGATGGGCGGGGCGAGGCGCCAGTTCTCGTGCACGGGGCCGGCCTGCTCGGGCGCCCAGCGCTCGGTCACGGCGCCGACGACCGCGATCCGGGTCTGGCGCGCCCGCTCGGCGGCGAGCCGCGTGGTCGGGCCGCGGTGCGCCTGGGCCGGGATCGCGAGCGGCGCTTCCTCACGGGGGCCGGCGGGTGCCGGAAGCCGCGCGGGATCCGGGGTCGCCGCCGTGTACCCGGCGGGCAGCGCCGGACGGCCCGAACCGGGCAGTACGGAACCCCCGCCGGCCGGGATCGGCCCCGAGCCGTCCCGTGCGGCGTGCGGGCCGTCGCTCCAGCTGCCGGCCAGCATCACGCGCGGCGGCGGGCCTGCCTGCGGGCCACCGCCGTACGGCTCGTCGCCGTCCTCGTCGTCGTCCTCGTCGTCCGCCACCCGGGCCCACCACTGCGGCTCGGGCGCGCCGGACGCCTGTGCCGTGGGCGGCGGGGGCGGCTCGGGCCCCTCCGGCGGCGCGGGGCGCTGGACGGGGAGGGCCCCGGTCTCGCCGAGCGCGGCGGCGGCTCGCGCACCTGCCCGGTACGCGGCGATGGCCCCGGCCCGCGCGGCCCGCACGTCGGCGGTGGGCGGCGTGGCGACGGGCTGCGTCTCGGTGGCGGCGGTCGGCGTGGCCCGCCCGTAGGGGTCGGACCCGTACCCCCCGTAAGGACCGGGACCGGGACCGGGATCGGGACCGGCGCCTGTACCGGTGTCGTCGTCGGTGTCGCCCGGGTCCGGGGCCCCGTAGGGGTCGGATGCCGCGGCGTCCGGCTCCTCGTACACCTCGACGTCGTACGCCTCGGGGTCGTACGCCTCGGACTCGTACGCGTCGACAGCCTCGAACGCGTACGGCTCGGGCGCGTACGGCTCCCGCCGGTACGGCTCCAGTTCGTACGGCTCCCGCGCGTACCCCTCGGAGCCGTACCCCTCGGAGCCGTACCCACCGGCCTCGTACTCCCCCGCCTCGTACTCCTCAGGCGCATCCGGATCGGTCACGAGCTCGACCGACCCGGGCTCCTCCGGCTCGTGGATCTCGGGCTCGTGGATCTCGGGCTCGGCGGCCGGGGGCGACGCGAACTCGTCGGACTGTTCCGGGACCGGGGCGTAGCCGCAGAGGGCCTCCTCGGCGGCGCCCACCGCGAGGCCGCTGAGGACCACACGGCCGTCGTCGCAGACGAGCACGGTCCGGGCGGTGATGTTCCGGTGCACCCAGCCGTGGGCGTGGAGCGCGCGCAGGGCGGTGAGGACGTCGGCGCCTATCTCGGCCGCGCGGTACGGGTTGAGGGGCCGCTCGGCGAGGAGCGCGGCCAGCGGTCTGGCCGCCACGCGCTCGCTCACTATCCACAGCGAGCCGGCCTCGGCGAAGACGTCGAAGACCTGGTCGAGCAGGGGATGGTCGGGGATCTGCGCGGCGGCCTGGGCCGCCTCGATCGCGCGGCGCACGACGGGCTCGGCCGGCCTGCGGGTGGCCGGGCCCGCGCCGCCGTAGGGCCCGGCGGGGCCGCCCTGGCCGTCGAGGACCTCGGCGTCGACGAACTCCGGCAGCGGCACCTGGCGGACCAGGACCTCCTGCCCGCTGTAGGTGTCGAACGCGCGCGTCTCCACCGGTTCGTACGCGTCGGCGTCCGCCGGTGGCAGCGGCAGGCGGTAGCGGTCGGCGAGCACCCTTCCCGCGTAGTCGTCCACGACGCCTCCCCCGCGCGCACGCTGTCCCCCGTGGTCCCGCGGATCCCTCGGGATCGGGCGGGATCACGCGGGTCTCGTCAGTTCCGGTCCGGCACCGCGCAGTTGACGGCTCTGTTCGGCTGCGTTCGGTCCATGAACCTCACGATACGTGCCACCGGTCAGTCCTTGGGGCTGAACGTGGCGAACGCGGTGTCCCGCAGCGTCTTGCACTCCGCGCCGTTCCACTCGTCCGCCGCGCAGCTGACCATGATGGAGTAGCCGTGCTTGGCGTCCACCTTGAAGCCGCGGTTGAGCACGTGGACACGGATGCCCTTCTGCGTGCGCTCGAACTCCCAGTCGGCGACGGTCGGGTAGCCCTTGTACGAGACCGGCCTTATGCCGAGGTGCTTGTAGTCCTGGCTGGAGGCGGCCACGCCGTACCTGGCCAGCTCCCAGGCGTTCGCCGCGTTGTCCTTCGGGCTGCCGTTGTAGTCGACCTGGACGCGCGGGAAGCCGCCGCTCTCGTTGAATATCGCCCCGAGGTCGTAGCCCGGGATCGAGCGGAGCTTGAAGGACGCCGGCATCGCCATCGAGAAGTGGAGCTTGTCGTTGCTGACGAGGGTGTAGCCGGCGGGCAGCTGTGCGCCCGCGCCGCCGCCGGGCTTCCCGGAGGGCGTGGTGCCGTTCTGCCCGTCCGTGGACGCCGTGGTGCCGTCGGTGCTGCCGGTCGATCCCGTGGCGCCGTTGTCGCCGGGCTGGGTGCCGCCCTGCTGCCCGGGGCCGCCCGAGGACTGGCCCTGGGCACCGCCGGAGCCGCCGGAACCGTCGGCTCCACCGGTCGAGGCGCCGGCCGAGGCGGTGGTGCCCCCGTCGCCCTTGCCCTGGTTGCCCTCGTCGCCTCCGCCGCCGAGGGAGACCGCGAGGATCGTCCCGAGCACGGCGAGGACGGCGACCGCGGCGATGATCACCAGGGTGCGGCGCGGTACGACGTCGGTCAGCGGCGCGCGGGCGGGGGCGGGCTTGCCGCCGCCCCGCAGCGGCTCGGTCGCCGGTCGCGGCGCGGGCTTCGGCTCGGCCTTCACGGAGGCGGCCGCGTTCCGTACGGACTTCAGCGCGCCCCGCATCCGCTCGGCGGCCACGTCGGGACCCCGGTCGGCCGCCGGGACCACCGGGGCCTGGTCGGGGTGCGGCGGCAGCGGTACGACGGTGGTGACCTCGGGCGAGGCCACGGGCGGCGCCTCGGGCGCGTCGAGCACGGCCCGCAGGAGGACCCGGGCGCCGGCGTCGTCGAGCCGCTGCGCCGGGTCCTTGGCGAGGAGGCCGTAGATGACCTTCTCCAGCTCGGGCCCGGCGTTCTTCGGCGGGTCGACCGGCTCGGTCATCACGGCCGTGAGGGTGGCGATGGCGGAGCCCTTGTCGTACGGCGGGCTGCCTTCGACCGCGGCGTAGATGAGGCCGCCGAGCGACCACATGTCGGCGGCGGGACCGGGCTTGTGGCCGCGGGCGCGCTCCGGGGAGATGTACGAGGGGGCGCCGACCAGCATGCCGGTGGAGGTGATCGAGGGGTCGCCCTCCACCTGGGCGATGCCGAAGTCGGTGAGGACGACCCGGCCGTCCTCGGCGATGAGCACGTTGGACGGCTTCACGTCGCGGTGCAGGATGCCCTCGCGGTGCGCCGAGCGCAGGACGTCGAGGATGGCGAGGCCGACCTCGGCGGCGCGCCGGGGCGTGAGGGTGCCGTCCTCACGGACGGCGTCCGCGAGGGACTTGCCCTCGATGAGCTCCATGACGATCCACGGGCGGTCGTCCTCGTCGACGACGTCGTAGACGGTGACGGCGCCGTTGTTGCGGATCCGGGCGATGGCCTTCGCCTCGCGCAGGGTCCGGGTGATGAGGCGCCGCTTCTCTTCCTCGTCGATGCTGGTGGGGAAGCGGAGCTCCTTCACGGCGACGGTTCGGCCGAGGGTCTCGTCGACGGCGCGCCACACGGTGCCCATGCCGCCGCGGCCGAGGACCGCGCCGAGCCGGTAGCGGCCCGCGAGCAGTCGTCCTTCGCCGGCCGGTTCCTTGCGGAACTTGTCGGCGCCTCGCGTGCCGACGGCGGCAGGCCGGCGGTCGCTCTCGCCGTCGCCGTCCCCGGCGCCGAAACCGGCCCGTCCGGTCGACGGCTCGGTGCCGCGCAGCCGCCCGTTCGCGACGGCGTCGTCACCGGCGGCCCCGGCCCCGCTCGCGGTCCCACCCCCGGCCGCGGCACCAGCACCAGCACCAGCACCAGCACCAGCCTCGGTCCCGGCCTCCACGCCGGTCGCGCCCGGAGCCGTCGCCCCGTCGGAGGGTGCGTCCTGAGGGTCCTTCACCTGAGCGCCCTTCACGTCACCAGCGGTCCCCGCGGGCTTCGCGTCCTCGACGCCCCGCTCCGGTTCGCGCACCTCCTCCGGGGCCTGTGCACCCCGGCTGACCTGCGCGTCCTCCGTGTCCCGCTCCGGCTCACGCGCGGCCGGAACCGCTCCTCGGTCGCCGTCGGTCGCGGCCCCCGCGGCGGCGTCCCGCCTGGGGTCCCTCGCCTTGTCCCGCGACTGCTCCGCCTCCGACATGCGTCCCCTCTGCGATCCCTGATCTTCGCCGCGTCTGCCGCTTCCCGCGCGATGCGGTAACCCGCCCTGGAAGAGAGGCCATTGTCCCTCACCTCGGGGCGGGTGGCGCCCCCGGGTCCGCACTCCGGGATACGACGCCTCCGTACGCCCCCGAGGTTCCCGCGGGACGGGGATCCCCCGGACACGCCGCCGGGCCTCCCCCCTCACCTCCCGGACTCCCCCGGACGTCCCGTCAGATCGGCACGATGTCCGGCGCCCCGAGCCGCGCGGCGTCCGCCGTCAGGTCGTCGGGCTGGCGCTGCGACTCGCGCTCGGCCTCGACCCGCTTCTCGTAGTGCTCGACCTCCTTCTCGATCTGGCCGTCGTCCCAGCCGAGGACCGGTGCCATGAGTTCCGCGCATTCGCGGGCGCTGAGCGTGCCGCGGTCGAACGTCTCGATGGAGATCCTGGTCCGCCGGGTGAGGACGTCGTCGAGGTGGCGCGCCCCCTCGTGCGAGGCGGCGTAGACGATCTCGGCGCGCAGGTAGTCCTCGGCCGCGGCGAGCGGTTCGCCGAGGCCGGGGTCGGCCGCGATCAGGTCGAGGATCTCCTCCGTCAGGGAGCCGTAGCGGTTGAGGAGATGCTCGACCCTGACGACGTGCAGCCCGGTCCTCGCGGCGGTCTTGGCCCGGGCGTTCCACAGGGCGCGGTAGCCCTCGGCGCCGAGGAGCGGGGTGTCCTCGGTGACGCAGGGGGCGACGCGCTGGTCGAGTCCGTGCACCGCCTCGTCGACGGCGTCCTTCGCCATCACGCGGTACGTCGTGTACTTGCCGCCGGCCACGACCACGAGGCCGGGGACCGGGTGGGCGACGGTGTGCTCGCGGGAGAGCTTGCTGGTGGCGTCCGACTCGCCGGCGAGGAGCGGCCGCAGGCCCGCGTAGACGCCCTCGACGTCGTCCCGGGTGAGCGGGGTGGCGAGGACGGTGTTCACATGCTCCAGGAGGTAGTCGATGTCGGCGCTGGAGGCGGCGGGGTGCGCCTTGTCGAGGTCCCAGTCGGTGTCGGTGGTGCCGACGATCCAGTGGCGTCCCCAGGGGATGACGAACAGCACGGACTTCTCGGTGCGCAGGATCAGTCCGGTGGTCGAGTGGATGCGGTCCTTGGGCACGACGAGGTGGATGCCCTTGGAGGCGCGGACGTGGAACTGGCCGCGCTCCCCGATGAGGGCCTGGGTGTCGTCGGTCCACACGCCCGTGGCGTTGACGATCTGCTTGGCCCTGATCTCGTACGCGACGCCCGCCTCGACGTCCTGGACGCGCGCGCCGACGACCCGCTCGCCCTCGCGGAGGAAGCCGGTGACGCGGGCCCGGCTGGCGGCCCGGGCGCCGTAGGAGGCGGCCGTGCGCACCAGGGTGGTGACGAAGCGGGCGTCGTCCATCTGGGCGTCGTAGTACTGCAGGGCGCCGACCAGGGCGTCCTTCTTCAGGCAGGGCGCGACCTGCAGGGCGCCCCGCCGGGAGAGGTGCCGGTGGGCCGGGAGGCCGCGGCCGTGGCCGGAGGAGAGCGACATCGCGTCGTACAGCGCGACGCCCGAGCCGGCGTAGAACCGCTCCCAGCCCTTGTGCTGGAGGGGATAGAGGAAGGGGACCGGCTTCACCAGGTGGGGGGCGAGCCGCTCCAGGAGGAGTCCGCGCTCCTTGAGCGCCTCCCGTACGAGCGCGAAGTCGAGCATCTCCAGATAGCGCAGGCCGCCGTGGATGAGCTTGCTGGACCTGCTGGAGGTGCCGGAGGCCCAGTCGCGGGCCTCCACGATGCCGGTGGAGAGACCTCTCGTGGCGGCGTCGAGGGCGGTTCCGGCGCCGACGACCCCGGCGCCGACGACCAGCACGTCCAGCTCTCGCTCGGCCATGGCCGCGAGTGCCTCGGCGCGCTCGGCGGGTCCCAGTGTCGCTGTCCTCACGCTGCTGCCTCCCGTCGTCCCCCGTCCGTCCCACACGCCCGCCCCTAGGCCCCGCACACACCGGGGCCGTGGCGACGTGCACGAACCGCGAACCGGGCCCCGTGTGGTCCGGCTCACAGCTCGATTCTGGCCCGGTCCCGCGACTTCAGCCACCGCCTCGCGACCGACCTGTGGATAACACTCGGCGACGTTCAGCTTCACAATGCCGCATATCGGTCATATTTACGCCTAGTCTGACATTGCGCTCGACCCGTTCTGTCCACCGGGCTTGCGCGTCGCGTCCCCTCCGGCTACTGGGAAGGACGGCCCACCCCCCATGCCCGCTGACCTCGCCGTCATCGGCCTCGGCCACCACGGACTCCCCCTGGCCCAGGCCGCCACCGCCGCAGGCATCGACACCATCGGCTACGACACCGACCCCCGCCCCGTCGCCGAACTCGCCGCCGGCCGCTCCCCGGTCGACGGCTCGCTCACCGCCCCCGAGATCCGCCGGATGCTCTCGGGGGGCTTCCGGCCGACCACCAACCCCGCCGAGCTCGGCCGGGTCCGCACCGCAGTCCTCTGCGCCCCGACCTCCCCCGGCCCCGACCGCACCCTCGACCTCACCGCCGTCACCGACGCCGCCCGCGCCCTCGCCGCCCGACTGCGCCCCCACACCACCGTCCTCCTGGAGTCCCCGGTCCCCCCGGGCACCACCGAGGGCCACCTCCGCGAGGTCCTGGAGGCGGGCTCGGGCCTGAGCGCCGGGCGCGACTTCCACCTCGCGTACTCCCCCGGCCGCCTCGACCCCGGCAGCCGCACCCACGGCTACGCCGGCACGCCCAAGGTCATCGGCGGCCTCACCCCGGCCTGCACCGAGTCGGCGGCCGCCTTCTACGGCCGGCTCACCGACAAGGTGGTACGCGCGCGTGGCCCCCGCGAGGCGGAGACGGTCAAGCTCCTGGAGACCAACTTCCGGCACGTCAACATCGCCCTCGTCAACGAGATGGCGGTCCTCTGCCACGAACTCGGCGTCGACCTCTGGGACGTCATCCGCTGCGCGGAGACCAAGCCCTTCGGCTTCCAGGCCTTCCGCCCCGGCCCCGGCGTCGGCGGCCACGGCGTCCCCGTCGACACCGTCGGCGCCCACCGCCCGCTGCGCCTCGTCGAGCTCGCGGGACAGGTCAACGAGCGCATGCCGCAGTACGTCGTCCAGCGCGCCGCCACCCTCCTCAACGAGCACGGCAAGTCGGCCCGCGGCGCCCGGATCCTGCTGCTCGGCATCACGTACAAGCCCGACCTCCCCGACCGCCAGGGCTCCCCCGCCGACGAGATCGCCCGCCGCCTCATGGACCTGGGCGCGGCCGTCAGCTACCACGACCCCCACGTCCCCGACTGGCGCGTCCGCGAGCTCCCCGTCCCCCGCGCGGACTCCCTCTACGAGGCCGCCGCCCACGCCGACCTGACGATCCTGCTCCAGCACCACCGCACGTACGACCTCCAGGGCCTCTCGGTGAAGGCCCAGCTCCTCCTCGACACCCGCGGCGCCACCCCCGCCGGAGCGGCCCACCGGCTGTGAGAAGCAGAAAAGCCCCGCACCACCCGGTGCGGGGCTTTCCTGCAGGTCGTCAGCGCTTGTGCTGGGCGTCCGCGACCGTGACCTCGACGCGCTGGAACTCCTTGAGCTCGCTGTAGCCCGTCGTGGCCATCGCGCGGCGCAGGGCGCCGAAGAAGTTCATCGAGCCGTCCGGGGTGTGCGACGGGCCCGCGAGGATCTCCTCGGTGGTGCCGACGATGCCCAGGTCGACCAGCTTGCCGCGCGGCACGTCCTCGTGGACGGCCTCCATGCCCCAGTGGTGGCCCTTGCCGGGCGCGTCCGTGGCACGGGCCAGCGGGGAGCCGATCATCACGGCGTCGGCGCCGCAGGCGATCGCCTTCGGCAGGTCGCCGGACCAGCCCACGCCGCCGTCGGCGATGACGTGCACGTACCGGCCGCCGGACTCGTCCATGTAGTCGCGGCGGGCCGCGGCCACGTCGGCGACCGCGGTCGCCATCGGGACCTGGATGCCCAGGACGTTACGGGTGGTGTGCGCGGCGCCGCCGCCGAAGCCGACCAGGACACCCGCCGCGCCGGTGCGCATCAGGTGCAGGGCCGCGGTGTACGTGGCGCAGCCGCCGACGATGACCGGGACGTCCAGCTCGTAGATGAACTGCTTCAGGTTCAGCGGCTCGGCCGCGCCGGAGACGTGCTCGGCGGAGACCGTCGTGCCGCGGATGACGAAGATGTCCACGCCGGCGTCGACGACGGCCTTCGAGAACTGCGCGGTGCGCTGCGGGGAGAGCGCGGCGGCGGTGACGACACCGGAGTCGCGCACCTCCTTGATGCGCTGCCCGATCAGCTCCTCCTTGATCGGGGCGGCGTAGATCTCCTGCAGACGGCGGGTCGCGGTCGCCTCGTCCAGCTCGCCGATCTCGTCGAGGAGCGGCTGCGGGTCCTCGTACCGGGTCCAGAGACCCTCCAGGTTCAGGACGCCCAGGCCGCCCAGCTCGCCGATGCGGATGGCGGTCTGCGGCGACACGACCGAGTCCATCGGGGCGGCCAGGAACGGCAGCTCGAAGCGGTAGGCGTCGATCTGCCAGGCGATCGAGACCTCCTTCGGGTCCCGGGTGCGCCGGCTCGGGACGACGGCGATGTCGTCGAACGCGTACGCCCTGCGGCCGCGCTTGCCGCGCCCGATCTCGATCTCAGTCACGATGTGTGGCCTTTCCCTCTATGTCTGCGCCTACCAGTATCCCCGACACACGCCGGAGGGGCGGCTCCGGCCACATGCCGGAACCGCCCCCTCCGTCGCGCGCTGTTACTTCCTGCTGTAGTTCGGCGCCTCGACCGTCATCTGGATGTCGTGCGGGTGGCTCTCCTTGAGACCCGCCGAGGTGATCCGGACGAAGCGGCCGTTCGCCTGGAGCTCCGGCACCGTGCGCCCGCCGACGTAGAACATCGACTGGCGCAGACCGCCCACCAGCTGGTGGACGACGGCCGAGAGCGGGCCGCGGTAGGGCACCTGGCCCTCGATGCCCTCGGGGACGAGCTTCTCGTCGGAGGCGACGCCCTCCTGGAAGTAGCGGTCCTTGGAGAAGGAGCGCTGCTCGCCGCGGGACTGCATGGCGCCGAGCGAGCCCATGCCGCGGTACGACTTGAACTGCTTGCCGTTGATGAAGAGCAGCTCGCCCGGGGACTCCTCGCAGCCCGCGAGCAGCGAGCCGAGCATCACCGTGTCGGCGCCCGCGACGAGGGCCTTCGCGATGTCGCCGGAGTACTGCAGACCGCCGTCGCCGATGACCGGGACGCCGGCCGCCTTCGCGGCGAGGGAGGCCTCGTAGATCGCGGTGACCTGCGGGACGCCGATGCCGGCGACCACGCGGGTGGTGCAGATGGAGCCCGGGCCGACACCGACCTTGATGCCGTCGACACCGGCGTCGATCAGCGCCTGGGCGCCATCGCGGGTGGCGACGTTTCCGCCGATGACGTCGACCGAGGCGTTCGACTTGATCTTGGCGACCATGTCGCCGACCAGGCGGGAGTGGCCGTGCGCGGTGTCGACGACGATGAAGTCGACGCCGGCCTCGATCAGGGCCTGGGCGCGCTCGTACGCGTCACCGGCGACACCGACGGCGGCGCCGACGAGCAGCCGGCCTTCCTTGTCCTTGGCGGCGTTCGGGTACTTCTCGGCCTTGACGAAGTCCTTGACCGTGATGAGGCCCTTGAGGATGCCCGCCTCGTCGACCAGCGGCAGCTTCTCGATCTTGTGGCGGCGCAGCAGCTCCATGGCGTCCACGCCGGAGATGCCGACCTTGCCGGTGACCAGCGGCATCGGGGTCATGACCTCGCGGACCTGGCGGCTGCGGTCCGACTCGAAGGCCATGTCGCGGTTGGTGACGATGCCGAGCAGCTTGCCGGCCGGGTCGGTCACCGGGACGCCGCTGATGCGGAACTTGGCGCAGATCGCGTCGGCCTCGGCGAGCGTCGCGTCCGGGTGGACCGTGATCGGGTCCGAGACCATGCCGGACTCGGAACGCTTCACCAGGTCGACCTGGTTCGCCTGGTCGGCGATGGAGAGGTTGCGGTGCAGCACACCGACACCACCCTGTCGCGCCATGGCGATCGCCATGCGGGACTCGGTGACCTTGTCCATCGCGGCGGAGAGCAGCGGGATGTTCACCCGCACGTTCTTCGAGATGTACGAGGCGGTGTCGATCTGGTCGGGCGCCATGTCGGACGCGCCCGGCAGCAGCAGCACGTCGTCGTAGGTCAGCCCGAGTGTCGCGAATTTCTCGGGCACTCCGTCGACGTTGGCAGTCATGACACCTTCCCAAATGGCCTTGATCGGTGCGGGATGTCCATGCTAACGGGCCTGAGCGGTGTCTCATTCCACGATCAAGATCACCGGGAAGCTTTGGACGTTCGCACGTGTACGAAAGGGATGACGGCGCCCGGCAAGGCTTACTGCTCGGCCAGTGCGCGCGGTCGGTCCTCTGCTCCGTCGTGCGCGCGGCGGGGTCGCCGCTCGGCACGTACGCGAGTCGGGGTCACTGCTCCGCCAGGGCCCGGAGCCGGCTGAGGGCGCGGTGCTGGGCGACCCGGACGGCGCCCGGGGACATGCCGAGCATCTGGCCGGTCTCCTCGGCGGTCAGTCCGACCGCGACCCGCAGCACGAGCAGTTCGCGCTGGTTCTCCGGGAGGTTGGCGAGCAGCTTCTTGGCCCACTCGGCGTCGTCGCTGAGCAGGGCGCGCTCCTCGGGGCCGAGGGAGTCGTCGGGCCGCTCGGGCATCTCGTCGGAGGGAACGGCCGTGGACCCGGGGTGCCGCATGGCGGCGCGCTGGAGGTCCGCGACCTTGTGTCCGGCGATGGCGAAGACGAAGGCCTCGAAGGGCCTGCCCGTGTCCTTGTAGCGCGGCAGCGCCATCAGGACGGCGACGCAGACCTCCTGGGCCAGGTCCTCGACGAAGTGCCGGGCGTCGCCCGGCAGCCGGTTGAGGCGGGTGCGGCAGTACCGCAGGGCGAGCGGGTGGACACGCGCGAGCAGGTCGTGCGTGGCCTGCGCGTCGCCGTCGACCGCGCGGTGCACGAGCGCACCGATCTCCCCCTGCCCGGCAGGCATGGGGGTACCCACGGTCTCGTCGTCGCGCATCGCTCCATGGTGCCCCGACGCCTCCGCGTTCGTGGCACCGCGTCCGTAGTTGTGCACCGAAGCGTTATGAGCAGGTGCGCCGGCACTCATCTCCCGCGCCCCCTCCTCCCGCTCGATCGACTCGTCCCCGAGGAACTCCACATCTCAAGGATGCGGCATTCCGCGGGGAAGTGACACAAGCCCGCCCCGTCCACCCCACGACGGACGCGGGCGAGGACGGGGAGAGGGCAGGTGACCTGCGATTCAGCGGACCAGGCCCCAGCGGAATCCGAGCGCGACGGCATGCGCCCGGTCGGAGGCGCCCAGCTTCTTGAAGAGGCGCCGGGCGTGCGTCTTGACCGTGTCCTCGGAGAGGAAGAGCTCGCGCCCGATCTCCGCGTTGGACCGGCCGTGGCTCATGCCTTCGAGGACCTGGATCTCGCGCGCGGTGAGGGTGGGCGCGGCGCCCATCTCGGCCGAACGGAGGCGGCGCGGGGCGAGCCGCCAGGTCGGGTCGGCGAGCGCCTGGGTGACCGTGGCCCGCAGCTCGGCGCGCGAGGCGTCCTTGTGCAGGTAGCCACGGGCGCCCGCGGCGACCGCGAGGGCGACGCCGTCGAGGTCCTCGGCGACCGTGAGCATGATGATGCGGGCGCCGGGGTCCGCGGAGAGCAGCCGGCGGACGGTCTCCACGCCGCCCAGACCGGGCATGCGTACGTCCATCAGAATCAGGTCCGAGCGGTCCGCGCCCCAGCGGCGGAGGACTTCCTCGCCGTTGGCCGCGGTGGTCACGCGCTCGACGCCGGGCACGGTCGCGACCGCCCGACGGAGCGCCTCTCGGGCAAGCGGGGAGTCGTCGCAGACGAGGACGGATGTCATGCCTGACCTCCGCGGCTCTCGCAGCTGTTGCGCGTCACCTTGAGCCTCCAGGGCTGTACGTATCGTCACCTGTGCGGTTGACGCTCTCGGACGTTTGCCCGATCGCTTGTTCCTTCAACCGCCTCCGCACTCTCAACGACGGTCACTCGAAAGAGTTACGGGTCGGACGGCGTCTTCGGCACTCTACGTGAGGAGTCGTGCGCGGAGGAGAGTGTCGCAGGTCGTTCGTCCCAACATCAAAAGGTATGCCCCATTTAGCGGGTTTTCTTCCCTTTTCGCAGTGTCTGTGGCTAGATTCGCAATGAGTCATATTTACATCTACTTCGACAGTAGGTGTAGCTACCGGACCTGTCGGGACCCGAGGAGCCCCGGCGATCAGCCATCCACCCGCCCACCTATCCGTTCGACACGGTTTCAAGGGGACAAGCGCAATGGCAGATTTCTCCCGCCTTCCCGGACCCAACGCCGATCTGTGGGACTGGCAACTCCTCGCGGCCTGCCGCGGGGTCGACAGCTCCCTGTTCTTCCACCCCGAGGGAGAGCGCGGCGCGGCACGGAGTGCGCGTGAGAACTCGGCGAAAGAGGTCTGCATGCGGTGCCCGGTGCGCGCGGAGTGCGCGGCACACGCACTCGCCGTGCGGGAGCCCTACGGCGTATGGGGCGGCCTCACCGAGGACGAACGCGAAGAGCTCATGGGACGCGCGCGCAATCGCCTGATCACGACGGCGCCGGCCTCCCCGCCGGCCACGTCCGCCGCGTCCGTCACACCCATGACATCTATGACATCCCTCGGGGAACGTATGTGAAGGAACGTTTCTTCAGTGGGCTGAGAACCACCTGAACGGACCCGCGCGCCCGCGCGCCCTACGCGCGCGTGGCGGCGCGGATCAGTTCGTCGAGCGTGGCGGCGACGGCCGGGACCTGCGCGAGGTCCGGCAGCGTCAGGGCCACGATCTCCCGCTCCACGGCCGGCTCCACGGCCACGGTCCGCGCCCCCTTGGGCCGTACGGACTCGATGGCCAGCTCCGGCAGGACGGCGACGCCCAGACCGGCGCCGACCAGGCCCACCACGGCCGGGTAGTCGTCGGTGGCGAAGTCGATGCGGGGGGTGAAGCCCGCGTCCTCGCACACGTCCACGAGCTGGCGGCGGCAGCGCGGACAGCCCGCGATCCAGGGCTCGTCGGCGAGTTCCGCGATGCCGACCGAGCCGGCCCCGGCGAGCCGGTGGCCCTCGGGCACCAGGCCGACGAGCCGGTCGGCGAGCAGCGGGCGGACCACCAGGTCGTCCCACTCGGCCTGCCCCGCCCCGTACCGGAAGGCGAGCGCGATGTCGCAGTCGCCCTCGCGGAGCATCTCGATCGAGCGCGGCGGCTCGGCCTCGACGAGGGAGACCCGGGTGCCGGGGTGCGCGGCCCGCAGCGCGGCGAGCGCGGTCGGCACGAGCGTGGAACTGCCGCTCGGGAAGGAGACGAGCCGTACCCGGCCCGCCCGGAGCCCGGCGATGGCGGCGACCTCCTCCTCGGCGGCGGTCAGCCCGGCGAGGATGCCGGAGGCGTGGCGCACCAGGACCTCGCCGGCCTGGGTGAGGCGCATCTCGCGTCCCGTGCGGATCAGCAGCGGCGTGCCGGCGGAGGCTTCGAGGGCCTTCATCTGCTGGCTGACGGCGGGCTGGGTGCAGCCGAGTTCGCGCGCGGCGGCCGAGAAGGAGCCGGTGGCGGCGACGGCGCGCAGGACGCGGAGGTGGCGTGCCTCGATCATGCGTCCAGCATAAGCGACTCTTGGGTGAAGCTTCCTATTCTTGCGAGCGCCTTTGAGATCGGCGCCCGTACAGTGCCCGCATGACCTTGCTGAGCGTGAATGTGGGCCGCGCCAGGCCCGTGGAGTACACCGACGCCGCCTCGGGGATGACGGGCATCGACAAGCGGCCCGTGGAGGGTCCCGTACGGATCGAGGCGCCGGGCGCGCCCGGTGTCGGGGCGAGCGGGGTCGCCGGCGACGCGGTCTGCGACCTGCGCTTCCACGGCGGCGACGACCGGGCGGCGTACGCCTTCGCCCGGGAGGACATGGACCTGTGGGAGCGGGAGCTCGGCCGCGAGCTGGCCAACGGCTCCTTCGGCGAGAACCTCACCACCCGAGGCCTCGACGTGAACGGCGCCCTGATCGGCGAGCGGTGGCGGATCGGCGAGGAGGTGGTCCTGGAGGTGACCGGCGGTCGCATCCCGTGCCGTACCTTCGCCGGTTTCGTCGAGGAGAAGGGCTGGGTGAAGCGGTTCACGCAGTCCGAGGCCGGGCCCGGCGCGCTGCTGCGGGTGATCGTGCCGGGCGAGGTGCGGGCGGGCGATCCGATCACGGTGGTGCACCGGCCGGACCACGACATCACGGCGGCGCTGCTGCACCGCGCCGCGACCACCGAACGCGCCCTGCTGCCCGGCACGTTGGTGGCCGCGGAGTGGATGGAGTCCGGACTCCTGGCGCTCGCCCGCCAGTACAAGGAGAAGTACGCCAAGTCGTAGCGGGGGGACGGGGCACTAGGTTGCCCGTATGACGACTGCACTGATTACGGGCGCCACCGCGGGCATCGGGGCCGCCTTCGCACGGAGACTGGCGGCGGACGGCCACGACGTCGTGCTCGTGGCCAGGGACGTGAAGCGGCTCCGGGAGCAGGCGACCGAGCTGCACGACCGGCACGGCGTCGAGGCCGAGGTGCTCGCGGCGGACCTCTCCGAGGAGCACGGCATCGCCGCCGTCGAGGCCCGGCTCTCGGACCCGAAGCAGCCGGTGGACATGCTGGTGAACAACGCCGGCTTCGGCAACAAGGGCCGTTTCCTCGAGGTCTCCATGGCCGACGAGCTGAAGATGCTGACGGTGCACTGCGAGGCGGTGCTGCGGCTGACCTCGGCGGCCGCCGCCGCCATGAAGGGCCGCCACCGGGGCGCCGTGGTGAACGTGGCGTCGGTGGCGGCCTTCGTGCCCCGCGGCACCTACGGCGCCTCCAAGGCCTGGGTCGTGCAGTTCACCCAGGGCGCGGCGCGGGACCTCGCGGGCAGCGGGGTGCGGCTGATGGCGCTCTGCCCCGGCTTCGTACGGACCGAGTTCCACGAGCGGGCCGGGATGGGCACGGACAACATCCCGGGCTGGATGTGGCTCGACGCGGACAAGCTGGTGACGGCCGCCCTCCAGGACCTGGAGCGGGGGAAGACCCTGTCGATCCCGGACCCCCGCTACAAGGCCCTCATGGGTGTGGTGAAGCTGGCGCCGCGCGGCCTGCTCGGCGGGGTGTCGTCGAAGGCGGGCCGCAAGTACGGCCCGGAGTAGGGCTCGCTACAGCCCCGGTCCCTCGTACGCCCCGATGTTGGGAGCCTCCGTCGCCGGCACGGCGTTCCCGAACCAGTCCCTGCCGCCGTTGTCCGCGATCGGCGTTCCGGCGGACAGGGCCGGGGAGCCGGCGGCCAGCCGCAGGTCGGGGCGGAGCAGCGGGTCGGCGTCGAGGCCACCGGGGTTGGGGCGGGTCATGGTGATGCCGTGGAAGAGGTTGTGCGAGAAGGAGAGCCCGGGCGTGGGGTTCTTGAAGGCGTAGCCGCCGCTCGCGCCCTCGTTGACGAAGATGTTGTTGCGGATCGACAGCTCGTGCCGGGTGGTGGCTGGGCTGCCGGCGTCGTCCTGGACGAGGTGGCCGGGACGGACGGTCCTGTTCACGAAGGTGTTGTTGTGGATCTGCGTGTTCAGGATGGGGCCCCAGCAGTTCTGGATCAGGCGGGCACCGTCGTCGACGCTGAGGTTGTAACGGACCAGCGTGTCGAGGGTCTTGGCGCCGCTGTAGGGGCAGATCAGCAGGAAGCCGCCGGCGTTGTCGTGGCTGTGGTTGTACTGGAGGACCGTGCCCTTCGAGGCCCCGTCGGCGTCGAAGGACATGCCGTCCTTGGTGTTCCCGCCGCCGGAGACCTCGTTGTACTCGATGACGGTGTCGTCGGTGTTGAAGGTCCAGATGCCGGCGTTGGCGGCCTTGGAGCGGAGCTGGAAGCCGTCGAGCCTGTTGTGGTCGATCCGGGCGCCGGCGGTCGTGTCGATCTTGATGCCGTCGCCGGCGAGTGAGGTCAGGGTGTTGTGGTGGATCCGGACGTTCAGGCTCGGGGTCCAGGCTCCGGGGTAGACGTTCGGGTCCTGCTGGTTGCCGACCAGATCGCGCTTGGAGAAGCGCGACTTGAAGTAGATGCCCTCGCGGTCGACGTCCCGGATGTCGTTGTGGTGGATCTCCAGGCCGTCGTACCGGCTGGGGACGGTCGTTCCCTCGACGGCGATGTGGATCGCGCTGGAGCCGGTGATGGTCTTGAAGTCGCCGCCGCGCACGTCGTGGATCGACAGGTGGTCGATCGTGATGCCCCGGGCGACGCCGAAGTCGGCGAGGCGGAGCCGGACACCGTTGCGTTCGGTGCCGGGGGCGGCGGCGTTGGTGATCTCCAGGCGGGTGAGGCGCAGGTACTGGCTGTCGGCGAGGAGTACGGCGTCGTGGGCGCCGTTCCCGTCGATGACGGCGCGTCCGGCCGCGTCCCCGTAGTCGGCGATGGTGAAGGGGTGGGCGGCGGAGCCCGAGCCCTGGGGGCTCAGGGTGCCGGTGCAGGTGGTGCCGCGCTTGAACAGGAGGCGGTCGCCGGGCCCGTAGGGGTGGGCGTTGGCCTCGGCAAGGGTGGTCCAGGGGTGCTGGACGGAGCCGTCGCCGGCTTCGGCCGCGGAGCAGTCGACGTAGTGGCGGTCGCCGGGCGGGGACGCGGCCCGGGCCGGGGCGGCCGCGAGCAGGGACAGCGTGAGGGCGGCGAGCGCGGTGTACGTACGGCGCTGGGTCACAGATCCTCCGAATCGGGGGCTTCGAGGGCTTCGAGCTCTTCGAGATCGAGGTGTGCGGTGGTGCCGTTCTGCCAGGTCACGGTGAGCGTGTGGGGGCCGGTGACCCGGACGTGTGCGAGGTCCGACACGGGGGCGGGGTCGGGTGCGGCGGTGAGGGAGGCGAGGGCCACGAAGAGCGTGGCGGGGCCGCGGGTGGTGCCGTGCAGGGCGAGGGTGCGGCTGCCGGGGCCCTGAAGGGTCTGGCCGGTGGGGAGTTCCGCGGCTTCGGGGCGGTAGCCGTGGACCGGGTGGAGCTGCGCGTGCGGGCCGTCGGGGGTGACGGCCCAGCCGGTCTGCCGTACGGGGGTCCCTTCCGGGGCGCCGAGGACGAGGTGGGCGCGGAGTTCGGCGCGGCCGTGGACGAGGGTCGCGGAGAGGACCCGGACGCCGGGCAGCGGGTGGTGGCGGGAGGCGGCCCGGTCGGGCCCTGTGGTGAGCGGGACGGCGGGGCCCCGGGTGGTGGCCCGTCCTTCGACGAGCAGGGCGAAGTGGTTGTCGGCGGTTCCCGTAGCGGGTCCCGTACGGGTGGAGTAGGCGTGGCGGGCGTAGCCGGGGTCGTCCTCCTCGCCCGGCGCGCTGTGGACGTGGTTGCTGCCGTGGTTGTGGAGGCGTACGAGCCCGTCGGCGGCGGTGGTCTGGACGAGCAGTCCGGCGGGGGCGACGGGGAGGACGGTGTCGGCGTGTTCGGCGGGCAGGGGTTCCTCGGGGTCGGTCCAGGCGCGGTGGCCGGCGGGCAGGAGGAGGCCGAGGAAGCCCTTGGACGCCCAGTAGGGGGAGCCGGGGCCCGAGTACTCCTGGACGAGCGGCGGGTGGGGGCCGTGCCAGCCGAGGGTGAGGAGCCCGCGCTCGTCGGTGGCGCCGCGGTCGAGGAAGTACCGCAGGGTGCCGGAGGCGAGGCGGCGGGTGGCGCCGGGGGTGAGCGGGGTGTGGCCGGTGAGGGTGCCGAGCCAGGGGGCGGCGGCCGCGGCGAAGCGGTAGATCAGGGACCGCCCGTACGGGACGGGGGCGCCGTTCGCGTCGAAGAGGTGCACGTAGGTGTCGAGGTGGGCGCGGAGCCGGGGGCCGTACCGGTCGAGGAGGTCCTGGTCGCCGGAGAGGTGGGCGTGGAGGACGGGGTAGAAGTGCAGGGCCCAGGCGTTGTAGTGGTCGAAGGCGCGGTTGTCTCCGTCGCTGTACCAGCCGTCGCCGAGATACCAGTCCTCGATCCGGGCGAGGGAGCGGTCGATCGTGGCGGCGGCGCGGTCGGTCTCGACGCCGGCGTCCTGGAGGAAGCCGGCGACGGTGAGGCCGAAGAGCCACCAGTTGTTGTCGACGGGTGAGGGGCCGAGGGCGGGCAGGAGCCAGTCGGCGACCTGCCGTCGGGTGCGGTCGTCGAGACGGTCCCAGAGCCAGGGGCGGGTGAGGCGGAGGCCGAGGGCGATCGAGGCCGATTCGACGATCGCCTGGCGGGTTCCGGCCATCGGGGGCCAGGAGTCCTCGTCCTCCCGTCCCGGCTTCTCGCTCCCGGCCGCGAGGCCCTCGGCGTACCGGTCGAGGTGGCCGAGGGGGTCCGCGCCGTGGGCGCCCGCGACGCGGAGGGCGGCGAGGAGGAAGGTGCGGGCCCAGCCCTCCAGGCCGTCGGAGCGGGGGCCGGACCAGCTGGGGCGGGGGCCGGGGAGGTCGATGAGGCCGCCTCCGGGGGAGGCGAAGGGGCGTACGTCCAGGAGGAGCCGGTCGGCCGTGGCCTCCCAGTGGGCACGGGTCCAACCGGTGTACGGGCTGAGCTCACGGTTCTCGGGCGGCGTGGGCATGATGCTCCCTGGGGTTCCCTGGGACGTCTGCGTCGCCGGGAATCCTGAACAGACTCCGATCGAACGTCAAGACAATCGGAGCGAATGATCGAAACTCCTGTCGTTCGATCATTTCTGGAGCTAGGCTCGACGGACCACCACCACCGCGAGGGGGAACTGCGCCGTGCGCGAGAGTGCTGCCGAACGACACGACCGACTGCTGGCCCTGGTGCGCGAGCGCGGCACCGCCCGCGTCTCCGAACTGGCCGAACGCCTCGGGGTCTCCCCCGTCACCGCCCGCCGGGACGTCGAGGTCCTGGCCGGCCGGGGCCTGCTCGACCGGGTGCACGGCCAGGTCTCCTGGCCGCAGCGGGGGGCCGCCGGCGGCGGACGCTCCGGCGAGGGCCTGGTCCTCGGCCTGCTCGTGCCCTCCGCCACGTACTACTTCGCCGAGGTCATCCGGGGGGCGCACGAGGCGGCGGCCCGCGCCGGGGCGCGGCTCGTGCTGCGGATCTCCGACTACCGGCCGGAGGAGGACCGCGCCCGCACCGAGGGCCTCCTCGCGGCGGGCGCCGAGGGCGTCCTCGTCGCGCCCGGCTGGCGCGGACTGCCCGAGGACCGGCTCGCGTACGGCGACTGGCTGGCCGAACTGCCCGTGCCGGCCGTGCTCCTGGAGCGCCGCGCCGCGCCCGGCAGCCCGCTCGACGGCCTGGACCGGGTCGCCTCCGACCACGCCCACGGCGTGCTGCTCGCCCTGCGCCATCTGCTCTCGCTCGGCCACGCGACGCCGCTGCTCGTGGCCCGCCGGGACTCCCCGACCGCGTTCGCCGTGCGCGCGGGCTACGCCGAGGCGCTGGGCACGCTGGGCCTCAAGGAGCCGCGCCCGGTCATCGAGTCCGTACCGGCGGAGGCGGACCCGGAGGGCTTCGAGCGGGCGGTGCGGGCGCTGCACGAGGCGGTGGGCTCGGGCCTGGCGAGCGCGGCCCTGGTCCACAACGACGTGGACGCGATCGAGATCGTGCAGCGCCTGGCCGAGCTGGGCGTGCGGGTCCCGGAGGACCTGGCCGTGATCGCGTACGACGACGAGGTCGCCGCCCTCGCCGACACCCCGCTGACGGCGGTCGCCCCGCCGAAGCGCCAGGTGGGCCGGCACGCCACGGAACTCCTGGTGGAGCGGCTCACGGAGGCCCCCGACGAGGACGCGGCGCGGCGCCATCTGAGCCTGCTGCCGTGGCTGCGGGTACGGGCCTCGTGCGGGGCGAGCACGACACCCTCGCTTTGATCTTTTTTCGATCAATCAATCTTTCGCTCTTGACTTCGGTCATGAACGGTCACAGGATCACGGCCACAACCACCCAGCCGCCCCGCCCTCAGGAGCCGTGCCGTGACCCGTACCTGGAGCAGAACGTCCCGCGTCATAGCCGGCACCGCCACCGCCCTGGCCGTCCTCACGGCCTGCGGCGGCGGCGGTGACGACACCGCAAACAAGCCGAACGGCCCCGTGACCATCACCTTCTGGGGCTGGGCCAAGGGCTCCAAGGACGTCGTGGACGCCTTCAACGCCTCCCACACCGACATCCAGGTGAAGTTCGAGGAGATCCCCTCCGGCAACGCCGGCGGCTACGCCAAGATCTCCAACGCCGTGAAGGCGGGCAACGCCCCCGACCTGGTCTCCATCGAGTACGCCGCACTCCCCGAGTTCGTGAGCTCCGGAGCCCTCCAGGACATCGGCGACCAGTTCACCGAGGCCGACCGCGCCAAGCTCCTCCCGCAGTCCGTCGAACTCACCACCCTCGGCGGGAAGTCCTGGGCCGTCCCCTTCGACGCCGCCCCACAGGCCTTCTTCTACCGCAAGGACCTCTTCGCGAAGTACAAGGTCGAGGTCCCCACCACCTGGGACGCGTTCAAGAAGGCCGCCGAGCAGGTCAAGAAGGCCGACGCCAAGGCCCGTATCGCCACCTTCTTCCCCGACGACCCGGCCACCTTCGAGGCCCAGGTCTGGCAGGCCGGAGGCCAGTGGTTCAAGGCCGAGAACGACACCTGGAAGATCAACACCACCGACCCGGCCACCACCAAGGTCACCGCCTACTGGCAGGGCCTCCTCGACGCCGACCTCGTCCACAAGGACGCCTCCTTCAGCCCCGAATGGGTCGGCTCCCTCAAGAACGGCACCACCGTCGGCTACCTCGGCGCCTCCTGGGGCGCGGGCGTCCTCAAGGGCAACGTGCCCGAGATGGGCGGCAAGTGGGCCGTCGCCCCCATCCCCACCTGGGACAGCAAGCCCGCCAGCGGCATGCTCGGCGGCACCTCCTTCGCCGTCACCAAGGACAGCAGGCAGAAGGCCGCGGCCGTCACCTTCGCCGAGTGGATGTCCACCACCGAGGCGGGCGTGAAGGCCCGGATCGCCTCCGGCACCTCCTCCGCCTTCCCGGCCGCCGCGTCCCTGCGCCCGGTCGCCAAGAAGGCCTTCGACGCGAGCTTCTACAGCGGCCAGGACATCTACACCCTCTTCGAGGCCGCCGGCGCCTCCATCAACCCCGGCTGGTCCTGGGGCCCGACCTCCGGCACCACCAACACCGCGATCAAGGACGCGTTCGGCAAGCTCGCGAAGGGCGGTCCGTCCATCGCCGACGCCGTCAAGGCCGGCCACGACGCCACCGTCGCCGAACTCACCAAGCGCGGCCTGAAGGTCGAGGGCTGACCCGATGAAGGCCCGCACCCGCGCCGCCACCCTTCTGCTGACCCCCTTCTTCGTCCTCTTCACCGCGGTGATGGTGGTGCCGATCGGATACGCGGTCTGGCTCAGCCTCTTCACCGAGAAGCAGTCCGGACTGGGCTTCGGCGGCACCGAGACCGTCTTCACCGGCCTCGACAACTACACCGCGGCGCTGGGTGACCGGGCCTTCCTGGAGGGCTTCGGCGTCCTGCTCGGGTACTGCCTGCTCTACATCCCGCTGCTGCTCGCCGGGGCCCTCGGCCTCGCCCTCCTGCTCGACTCGGCGCTCGCCCGCGCCCGCCGCTTCTTCCAGCTCGCGCTCTTCCTGCCGCACGCCGTCCCCGGCATCATCGCCGCCCTGATCTGGGTCTACCTCTACACACCCCAGCTCAGTCCCGTCGTCCAGGCCATGGACGCCGGAGGCATCGGCTTCGACTTCTTCTCCCCCGAGGGCACCCTGCCGTCCGTCGTCAACATCGCCCTGTGGGAATGGCTCGGCTACAACATGGTCATCTTCTACGCCGCCCTCCAGGCCATCGACCGGTCCGTCATCGAAGCGGCCACCGTCGACGGCGCCGGCGCCTGGCGCATCGCCTTCGCCATCAAGGTCCCCCTCGTCAGGGCCTCCCTCGCCATGGTCGGCCTCTTCACGATCATCGGCTCCCTCCAGCTCTTCACCGAGCCGCTCATCCTCAACAAGGGCACCGGCTCCGCCGTCACCTCCACCTGGACGCCGAACATGTACGCCTACACCGCGGCCTTCGACCGCAACGACTACGGACTCGCCGCCGCGGCCTCCGTACTCCTCGCCCTGACGGCGGCGCTGCTCTCCTTCGCGGTCACCAGACTCACCGGGCGCCGGAAGGCGGGCACGGCACCGAAGCAGGCCCCGGCGCGCAAGCCCGCCGCGGCGCGGAAGGAGCAGACGGCATGAGCACCCGCACCCCGAGCAGATGGCTCTCGAAGACGGCCGTCAACGGCGCCCTCGTCCTCGCCGTCGTCTACATGCTCTTCCCCCTCGTCTGGCTGCTCACCGCCGCCACCAAGGACGCCGGAGGCCTCCTCGCCGGAGACGCCTTCTCCTTCGAGGGCTTCGACCTCGACGGCAACCTCTCCCGGCTCGCCGCGTACAGCGACGGCCTCTACTTCCACTGGTACGCCAACAGCCTGCTCTACGCCGGAGTCGGCGCCCTCGCCTGCTCCCTCATCAGCGTCGCCGCCGGATACGCCTTCCACGTCTACGACTTCCGGGGCAAGGAGAAGCTCTTCGGCCTCGTCCTCCTGGGCGTGCTCGTCCCCACCACCGCGCTCGCCCTGCCGATGTACCTCCTCGCCAGCGAGGTCGGCATCGTCAACACCTACTGGGCCGTGCTGATCCCCGTCCTCGTCAACCCCTTCGGCGTCTACCTCTCCCGGGTCTTCTGCGCCGGCTACATCCCCGACGAGGCCCTGGAGGCCGCCCGTATCGACGGGGCCGGCGAGATGCGCGTCTTCTGGTCCATCGGCCTGCGCATGGTCATGCCCGGCTTCGTGACCGTCTTCCTCTTCCAGTTCACCGCCGTATGGAACAACTTCTTCCTCCCCCTGGTGATGCTCTCGGACCAGAAGCTCTTCCCGCTGAGCCTCGGCCTGTACGCGTGGAACAGCAACGCCCACGCCGAACCCGACTACTACCCCCTCGTCGTCACCGGATCCCTGCTCGCCGTCGTCCCCCTCGTCGTCGCCTTCGTCTCCCTCCAGCGCCACTGGAAGGCCGGCCTGACGGCCGGCAGCGTCAAGTGAGGAGCACAGGTCCCACGATGCACCCGACCACTGACAACCGCCCGTCCCTCCTCCTCGCCATGGGCCCCGGGGTGGACGACCGCCTGCTCACCGGAGCCCACCGCGCCCGCCTGGCCCGCCTCACGCGGACCGACCCCCACCTGGTCGCCCACGACCTGACGGCCCCGGAGCCACGGGTCGCCGCCGCCCTGGCCGAGGCGGAGATCCTCCTGACCTGCTGGGGAGCGCCCCCGCTGACGACCGAGGTGCTGGCCCGCGCGCCCCGGCTGCGAGCCGTCGTCCACGCGGCGGGCTCGGTCAAACACCACATCACCGAAGCCTGCTGGGAGCGGGGCCTCCGGGTCACCTCGGCCGCCGCGGCCAACGCGCTGCCGGTCGCCGAGTACACCCTCGCCGCGATCCTCCTCGCCGGGAAGCGGGTCCTGCGCTCGGCCCAGCGGTACGCGGAACTCCGCACCGACGACGCCTGGCTCACCGAATCCACCCCGTGGGGCAACTACCGCCGCACGATCGGCATCGTCGGCGCCTCCCGCATCGGCCGCCGCGTCGTCGAACTCCTCCGCCCCTTCGACTTCGAGATCCTCCTGTACGACCCGTACGCGGACGCCCCGCCCCCCGGCGTGGAACTCGTCGGCCTCGACGAGCTGTGCGCCCGCAGCACGATCGTCTCGATCCACGCCCCGCAACTCCCCTCCACCCACGGCATGATCGGCGCGGCGCAGCTGGCGGCGATGCCGGACGGGGTGACCCTGATCAACACGGCCCGGGGCTCCCTCGTCGACGAGACGGCCCTCCTCCCCCACCTGCTCTCGGGCCGCCTCCACGCGATCCTCGACGTGACGGACCCGGAACTCCCCCCGTCGGAATCACCGTTGTGGACCCTCCCCAACGTCCTCCTCACCCCCCACGTCGCCGGCTCCCTCGGCAACGAACTCCACCGCATGGCGGACCAGGCGATCGAGGAGGTGGCCCGGTACGGGCGGGGGGAGCCGTTCGCGGAGGAGGTCCGGGCCTCGGATCTGACGCGCTCGGCGTAGCCGCCCGCCGGGCCCGTGCCGCCAGGGCACTCGGCCGGTACCGACCTAGACTGGAAAGGTCCTACCTGGGTCGGGAGGCGTCATGACTTTCGTGCAGATCATCGACTGCAAGACGAGCCGGGTCGAGGACCTGAACCGGCTCATGGACCGGTGGGTCGAGCAGACCAAGGGCAAGCGGACCGCGACGCACAGCATCGTCGGCAAGGACCGTTCCGATGCCTCGCACGTCGTGGAGATCGTCGAGTTCCCGTCGTACGACGTGGCCATGCAGAATTCGCAGCTCCCCGAGACCGACCGGATCTTCCGGGAGATGGTCGCGCTCTGTGACGAGATGCCGACCTTCACCGATCTGGACGTGGTCCGGGACGAGCAGATGTACAAGGCGGCCTCCCGCCGGGCCTTCGAGCTGATGGGGACCCCGGGGGAGCTGCCGCCGCTCGACGAGGTGTTCGCCGAGGGGTACCACGACCACGATCCGAGCAATCCGACCGACACGGTCGGCATGGACGCGCTGCGGCGCGAGGCCGAGATGTGGCGGGCGGCGTTCGACTTCACCTTCACCGTCGAGGACCAGATCGCCGACGGCGACCGGGTCTGCACCCGCTGGACCTGGAACGGCACCCATGTCGGCGACTTCATGGGCATCCAGCCGACGGGCATGGAGGTGAGCATGACCGGGATGGTCGTCCACCGCTTCCGGGAGGACGGCAAGGCCGTCGAGGGCTGGTGGCAGTACGACATGCTCGGGCTGATGGGGCAGCTCGGCGCCGTGGAGGCGTAGGGAAGCAGTGAGGCCCGGTGCCCCCGCGACGGGGGCACCGGGCCTCAGCTGTCAGCTACGAGCCTCAGTGGGAGTGGCCGTGACCGTGGCCGTGGCCGTGGTCCGCCGGCTCCTCTTCCTTCTTCTCCACCACGAGGGTCTCGGTGGTGAGGAGGAGGGAGGCGATCGAGGCGGCGTTCTCCAGGGCGGAGCGCGTCACCTTCACCGGGTCGATGACGCCGGCCTTGACCAGGTCGCCGTACTCGCCGGTCGCGGCGTTGAAGCCCTGGCCCTTGTCGAGCTCCGCCACCTTCGAGGTGATGACGTAGCCCTCGAGGCCGGCGTTCTCGGCGATCCAGCGCAGCGGCTCGACGGCGGCGCGGCGGACGACCGCGACACCCGTGGCCTCGTCGCCGGACTTGTCGAGGTTGCCCTCCAGGACCTTGACGGCGTGGACCAGAGCGGAGCCACCACCGGAGACGATGCCCTCCTCGACCGCGGCGCGGGTCGCGGAGATGGCGTCCTCCAGACGGTGCTTCTTCTCCTTCAGCTCCACCTCGGTGGCGGCGCCGACCTTGATCACGCACACGCCGCCGGCGAGCTTCGCGAGGCGCTCCTGGAGCTTCTCGCGGTCCCAGTCGGAGTCCGTGGACTCGATCTCGGCCTTGATCTGGCCGACGCGACCGGCGATGTCCTCGGCGTTGCCGCCACCGTCGACGATGGTGGTGGAGTCCTTGGTGATGGTCACGCGGCGGGCGGTGCCCAGCACGTCCAGACCGGCCTGGTCGAGCTTGAGGCCGACCTCCTCGGCGATGACGGTGGCACCGGTGAGGGTGGCCATGTCGCCGAGCATCGCCTTGCGGCGGTCACCGAAGCCGGGGGCCTTGACGGCCACGGCGTTGAAGGTGCCACGGATCTTGTTGACGACGAGGGTGGAGAGGGCCTCGCCCTCGACGTCCTCGGCGATGATCAGGAGCGGCTTGCTGGCGCCGGCCTGGATGACCTTCTCCAGGATGGGCAGCAGGTCCTGGATCGAGGAGATCTTGCCCTGGTTGATCAGGATGTACGGGTCGTCGAGGACGGCCTCCATACGCTCCTGGTCGGTGACCATGTACGGGGACAGGTAGCCCTTGTCGAAGGCCATGCCCTCGGTGAAGTCGAGCTCCAGGCCGAAGGTGTTGGACTCCTCGACGGTGATGACACCGTCCTTGCCGACCTTGTCCATCGCCTCGGCGATGAGCTCGCCGACCTGCTGGTCCTGCGCGGAGAGCGCGGCGACGGCGGCGATGTCGGACTTGTCCTCGATCGGGCGCGCGGTGGCGAGGAGCTCGTCGGAGACGGCCTTGACGGCGGCGTCGATGCCCTTCTTCAGGGCGGCCGGGGAGGCGCCGGCGGCGACGTTGCGCAGACCCTCGCGGACCAGGGCCTGGGCGAGCACGGTGGCGGTGGTGGTGCCGTCACCCGCGATGTCGTTGGTCTTGGTCGCCACCTCCTTCACGAGCTGGGCGCCGAGGTTCTCGTACGGGTCCTCGATCTCGACCTCGCGGGCGATCGTGACACCGTCGTTGGTGATGGTGGGGGCGCCGAACTTCTTGTCGATGACGACGTTGCGGCCCTTGGGACCGATCGTCACCTTCACCGTGTCGGCAAGCTTGTTGACGCCGCGCTCAAGGGCGCGACGGGCGTCCTCGTCGAACTTCAGGATCTTCGCCATGGGAGCGGTTCAGCCCTCTCGGAATGGGGTGGAACGAACTGCGCCCCCGGACGCCCGGTGCGGGGTCAAGGGGCGCAGCTCAAAGCATCTGCTTCAGATACTTCGGCGAATTACTTCTCGACGATCGCGAGCACGTCGCGAGCCGAGAGGACGAGGTACTCCTCGCCGTTGTACTTCACCTCGGTGCCGCCGTACTTGCTGTACAGCACGATGTCGCCGGTCTTGACGTCGAGCGGCAGACGCTCGCCGTTCTCGAAGCGGCCCGGGCCCACGGCCAGGACGACGCCCTCCTGGGGCTTCTCCTTGGCGGTGTCCGGAATGACCAGGCCAGAGGCGGTGGTCTGCTCGGCGTCGAGCGGCTGGACCACGATGCGGTCCTCGAGCGGCTTGATGGCAACCTTGGAGCTGGTGGTCGTCACGATCCGACCTCCCCCTTCGGAGATCTCACGGGGTTAACTGTCTGAGGTGGCGACCAGGTGGATCCGTCGTCGCGGGTGCCGGACCTGCCCGTCGCTGTGTTGGCACTCTCCAATGGGGAGTGCCAGAGCCGAGACTATGACCGCGATTAGCACTCGGTCAAGCGGAGTGCCAATTCATCGCTCCGTGGCGTGACGGGACGGACCCCTCCGGCCCCCTCGCAGGCCTTCACGTCGAATGCCGCCCGTACGGTCTCGGCCGGGGCGGGCCGGGGACTCACCCGTTCCGCCGCCTTCCGGCCGAGCCGCCCGATCGGGTCGACGGAGGGGGCGCAGGCGGGGAGGGCGAGCAGCGCCCCGGTCACGGCGAGGACGGCGACGCGCCTCACACGTAGTCCTCGAGCTTCGCCACCGCGTACCCCTTCGACGTGATCACGTTCATCACGCGGCGGATCATGTCCGGCATGGTGCCCTTCCAGTCCTCCTTGCCCCGGAAGTGGGTGAGCACGATGTCGCCGGGGTGCAGGTCCCGGTCCCACTCGCGCCACTCCATGTGGTCGGGGAAGGCCTCGGCGGCCCAGAGCGGGACCGCCTTGACGCCGCAGGACTTCGCGGCGCGCAGGGTGTCCTCGTTGTAGTTGCCGTACGGCGGGCGGAAGAGCGGGGGCCGCTTGCCGAACTGCTTCTCGATGACGTCCTGCATGCCGCAGATCTCGCGCTTCTGCCCGCTGTACGAGAGTCCGGGGAGGTAGCGGTGGTTGAGGGTGTGGTTGTGCAGGGAGATGCCGGACTCCTGTGACGTCTGCATCTTCTTGAAGTAGCCGTAGTCGTCCTTGACGACGTAGTCGCTGAGGAAGGCGCTGTAAGGGATCCGCAGCTCTTTCATCATCGTGATCAGCCGGGGGTCCTTCTCCGCGCCGTCGTCGATGGTCAGGAAGACGACCTTCTGCTTGGTCGGCACGGTGGTGAAGACGGGCGGCATGTCCTCGCCGTCCGTCTCGAAGCCCTTGCGGGTGGTGATCTTCGGCTTGACGGCGGGCGGGGCGGGCGCGTCGAGCGGGGGTTTGGCGAGGCCCCACTTCTTGGCGGCGAGCACGCGGGCGGCCCGCTGCGCGCGGACCTTCTCGATGTACGCGTCGAGGGCGCCGGCGGCGCCCTGGGCCTTCTGTCCGGCGGCGGGGGCGGGTGCGCCGCGCTCGGGTTCGGCGCTGCCGGCGCAGGCCGTGGCGGTGGAGGCGAGGGCGGCTACGGCGAGCGCCGCCCCGAGCGTCCGACGGGAGCGATGCGCACCTTTTGCCATCATCTGGTCCTTTTGTCGTACGAGCTGCATGGCGCCGCATCCTGTCAGCGCGAGCGCCCCTCCGGGCCACGACACCGCCGTACGGCGCCCACCGTCCCCCGGCCGGCCCACAGTGCTCCAGGGGCCAGAATGGGACGGGTGACCGACCTCGCCTCCTTCGCCGCCCTGCTCAGCCCCGAGGGGCAGACGCTCCTCGCCGCCCTGCGCGACCACGACCCCGCCCAGGAGCTGGCGATCGCCTCCCGGCTGCGCCGCGACCACCCCGCCGAGCTGGTCGGCGCGGCCCTCGGGCAGGCGCGGCTGCGGCAGCGGGCGGTGGCGAAGTTCGGCGCCGAGGACGCGTACCGGATGTACTTCACGCCCCACGGCGTCGAGCAGTCGACCCGCGCCTCGGTGGGTACGTACCGGGCGGCCCGGCTGAAGGCGATGGGCGTCGGCAGTGTCGCCGACCTCTGCTCCGGGATCGGCGGCGACGCGATCGCCCTCGCCCGCGCCGGGATCTCCGTCCTCGCCGTCGACCGGGACCCGCTGACCGCCGAGACCGTCCGGGCCAACGCCGAGGCGCTGGGCCTCGCGGGGCTGATCGAGGTGCGCTGCGCGGACGTGACGGAGATCGACACGAGCCCGTACGACGCGGTCTTCGTCGACCCGGCGCGGCGCGGCGGCCGGGGCAGGATCTTCGACCCCGAGGCGTACTCCCCGCCGCTGTCCTGGGCGATCGAGGCGGCCCGCAAGGCCCCGCGCGCCGCGCTCAAGATCGCGCCGGGCATCCCGCACGAGGCGGTGCCCGAGGAGGCGGAGGCCGAGTGGATCTCGGACGGCGGGGACGTCAAGGAGGCCGTGCTCTGGTTCGGCACGGAGCCGGGCGCCCGCCGGGCCACCCTGCTGCCCTCCGGGACCACCCTGACGGGCCGGGGGCTGCCGGACCCGGCGGTCCGCCCGGTCGGCCGCTATCTGTACGAGCCGGACGGCGCCGTCATCCGCGCGCACCTGGTCGCCGAGGTGGCGGAGGAGCTGGGCGGCGGCCTGATCGACGAGACGATCGCGTACGTCACGGCGGACGAGCTGCACCCGACCCCGTACGCCGCCGCCTACGAGATCACCGACGAACTCCCCTTCAACCTGAAGAAGTTGAAGGCCCTGCTGCGGGAGCGCGAGGTCGGCACCCTGACGGTGAAGAAGCGCGGCTCGGCGGTCGAACCGGAGGAGATCCGCCGCAGGGTGAAGCCGAAGGGCCCGAACGCGGCGACCGTCCTCCTCACCCGGGTCGCGGGGGCCCCGACGATGCTGATCGGCCGGCCGGCGAACAAGTCCTAGGGGGAGCTCATGGCACTGCACCCGGAAGGCATGTTCACCGGCGGCCCGCTCGCGCACCTCGCCGGCCTGGCCGCCGGGCCGGACCCGCTGGAGTGGGAGGTCCTGCGCCTGAAGCGGGTCCTGCGCCTGAACCACTGGGACGCGGCCTGGCGGGAGACCCCGCAGACACTCGCCTCCCAACTGGACTACCTGTCCACCGCGTTCACCGAGGAGTTCCTCGCGACCTGCCCGGAGGCGGCCCGCCGCGCCTGGCGGACGGCCGCCGGCACCAAGGGCGTACCCGCCTTCATGACGGACCTCGCGACGCTGCTGCGGCTCGCGGACCGCGAGGGCGACGCCCGGTACGAGGACGTGCCGCTGTCCGCCTGGGAGGTACGGGCCCAGTTCCCCCTCCTGCTCTCCCTCGACGGCTGGGCGTACGACGGCGAGTACGCCTCGTACGAGGAGAGCCTGCGGGCCTTCGTCGAGGCCGAACACCCCTTCTGCTTCCATGAGTTGATCCCGCGCCTCACCCAGGCCCTGGAGGCGCGGACGCTCCGCGCGGACTCCCCGGCCTTCGCCGCGTCCTTCGCGCAGCTCGCCCCGACGGCGACCCCGGAGACCCTGGACGTCCTCGCCAGGACCACGTTCGCCCACCTGACGGAGCACCATGGCTGATCTCCTGCACGACGAGCCCTTCTCCGAACTGCTCGGGAACGCCGACCAGGCGGTCGTCAGCGCCGACGGGCAGTGGATCGCGGCCAGTGCGTGCTGGGCCGGACAGAGCCGCGTGGCCGTCTACCGCGCGGCCGACCTCTCCTGCGCGCACCTCCTGACGTTCACCGAGGAGGCCGAGCCGATCGCCTTCCACCCCACGCTCCCGCTCCTCGCCATCGGCCTCGACAACGGCGACGAGTACCTCCGCGCGGGCGGCCTCACCCTCCTCGAAGCCGACACCGGCCACCGCGTCGACTTCACCGACCCCCGCCGGGGCATCGACCTGGTCCGCTGGCCGGATCCCCGTACGCTCGAACTCACCTTCCGCGCGGTGGACATGCACGACGAGTACGTTCACCACGTCTCCCGGCCCACCGTCGTCCGGGACGACTGGCGCGGCCTCGCCGCCGATGCCCTCGACCTGACCGCCCTCGACGGGCCCGTGCTCGACCAGGTCACGTACCCGGACACGGGATCCCCCCTGACACTCCTCCAGCCGTTCGCCGCGCGGGCGGGCAGGAACTACGTCGGCAGGACCGCCGTCCGGTCCGTGGCCGGGCTGAGCGACGGCCGCGTGCTCGCCACCCGCAACCGCACCACGCTGGAGTGCTGGGCCCCCGACGGATCACCGCTGTGGAGCATTCCCGCGCCGACGCCGCTCGGCGGTACGCGGATCGTGGTCGCCGCCGACGAGCGGACGGCACGCGTGGCCGTCCCCCGCCCGATGGACCGAACCGACTTCCCGCTCGTCGACACTTCGGACGGCACGGTCCTCGACCACCCCTCGGTGCCTTTCTCGGCGGCGCTGTCGGCCCGTACGGACGGCACCTGGGCGGTCCGGGACACCTTCGAGCGCAGCTACCGGAACGAACGCCCCGACCCGCCCGACACCCGCTTCTTCGCCGCCGACGGCACCCCGCTCGCCACGGTCCACGAGCCGGACCGTGACGAGCTCGTCCCGCTCGACGCGCGCCGCTGCCCCGAGCTGCTGTTCACGCGACGGCGCCGCGAGGTGATCGCGCTGGACCCCCGCTCCACCGCCGAGACGGTGCTCTTCGCCGCCGACGCGCCGCTCGGCAGAACCGTGTACGTCTCCGACACCGCCGGCCCCGCCCTCCTGCACGGACGGCAGGAGCTGGTCCGCCGGACCTTCCCCGCCGGGGACGTGGTCTGGACCCGGCCCCTGGACGCGGAGATCGTCGACCTCGACACGCACGCAGGCGTCGCGCACGCCCTGTGCGCGGACGGCACCCTCGTCTCGGTCGCCACGGCCGACGGCACCGTCCTCGCCCGGCGCCCGCTTCCCCGCCACGGGCAGCTCTCGGTCCACGCGGCCCCCGACGGCACGGTCCTCGTCGGCACGTCGGTCGGCCACATCCTGCGCTACTGAGCCCCCCGCGCCCGTTCGAGCAGCAGCGCCCGCTCGCTCTCGTTGCGGGTGAGCGCGGCCGCGCGCTCGAACTCCGCCCGCGCCTCCGCCGTACGGCCCAGGCGGGCGAGGAGGTCGCCGCGGACGCTCGGCAGCAGGTGGTAGCGGGCCAGGGAGGGTTCGCCGGCGAGGGCGTCGACGAGGGCGAGGGCCGCGGCCGGGCCCTCGGTCATCGACACCGCGACCGCGCGGTTCAGCTCGACCACCGGAGACGGTGTCAGGGTGCCGAGCCGGGCGTACAGCGCGGCGATGGTCGACCAGTCCGTGGCCTCGTACGAGGCGGCCCGCGCGTGGCAGGCGGCGATCGCGGCCTGGAGGGCGTACGGCCCGTAGGAGCGCCCGTCCCCGGCGCGCGCGAGGGCGGCGTACCCGCGGCGCATGAGGAGACGGTTCCAGCGGCTGCGGTTCTGGTCCGCCAGGAGCACCGGCCGCCCGTCGGGGCCGGTCCGGGCCGCCGTCCGGGAGGCCTGGAGTTCGAGCAGGGCGGCGAGGCCGTGGGCCTCGCTCTCCCCCGGCATCAGCGCGGCCAGGCCCCGCGCGAGCCGCAGCGCGTCCTCGCAGAGGCCGGGGCGAAGGAGGTCGTCGCCGGCGGTCGCCGCGTACCCCTCGTTGAAGATCAGGTAGACGACCTCCAGGACGGAGCCGAGCCGTGCCGCCCGGTCCGCCCCGTACGGCACCTCGAACTCCACGCCCGCCTTCGCGAGCGTCCGCTTGGCCCGGGTGATCCGCGCCGCGACCGTCGCCTCCGGCACGAGGAAGGCGCGGGCGATCTCGTCCGTCCGCAGCCCGCCGACGAGCCGCAGCGTGAGCGCCGCCCGCGCGTCGGCGGAGAGCACCGGGTGGCAGGTGGTGAAGACGAGCCGGAGGACGTCGTCGTCGATGTCGCCCGGGCCGGCCGGCTCGGGGTCGTACGACTCCTCGGAGAGCGTCCTGCCCACCTCGGCGAGCTTCCGGGCGTACGTCTCGCGCCGCCGTACGAGGTCGACGGCGCGGTGCTTGGCCGCGGCCGTCAGCCAGGCTCCCGGGCTGTCCGGGATCCCTGACCGCGGCCACTGCTCCAGGGCGGAGACGAGCGCGTCCTGGGCGAGCTCCTCGGCGATGCCGACGTCCCTGACGATCCGCGCCACCGTGGCGATGATCCGCGCCGACTCCATCCGGAAGACCGTCTCCAGCGTGCTCTGCACCGTCACATCCCGTATGACAGCACAGCGCGCGTCAGCCTTCCGGCATCTCCTCGACCTCGCGGACCTCCAGGCCGACCTTCCAGTGCGTCGGGTGGACGGCCAGGAACCGCTTCCCCCACTCGACGGCCTCGGCCATGTCCTTGCACTGGAGCATCGCGTAGCCGCCGACGACCTCCTTGGTCTCGGTGAACGGGCCGTCGGTGAACGACAGCTTCCCGTCCGACCAGGTGATCCGGGTGGCCTCGGCGGTGGGCTTGAGCCCGGCCGTGTCCACCATGGCGCCGGCCTTGGTGATCTCCTCGAAGAGCGCGCCCATGCGCTCCTCGAAGCCGGGGTCGGCGCTCTCCATGTCGATGGTGTTCTCCTCGATGCGGACGAGGGACAGGAAGCGGGGCATGACGACTCCTCGGTGGTGCGGTGGGCGGGGCCGTTCCCCGCCGTCCACACATACGTCGAACGGGGTCCGCCCGCATCGACACCGCGCCCGGAGAATTTCTCAGACGTAGTCCTCCAGGCGCGCGACCGTGAAGCCCTGCTCCTGGATCCTCCGCAGCATCGTCGCCGTCATCTCGGTCATCGTCCGGCCCTTGAGCTCGGACGGGCCCCGGAAGTGGGCCAGGACGATGTCGCCGGGGTGCAGCTTCCGGTCGCCGCGCTGGTACTGCATGTTCTTGATCTGCATGGACTCGCGCCACAGCACGATCGCGTCGACCCCGCACTCCCCCGCCGCCGCGCGCGTGGCCTCGTTCCAGTTGCCGTACGGCGGGCGGAAGAGCCGCGGGGTGGTGCCGTACCGCTCCTTCAGCCTCGTCTGCTGGCCGCAGATCTCCCGGCGCTGCCCCTCCTGGGAGAGGGTGCGCAGGTTGGGGTGGGTGAGGGTGTGGTTGGCGAGGCCGTTGCCCTGGGCGATGAGCGGGGCGAAGTAGCCGTAGTCGGCGCGTATGGCCGAGTCCGTGAGGAACATCGTGAAGGGGACCTTGAGGTCCTTCATCATCCGGACGAACTCGGGGTCCTTCTCGGCCCCGTCGTCGATCGTGATGAAGACGATCTTCTCGCGGGTGGGTATCTCGCTGATGACGGGCACCGGCCCGCCGGCCGGGCGGACGACGGGCTTGACCGCGGGCGGGGCGGGCGGGGCGGCGAAGGGCTTCAGGCCCCATTTCCGGTACGCGGCGGCCGCGGCGGCTCCGGGGGCCGCGGGCGCCTCGTGTCCGGCCGCGGGGGTGGTCGTCCTCGGCCCGGGGGTCTGCACGGCGGCGGGCTCCTCGGCCGCCGAGGCCGTGCAGCCGGTCACCAGGAGGGCGACGGTGGTCAGGGCCGCCCACAGCGCGATCGTCTTCTTCACGCGCTGTGGGATGCCCGAAACGCTCGAAAGGTTGCTCTATTTTCGGCCGGGAATCGCTTACTCGACCGATTCGAAGCGCCAGCGGTGGACCGGACGGGTGATCAGCTCCGCGTCCGGCTCCGGCAGCTCGGGCAGTTCGGCGTCGAAGGCCTCCGCCTCCCACCAGGTGAGGACGAGGACCCGGTCCTGCGGGGCCCGGAAGATCTCCCGGCGGACCGGCTCCCGGGCGAGGACCCGCGCCCGCGCCCGCGCCCACTCCAGGAGCTCGGCGCCCCGGCCCTGGGCGGCCCTGGCCTCCCACATGAGCGTGAGCCTCACGAGTACAGGTTCTCCTTGCTGACCTCGTGCACGTGATCGTGGTCGTGGTCGTGCGACGCCCCGGGCACGTGCGGGTCCGTCACCGGCAGCGACGAGTCCGCGGACAGCTCCAGGTCCGAGGCCGGCCGGTTGCGGGCGACCATCTCGGAGCCGAGGGCCGCGACCATCGCGCCGTTGTCCGTGCACAGGCCCGGCCGCGGCACCCGCAGCCGGATCCCGGCGCGTTCGCAGCGCTCCTGGGCGAGGGCCCGCAGCCGCGAGTTCGCGGCGACGCCGCCGCCGATCATCAGGTGGTCGACGCCCTCGTCCTTGCAGGCCCGGACGGCCTTGCGGGTGAGCACGTCGACGACCGCCTCCTGGAAGGACGCGGCCACGTCCCGTACGGGCACGTCCTCGCCGGCCGCCCGCTTGGCCTCGATCCAGCGCGCCACGGCCGTCTTGAGGCCGGAGAAGGAGAAGTCGTAGGCGGGGTCGCGGGAGCCGCTGAGGCCACGCGGGAACGCGATCGCCGCCGGGTCGCCCTCCTTGGCGAGCCGGTCGATGACCGGTCCGCCGGGGAAGCCCAGGTCGAGGACGCGGGCGATCTTGTCGAAGGCCTCGCCGGCCGCGTCGTCGATGGTGGCGCCCATCGGCCGCACGTCGGAGGTGATGTCGGACGAGAGCAGCAGCGAGGAGTGCCCGCCGGAGACCAGGAGGGCCATCGTCGGCTCGGGCAGCTTCCCGTGCTCCAGCTGGTCGACGCAGATGTGCGAGGCGAGGTGGTTGACGCCGTAGAGCGGCTTGCCGAGGGCGTACGCGTACGCCTTGGCGGCGGAGACGCCGACGAGCAGCGCGCCCGCGAGACCGGGTCCGGCGGTGACGGCGATGCCGTCGAGGTCCTTCGCGGAGATCCCGGCCGTCTTCAGGGCGCGCTCGATCGTCGGGACCATGGCCTCCAGATGGGCGCGGGAGGCGATCTCGGGGACGACGCCGCCGAAGCGGGCGTGGGTGTCGACGCTGGAGGCGACGGCGTCGGCGAGGAGGGTGGTCCCGTGGACGATGCCGACGCCGGTCTCGTCGCAGGAGGTCTCGATGCCGAGTACCAGCGGTTCGTCAGCAGCCATCAGATCTCAGTCCCAGTTCCTTGAACGATCAGTCGCATCACGAGCGCGTCGACATTGCCCGGCTGGTAGTAGCCGCGCCGGAACCCGATGGGCTCGAAGCCGAAGCGCTCGTAGAGCTTCTGGGCCCGGGTGTTGTCCACGCGCACTTCGAGGAGGACCTCCTCGCACTCGAAGGCGGTGGCTTCCTTCAGCAGGTCGGTGAGGAGCCGGGCGCCGAGGCCCGTGCCCCACTGGTCGCGGGAGACGGCGATGGTCTGCACGTCGCCGAGTCCGCCGGCGGCGGCCAGGCCGGCGTAGCCGACGAGCCGGCCGTCGGCCGGGTCCTCCGCGACGACGTAGTGGCGGGTGGCCTTCGGGCCCCTGGCATGCGCGAGCTCCGACCAGAACATCCCCTCCGACCAGGCGTCCTCGGGGAACAGCTCGGCTTCGAGCGCGAGCACCGGCGCGATGTCCCACCAGCGCATCTCGCGCAGCACGGCGGCCTGCGTCGCGGCGCTCACTTGGGGGTGACCACCTTGTAGTTCTTCGGCACCTGCGCGTCGGGGCGGCGCAGGTACATCGGCAGCGGGTCGAGGAAGCCGCCCTCGCCGGCCTTGAGCTTCTCCGCGGCGAGCCCCGCGAGCGCGGCGGCCGACTGGTGCTCGGGCTCGCGGGCGTCCGGGAAGGCCTCGGGGTAGAGGAGGGCGCCGGCGCCGACGACGGGGAGTCCGGCGAGCGAGGCGGCGATGTCGGCGGGCCGGTCGACGGACGCGTCGGTCACGCGGGTGCGGGCGTTCTCGTACCGCGCCCAGTAGACCTCCTTGCGCCGCGCGTCCGTCGCGACGGCGAAGGGCTCCTCGATCCCGGAGGCGTACGCGAGGCCGTCGAGGGTGCACAGGCCGTGCACCGGCACGCCGAGCGCGGAGGAGAAGGCCGCGGCCGTGACGAGGCCGACGCGGAGCCCGGTGTACGGGCCGGGGCCGACGCCGACGACGATCCCGGTGACCGCGTCGAGCTTGAGACCGGCCTCGGCGAGGACCCGGTCGACGGCGGGCAGCAGCAGCTCCCCGTGACGGCGGGCGTCGACCTGGCTCGACGAGGCGACGACGGCCTCGCCGTCGTGGAGGGCGACGGTGACGGCGGGGGTGGCGGTATCCATGGCGAGCAACAGCACGCGAACAGCCTACGGCTCCCGGGCACGCTGCCCCGAACCTCGGGCGGGCGGCTGCTACCGTCACCCTTCGATACGTACGTACGAGAGGTGGGCACGGTGGCACGGAGCAGCTCGGGATTCGTGGCCGGGCTCACGGCGGCGGCCATCGTCGCGGTCGGCGTCCTCGCCTACCAGGCCTCGGCGAACGCGCCCGCCGATCTGTCGGTGAAGCCGCGGACTCCGGGCACGGCCGCCCCCTCCGTCTCGCCGAGCGGCGGCCCCAAGCAGCCGGCCAAGGACCCCCTCACCGTCCCCGCGGGCTCGGGCAGCGGCGAGCGGGTCGTGTACGCGCTCGGCGACCGCCGGGTGTGGCTCGTGGACGGCAAGGGCAAGGCGACCCGGACGTTCACCGTGTGGCCGAGCACGGTCGACCCGGTTCCGGGGGCGTACACCGTGACCTCGCGCTCGGGTTCGGTGCGCGGTTCGGACGGGGTGCAGATCGAGCACGTGGTGCGGTTCGCCACGAACCAGGACGTGGCGATCGGCTTCAGCGCGGCGGTCGACGGCTCGACGCCGTCCCCGGACCCGGCGCGGAAGACCGGCGGCATCCGGATGAAGCGGGCCGACGGGAACGCGATGTGGACGTTCGCGGTGATCGGCGCGAAGGTCGTCGTCGTCGGCTGACGCGAAGGTCGTCGTCGGCTAAGCGGCTTCGTCCCGTACGGGAACGGGTTCCCCCTCTTCGGGTCCTTCGGGCTCCGCCGGCGGCGGGGTCGACAGGGCGCGCGCGGCCGCGCAGGACGCCAGCAGCTCACTCATCGAGACGTGGTCCCGGCCGGGTTCCGCGCGTTCGGGCGTCGCCATGCTTGCCTCCCGTAGGTTAGGTACACCTAACCAGCTCGTGCATCCATGTCACCACGGCTCGTGCGACCCACGCAACACCTTCCCGACACGTTGTCGGAACCTACGTACGGCCGCCTCAGAACAGATCGAGGTCCTCGTCGGCCCAGCGCTCGCCGATCCCGCGCAGCACGACCGTGCGCCGGTCGTCGTCGGTGTCGCCGGTCACCCGGTGGATGAGCAGGTGCAGCCGGTCGTCGGTCAGGTCCTCGACCTTGCCGTCGCCCCACTCGACGACGACCACGGACTCGGGCAGCGAGACGTCCAGGTCGAGGTCCTCCATCTCGTCGAGACCGCCGCCCAGCCGGTACGCGTCGACGTGGACCAGGGCCGGACCACCGACGAGGGACGGGTGGACGCGGGCGATGACGAAGGTCGGCGAGGTGACGGCCCCCCGCACGCCGAGGCCCTCGCCGAGGCCGCGGGTCAGGGTGGTCTTCCCGGCGCCGAGCTCACCGGTGAGCATGACGAGGTCGCCGGGCCGGAGGATCTTCGCGAGCCGGCGGCCGAGCTCCTGCATCCGCTGCGGGGAGTCGACGGAGAGGGTGGCGCCGGAGACGGGCGGGTGCGCTGCTTCCATACGTGCAAACCTAGCGCGTACGGAAGCCCTCCCCGGCCGGGACGGCACCGGACCGTACCAGCAGGTCGGCGAGCCGGTCGGTGACCGCCTCCGGGTGCTCCAGCATCACCAGATGGCCCGCGTCCGGGACGATGACCAGCTCCGCGTCCGGCAGGAGCGCGGCGATGGCCTCGGTGTGCGAGCTGGGGGTGACCAGGTCGTTGTCCCCGGCGAGCGCCAGCACCGGCAGCTCGCGGAAGGCGGCGAGGGCGGCGGCCTTGTCGTGCTCGGCGAAGGCCGGGTAGAAGGCGGCGACGACGTCGATCGGGGTCGACTCGATCATCCGCTCGGCGAAGCGGGCGACCGCCGGGTCCACGTCCTTCGAGGCGAAGGAGTACTTCTTGATCAGCCCGGCGAACAGGTCGGCGGTCGCCCGGCGCCCGCGCTCGACCAGCTCCGCCTGGGAGCCGAGGGCCCGCAGCACGCCCGGCAGGACCCGCCGGACGGCGTTGACGCCGGCGAGCGGCAGCCCGTACGTCACCTCGCCGAGCTTCCCCGCCGAGGTGCCGACCAGGGCGACGCCGACGACCCGGTCGCGGATCAGCTCCGGGTACTGCTCGGCGAGCGCCATCACCGTCATGCCGCCCATCGAGTGCCCGACGAGGACCAGCGGCCCTTCGGGCGCGGCGGCGTCGAGGACGGCCTTGAGGTCGCGGCCGAGCCGGTCGATGGAGACCGGAACCCCGTCCGGCCCGGCCTGGGAGGCCCCGTGCCCGGAGCGGCCGTGGCTGCGCTGGTCCCAGTGGACGGTACGGACGAGCCCGCGCAGAGCGGCCCGCTGGAAGTGCCAGGAGTCCTGGTTGAGGCAGTAGCCGTGGCTGAAGACGACGGTGACGGGAGCGGGCTCCCGGCGCCCGAAGAGCCTCCGGCGGCGGGCCGGCGGGGCGTCCGCCTCCACCTCGTCCACCTCGTAGTGAAGGACGGTCCCGTCGTCGGCGAGGGCCCGGCCGGGGGTGCCGCGCAGACCGCCGTACGGGCCGGTGGCGTCCAGGGCGAGCCGTGCCTTCTGCCGTACGGAACGGCCGACGGTGAGCCGCTCGACGGCGACCCCGGCGGCCGCGCCGGCGGCGAGGACGCCTATCGCGGCGCCGGCGAACCCTGCACGCCGCCAGCTGCTGCCACTCGACTCCGCCATGGCGGGCTACTCCCCCAGGTAGACCCGCGGGACACGCGCCCCGATCCGGGTGACGATCTCGTACGCGATGGTGTCGGCGGCCACCGCCCAGTCCTCGGCCGTCGGCTCGCCCCCGTCGCCGGGGCCGAAGAGCACCGCCTCGGTGCCGGGCTCGGGGGTGTCCCCGCCGAGGTCGACCACGAACTGGTCCATGGCGACGCGCCCGGCGACGGTGCGGACCCGGCCGTCGACGAGGACGGGCCCGCGCCCGGAGGCGTGCCGGGGAACCCCGTCGGCGTACCCCAACGGAATGAGCCCCAGGGTGGTCGCGTCACCGGTCACGTAGTGATGCCCGTAACTCACCCCGTGCCCGGCGGGGACGTGCTTCACCAGCGCGACGGTCGCCTTGAGCGACATGACGGGCCGCAGACCGAGCTCGGCGGACGTACCCAGCTCGGGGCTCGGCGAGACGCCGTACATCGCGATGCCGGGCCGGACCAGGTCGAAGTGCGCCTCGGGCAGCGTGAGGGTGGCCGGCGAGTTCGCGATGTGCCGGACCTCGGGGCGTACGCCCGCCTGCTCGGCGTGGTCCAGCATCGAGCGGAAGACGTCGAGCTGGGCGGCGATCGACGGGTGGTGCGGCTCGTCGGCGCAGGCGAAGTGCGACCAGAGGCCGGTCACCTTCACGAGCCCGTCGACCTCGGCCTTCAGGGCGGCGCCGACCAGCTCGGGCCAGTCGGCGGGCTGACAGCCGTTGCGCCCGAGCCCGGTGTCGGCCTTGAGCTGGATCCGGGCGGTCCTGCCGACCTTCTTCGCTGCCCGGACGACCTCCTCCAGGGCCCACATCCCGCTCACGGACATGTCGAGCCCGGCCTCGATGCCCTGGTCCCAGGGGTCGCCCGGGGTCCAGAGCCAGCACATGACGGGAACGTCCGTGATGCCCGCGGCGCGCAGGGCGAGCGCCTCGTGCGGAGTGGCCGTGCCGAGCCAGTCCGCGCCCGCGTCCAGGGCGGCACGGGCGCAGCGCACGGCGCCGTGTCCGTACGCGTCGGCCTTGACCACGGCCATGATCCGGACGTGGGGGGCGACGCGGGCGCGCAGCGTGCGGACGTTCGCACGCAGCGCGCCGAGGTCGATCTCGGCGCGGGCCCTGGGGGGCGGAGGTGTCTCAGTCATCGCGCCCAGTCTCTCAGGTGTCAGCTGCCGGGCCGCTTTCCCCAGATGTAGACCCGGTCACCCTTACGGAGGACGCCCCAGAGTTTCCGCGCGTCGGCGTAGCTCAGATTGACGCAGCCACGGCTTCCGCCGGGCGTGGCGAGCTGCCCGTACACCGCGTGGAAGGCCTGGCCGCCGCTGAAGAACTGGGCGTACGGCATGGGGGTGTCGTAGATGGACGACCAGTGGTCCTTGTGGCGCCAGTAGACGGTGTGCCAGCCGGTACGGGTGGCGTATCCGGGCCGCCCGCTCCGCATGTTGACGACCTGATATGTCACCTTCTTCCCCTTCCGCACCCACATGAGCTGCCGGTCGAGGTCGACGCAGGCGACGGCGTACGTCTTCACCGGGCAGCGCCGGCCGGGGTCGAGGTTCTTCCGGGCGGCGAGCAGCTCGGCGCGGGCCCAGGTGACGGGTCCGGCGTAGCCGACGGCCGGCTTGATCCTCTCCTTCACCTGGAAGGCGCGGATGGCCCGGCAGTCGGCGGCGGACTGCTTCCCGTCGACGGGCAGCCCGAGGAGCCGCTCGACCCGCCGCTGATGGACGCCGGCCTTCGCGGTGCACGCGGCTCCGACGGCGCTCCGGGGCAGGTACTCGACGAGCTCGTCGACCTCCTCCTCGGGCTCGGGCACGGGGACGCCGTCCGCCTCCTCCTCGTGCAGCGGCGGCAGCACCTGATCGGGCGTGTCCATCGGGTACTCGGCCCGCCCGCCCCCGACGACCCCGGGCACGAGCGGGTCGGGTTCTCCGAAGAGCGGGGCGGCGCCGGCGACGGGCGCCAGCGCGAGGGAGGCGGCGAGGACGAACAACAGGGGCGCGGTACGACTTCTCCAACGGATCACCCCACCCACCCAATCCGCCCACCGCCGGACGGGCACGCGGGAACCCACGGGTGGGCGAACGGGGTTGACCCGAGTGGGGGTCCGGGCCGGGCCCTCCGGAGGGAGGACCTACGCCGCCGTCACGTCCCGCCACGCCCCCCGCAGGGAGTCCGCCACCTCCGTCGCCGTCACCGGTGCGCCGCCCTCCGCCGCCCTCCGGGCGGCGAGACCGTGGAGGTAGGCCGCGCAGGAGGCCGCGTCCAGGGCCGGGAGGCCGGCCGCGAGGAGCGAGCCCGCGAGGCCGGAGAGGACGTCGCCGCTGCCGGCCGTGGCGAGCCAGGAGGTCCCGGTCGGGTTGACCCGTACGGGACCGGCCCCACCCGCCCCGCACACCACCGTCGTCGAACCCTTCAGCAGCACGGTCGCCCCGAAGCGGCGCGCCAACTCGCGGACGGCCGCGAGGCGCCCGGCCTCGACCTCCTCACGGGCGACGCCCAGGAGCGCCGCCGCCTCGCCGGCGTGCGGGGTGAGCAGGGTCGCGGCGCCGCGGCCGCGGACGGCGGAGGGGTCGAGGCCCCGGAGCCCGTCGGCGTCGACGAGGACGGGGACGTCGGAGTCGAGGACCTCGCCGACCGCGACCCCGGCGCCCGGCCCTTCGCCGAGGCCGGGCCCGACGACCCAGGCCTGGACCCGGCCGGCCTTCTCGGGGCGTCCGGAGTGGACGAGGGTCTCGGGGTGGGCGGCGAGCACGGTGTCCCCGGCGGAGCCGACGTACCGCACGGCCCCGGCCCCGCCGCGCAGGGCGCCCGCGACGGCGAGCACGGCGGCGCCCGGGTAGCGGGTGGAACCGGCGACGATGCCGACGACACCGCGCCGGTACTTGTCGCTCTCGGCGCCCGGCGCGGGCAGCAGCCACGCCAGGTCACCGTGCTGGAGGGCCTCCAGGTCGGGCACGCCCGGGAGGAGGGGGCCGAGCCCGATGTCGACGAGCCGCAGGGCACCGGCGTACTCACGAGCCGGGTCGACGAGCAGACCGGGCTTGTACGCGCCGAAGGTGATCGTCGCGTCGGCGGGCAGCGCCTCCCCGTGGACCTCGCCGGTGTCGGCGTCCACGCCGCTGGGCAGGTCGACGGCGACGACGACGGCGTCGGAGCCGCGAGCGGCGCGGGCGACGGGGACGGCGTCGGGGCGGAGCCCGCCGCGGCCTCCGATGCCGGTGATGCCGTCGAGGACGAGGTCGGCGCGGGCGAGGGGCTCGAACGGTTCGTCGGCGACGCGGCCTCCGGCGGCCCGGAGCGCCGCGAGCCCGCCGTCGTGCGCCCGCTCCCCGAGCAGCACCGCCGTGACGCCGGCGCCGCGCCGGGCGAGCCGGGCGCCGGCGTAGAGGGCGTCGCCGCCGTTGTCGCCGCTGCCGACGAGGAGGACGACGCGGGCGCCGTACACCCGGCCCTTGCCGAGCAGCGAACAACAGGCGGCGGCGAGCCCGGCGGCGGCACGCTGCATGAGGGCGCCGTCGGGAAGCCGCGCCATGAGCTCGGCCTCGGCGGCCCGTACGGTCTCCACGCGATAAGCACTACGCATGCCAGCAGTCTGCCCCGTCCGTTGTGGGCAGGCGTTCCGCAAGGGGCGGAACGGGTGGGCACAACGGACGGCGCCCCTGTCGGCGCCAGAGGCTTCCGCGCCTGCACCCGCACCGGATCTGCGCCGCGCATCGGGGTGCGGGTCCAGGCCCGGAACGCGGAGGCGCCGCGAGAGGGCGCCGTCCCGTGTGCCCACCCGTCCCGCCCCAGCGGGACGATTGCCCACACGGGGGTGGGCGGGGGCACCGCCCGGCGCGGGCGCAGGCCCACACGGCGGGTGGACCGGGGCACCTCCCAGCAACAGGCGCGGGCCACACGGCAGGTGGCCACCGCCCAGCGACCGCGCCGGCCCTCACCCCTCCGCGATCACCACCGCCGACGCCACCCCCGCGTCATGGCTGAGCGAGACGTGCCAGTGGCGAACTCCCAGTTCCGCCGCACGCGCCGCCACCGTCCCCCGGACCCGGAGCCGCGGCTGCCCGCTGTCCTCGACGTACACCTCCGCGTCGGTCCAGTGCAGCCCGCCCGGCGCGCCGAGCGCCTTCGCCACCGCCTCCTTCGCGGCGAACCGCACGGCGAGCGAGGCGACGCCGCGCCGCTCGCCGCTCGCAAGCAGCAGTTCCCGCTCGACGAAGAGGCGCTGCAGCAGCCCCGGTGTGCGTTCGATCGACGCGGCGAAGCGGTCGATCTCCGCCACGTCGATCCCCACCCCAATGATCATTTCCCACTCACTCCACGGTCACGGACTTGGCCAGGTTGCGCGGCTGGTCGACCTCGTTGCCCCGCGCGGTGGCGAGCTCGCAGGCGAAGACCTGGAGCGGCACCGTGGCGACCAGCGGCTGGAGCAGCGTAGGCGTGGCGGGGATGCGGACGAGGTGGTCGGCGTACGGGACGACGGCCTCGTCGCCCTCCTCGGCGATGACGATGGTCCGGGCGCCCCGCGCGCGGATCTCCTGGATGTTGGAGACGATCTTGTCGTGGAGGACGGACCGTCCCCGCGGCGAGGGCACGACCACGACCACCGGCAGGTCCTCCTCGATGAGCGCGATCGGCCCGTGCTTGAGCTCGCCGGCCGCGAAGCCCTCGGCGTGCATGTACGCGAGCTCCTTGAGCTTCAGCGCGCCCTCCAGGGCCACGGGGTAGCCGACGTGACGCCCCAGGAAGAGCACGGTGTTCTTGTCGGCGAGGGACCGGGCCAGGGCCCGTACCGGCTCCATGGTCTCCAGGACGCGCTCGACGTCGTCGCCGATCCGGGCGAGGTCACGGACGACGGAGTGGATCTCGTCGCCCCACTTGGTGCCGCGGACCTGGCCGAGGTAGAGCGCGAGCAGGTAGCAGGCCACCAGCTGCGTGAGGAAGGCCTTGGTGGAGGCGACGGCGACCTCGGGCCCGGCGTGCGTGTAGAGAACCGCATCCGACTCCCTCGGGATCGTCGAGCCGTTCGTGTTGCACACGGCCAGCACCTTCGCGCCCTGCTCCCGCGCGTGCCGCAGGGCCATCAGGGTGTCCATGGTCTCGCCGGACTGGGAGATCGCGATGACCAGGGTGCGCCGGTCGAGGATCGGGTCGCGGTAGCGGAACTCGCTGGCGAGCTCGACCTCGCAGGGGATCCGGGTCCAGTGCTCGATGGCGTACTTGGCGATGAGCCCGGCGTGGAAGGCGGTGCCGCACGCGATGATGACGACCTTGTCGGCCTCGCGGAGCACGGCGTCGGGGATGCGGACCTCGTCGAGGGTGAGCCGGCCGGCCCCGTCGATCCGCCCGAGGAGGGTGTCGGCGACGGCCTTGGGCTGCTCGGCGATCTCCTTGAGCATGAAGTAGTCGTAGCCGCCCTTCTCGGCGGCGGAGGCGTCCCAGTCGACGTGGTAGGCCCGTACGTCGGCGGGCACCCCGTCGAAGTCGGTGACGGTGACGCCGTCCCGGGTGAGCTCGACGACCTGGTCCTGGCCCAGTTCGATCGCGGACCGGGTGTGGGCGATGAACGCGGAGACGTCGGAGGCGAGGAAGTTCTCCCCCTCCCCCACGCCGACGACGAGCGGCGAGTTCCGGCGGGCGCCGACGACGACGCCGGGCTGGTCGGCGTGGACGGCGACGAGGGTGAAGGCCCCGTCGAGCCGGCGGCAGACGAGCCGCATGGCCTCGGCGAGGTCCCCGGCGGAGGAGAACTCCTCGGCGAGGAGGTGGGCCACGACCTCGGTGTCGGTCTCGGAGAGCAGCGTGTGGCCGCGCTCGGCGAGCTCCTCCCGCAGGCAGGCGAAGTTCTCGATGATGCCGTTGTGGACGACGGCGACCCGCCCGGCGTTGTCCAGGTGGGGGTGGGCGTTGGCGTCGGTGGGCCCGCCGTGGGTGGCCCAGCGGGTGTGTCCGATGCCGACGGAGCCGCCGGGCAGCGGGCGGTCGACGAGTTCCTTCTCCAGATTGACGAGCTTGCCCGCCTTCTTGGCCGCGGCGAGCCCGCCGTCGGCGAGCACCGCGACACCGGCCGAGTCGTAGCCCCGGTATTCGAGCCGCTTGAGGCCCGCGACCACCACATCAAGCGCCGACTGCCCGCCGACGTATCCCACGATTCCGCACATGACGGCAGACTACGGCGGAACCCGCCCCACCGGCCGGACCCCGACCGGAGTCGACGCGGGCCGCGTCAACCGCGGCGGCGCGTGACCGACCCCACGGCCCAAGGAGCCCGCCGACCCGGGACAATGGCCGGGTGATCACTTCGCCGCCACGAAGCCCCGATGGAGATCCCGGCGACGGTGCCGGGGCCGGCAAGGCCGGTGCTTCCGGTAGTTCCCGTCATGGGGCCGGACAGCGTCGGCCCTCCGAGGCGACCCCGTACGTCGACCTCACCCGGGCCGAGTGGAGCGCGCTGCGCGACAAGACGCCGCTCCCGCTGACCGCCGACGAGGTCGAGCGGCTCCGCGGGCTCGGGGACGTCATCGACCTCGACGAGGTCCGGGACATCTACCTCCCGCTCTCCCGGCTGCTCAACCTGTACGTGCAGGCCACCAGCGGTCTCCGCGGCGCCCTGAACACCTTCCTCGGCGAGAACGCCGAGCAGCGCGGCACCCCCTTCGTCATAGGCGTCGCCGGCTCCGTGGCGGTCGGCAAGTCGACCGTCTCCCGTCTGCTGCAGGCCCTCCTCGCCCGCTGGCCCGAGCACCCCCGCGTCGAGCTGGTGACCACCGACGCCTTCCTCTACCCGATGGAGGAGCTGAAGGCGCGCGGCCTGATGTCCCGCAAGGGTTTCCCCGAGTCGTACGACCGCCGGGCCCTCACCCGTTTCGTCGCGGACGTCAAGGCGGGCAAGGACGAGGTCACGGCCCCGGTCTACTCGCACCTGATCTACGACCGCGTGCCCGGCGAGCGCCTCGTCGTGCGCCGCCCGGACATCCTCATCGTGGAGGGTCTGAACGTCCTCCAGCCCGCCCTCCCCGGCAAGGACGGCCGGACCCGCGTCGGTCTCGCCGACTACTTCGACTTCTCGGTGTACGTGGACGCCCGCCCCGAGGACATCGAGCGCTGGTACCTCAACCGCTTCCGCAAGCTGCGGGACACCGCCTTCCAGGACCCGTCCTCGTACTTCCGGCGCTGGACCCAGGTCTCCGAGGACGAGGCCTTCGACTACGCCCGCACGATGTGGCGCACCATCAACAAGGTGAACCTCCTGGAGAACGTGGCCCCGACCCGCGGCCGGGCCACCCTCGTCGTCCGCAAGGGCCCCGACCACAAGGTGCAGCGCCTGAGCCTGCGGAAGCTCTGACCTCCGTACGCTCTCCTCATGCTGCATCTCCGGATGATCGTCCCGCCCGACCGGACGCTCGAAGCGGTCCGCCTGATCGAGTCGACCGTCGGCACCACCCATCTGGTGGTGCTGCCCGGCGCGGCCCGGGACCCCTCCGGCGACCTCGTCATGTGCGACGTCGCCCGCGAGGCGGGGGACGAACTGCTGCAGGGGCTGCGCGGGCTGAGGATCGATCAGGACGGTTCGATCGCCGTCGAGAACATCGACCTCTCGCTCTCCACGCGCGCGGACGCGGCCGAGGAGGAGGCCCCGGGCGAGCCCGCGGACGCGGTGATCTGGGAGCAGCTGGCGGGCGCGACGCACGAGGAGTCGACGCTCTCGATCACATACAGCGCGTTCATGATCCTGGCGACGATGATCGCGGCCTGCGGTGTCGTCCTGGACAACGCGATCCTGATCGTGGGCGCGATGGCGGTCGGCCCGGAGTTCGGCCCGCTGGCCGGTGTCTGTACGGCGATCGTGCAGCGCCACCCGAGGCTGGCGGCGCGCTCGCTGATGGCGCTGTTCATCGGCTTCACGGCGGCGATGGTGGCGACGACGGTGTTCAGCCTGGGGATGGACGCGCTCGGCCTGTTCAGCAAGGCGCAGCTGGACGCGGACCGTCCCAACACCAACTTCATCTGGCAGCCGGACCCGTTCTCCTTCGTCGTGGCGCTGCTCGCGGGCATCGCCGGCACCCTGTCCCTGACCTCCGCCAAGTCCGGGGCCCTGGTGGGCGTGGCGATCTCGGTGACGACGGTCCCGGCGGCCGCGAACGCGGCGGTGGCGCTCAGCTACGGCGACCTGAGCCAGATGTGGGGCTCGATCGCGCAGCTGACGCTCAACCTGTTCGCCATCATGCTGTCCGGGACGCTCACCCTGTACGCGCAGAAGATGCTGTGGCGCACCAAGCGCGGCAGCTGGCGTCGCGCGTCGACCTGAAAAGGGCCCCCGCCGAAGACTTCGGCGGGGGCCCTCCCTGCATGACGATGCCTCAGAAAGCCTAGCCCAGCGCGGACTTCACGACATCCGCCAGGCGCTGCGCGACCGCGCGGGCCTGCTCGATGTCGGCGGCCTCGACCATGACGCGGACCAGCGGCTCGGTGCCGGAGGGGCGGAGCAGGACGCGGCCGGTGGAGCCGAGCTCGCGCTCGGCGTCGGTGACGGCGGCGGCGAGCTCACCGGAGGTGGTGACCCGGGACTTGTCGACGTCCTTGACGTTGATGAGGATCTGCGGCAGCCGCTCCATGACGCCGGCGAGGTCCGCGAGCGACTTGCCGGTGGCGGCGACGCGGGCGGCCAGCATCAGGCCGGTGAGGGTGCCGTCGCCGGTGGTGGCGTGGTCGAGCACGATGACGTGACCCGACTGCTCGCCGCCGAGGGCGTAGCCGCTCTCCTTCATGGACTCCAGGACGTAGCGGTCGCCGACCGCGGTCTGGACGAGGTTCAGGCCCTCGCGCTCCATGGCGAGCTTGAAGCCCAGGTTGGACATGACGGTCGCGACGACGGTGTCGCCGCGCAGGGTGCCGGCCTCGCGCATGGCGAGGGCGAGCACCGCGAGGATCTGGTCGCCGTCGACCTCGTTGCCGGAGGCGTCCACGGCGAGGCAGCGGTCGGCGTCGCCGTCGTGGGCGATGCCCAGGTCGGCGCCGTGCTCGACGACGGCGGCCTTGAGCAGCCCCAGGTGGGTGGAGCCGCAGCCGTCGTTGATGTTGAGGCCGTCCGGCTCGGCGCCGATGGTGACGACCTGGGCACCGGCCCGGGAGAAGGCCTCGGGCGAGACGCGGGCGGCGGCGCCGTGGGCCTCGTCGAGGACGATCTTCAGCCCGTCGAGCCGGTTGGGGAGGACGGAGAGCAGGTGGGAGACGTACGTCTCGAAGCCCTCGTCGTAGTCACGGACGCGGCCGACGCCGGCACCGGTCGGGCGCTCCCAGGGGGCGCCGGTGCGGTGCTCCTCGTACACGGCCTCGATCTTGTCCTCCAGCTCGTCGGCGAGCTTGTGGCCGCCGCGCGCGAAGAACTTGATGCCGTTGTCGGGCATGGCGTTGTGGCTGGCGGAGAGCATCACGCCGAGGTCGGCGCCGAGGACGCCGGTGAGGTGGGCCACGGCCGGGGTGGGCAGGACGCCGACGCGCAGCACGTCCACGCCCGCGCTGGCGAGGCCGGCCACGACGGCCGCCTCCAGGAACTCTCCGGAGGCGCGCGGGTCCCGCCCGACCACGGCGGTGGGCCGGTGGCCCTCGAAGGTGCCCGCCTCGGCGAGCACGTGCGCGGCCGCGACCGACAGACCGAGCGCCAGCTCCGCCGTCAGGTCCGCGTTGGCGACGCCGCGTACGCCGTCCGTGCCGAAGAGTCGTCCCACAGCTGTCCTCCGAAAATACGTGCCCAAGCGAAAGAGAAAGAGGTTATGAAAAAACGTACGCCCCGACGGCACGGGCAGTGCCGCCGGGGCGTACGAAAAGCAGACCGAGCAGGCGATTAGCGCTTGCTGTACTGCGGAGCCTTGCGGGCCTTCTTGAGACCGGCCTTCTTCCGCTCGACCGCACGGTCGTCACGGGAGAGGAAGCCGGCCTTCTTCAGCGCCGGGCGGTTGTTCTCGACGTCCGCCTCGTTCAGCGCACGGGCCACGCCGAGGCGCAGGGCGCCGGCCTGGCCGGAGACACCGCCACCCGCGATGCGGGCGATGACGTCGTAGCGGTTGTCGAGCTCGAGCACCTTGAAGGGCTCGTTGACTTCCTGCTGGTGGACCTTGTTCGGGAAGTAGTCCTCGAGCGTACGCCCGTTGATCTTCCACTTGCCGGTGCCCGGAACGATCCGGACGCGGGCGATGGCGTTCTTGCGACGGCCCAGGCCGGCGGCCGGCTGCGGGTCGCCGAAGCGGGACGCGAGCGACTCGGAGGTGTACTCACCCTCGACGAGCTCGGTCTCGGTGGTGTACTCCTCGACGCCCTCGAACTCGTCGACGGGGGTCTCGGGGGTGGTCTCGGCCACGATGCTCCTCAGATTTCTTTCGTTCTTAGGGGGTGTGGCCGGAACTACTGCGCGACCTGGGTGATCTCGAACGGGACCGGCTGCTGAGCAGCGTGCGGGTGGTTCTCGCCCGCGTAGACCTTCAGCTTCGAGAGCATCTGACGGCCCAGGGAGTTCTTGGGGATCATGCCCTTGATGGCCTTCTCGACGGCCTTCTCGGGGTTCTTGTCGAGCAGCTCGTCGTAACGGACGGAGCGCAGACCACCCGGGAAGCCAGAGTGGCGGTAGGCCATCTTCTGGGTCTTCTTGTTGCCGGACAGGTGGACCTTGTCAGCGTTGATGATGATGACGAAGTCGCCCATGTCCATGTGGGGGGCGTAGACCGGCTTGTGCTTGCCTCGCAGGAGGTTCGCAGCCGTGGTCGCCAGACGGCCCAGGACGATGTCCTGCGCGTCGATGATGTGCCACTGGCGAGTGACATCGCCGGGCTTGGGGCTGTACGTACGCACTTCGTAGCCTTCGCTTCTTCAGTGGATGGAGTCCAGACACACCTGAAGCGATCATGCAGCTGGGGCCTGCACTGCCGGGAACATCGCCCGTATGCGAGCCACTGGTAACTGCTCCAGGGAACCTGCGTAAGGGCCTATCGCGTGAGAACGACGAAGCCAATACGCATAACAAACCGCAACAGTACCCGCGGCACCCGGGGCGGGTCAAAACGCGCCGCCCCTAGCCCCGCCCCGACCGCCGACCGCCGACCGTCGGCCGTGGCCCGAGCCCCGACCGCCGACCGCCCGAGGTCACCGCGCCCGCTCGACCCGCCGCTCGTCCCACACCGGCTCCGCCGTCTCCCGTACGACCCCGTCGGAACCGAAGACCAGGAACCGGTCGAAGCTCTTCGCGAACCAGCGGTCGTGCGTGACGGCCATCACGGTCCCGTCGTACGACTCCAGGCCCTCCTGCAGCGCCTCCGCCGACTCCAGGTCCAGGTTGTCCGTGGGCTCGTCGAGGAGCAGCGCCGTCGTCCCCGCCAGCTCCAGGAGCAGGATCTGGAACCGCGCCTGCTGCCCGCCCGAGAGCCTGTCGAAGGACTGGTCGCCCTGGCGCTCCAGCTCGTACCGCCGCAGCATCGACATCGCCCCGCCCCGGTCCTTGGCGTGCTCGGTCCACAGGATGTCGACGAGCGGCCGCCCGGCCAGCTCGGGGTGCGCGTGGGTCTGCGCGAAGTGCCCCGGCACGACCCGCGCGCCGAGCTTCCAGTCACCCGTGTGGGCGACCGACGGGTCCCCCGCGAGCAGCCGCAGGAAGTGCGACTTCCCGGACCCGTTCGAGCCGAGGACGGCGACCCGCTCCCCGTAGAAGATCTCCAGCGAGAACGGCTTCATCAGACCGGTGAGCTCAAGGTTCTCGCAGGTCACGGCCCGCACCCCGGTCCGCCCGCCACGCAGCCGCATCCGGATGTCCTGCTCGCGCGGCGGCTCCGGCGGCGGGCCCGCCTCCTCGAACTTCCGCAGGCGGGTCTGCGCCGCCGCGTACCGGGAGGCCATCTCGTGGCTGACCGCGGCCGCCTGCCGCAGGTTGACGACCAGCTTCTTCAGCTGCGCGTGCTTCTCGTCCCAGCGCCGCTTCAGCTCCTCGAAGCGGGCGAACCGCTCCCGCCGCGCCTCGTGGAAGGTGTCGAAGCCGCCGCCGTGCACCCAGACGTCCGAGCCGGCCGGGCCGGGCTCGACCGCGATGATCTTCTGCGCGCCCCGGGAGAGCAGCTCCCGGTCGTGGGAGATGAAGAGCACGGTCTTACGGGTCTCCCGCAGCCGCTCCTCCAGCCACCGCTTGCCGGGCACGTCGAGGTAGTTGTCGGGCTCGTCGAGCAGCAGCACCTCGTCGGGCCCGCGCAGCAGCGACTCCAGGACCAGCCGCTTCTGCTCGCCGCCGGAGAGCGTCCTGACCTCACGGAACTGCGCCTTCTCGTACGGGACGCCCAGCGCGGCCATGGTGCAGATGTCCCAGAGGGTCTCGGCCTCGTAGCCCTGCACCTCGGCCCAGTCGCTGAGGGCCTGCGCGTACTTCATCTGCGCGGCCTCGTCGTCGACCGTCATGATCAGGTGCTCGGCCTCGTCGACGGCCTTGGCGGCCTCCCGGATCCGCGGCTGCGCGACCGAGACCAGCAGGTCGCGGACGGTGGACTCGTCCCGTACGGAGCCGACGAACTGCGGCATCACACCGAGGCCGCCGCTGACGGTGACCGTGCCGCCGTGCGGCTGGAGCTCTCCGGCGATCATCCGGAGCAGTGTGGTCTTGCCGGCGCCGTTGGCCCCGACGAGGGCGACGACGGCGCCCTCCCCGACCCGGAAGGAGGCGTCCCCGAGCAGGACCCTCCCGTCGGGAAGGTAGTACTCCAGATGCGCGGCCTCGACATGTCCCATGGGATGCATTGTCACCGCCCGCGTGGGCCCGGCCCAACCGGTTTAGGATGCGCGGCATGAGCTTTGGGGGACCGCAGTGGCCGCAGGAGCCGCAGCAGCAGGGGCAGCAGGGGTACGGACAGCAGCCCGGATACGGGTATCCGCCGCAGCAGGGGAACGGGCAGCAGCCGGGCTACGGCTATCCGCAGCCCCAGCAGCCGCCGGCGCAGCCGAACCCCTTCCCGGGTGCCCAGGGCAGCTCTGACACCCCCGACTGGGGCGCCCTCGCCGACGCCAGCGCCTCGCGCGGCCGCCGCAAGCGACTCCTGCTGATCGGCGGCGGCGTCCTGGCCGCGGTGGCGGTCGGCGCGATCGTCGCGACGGCCGTCGTGAGCACCAACAAGAAGAACGACGAGGCCAAGAACGGTCCCGTCCCCACCGGCACGGTCTCCCCCACCGGCACCCTGACCCCGGAGCCGACGTTCTCGTCGGTGGCTCCGCCGCCCCCGCCGAACCCGAAGGACTACATCTCGGACCCGAAGAAGGACAAGGCCCCGCTCACCGCCGAGGGCCTCTTCCCGGGCAAGAAGATGAGCATGAACGGCCGCGCCTACAACAAGGGCGCGACCTCCGCCACGACCGACTGCGCGGCCGTCACCCAGGGCGGCCTCGGCGCGGTCCTGAAGCGGAACGGCTGCCAGCGGGTGCTCCGCGCCACCTATGTGAAGGACGGCGTGGCGATCACCGTCGGCGTCGCCGTCTTCCCGTCCGAGGCGGCGGCCCAGAAGGCGAAGGACCAGGCCACCGGCGGCGTCGCGCCCCTGACGGGCGCGGGCGTGGGTGATTTCTGCCACGCCACGGTCTGCCTGCGCCGCTCGAACGCGATCGGCCGGTACGCGTACTTCACCCAGGGCGGCTTCGCCAACGGCAAGAAGGTCACCAAGGCCGACAAGGCCGTCTTCCAGGCCAGCGACGACCTCGGCACCTTCGCCTTCAACCAGATCTACGCCCGGGGCCGCGCCCAGGCCTCAGCAGCAGCCGGCAACCCCGGGGAGTGACCGCTTGTTGCGGGCCTCCCTGCTGCGGGCGGCGAGCAGCTCGTCCGCCGGGTAGCCGACCTCTTCGAGGGTGAGCCCGTGCGGCCGCACGACGTGGACGGCCGAGTCGCGGACGCCGGCGGCGAGCACCTTGCCGGGCCAGTCGACCGGCCGGTGGCCGTCGCCGACGAAGAGCAGGGCGCCGACGAGCGAGCGGACCATGTTGTGGCAGAAGGCGTCCGCCTTCACGGTCGCCTCCAGGATCCCGTCGTCCCGTCGCTCCCAGCGCAGCACCTGGAGGGTCCGGATGGTGGTGGCGCCCTCGCGCTTCTTGCAGTACGCGGCGAAGTCGTGCTCCCCGACGAGCGCGGTGGCGGCCTCGTTCATGGCGTCCATGTCGAGGGTCCAGTCGTGCCACAGCACGTGCCCGCGGAGCAGCGGGTCGACGCCGCCGGGGTTGTCGGTGACGCGGTAGGCGTAGCGGCGCCAGATGGCGGAGAACCGCGCGTTGAAGCCGGCGGGGGCCTCTTCCACGGACCACACCCGCACGTCGTGCGGGAGGCGCCCCGCGAGCCGCCGGAGCAGCTTGTCCCGGTGCTCGGCCCACAGCTCCACGGGCAGGTCGACGTGGGCGACCTGGCCGCGCGCGTGCACCCCGGCGTCGGTCCGGCCGGCGACGGTCAGCTCGTACGTCTCCTTGGACCGGGTCACGGTCCGCAGGGCGTCCTCGATCTCTCCCTGTACGGTCCGCTGCCCCTGGGCCTGCTTGGCCCAGCCGGAGAAGTCCTTGCCGTCGTACGAAAGGTCCAGCCGAACCCGTACGAACCCGTCCTGCACGTCATCGCTCACGCGGAGATCCTCTCAAACACACGGGAACGGGCCCGCACCCCAGGGGGTACGGGCCCGCTCACGAGAAACGTACGAAAAACGCTTACGCGTCCTTCGCCTCGTCCTCGGTGGCCTCGACGGCGGCGGCCTCGTCGGCCTCCTTGACGGCGCGCTTGGTGGCGGCCTCGGCCTCGGCGACGGTCGCCTTCTTGGCGATCTCGCCCTCGACCAGCTCGATCACGGCCATCGGGGCGTTGTCGCCACGACGGTTGCCGATCTTGGTGATGCGGGTGTAGCCACCCGGACGCTCCGAGTAACGCGGGGCGATCTCGGTGAAGAGGGTGTGGACGACGCCCTTGTCGGTGATCGTCTGCAGCACCAGGCGACGGTTGTGGATGTCGCCCTTCTTCGCCTTGGTGATCAGGCGCTCGGCGACCGGACGCAGGCGACGGGCCTTGGCCTCGGTCGTGGTGATGCGGCCGTGCTCGAAGAGCGACTTCGCCAGGTTGGCGAGGAGCAGCTTCTCGTGCGCGGCGGAACCGCCGAGGCGGGCACCCTTCGCGGGACGCGGCATGGTGTTTCTCCTTGTGATCTGCACCGGCCGTATGAGGTACCGATGTCAGTGTCCGAGCGGGCGGTCACCCGTCGGAGACCCCGCGCCCCATGGGGGCGCGGGGAGGTGTCAATCTTGCGGCTGACGCCGCGTGGGCGCGACCGGCCAAAGCCGGTCCGCAGCCAAATCTGGACCGTCGGTCCCGAGCTCTCAGTACTGCTCGGTCTCGACGAAACCGGCGTCGGCGTCGTCATCCGCACCGAACGCGTCCGCGGCGGCGGTGGGGTCGAATCCGGGCGGCGAGTCCTTCAGCGCGAGGCCCATACCGGCCAGCTTCGCCTTGACCTCGTCGATCGACTTCGCACCGAAGTTGCGGATGTCGAGCAGGTCGGCCTCGGAGCGGGCGACGAGCTCACCCACGGAGTGGATGCCCTCACGCTTGAGGCAGTTGTACGAACGAACGGTGAGCTCGAGCTCCTCGATCGGCAGCGCGAGGTCGGCGGCGAGGGCGGCGTCCGTCGGGGACGGGCCCATGTCGATGCCCTCGGCGTCGATGTTGAGCTCGCGGGCCAGACCGAACAGCTCGACCAGGGTCTTGCCGGCGGACGCCATGGCGTCACGCGGGCGCATGGCCTGCTTGGTCTCGACGTCGACGATGAGCTTGTCGAAGTCGGTGCGCTGCTCGACTCGGGTCGCCTCGACCTTGTAGGTGACCTTGAGGACCGGCGAGTAGATGGAGTCGACCGGGATGCGGCCGATCTCCTGGCCGACCTGCTTGTTCTGGACGGCGGAGACGTAGCCGCGACCGCGCTCGACGGTCAGCTCCATCTCCAGCTTGCCCTTGCCGTTGAGCGTGGCGAGAACGAGGTCGGGGTTGTGCACCTCGACACCGGCCGGGGGCGCGATGTCGGCGGCGGTGACCAGACCCGGGCCCTGCTTGCGCAGGTACATCACGACCGGCTCGTCGTGCTCCGAGGAGACGACCAGCTGCTTGATGTTGAGGATGAGGTCGGTGACGTCCTCCTTGACGCCCGGCACGGTGGTGAACTCGTGCAGGACACCGTCGATGCGGATGCTGGTGACAGCGGCACCCGGGATCGAGGAGAGGAGGGTACGGCGGAGGGAGTTGCCGAGGGTGTAGCCGAAGCCCGGCTCCAGCGGCTCGATGACGAACCGGGAGCGGAACTCGTCGACGACCTCTTCGGTCAGCGACGGACGCTGAGCGATAAGCATGTCTGTGATTCCTTCAGTCGTGGACGCCCACTATTTGACGCCCGACGGGGGTGTTACGTACTGCAAGGGTACGGGCGGTACGCCCCCGAAAGGGGACGCACCGCCCGAAAGTCCTGGTCAAGCAGCCAGTGCGTCAGACGCGGCGGCGCTTGGGGGGACGGCAGCCGTTGTGCGGCGTGGGGGTGACGTCCTGGATCGAACCGACCTCGAGGCCCGTGGCCTGGAGGGAGCGGATCGCGGTCTCACGGCCGGAGCCGGGACCCTTGACGAAGACGTCGACCTTGCGCATGCCGTGCTCCTGCGCGCGGCGAGCGGCCGACTCGGCGGCCATCTGCGCGGCGAACGGGGTGGACTTGCGCGAGCCCTTGAAGCCGACGTGGCCGGCGGAGGCCCAGGAGATCACGTTGCCCGAGGGGTCCGTGATCGAGACGATCGTGTTGTTGAACGTGCTCTTGATGTGCGCGTGGCCGTGAGCGACGTTCTTCTTTTCCTTGCGGCGCACCTTCTTGGCAGCGCCCTGACGACCCTTGGGGGGCATCTCTTACTCCTACGGGAGGTGGTCGGTCCTACAGCGAAGACCGCTTGGTCAAGCGTCCGCTGAGGACTACTTCTTGCCCGGCTTCTTCTTGCCGGCGATGGCGCGACGCGGGCCCTTGCGGGTACGAGCGTTCGTGCTGGTGCGCTGGCCGCGGACGGGCAGGCCACGACGGTGGCGCAGGCCCTGGTAGCAGCCGATCTCGACCTTGCGGCGGATGTCGGCGGCGATCTCGCGGCGGAGGTCACCCTCGGTCTGGAGGTTGGCGTCCACGTACTCGCGGATCTTGACGAGGTCTTCCTCGGCAAGGTCGCGGACACGGGTGGACGGGTTCACGCCGGTCGCGGCGAGGATCTCCTCGGACCGGGTACGCCCGATGCCGAAGACGTAGGTGAGTGCGACCACCACACGCTTTTCGCGCGGGATGTCAACACCGGAAACGCGTGCCATTCAATGGCTCCTGTGTTCTCGGGGGTCTGCTGCAGAACCGTTCCCGGCTGCCGTATGAGGTACAGGTCGGGTCCCCGGCCCCCGCCGGAGGTGCCGTCAACCGTGGGACACGGTCGGACGGGCTCTGCGTATGTACGTATTGCTATGCGTCGCGCGAAGAACTGCGAGATGCAGGTCGGTCGGCGTGCGTCAGCCCTGGCGCTGCTTGTGGCGCAGGTTGTCGCAGATGACCATGACCCGGCCGTGACGGCGGATCACCTTGCACTTGTCGCAGATCTTCTTGACGCTCGGCTTGACCTTCATGGGATGTGAGGTTCTCCGGGTCAGTGCCACCACCCGCGCGCGGAGGCGGGGTGCGGGCAAGATCTACTTGTACCGGTAGACGATCCGGCCACGCGTCAGGTCGTACGGAGAGAGCTCCACGACGACCCGGTCGTCCGGGAGGATTCGGATGTAGTGCATCCGCATCTTGCCGGAGATGTGCGCGAGGACCTTGTGACCGTTCTGGAGCTCCACCTTGAACATGGCGTTCGGGAGGGACTCGATCACGGTGCCCTCGATTTCGATGGCACCTTGCTTCTTGGCCACGCTTCGCCTTTCGAATCGGCTACCTTGATCGACTCTCGCCGCCGGGTGCGGACACACGGGTACACGAGAGCCGACGCATCAGTCTACGTCAGGCCCCAGGAAAAGACGAATCGGGAAGTCTGCCCACGGTAGAAGATCATTACGCGAACCCCGAAATCGCCACCCAGGCGAACCCGGCCGCCAGGCCCCGGCCCTACGCCAGCGGGTCCGGTGCCGCCGTGACGCCCAGCTCGGCCAGCTTCGCCTTGCCGCCGGCCCCATCCCCGACGCAGCCCTCGCGGGCTCGGCGCCCGGGGGCGCCTCACAGGCTTCGGCCCGCTGCGCCGGACTCCGTCCGTCGGACGGAAGCCCCACGCCACCAGCTCAGGACCGCCCGGCCGCCAGGCCCCGGCCCTACGCCAGCGGGTCCGGTGCCGCCGTGACGCCCAGCTCGGCCAGCTTCGCCTTGCCGCCGGCCCCATCCCCGACGCAGCCCTCGCGGGCTCGGCGCCCGGGGGCGCCTCACAGGCTTCGGCCCGCTGCGCCGGACTCCGTCCGTCGGACGGAAGCCCCACGCCACCAGCTCAGGACCGCCCGGCCGCCAGGCCCCGGCCCTACGCCAGCGGGTCCGGTGCCGCCGTGACGCCCAGCTCGGCCAGCTTCGCCTTGCCGCCGGCCCCATCCCCGACGCAGCCCTCGCGGGCTCGGCGCCCGGGGGCGCCTCACAGGCTTCGGCCCGCTGCGCCGGACTCCGTCCGTCGGACGGGAGCCCCGCGCCACCAGCTCAGGACCGCCCGGCCGCCAGGCCCCGGCCCTACGCCAACGGGTCCGGCGCCGCCGTGACGCCCAGCTCGGCCAGCTTCGCCTTGCCGCCGGCCCCATCCCCGACGCAGCCCTCGCGGGCTCGGCGCCGGGGGCGCCTCACAGGCTTCGGCCCGCTGCGCCGGACTCCGTCCGTCGGACGGGAGCCCCGCGCCACCAGCTCAGGACCGCCCGGCCGCCAAGCCCGGCCCTACGCCAACGGGTCCGGCGCCGCCGTGACGCCCAGCTCGGCCAGCTTCGCCTTGCCGCCGGCCCCATCCCCGACGCAGCCCTCGCGGGCTCGGCGCCGGGGGCGCCTCACAGGCTTCGGCCCGCTGCGCCGGACTCCGTCCGTCGGACGGGAGCCCCGCGCCACCAGCTCAGGACCGCCCGGCCGCCAAGCCCGGCCCTACGCCAACGGGTCCGGCGCCGCCGTGACGCCCAGCTCGGCCAGCTTCGCCTTGCCGCCGTCGACCGCGGTCAGGACCAGGGGGCCCTCCTCGGTGAGGGCGATGGAGTGCTCCCAGTGGGAGGACCAGGTGCCGTCCGTCGTGATGACCGTCCAGTCGTCCTTCAGGACCTCGGTGTGGGGGGTGCCGAGGGAGACCATGGGCTCGATGGCGAGGCACAGGCCGGGGACCAGCTTCGGGCCCTTGCCGCGCTTGCGGGAGACGTAGTTCAGCAGGTGCGGGTCCATGTGCATCTCGGTGCCGATGCCGTGGCCGCCGTAGTCCTCGATGATCCCGTACCGGCCGAGGCTGTGGTCGCCGACGGCCGGCCGCGGCTGCCGCTTGATGTACGTCTCGATCGCCTTCGAGATGTCCACCAGGCGGTTGCCGAGCTTCATGGCCGCGATGCCGGCCCACATCGACTCCTCGGTCACCCGGGAGAGCTCGATGAGCTCCGGGGCGTGGCCCGTGCCCACGAAGGCCGTGTAGGCCGCGTCACCGTGCCAGCCGTCCACGATCGCGCCGCAGTCGATGGAGATGATGTCGCCGTCCTTGAGGACGGTCTTGTCGTCGGGGATGCCGTGGACGACGACCTCGTTCACCGAGGTGCAGATCGTCGCGGGGAAGCCGCCGTACCCGAGGAAGTTCGACTTCGCCCCGTGGTCGGCGATGACCTTCCGCGCGACCTCGTCCAGGTCCTTCGTCGTGGCGCCCGGCACGGCCGCCTCGCGGGTCGCCGCATGGATGGCGGCGACGACAAGCCCCGCCTCGCGCATCTTCGCGATCTGCTCGGGGGTCTTGATCTGCACCATCGTGGCCGCGGCCTTTCCATCGAGTACGGGGAACAGAACAACGATACGGCCGCGACGCCCCCGAGGGGCACCGCGGCCGTATCGCACGAACCAGGGGTTACTTCTTGAGTGCTTCCATCGCCTTGGCGGTGACCTCGTCCACCTTGCCGAGCGCCAGGATCGTCTCCACCAGGTTCTGCTCCCGGTAGTAGTCGATGATCGGCTCGGTCTCGGTGTGGTAGACCGCCAGACGCTTGCGGACGGTCTCCTCCGTGTCGTCCTCGCGCTGGTACAGCTCGCCGCCGCAGGCGTCGCAGACGCCCTCGGTCTTCGGAGCGTTGTACGTCACGTGGAACACGTGCGAGGAGTCGTTGCGGCAGATGCGGCGACCCGCGATCCGCTTCACGACCTCGTCCTCGGGGACCTCGAGGTCCAGGACCGCGTCCAGCTCGATGCCGTCGGCCTTCAGGAAGGCGTCCAGAGCCTCGGCCTGGGCCACGTTCCGCGGGAACCCGTCGAGCAGGAAGCCGCCCTCGGCGTCCGCCTGGCGCATGCGGTCCTCGGCCATCCCGATCGTCACGGAGTCCGGCACCAGCTGGCCGGCCTTCATGTACGACTGCGCCTCTACGCCCAGCGGCGTGCCCTGCGAGATGTTGGCACGGAACAGGTCGCCCGTAGAGATGTGCGGGATGCCCAGGTTCTTGGCGAGGTACGCGGCCTGCGTGCCCTTGCCCGCACCGGGCGGTCCGACGAGGACGATTCGCATCAGCGGAGGAACCCTTCGTAATTGCGCTGCTGGAGCTGGCTCTCGATCTGCTTCACGGTCTCCAGCCCCACACCCACGATGATGAGGATGCTCGTCCCACCGAAGGGGAAGTTGGCATTGGCGCCACCGAAGCCTGCCAACGCCATCGTCGGCACAAGAGCGATCAGACCCAAGTACAGCGAGCCCGGCCAAGTGATCCGGTTGAGCACGTAGCTCAGATACTCGGCAGTAGGTCGACCAGCCCGGATACCCGGGATGAAGCCACCATACTTCTTCATGTTGTCCGCGACTTCCTCGGGGTTGAACGAGATCGCCACGTAGAAGAAGGCGAAGAACACGATCAGAAGGAAGTACGCGGCGATGTAGTAGGGGTGGTCACCCTTGACGAAGTGGGCTTCGATCCAGGTCTTCCACCCTGCGGTGGAGTTCGAGAACTGCGCGATCAAGGCCGGGATGTAGAGCAGCGACGACGCGAAGATGACAGGAATCACACCCGCCTGGTTCACCTTCAACGGGATGTAAGTGGACGTACCGCCGTACGACCTGCGGCCGATCATCCGCTTCGCGTACTGGACCGGGATGCGTCGCTGGGCCTGCTCGACGAAGACGACGAGGGCCACCATCACGAAGCCGATGAGGATGACGGTGCCGAACTCGATCCAGCCCTTGGCGAGCTTGCCGCTCTCCTTGATGGCCCACAGGGCGCCCGGGAAGCCGGCGGCGATCGAGATGAACATCAGGATCGACATGCCGTTGCCGATGCCGCGGTCGGTGATCAGCTCACCGAGCCACATGACGATGCAGGTGCCCGCGGTCATCGTGATGACCATGGTGGCGATGGTGAAGATCGACTGGTTCGGCACGACCTGGTCGGCGACGATGCAGCCGCTGAAGAGCGCACCGCTCTTGGCGGTCGCGACGAGACCGGTGCCCTGGAGGATGGCGAGAGCCACGGTCAGGTACCGGGTGTACTGCGTGATCTTGGCAGTACCGGCCTGACCCTCCTTCTTGAGGGCTTCGAGGCGCGGGATCACGACGGTCAGCAGCTGCAGGATGATGCTCGCCGTGATGTACGGCATGATGCCGAGCGCGAAGATGGTGATCTGCAGCAGCGCTCCGCCACTGAACATGTTGACCAGGCCGAACAGGCTGTTGTTGCCCTCGCTGGCCTGCTTGACACACTGCTGGACGGCCTCGTAGCTGACGCCGGGCACCGGGATGTGGGCCCCGAGGCGGTACAGCACGATGATGGCGAGCGTGAAGAGCAGCTTCTTGCGCAGGTCGGGCGTCTTGAACGCCCGGGCGAACGCGGTGAGCACGGTGCCTCCTGCGACCCCCGCGCTATGCGTCAAGGGTGACGGTCTTGAGGTTCGACGATTGGGTATCGGTCATCAATTCCGTGCGGGCATACCGCACGGAGCCTAGACGGTGCACGCCACCTTACCGGCGACCGTGCCCCCCTAGGAACGACCAATCGGGGATGCCCCTTTTGAGAGGCATCCCCGATCGGATGTTCAAGCCATCGAGTCGTCTTAGACGAGCTCGGTGACGGTGCCGCCGGCGGCGACGATCTTCTCCTTGGCGGAGCCGGAGACGGCGTCAACCGAAACCTGCAGCGCCACGGTGATCTCGCCGGTGCCGAGCACCTTGACGAGCTGGTTCTTGCGAACCGCGCCCTTGGCGACCAGGTCGGCCACCGTGACCTCTCCACCCTCGGGGTAGAGAGCGCCGAGCTTGTCCAGGTTCACAACCTGGAACTCGGTGCGGAAGGGGTTCTTGAAGCCCTTCAGCTTCGGAAGACGCATGTGGAGGGGCATCTGGCCACCCTCGAAGCGCTCCGGAACCTGGTAACGGGCCTTCGTACCCTTCGTACCACGACCGGCCGTCTTACCCTTGGACGCCTCACCACGACCCACACGGGTCTTGGCGGTCTTGGCGCCCGGGGCGGGACGGAGGTTGTGGGCCTTCAGCGGGTTGGTCTCCGCCATGTCAGTCAACCTCCTCGACCGTCACGAGGTGGCGGACGGTGTGCACCATTCCGCGGAACTCGGGGCGGTCCTCCTTGACAACCACGTCACCCAGGCGCTTGAGGCCCAGGGAACGCAGGGTGTCGCGGTGGTTCTGCTTGCTGCCGATGTACGACTTCGTCTGCGTGACCTTGAGGCGAGCCATTACGCACCCGCCCCAGCACGCGCACGGAGCAGAGCCGCGGGAGCGACGTCCTCGAGGGGCAGACCACGGCGAGCCGCGATCTCCTCGGGACGCTGCAGGCCCTTGAGGGCCTCCACGGTCGCGTGCACGATGTTGATCGCGTTGTCGGAGCCGAGCGACTTCGACAGGATGTCGTGAACGCCGGCGCACTCGAGCACGGCGCGCACCGGGCCACCGGCGATAACACCGGTACCGGGGGAAGCCGGCTTGAGCAGGACGACGCCCGCGGCCTTCTCGCCCTGGATCGGGTGAGGGATGGTGCCCTGGATGCGGGGAACCTTGAAGAAGTTCTTCTTGGCTTCCTCGACGCCCTTGGCGATGGCCGCGGGAACTTCCTTGGCCTTGCCGTAACCGACACCTACGGTGCCGTCACCGTCACCCACCACGACGAGCGCGGTGAAGCTGAAGCGACGACCACCCTTGACAACCTTGGCGACGCGGTTGATCGCGACAACGCGCTCAACGTACGCGGTCTTCTCGGCGGCAGCGCCACCGTCGCGACCCTTCCGGTCCCGCCGCTCGCCGCCACCGGCACCGCTTCCGCGGCGCTGGGGTCCAGCCATTGGATTACCTCTCTCTGTTACGTCCGTTAGTCCCGGAACCGGGGCTTAGAACTTCAGCCCGGCTTCGCGGGCGGCGTCAGCCAGAGCGGCAATGCGCCCGGCGTACCTGTTGCCACCACGGTCGAACACGACGGCCTCGACACCGGCGGCCTTGGCGCGCTCAGCGACAAGAGCACCGACCTGCTTGGCCTGCGCGGACTTGTCACCCTCGCCACCGCGGATCGACGCGTCCAGGTTCGACGCAGACGCAAGGGTGTGACCCTTGAGGTCGTCGATGACCTGAGCGGTGATGCCACGGTTGGAACGCGTCACGACGAGGCGCGGACGCTCCGCCGTACCCGACACGTTCTTGCGGATGCGGATGTGGCGGCGAGCCTTGGCCGCACGCTTGTAAGCGTCGCCCTTGGCGATCTTCACACCGTATGCCATGGCTTACTTACCAGCCTTTCCGACCTTGCGGCGGATGACCTCGCCGGCGTACTTGACGCCCTTGGCCTTGTACGGGTCGGGCTTCCGCAGCTTGCGGATGTTCGCCGCGACCTCGCCGACCTTCTGCTTGTCGATGCCCTCGACCGAGAACTTGGTCGGCGACTCGACCTTGAACGAGATGCCCTCGGGCGCCTCGATCAGGATCGGGTGGCTGTAGCCGAGCTGGAACTCCAGAGCGGAGCCCTTCGCGGCCACGCGGTAACCGACACCGCTGATCTCGAGCGCCTTCACGTAACCCTGGGTCACACCGGTGATCATGTTGGCCACCAGCGTGCGGGACAGGCCGTGCAGGGCCTTGTTCTGACGCTCGTCGTTCGGACGGTTGACGTTGAGCACGCCATCCTCGCCCTTAACGATCTCGATCGGGGCGGCGACGGTGTGGCTCAGGGTGCCCTTGGAACCCTTGACCGTGACCGTGCGGCCATCGATGGTGACGTCCACGCCGGCGGGAACCTGGATAGGCAGCTTGCCAATACGCGACATTAGCTATTCCTCCGTTCCCGACTACCAGACGTAGGCGAGGACTTCCCCACCTACGCCCTTCTTGCCTGCCTGCTGGCCGGTCAGGAGACCGTGGGACGTGGAGATGATCGCCACGCCCAGGCCGCCGAGGACCTTCGGCAGGTTGGTGGACTTCGCGTAAACCCGGAGACCGGGCTTCGAGATCCGCTTGATGCCCGCGATGGAGCGCTCACGGTTCGGACCGAACTTGAGCTCGAGGACGAGGTTCTTGCCGACCTCGGCGTCCTCGACCTTCCAGCCCGTGATGAAGCCCTCCTGCTGGAGGATTTCCGCGATGTGAGACTTGATCTTGCTGTGCGGCATCGTCACGGAGTCGTGGTATGCCGAGTTCGCGTTACGCAGACGAGTCAGCATGTCCGCGATCGGATCAGTCATGGTCATGAATTGGCCTTCGGCCTCTCTCGCCGGGGTTTCCTGTATGCGCCATCCCTCTCCCCACACAGGGGCGGGACGGGTGCGGCGCGGGGACCTACGGCGTAGTAAGTCGTACGGGCGGCGGACGCCCAACCCCACAAGCCTAAGGCATGCGGGGGCAGGCATCCGCCGACCCAGTGCTTACCGAGAGACTCCGGTCATCCCAACTAGGGGATTACCAGGAGCTCTTGGTCACGCCCGGCAGCTCGCCACGGTGAGCCATCTCACGGAGGCACACGCGGCACAGGCCGAACTTGCGGTACACGGAGTGGGGACGACCACAGCGCTGGCAGCGCGTGTAGCCACGCACGCCGAACTTGGGCTTGCGGGCAGCCTTCGCGATGAGAGCCTTCTTCGCCATCTCGCTTACGCCTCCTTGAACGGGAAGCCGAGGTGACGCAGAAGGGCACGGCCCTCGTCGTCGTTGGTCGCCGTGGTCACCACGGTGATGTCCATACCCCGGACACGGTCGATCTTGTCCTGGTCGATCTCGTGGAACATGACCTGCTCCGTGAGACCGAAGGTGTAGTTGCCACGCCCGTCGAACTGCTTGGGGGACAGACCACGGAAGTCGCGGATGCGCGGGAGCGCGAGCGACAGGGTGCGGTCCAGGAACTCCCACATGCGGTCGCCACGGAGGGTGACGTGCGCACCGATCGGCTGGCCCTCACGCAGCTTGAACTGCGCGATGGACTTGCGAGCCTTGGTGATGGCCGGCTTCTGGCCGGTGATCGTGGTGAGGTCACGGACGGCACCGTCCATGAGCTTCGAGTCACGGGCGGCGTCGCCGACACCCATGTTGACCACGATCTTCACGAGGCCGGGGATCTGCATGACGTTCTCGTAGGAGAACTCCTCACGCAGCTTGCCCGCGATCTCCTCGCGGTACTTCGTCTTGAGACGCGGAGTGGTGGTAGCCATCAGATGTCCTCACCCGTCCGCTTGGCAACGCGGATCTTGTTGCCCTCGTCGTCGAAGCGGAAACCGACACGCGTGACGACCTTCTTGCCGTCCTTCTCCACGACCAGCTGGACGTTGGAGACGTGGACCGGAGCCTCGGTCGTGACGATGCCACCGGCCTGCGACGGGCCGGCCTTGGTGTGCTTCTTGACCCGGTTGACACCCTCGACGAGGACGCGGTTCTCGCGGGGGAAGGCCGTGATGACCTTGCCCTGCTTGCCCTTGTCCTTACCGGTGATGACCTGGACCAGGTCGCCCTTCTTGATCTTCATGCTTACAGCACCTCCGGCGCGAGCGAGATGATCTTCATGAACTTCTTCTCGCGCAGCTCACGGCCGACCGGGCCGAAGATACGGGTGCCACGAGGGTCGCCGTCGTTCTTGAGAATGACAGCGGCGTTCTCGTCGAAGCGGATGTACGAGCCGTCCTGGCGGCGGCGCTCCTTGACGGTGCGAACGATGACCGCCTTGACGACGTCACCCTTCTTCACGTTGCCACCGGGGATCGCGTCCTTGACGGTGGCGACGATGACGTCACCGATGCCCGCGTAGCGGCGACCCGAGCCACCGAGAACACGGATGCAAAGGATCTCCTTGGCACCAGTGTTGTCGGCGACACGCAGTCGCGACTCCTGCTGGATCACGTCTATCTCCTGATTTGTCTGCCGGTTCCCGGCCGGGGCTTCACGAGGAAGCCCCGGCCGAGCCTGGCGGAACTGACCTGAGGGACACCCCTCAGGCTGAACAGTTGGATTTCCCTTGCGGGAAATTCCTTACTTGGCCTTCTCGAGGATCTCGACGACGCGCCAGTGCTTCGTCGACGACAGCTTCCGGGTCTCCATCAGGAGGACGCGGTCGCCGATGCCGGCAGCGTTCTGCTCGTCGTGAGCCTTGAGCTTGTTCGTACGGCGGATGACCTTGCCGTACAGCGCGTGCTTGACGCGGTCCTCGACAGCGACGACGACGGTCTTGTCCATCTTGTCGCTGACGACCAGGCCCTCGCGGACCTTGCGAGCGTTGCGCTCGGTCTTCTCAGTCACGTTGCTCTCGCTCATCAGGCGTTCTCCACCGTCTCGATGCCCAGCTCACGCTCACGCATCAGGGTGTAGATCCGGGCGATGTCCTTACGGACGGACTTGAGCCGACCGTGGTTCTCGAGCTGACCGGTCGCCGCCTGGAAGCGGAGGTTGAACAGCTCTTCCTTGGCCTCGCGGAGCTTGTTGAGAAGCTCCTCGTTGCCCAGCTCGCGCAGCTCGGACGCCTTGGTACCGGCCGACATCACAGCTCACCTGCTTCGCGCTTCACGATCTTGCACTTCATCGGCAGCTTGTGGGCCGCACGGGTCAGGGCCTCGCGCGCGATCTTCTCGTTCGGGTAGGACAGTTCGAACATCACCCGACCCGGCTTGACGTTCGCGATCCACCACTCCGGAGAACCCTTACCGGAACCCATGCGGGTCTCGGCGGGCTTCTTCGTCAGCGGGCGGTCCGGGTAGATGTTGATCCAGACCTTGCCGCCACGCTTGATGTGGCGGGTCATCGCGATACGAGCCGCCTCGATCTGGCGGTTGGTCACGTAAGCCGGCGTGAGGGCCTGAATGCCGTACTCGCCGAACGCAACCTGCGTACCACCCTTGCTCGCGCCGGAGCGCTTCGGGTGGTGCTGCTTGCGGTGCTTGACCCTACGGGGGATCAGCATGTCGGTCAGGCCTCCGTTCCGGTGCTCTCAGCCGGAGCAGCGGCGGCAGCCTCGGCCTTGGGGGCCTCGGCGGCCGGAGCCGACTGCTGCGGCTTGCGGCCGCGGCCGCCACGCTCGCCACCGCGGCCACCACGGCCGGCCGGGCGGTCGCCAGCGCCGGCGCCACGGGCCGGGCGGTTACCCGCACGGGCAGCGGCGTTCTCGGCGCGGACCTCGGCGATGTTCTTGACGTCGCCCTTGTAGATCCAGACCTTGACGCCAATGCGACCGAAGGTCGTCTTGGCCTCGAAGAAGCCGTAGTCCACGTTCGCGCGGAGCGTGTGCAGCGGCACACGACCCTCGCGGTAGAACTCCGAGCGGGACATCTCGGCGCCGCCGAGACGACCGCCACACTGGATCTTGATGCCCTTGGCGCCGGCCTTCATCGTGCCCTGCATGCTCTTACGCATGGCGCGACGGAAGGAGACGCGGGAGGAGAGCTGCTCGGCAACGGCCTGAGCAACCAGCTGGGCGTCCATCTCGGGGTTCTTGACCTCGAGGATGTTCAGCTGGACCTGCTTGCCCGTGAGCTTCTCGAGGTCGCCGCGGATGCGGTCGGCCTCGGCGCCACGGCGGCCGATGACGATGCCGGGACGCGCGGTGTGGATGTCCACCCGCACGCGGTCACGGGTGCGCTCGATCTCAACCTTCGAGATGCCGGCGCGCTCCATGCCGGACGTCATCATCCGACGGATGGCGACGTCTTCCTTGACGTAGTCCTTGTACAGCTTGTCGGCGTACCAGCGGGACTTGAAGTCCGTGGTGATGCCGAGCCGGAACCCATGCGGGTTAACCTTCTGGCCCATTACCGGGTTCCTTCCTTGCTGCTGACGACCACGGTGATGTGGCTGGTCCGCTTACGGATCCGGTAGGCACGGCCCTGGGCACGCGGACGGAACCGCTTCAGGGTCGGGCCCTCATCCACGTACGCCTCGCTGATGACCAGCGAAGAGGCGTCGGTGTGGTCGTAGTTGTGTGCAGCGTTGGCGATGGCGCTGTCCAGCACCTTGCCAACGGGCACGCTCGCGGCCTGCGGGGCGAAACGCAGGACCGCCTGAGCCTCCGTGGCGTCCATGCCACGGATAAGGTCCACCACGCGGCGGGCCTTCATGGGCGTGACGCGGATGTACCGCGCCTGGGCCCTGGCTTCCATGGTTGTCCTTCCAGTGTCTGTCATGGTCATTCCACCCCGCTACTAGCGGCGCTTCGACTTCCGGTCGTCCTTCACGTGACCCCGGAAGGTGCGCGTCGGCGAGAACTCGCCGAGCTTGTGGCCGACCATCGACTCGGTGACAAACACCGGAATGTGGGTCTTGCCGTTGTGCACCGCGATCGTGTGGCCGAGCATGGCCGGGATGATCATCGAGCGACGGGACCAGGTCTTGATGACGTTCTTGGTACCGGCTTCGTTCTGGGCGTCCACCTTCTTGACGAGGTGGCCGTCGACGAAGGGTCCCTTCTTGAGACTGCGCGGCATCTAAACCCGCTCCTAGCGCTTCTTGTTCGTCTTGCGGCGGCGGACGATGTACTTGTTCGAAGCCTTCTTCGGCGAACGAGTACGACCCTCCTTCTGACCCCACGGGGAGACCGGGTGGCGACCACCGGAGGTCTTGCCCTCACCACCACCGTGCGGGTGGTCGACCGGGTTCATCGCCACACCGCGGACGGTCGGGCGAACGCCAAGCCAGCGCTTACGGCCGGCCTTGCCCCAGTTGATGTTCGACTGCTCGGCGTTGCCGACCTCGCCGATGGTGGCGCGGCAGCGGGCGTCGACGAGACGGATCTCACCGGACGGCATACGAAGGTGGGCCATCGTGCCCTCCTTCGCCAGCAGCTGCACGGAGGCACCGGCCGAGCGGGCGAACTTGGCACCGCCACCGGGACGGAGCTCGATCGCGTGGATCGTGGTACCGACCGGGATGTTGCGGAGCGCCAGGTTGTTGCCGGGCTTGATGTCCGCGCCCGGGCCGTTCTCGACGCGGTCGCCCTGGGTCAGACCCTTGGGGGCGATGATGTAGCGCTTCTCGCCGTCCACGTAGTGGAGGAGCGCGATGCGCGCGGTGCGGTTGGGGTCGTACTCGATGTGAGCGACCTTGGCCGGCACGCCGTCCTTGTCGTGACGACGGAAGTCGATCACGCGGTAGGCGCGCTTGTGGCCACCGCCCTGGTGACGGACGGTCACACGACCGGTGTTGTTACGGCCGCCCTTGCTGTGCAGGGGGCGGACCAGCGACTTCTCCGGCGTGGACCGCGTGATCTCGACGAAGTCGGCTACGGAGGAGCCACGGCGGCCCGGCGTAGTCGGCTTGTACTTGCGGATTCCCATTTCTCAGTCCTCGTCCGATTCCGGACGATCCAGACCGCCGTTAGGCGGTCGGACCGCCGAAGATGTCGATACGGTTGCCCTCGGCAAGGGTCACGATGGCGCGCTTGGTGTCCTTGCGCTTGCCGAAACCGGCCTTGGTCCGCTTGCGCTTGCCCTGGCGGTTGATCGTGTTGACCCCGGTGACCTTGACCGAGAAGACCGCCTCGACGGCCTGCTTGATCTGGGTCTTGTTGGAGCCAGGCGCGACGATGAACGTGTACTTGTTCTCGTCCAGCAGTGCGTAGCTCTTCTCCGAGACAACCGGCTTGACGAGAATGTCGCGCGGGTCCGAGAAGGTCTTGCTGGTGACGACGGCCTCAGTCATCAGGCGTCGCTCCCTTCGGTCTCAGCGGTCTGGGGGCCAGACACGAAGGACTCGAGGGCGGCCTGGGTGAAGACCACGTCGTCAGAGACGATCACGTCGTACGTGTTGAGCTGGCCCGGCTCCAGGATGTGCACCTGGGGCAGGTTACGAGCGGACAGCCACGCGGCCTCGTCGGAGCGCTCGACGACCAGGAGCAGGTTCTTGCGCTCCGAGATCTTGCCGAACAGCGTCTTGGCGGCCTTGGTGGAGATGCCACCCTCGACCACGCCGGTGACGACGTGGATGCGGGAGTGGTTCGCCCGGTCCGACAGGGCACCGCGGAGGGCGGCGGCCTTCATCTTCTTCGGGGTCCGCTGGGAGTAGTCACGCGGCTGCGGGCCGTGGACGACGCCACCACCGGCGAACTGCGGGGCGCGGGTCGAACCCTGACGGGCGCGGCCGGTGCCCTTCTGGCGGTAAGGCTTCTTGCCACCACCACGGACTTCGCCACGGGTCTTGGTCTTGTGCGTGCCCTGACGGGCCGCGGCCAGCTGCGCGACGACGACCTGGTGGATCAGCGGGACGCTGACCTTGGCGCCGAAGATCTCCGCGGGGAGCTCGACGGTCCCGGCCTTGTCGCCAGACGGCGAAAGGATGTCAATGGTGCTCATCGGTTCCTCAAACCCCCTTGGCCGCGGTGCGGACCAGGACGAGGCCACCGTTGGGGCCGGGGACGGCGCCCTTGATGAGCAGCAGACCCTTCTCGGCGTCAACGGCGTGGACGGTCAGGTTCTGGGTGGTCACACGCTCGTTGCCCATGCGACCGGCCATGCGCATGCCCTTGAAGACGCGGCCCGGGGTGGCGCAGCCACCGATCGAACCCGGCTTGCGGTGCACGCGGTGGGCACCGTGCGAGGCCTTGCCACCACGGAAGTTGTGGCGCTTCATCGCACCGGCGAAGCCCTTGCCCTTGCTCTTGCCGGTGACGTCGACCTTCACGCCGGCCTCGAAGACCTCGGCGGTGATCTCCTGGCCGAGCGTGTACTCGGAGGCGTCAGCGGTGCGGAGCTCCACCAGGTGGCGGCGCGGGGTGACGTCGGCCTTGGCGAAGTGGCCCTTGAGGGGCTTGTTCACCTTGCGCGGGTCGATCTCGCCGAAGGCGATCTGGACCGACTCGTAGCCGTCGACGTCGTTCGTACGGACCTGGGTCACGACATTCGGGCCGGCCTTGACGACGGTCACCGGGACGACCCGGTTGTTCTCGTCCCAGACCTGCGTCATGCCGAGCTTCTCGCCCAGGATGCCCTTGATGTTCTTAGCCATCTCGCGCGTCACCTCAGAGCTTGATCTCGATGTCGACGCCAGCCGGCAGGTCGAGGCGCATGAGCGAGTCAACCGTCTTCGGCGTGGGGTCGAGGATGTCGATGAGGCGCTTGTGCGTGCGCATCTCGAAGTGCTCGCGCGAGTCCTTGTACTTGTGCGGCGACTTGATGACGCAGTACACGTTCTTCTCAGTGGGCAGCGGCACCGGGCCCGCGACCGACGCACCAGTGCGGGTCACCGTCTCGACGATCTTCTTCGCCGAGGAGTCGATGACCTCGTGGTCGTAGGCCTTGAGCCGGATGCGGATCTTCTGTCCCGCCATGGCTACTAGTAGTCCTTTGTCTCGTAAACGCTCTGGAACCCGGTCGGCTGCACTTCCTGAGAAGTTCCGTCCTCCTCCGACCCACGCGGTCGGGCGTGTCGCGCTCCCTCTACGCAGAAATCCCATAGGGATCTCCCAACCAAGGGGACGCGGTCGCCATGACCGCAGGCCGGGGGCAGAACACCCACCGGGCGCCTGGCCGGCACCCCGCTGACGCTTCCCAGAAGATTCCCGTACGTCCGCTCCTGAGAAGGAGCGACGAGTACTGTGGGACTCGCTTCCGGTCCTCCCGACGGGAGGCGCGCAGCATCGGCACTCAACCGAGCAACTTGGACAGTCTGCCATACGGGGCCTTCCGGCCGCCAATCGGGGGCGAAGACTGTACCCCACGTCACGTAGACCCATGCGCGCGGGCGCATGCGCCCGCCGCGCGCGCCCTCTCCCCCGTCCTCCGGACGGTCAGCCCAGGCGCCGGGCCCGCTCCGTCAGATGCCGCCGCTCGGGCGCGCTGGTGGTGTGGCGGGCCGCCTCGCGGTAGGCCGCGGCCGCCCCCTCCCCGTCGCCGAGGAGTTCGAGCAGGTGCGCGCGGGTCGCGAGGAGGCGGTGGTTCCTGGCGAGCCGCCGGTCCTCCGCCAGGCCGTCCAGCAGATCGAGGCCGGCCCGCGGGCCGTGCACCATGGCGACGGCGACCGCGCGGTTGAGGGTGACCATCGGATTCGGCCCGGTCCGCTCCAGGAGCTCGTACAGGGCGAGGATCTGCGGCCAGTCCGTGGCCTCGGCGGAGGCGGCCTCGTCGTGCACCGCCGCGATCGCCGCCTGGAGTTGGTACGGGCCGACCCGGCCCTGCGGCAGGGTGCGGCTGATCAGCTCCACGCCCTCGGCGATCAGAGCGCCGTCCCAGCTCCCCCGGTCCTGCTCCGCGAGCGGTACGAGTTCCCCGTGCGGGCCCGTGCGGGCCGTGCGGCGGGCGTCGGTGAGCAGCATCAGCGCGAGCAGGCCCGCCGTCTCGGTGTCCTCGGGGACGAGCCGGTGCAGCATCCGGGCGAGCCGGATCGCCTCGGTGGAGAGCTCGGGCGCGGTGAGCTCGTCGCCGCCGCTGGCCGTGTAGCCCTCGTTGAAGACCAGGTACAGCACGTGCCGCACCTCGGCGAGGCGGGCGGTGCGGTCCTCGCCCTCGGGCGGTACGAGGGACAGGCCGCCGTCCTTGATCGCCTGCTTGGCCCGGCTGATCCGCTGCGCCATGGTCGGCTCGGGCACGAGGAAGGCGGCGGCGATCTGCGCGGTGGTGAGGCCGCCGACGGCGCGCAGGGTGAGCGCGATCCGGCTGGGCGGCGACAGGTCCGGGTGACAGCAGAGGAAGAGCAGCGACAGGGAGTCGTCCCGGTCGCCGGCCGGAGTGTCGTCGGCGGCGTGCGCGAGGAGCGCGGAGTCCGGGGTGGCGAGCGCGACGGCGTCCTCACGGCGCCGGCGCGCGGCCTCGCTGCGCACCTGGTCGACGTACTTGCGGTGGGCGACGGTCAGCAGCCACGCGCGCGCGTGCTCGGGGACCCCCTCCTGCGGCCACTGTCGCGCGGCGGCGATCAGGGCCTCCTGGACGGCGTCCTCGCAGAGGTCGAAGTCGCCGAACCGGCGGACGAGCGTGCCGAGGACCTGCGGCGCGCAGGCGCGCAGCAGGTCCTCGATGTCGTGCGTGCCGCTCACACGTCCGCCGCGGACTCGTGCAGGACCGGCCAGAGCTCGACGGGGTCGACGTCCGCGAAGGGCATGTCCGCGGCGATCTCCTGGGCGCGCTCCAGGCTGTCGCAGTCGAGCAGGTAGAAGCTGGCCAGGTACTCCTTGGTCTCCAGGTACGGGCCGTCGGTGACCGCGGGGACCCCGCCCTCGCGCCGGACGAGCTGGGCGGCGGCCGCGTCGGCGAGGCCGTACGCGCCGATCAGCTCGCCGCTCTCCCGGTACCTGCGGTTGAAGGCCTCCTGCCGGGCGATCGCCTCGGGCCAGGCCTCGGCCGGGAAGGAGTCCCACTTGGCCTGGTTGCCGTAGATCATCGCGACGTACTTCATCTCGGGTGTCCTCCCCGTCCCGCCCGCCCCGGTGGCGCGCTGTCACCCTTCGGTCGGAACCAGGATCGGCCTCTCGACATCCGGCCGCACGATTTCGGAGATCTTTTCCGGCGATCTTCCCGGCGGCCCCGCCCGGCGCACAACCGGCTCACTCGCAAATCCGTCTTCCAGTGGACCGATTGAGCGAAAGGCCCTGTCGTGCACACTCCACCCCGTCGGCGGACGGTCCTCGCCGCCGCCCTCGCGGTCACCGCGGCCGCCGCCGGGTGTTCCGTACCGGAGCCGCGCCGGACAGCGCCGACCGCCGATCCGGCGCCGGGCAAGCCGATCGACCCGGCGCGGGCCCGGCGGGCGCTGCTCCTGCAGTTCTCGGCGCATCCGGACGACGACCTGTACTTCATGAACCCGGACACCCAGCGGCTGCTCGACGCGGGCGTCCCGCTCGTCTCCGTGTATGTGACGGCGGGCGAGCACACCGGCCGGAACCGGATCGCGGGGATGCCCGAGACTCCCCCGGACCGGGCGGCCTACTCCTCCGCCCGCCACCAGGGCCTGCGCCAGTCGTACGCGGTGGCGCTCGGCCTCCCGGCCTTCACGCCGTGGCGGCGGGAGGTCCTGACGCTCCCCGGCGGCCGGCGGGCCGAGATCGACACCCTCGCGCACGGCACCCGCAGGATCGAACTCGTCTTCCTCAACCTGCCGATGCACACCGCCCGCCGCTACATGGCCGTGCCCGCGCTCTGGCAGGACCGGGCCCTGGAGCTGCGCACCCATCTGTCGGCCGGCTCCCCCGTCACCCGCGCCGACACCTACGACTACGACCGGCTGGTCGACGTCCTCGTGGGGCTGCTCCGCCGCTACCGGCCCACGGTCGTGCACACCCTGGACCCGGACCCCGACATCCAGCGGAGCCCGGAGGCCACCCGGCAGCGGGACTCCGAGCAGCCGGGCTACTCGGACCACGGGGACCACACGGCGGTCGCCTCCTTCACCTGGGCCGCGCTGTGCCGCTGGGTCACCGACGCCGTACGGGACGGCGAACCCATACCGGCCTTCACGACCACCGCCTTCCGCGGCTACTACAACCGGCACTGGCCCAAGAACCTCCCCCCGGCGGTGCTCGCGGAGAAGGCGGCCCGGCTCGTCCCGTACGGCGGGGCCCCCTCCTGGCAGTGCGGGAACCCCTCGGGCTGCGGCGACTACGGCGTCGGCGGCGACCGGCCGCTGACCAACCGCAAGGGCTGGGTCCGCTCCACCCACCACCGCTGGCCCGGCGCCGCCCCGGCGCTCGCCGAGGAGCCGGACGGCCGGCTCGCCGCGTACGGGGTGCTCGGGCTGCGCGCGGTCCGCTGGCGGGAGTCGGCGCCCGGCGTCTGGGGCGAGCCGGTGGACCTGGGCGGCGGCCCGCTCGCGCCGGCGCTCGGCTCGGCGGTCCTCCCCGACGGCCGGGTGCTGCTGCTCGGCGTGCGGTTCGCCGCGCTCGACGGGCACGGCGGGGCCAACCGGCGCGAGGTGGTGCTCCTGGAGCAGCGCTCCCCCGGCGGCGGCTTCCTGGCCTGGCGGGGCCTGGGGAATCCGGAGCGCTCGGACGACCTGGGCCGCCGGATCGGCGCCCCGGTGGCGGTGACGGCCCCCGACGGCCGGGTCCACCTCTTCGTACGGAACGCGGACAAGGGCGTCTCCACGCGCGTGCGTGCGGGTGACGGCTCCTGGTCCCCGTGGCGGCCGCTCCCCGGCGACGCGGAGGTCCAGGACGGCCTGGCGGTGTCGACGGACCCGGCCGGCCGGGTGCATGTGTACGCGGCGGGGCGGGAGTCCGTACGGCACTGGCTGGACGGGGTGCCGCGGTCCGCGCGGCTGCCGCTCTCCGGGTCCGCGGTGGCGAGCGCGGCCGGCGAGCTCTGGTTCCGGGCGCCCGCGGCCGCGCGGCTGACCGGCCCGGCGGGAGACGCCGGCCTCGACGGGTACGGGGACGTGGTCGCCGCGCGGTCCCCGGCGCACGGGACCGTGCTCCTCGGCACGGACGGGAAGGGCCGGACGGTGTTCAGGGCCGGCGGCCGGCTCCGTACCCGTACCGGGAAGGGGCCGGCCGCGCTCCACCTGGGCGCGCGCGGGGTGACCGTGGTGGGCCTGGGTGCGGACGGCCACCCGTGGAGCTGGCGGCCGTAGCGCCGCCCGGGAACGCGAGAAGGCCCCGCACCTTTCGGTGCGGGGCCTTCCCTCACTGCTCAGCAGCTCGTAGGAGCTACCAGGTCAGTTCAAGATCAGGCAGTGATCTTGACGACCTGGCCGGCGCCGACGGTCCGGCCACCCTCACGGATGGCGAACTTGAGGCCCTCCTCCATGGCGACGGGCTGGATCAGCTCGACGGACATGGCGGTGTTGTCGCCCGGCATGACCATCTCGGTGCCCTCGGGGAGGGTCACGACGCCGGTCACGTCCGTGGTACGGAAGTAGAACTGCGGGCGGTAGTTGTTGAAGAACGGGGTGTGACGGCCACCCTCGTCCTTCGACAGGATGTAGGCCTGGGCCTCGAAGTTCGTGTGCGGCGTGACCGAACCCGGCTTGATGATGACCTGGCCGCGCTCGACGTCCTCGCGCTTGATGCCACGGAGGAGCAGACCGACGTTCTCACCGGCCTGGCCCTCGTCGAGCAGCTTGCGGAACATCTCGATGCCGGTGACCGTGGTGGTGGTCTTCTCGGTCTTGATGCCGATGATGTCGACGGTCTCGTTGACCTTGAGGACACCACGCTCGATACGACCGGTGACGACGGTGCCACGACCGGTGATCGTGAAGACGTCCTCGATCGGCATCAGGAACGGCTTGTCGACGTCACGCTCGGGCTGCGGGATCGACTCGTCGACGGCGTGCATGAGGCCGAGAAGCTTCTCGCCCCACTCCTTGTCGCCCTCGAGCGCCTTGAGCGCCGAGACACGGACGACCGGCAGGTCGTCGCCCGGGAACTCGTACTCGGAGAGGAGCTCACGGACCTCGAGCTCGACGAGCTCCAGGATCTCCTCGTCGTCCACCATGTCGGCCTTGTTCAGGGCGACGACGATGTACGGAACGCCGACCTGGCGAGCAAGGAGGACGTGCTCCTTGGTCTGCGGCATCGGGCCGTCGGTGGCGGCGACCACGAGGATGGCGCCGTCCATCTGCGCGGCACCCGTGATCATGTTCTTGATGTAGTCAGCGTGACCGGGGCAGTCGACGTGCGCGTAGTGACGCGACTCCGTCTGGTACTCGACGTGCGCGATCGAGATGGTGATACCGCGCTGGCGCTCCTCGGGAGCCTTGTCGATCTGGTCGAAGGCCGAGGCCTCGTTCAGGTCCGGGTACGCGTCGTGCAGCACCTTGGTAATGGCGGCCGTGAGGGTCGTCTTACCGTGGTCGATGTGACCGATGGTGCCGATGTTGACGTGCGGCTTAGTCCGCTCGAACTTCGCCTTCGCCACTGGTTCCTCCTGTGGAGTGGTTCTGTACGCCTTGCTTCATCGGCGCCAGGTGATCTTTGCTGGGATGCCAGTAAACCGGGGCCCGATCCCTCGGGTTTCGGGGGGCTGAGCCCCGGCGACTGGTGTCAAGCCTAAAGCGTGAACTCGGGAGAGTTACTCGCCCTTGGCCTTCGCGATGATCTCCTCGGCGACGTTCCGCGGAACCTCGGCGTAGGAGTCGAACTGCATCGAGTAGCTTGCGCGACCCGAGGTCTTGCTGCGGAGGTCTCCGACGTAGCCGAACATCTCCGAGAGCGGCACGAGGCCCTTCACGACGCGGGCGCCGCTGCGCTCCTCCATGGCCTGGATCTGGCCACGGCGGGAGTTGATGTCACCGATGACCTCGCCCATGTAGTCCTCGGGCGTGACGACCTCAACGGCCATCATGGGCTCGAGAATGACGGGAGAAGCCTTGCGCGCGGCCTCCTTGAAGGCCTGCGAACCGGCGATCTTGAACGCGAGCTCGGAGGAGTCGACCTCGTGGTAGGCACCGTCGAGAAGGATGACGCGGACGCCAGTCATCTCGTAGCCGGCCAGGATGCCGAACTGCATGGCCTCCTGCGCACCCGCGTCGACCGAAGGGATGTACTCCTTCGGGATGCGGCCACCGGTGACCTTGTTCACGAACTCGTAGGAGGCGTCGCCACCCTCGATGGGCTCGATCGCGATCTGCACCTTGGCGAACTGACCGGTACCACCGGTCTGCTTCTTGTGGGTGAAGTCCACGCGCTCGACGGCCTTGCGGATCGTCTCGCGGTACGCGACCTGCGGCTTGCCGACGTTCGCCTCGACCTTGAACTCGCGACGCATGCGGTCGACGAGGATGTCGAGGTGAAGCTCGCCCATACCACCGATGATGGTCTGGCCGGTCTCCTCGTCCGAGTGGACCTGGAAGGAGGGGTCCTCCTCCGCGAGACGCTGGATGGCGACACCCAGCTTCTCCTGGTCACCCTTGGACTTGGGCTCGATGGCGACCTGGATGACCGGGGCCGGGAAGTCCATGGACTCCAGGATGACCGGGTTCTTCTCGTCGCACAGCGTCTCACCGGTGGTGGTCTGCTTGAGGCCCATGACGGCGACGATGTCGCCGGCGCCCACCGAGTCGATCTCCTCACGCTTGTTCGCGTGCATGCGGTAGATCTTGCCGATGCGCTCCTTCTTGCCCTTGACGGAGTTCAGCACCGCGGTGCCGGCCTCCAGGCGACCGGAGTAGATCCGGACGAAGGTGAGCTTGCCGAGGTGCGGGTCGCTCGCGATCTTGAACGCGAGGGCCGACAGCGGCTCGTCGTCGGACGGCTTGCGCTTCACGACGACCTCGGCGTCCTTGACGTCGTGGCCCTCGATGGCCTCGACGTCCAGGGGCGAGGGGAGGTAACGGACGACAGCGTCGAGCAGGGGCTGAACGCCCTTGTTCTTGAACGCGGTGCCGCAGAAGACGGGGGTGACCGTCTTCTCGCCGTTGCCCTTGCCGGACGCGATGGTGATGCGGCGGACGGCAGCGTAGAGCTGCTCCTCGGTGGGCTCGACGCCCTCGAGGAAGAGCTCCATGAGCTCCTCGTCGTTCTCCGCGACGGTCTCGACGAGCTTGGCGCGGTACTCCTCGGCCTGCTCGAGCTTGTCCGCCGGGATGTCGACGACGTCGTACATCTCACCCTTGCTGGCCTCGGCGGACCAGACAAGCGCCTTCATGCGGACCAGGTCGATGACGCCCTGGAAGTCCATCTCGGCGCCGATCGGGAGCTGCATGACGATCGGGACGGCGCCGAGGCGGTCCACGATCATGTCGACGCAGCGGAGGAACTCGGCGCCCGTGCGGTCGAGCTTGTTGACGAAGCAGATGCGCGGCACGCCGTAGCGGTCCGCCTGACGCCAGACAGTCTCGGACTGGGGCTCGACACCGGCCACACCGTCGAACACGGTGACAGCACCGTCGAGCACGCGCAGCGAACGCTCCACCTCGACGGTGAAGTCGACGTGACCCGGCGTGTCGATGATGTTGATCGTGTGATCGACATTCTCGAGCGGCCAGTGGCAGGTCGTCGCGGCAGACGTGATCGTGATGCCGCGCTCCTGCTCCTGCTCCATCCAGTCCATCGTGGCAGCGCCGTCGTGGACTTCACCGATCTTGTACGAGACACCGGTGTAGAACAGGATCCGCTCGGTGGTGGTCGTCTTGCCCGCGTCGATGTGGGCCATGATGCCGATGTTGCGCACCTTGGCCAGGTCAAGCGAAGTGGTAGCCATATCGGCTCAGTCTTCTCTCGGTCTCGATGTGGGTTGCGACTACCAGCGGTAGTGCGCGAAGGCCTTGTTGGACTCGGCCATCTTGTGCGTGTCCTCACGCTTCTTGACCGCAGCGCCGAGACCGTTGGAGGCGTCCAGGAGCTCGTTCATGAGGCGCTCGGTCATGGTCTTCTCGCGACGGGCGCGGGAGTAACCGACGAGCCAGCGGAGGGCCAGCGTGGACGCGCGGCCCGGCTTGACCTCGATCGGCACCTGGTAGGTGGCGCCACCGACACGGCGGGACTTGACCTCGAGGGCCGGCTTGACGTTCTCGAGAGCGCGCTTCAGCGTGATGACCGGGTCCTGGCCGGTCTTCTCACGAAGACCCTCCATGGCGCCGTACACGATGCGCTCGGCGGTGGAACGCTTGCCGTCCAGCAGGATCTTGTTGATCAGCGAGGTGACAAGAGGAGAGCTGTAGACCGGGTCGATGATGACCGGGCGCTTCGGGGCGGGGCCCTTACGAGGCATTCTTACTTCTCCTTCTTGGCGCCGTAGCGGCTGCGAGCCTGCTTACGGTTCTTGACGCCCTGCGTGTCGAGGGAACCGCGGATGATCTTGTAGCGAACACCCGGCAGGTCCTTCACACGGCCACCGCGCACGAGCACGATGGAGTGCTCCTGCAGGTTGTGACCCTCACCCGGGATGTAGGCCGTGACCTCGATGCCCGAGGTCAGACGCACACGCGCGACCTTACGGAGGGCCGAGTTCGGCTTCTTCGGGGTGGTCGTGAACACACGCGTGCAGACGCCGCGACGCTGAGGGGAACCCTCGAGTGCGGGCGTCTTGTTCTTCTCGACCTTGTCCTGCCGGCCCTTACGGACCAGCTGCTGGATCGTAGGCACTACTTCTCCGGTTTCTGTGTGCCGTCGGTAAAACTAACCTGGAACATTCGCCGACCCACGCGGTCGGGTGTGTCGAATCTCGCGGACCTCCGCACGGGGCGGAAAAGGCGCGGATCACGGTGGCCGATATATGACTCGCCGTGCGGTTGAGGACACGCACGGGAGCCCAGGCACACCCCAGGCACAAGGCATGAGCGTACCTATCGCATGGACTCCGGTCAAAACAAATGCCCACGCGCTCCCGCCCCCGGCCGGAGCGGACCGGGGGCGGGAGCGCGCCCGGTCAGTCCCGGGCCGTGCGGCGGGGCTCGGCGGCCTCGCCGGCGGCGGCGCCGGTGTCGACGTCGGGCTCCAGGAACTGGTTCACGACCTTGACGAAGACGCCCATCCGCTCGTCGGGCACGCCCAGCCAGCGGGCGAAGTCCTCCATCGAGGGCTGCCAGTCGCTCGGCGGCAGCAGGTCCGCCGCCATCGGGAGTTCCTCGGGGGTCACGCGACCGGACCGGATGAGCATGTCGCGGACCGAGACGCCGAGCAGCGGGGCGATCCGGCGCATGGTCTCCAGGTCGGGCATGCTCTGCCGCTGCAGCAGGCGCGTGACGGCCGCGCGGTGGACACCGGCCTCGTCCGCGATCCGGGACTTGCCGCCGCCGCGCGGGCTGTCGATGTCGTAGCCGCGCTGTCTCATCAGGCCTTCGACCCAGCCTGCGAATTCGTCGAGCCCTTGAGTGCTCATGTGTACCGCTCCTCGCTCCCCACCCTCCGGATCCCATACCTTAGCGTGCTTGCGCGCACGGAATTACGTGCTTTCGGGCACGCAATCGTGTCGAATCGGTGAAGAGGGGTCCACGGCCCTTCGGATTTTTGTTGCGCGCTCGCACGCAACGTGTAAGTCTGGCTCGCCGCCGCACTCGTCGGCCCCCTGAGCCCCAGGCGCCCCACCGGCCCCGTGGTCGGCCCGGGCGGGCCCCGGACCGTGGAGAACCCCTTGTTCCATCCCGACCCGTCCCCCTGGCAGGCCTCCGCCGCGTGCGCCGGCCTCTCCCCGTCCGTCGTCTTCGCCCGCCGCGCCAAGGAGGCGGCCCCGGCCCTGCGGGCCTGCGCCTCCTGCCCCGTGCGGAACGAGTGCGAGACGGCGGTGGCCCCGGCCGAGAGCTACTTCGACGGTGTCTGCGCGGGCCGCCTCTGGCGCAACGGCCGCCCGGCGGACGCCCACCGCGTGGCCAAGGCCCTCGCGAAGACGGGAAGCGGCCGCCGTGACTGACGACACCACGCCCGCGCGCCCGGCCGGCGAGGTCTCCCCCACGGACCCCGCCGTCGCGCTCGTGCTGCGGGACATCGCGCTCTGGACCGCCTCCCTCGTACGACAGTTCCCCGAGCTCGCCGAGGAGCTCGCGCCCGGCCGGCGCGGGCCCGCCGGCACCGCGCCCGCCCCCTCCCCGGCCGGCCGTGACGAGCTGATCCGCGAGGAGCGCCGGGAGGCGCTGCTGCTCCAGCAGCGGCACGGGCTCGCCGTCCCCGGCCACGGGGCCGCCCCGATCCGGCTGCACGTCTCCGACGCCATCCGCGACATCACCGACGGGGTGGTGGAGCTGGAGGAGGCGGTGTGCGCCCGGCTCACGCTCCCCCGTCCGCCCCGCGCCGGCGTGATCGACCGGCTCCGGCGCCTCGTGGGCCTGCTCGACCCGATCGCGGCCCACCCGGACCTGGCCCGGCACGTGCGGGACGAGATCCGCAGGATGGCCCGGCGCTGCGCGAGGACGCTCGGCGACTCGGAGACGATCGTGCGGGTCTCGGGCCGCTGCCCCTGGTGCGACTCGGTGTCGCTGCGGGCGTTCCCCGACCGGCGCGCGGTGCTGTGCGTGAACCCGGCCTGTGTCTGCACGGACGAGGTGTGCGGCTGCCAGGACGACCCCGCCTACCGGCACCTGTGGCCGGAGGAGCGGTGGGAGGAGCTGTCGGAGGCGTCGGGGACCCGTACCGAGGAGATCGAGGCGGCGATGGACGACCCGAAGGAGACCTCATGCTGAGCTCGCCCGCACTGCCCACCCTGGTCCCCGGCCCGCTGGCGGCCGAGGAGGCGGGGGTGGCGCCCGCGACGATCCGCAAGTGGGTCCAGCTGGGCCATCTGCGGGCCGCGGGCCGGGCGGGCCGCGCGCAGCTCTTCCGCCTGGAGGACGTCTTCGCGGCCGAGCGGCTGGCCCGCCGCCGCCCCCGTACCGCCTGACCGCCCGTCACCGCAGCGCCCCGAGTCCGGTCTTCCGGACCCGGGGCGCTTCGTCATGCCGCCAGGAAGCGGCGGAGCGAGTCGGCGAGGACCGTGGCGAAGCGCTCGCGGGTCTCCTCGGGCACGCGGTCGAGGGAGAGGTACGGGTTGAGGTCCTCCAGCTCGACGAGGAGCAGCTCGCCGCCGGGGGCGCGGCAGGCGTCGACGCGCTGGATGCCGTGGTCGAGGGTGTTCCAGTCGATGAAGCGGCGGGCGAAGGCGAGGTCGTCGGCGGTCGGTTCGTACGGCTCCAGGACCCAGCGGCGCTCGGGGTCGGGGGCGTACAGGGCGTACTGGAAGAGGTCGTCGACGAAGTAGAAGGAGACCTCGTACCGGAAGTCGACGCGCGGCTGGACCAGCACGTCGCCGTAGGCGAGACCGGCGAGCTCTGTGAGGTCTTCGTACCGGACGAAACGCAGCCCTATGGAGTCGGCGCCGGCCTTGGGCTTGACCGCGTACCGCTCGGCCTCGGGCAGGCGGTGGAGGTCCTCGGGCCGGTCGGCGGTGGGGATGACGGGGTGGCCGGCGGCGGTGAGGTCGAGGAGGTACTGCTTGCCGGCCATGTCGCCGCGGCCGTGGAGCGGGTTGTAGACGCGGGTTCCGCGGGCCAGGGCCTGCGTGCGGAAGGCCTCGTACTCCTTCTGGTAGCCGAGGACCGGGCCGCTGTTGCGGACGACGACGGCGTCGAAGGCGTCCATGAGGGCGGCGGCGTCGAGCGGGTGGCAGAGCGCCAGGTCGAAGTTCTCGCGGAGCCGGGCGGTGAGGTGGATGTCCTCGTCGCAGTAGCGGCGGCCCCGGGCCGGGTAGGCGAGGTCGGTCACGTAGAGCAGGCGGGGGCGGGCGGACACGGGGCGGCTCCTGGGTCGGGGCCGTTCAACCTATCGGGGGCCCGTACAGCCGCCCGCCCGCAGGGTCACGAGCACATCGCATCCAGAACTAGTTGCGTGCGCGCACGCTCCCTGTCACAGTTGGTGCAGCGGCGGAGCTGTGCCCGCGAGACGGGCCGCAGTCTCCGCCGTACGCCGTCCGGGAGCGCTCCGCGCCCCCGCCCCTCCCCCGCGTCGAGCGCCCCGGGCGGCCCCCGTACCGCCCGTCCCGCCTCCCCTTCTCCCGAGGAGAACCGTCATGACCACTCCCCCGAGTGCGTTCCCGGACGTCGAGAAGCTGGTCGTCGACGTCCTCAAGGCCGACCCGGCGATGGCCGGCGTCACGGTCGCCGTCCAGGCGCCGGCCGGCTTCGACGGCACGCAGAACGCCGTCCTGGTGAACCGCCGCGGCGGCGCCTGGATCGGCGACCTGCACGTCGACAAGCCGCTGATCGAGTTCGAGGTGTACGGGCCGACCAAGAACGCGGCCCACGTCCTCGCCAACGCCGCCCGGCGGGCGCTGCTCGCCACCATCGGCAAGCAGCTCGGCGCCACCTTCGTCAGCGACGTCGAGGAGCAGGACGGGCCGCGCTGGATGCCCGACTACCTCTACCGGGGCGCCAACCGCTACCTCTGCGTCATCCAGCTCTCGCTGAACGTCTTCTAGCCACCCGGCCCGGGGACACCCAGCGACCCACAGACCAGGCCTCGCCATTCGGCGGGGCCTTTGCCGTACCCGGATCAGCCGACCCGGGGCGGCCTTCTCACCCAACCCAAGGAGAAACCCACCATGGCCGGAAACAACTCCGCTGAGATCCGCGTCGCAGGCATCGGCAAGCTCTACGTCGCCGACGCCGGCACCTCCCTCCCCGCCACCTTCGGCACGGACTCCGCCGCCGACTGGTCCGGCGCGGGCTGGAAGGACCTCGGCTTCACCTCCGGCGACGGCGTCACGTTCTCGAAGAAGGACAAGCTGGAGGCCATCGACTCGTGGCAGTCGGTCTCCCCGGTCCACTACATCTACTCGAGCCGTGACCTGTCGCTGAAGTTCTCGCTGCTCCAGTTCAACGAGGACACGCTGCCGTTCTTCATGGGCGGCGACGCGGTGAAGGCCGAGCCGACCCCGGCGGTCGACACCTACCGGTACGAGATCGCCGAGCGTCCGTTCGCGGACGTCCGCGCCCTCGGCCTGGAGTTCACCGACGTCAAGGCCGGTGGCACGACCGCGGTGAAGTACCGCTTCATCATCCCGCGCGGCCAGGTCACCGCGACCGACGACATCAAGCTGGCCCGCAAGGCGGCCTCCCAGCTGGGTGTCACCTTCACCGCCATGTCGAAGGGCGACGGCAAGCCGCTGGCGACCTTCCTCATGAAGGACAGCCAGTACTCCGCGACCGTCTGATCCTTCTCCACCCGGGGCGGGACGGCGCACCGCCGTCCCGCCCCACCCCTCTCCTCCTCACTCGATCGAACAAGGAGTACGCATCACCATGGCCCGTTTCGACGTCAACGCCGCCCGCGCCCAGCGACTGGAGGCCCACGGCCGCAGCTGGTCCTTCGAGCTGGACGGCGAGTCCTACACGCTTCCCACCGAGCTCTCCCGCAAGACCGCGAAGGCGCTGCGGAAGCTCGACGACAACGACGTGGACGGTCTGCTCGAACTCCTGATGGGTGAGGAGCAGTACGTCCGCTTCGAGGAGCACGACCTCACGATGCAGGACATCGCCGCGATCCTGGAGGCCTACGGCAAGGAGACCGGGCTCGGCCTGGGGGAAGACTGAGCCTCGTCGAGTTCGTCGACGAACACGCCGAGGCCCTTGAGGCGGACCTCCTCCGCTACTACGCCACCGATCTCCTCGACTGGCACCGGGGCGAGCTCTCCAGCCGGCGCCTGATGGTGATGATCAAGCACCTTCCGGCGGACGGCGCGGTGCAGCGCGAGATCCACGGCGAGTCGGCGGAGTGGTCGCTGACCGACCATCTCCTCGCCGCCACGGTGGACCATCTGGCCATCTCCAACTGGATGTTCCAGAGCGTCAACTCCGGTGAGGACGACGAGACCCCGGATCCGCCGAAGCCCGTTCCCCGTCCGGGTGTCACGGACGAGGACGAGGAGAAGCAGGACGGCGAGCCGACACAGGACGCGGCCGTCTCCCCGTCGGCCCTCGCCCGCTTCTTCGGCTGACGTGCGCCTTCGCCCCCGGATCCCGCTCCCCTCAGGAAGCGGGATCCGGGGGCGCTTCCTGTGCTCGTTCGGCGGCCAGCTCCTCCTCCAGGGTCCTGGCCCGTTCGGAGAGCCGGCGGCCGCGCCGCTCGGGGGTCCCTCCGGTCTGGCCGGGTACGCCGCTGAGCGGCGGCACGATCGGGCGGCCGCCCTTGCCGCGGACGACCTTCCGCACCGGCTGGGGGTTCCGGCGGGTGCGGCTCTCCTGGGCGCCGGCCCGGACCTCCGGCTCGGGCTCCGGCTCGGGCTCCGCCGTGCGCTCGGGCTCCGGCTCGTTCGCGGGCACGGGCGTCGGCACGGGCGTCGGCACGGACTCGGGCTCCGGCGCGTACTCCTCGTACTCCGGCTCGGAGCGCTGTTCGAACAGCTCGCGCTCCCGGCGGACGCGCTCCTCGGCGTCGACCACCACGGCCGGCGGTTCCATGAGCCGGGCGAAGGGCAGCGGGATGACGCGGGCGCCCTCGTGGTGGGCGTCCGTACGGCGCTGCGGGCGGCGTATTCCACGCGCGTCACCCTGCCCCTGTGCGTAGGCGTCGGCCACGCGCCGCTCGTACTCCCTGCGGATGCGGGGAAGTTCGTCGGAGACGGCCTCGGCCCAGCCGGCGGTGAACGCGGCGGTCTCGCGGCGGTCCACCTCGGCGCGGGGCAGCACGACGAGGTCCTCCGGGGCGTACCCGGCGACGTGGACGAGCTCGGCGAGCCGCGCGAAGAGATGGGGCAGGTCAGGGTGGGATTCGAGCCAGTCGATGACCTGCTCGCGCCGGTTACCTGCCGGCTCCGTGTCCATGCGTCAGCACTGCCTTCCAACCCCCTGGGGTCCCCACGCGCCCCTCGCGCCCCCGGCCCCCCGAATGAGTCAGGTCCGGGGAACGCGCCTTCCAGAGTACCCCGGTCGAACACAAGCTCTGTTCGAGGACCAACCCCCTCGGGGAACCCGCAAGAAGACACGCCGTCAGACGTTTCCCGCTCGACAAAACCCGAACAGGTGTTCCAAACTCTGTTCGCACAGTAGTTCGAACATGTGGTGCCCCCGCCTCACTCCGCGGCGCCGCCACGCACGCACGGGCAAGCAACCGGAAGGCAGGCGTCCATGACTCAGCAGGCCGAGGCATCGCGACCGCACATCCCGCTCCAGGACCGCCTCCGCCAGCTCCTCGACGGACCCGTCGCCCTCGACAAGAGAGCGTTGCTCGGCACGCTGTACGCCGAGGTCAGCCGGTACGAGACCCTCGCGTACACGGCGGGCTGGAACGACGCCCTCGCGACGGTGCGCCGCGGCTCCCGCCGGGACGACGACGCCTAGCCGCCCCCGCCGCCCCCAGACGAACGAGCCCCTGCCGCGACCGGCAGGGGCTTTTCGGCGCTTGGCCGTCACCGGCCGGAAGCGGAGCAAACCATGGCAGAAGTAACGACCGGGGATCTCCAGATCCAGATCGCCGGCCTCAGCCACAAACTACGGATCGTGGACGGAGGCTGGCTGCCCTCGACCAACTGGCTCAAAGAACACCTGATCGTCCCGGAGTTCAAAGACAAGTTCCTGGAGATCCACAAGGAGATCGTCAAGAACCCGGTTTCGGAGTACTGGGAAGCTGCCGGCTTCGACGGCATCGCCGCCGGCATCGAGAAGCTGTACGAGGGCGAGGGCCTCGGCACGGCCTTCAAGTACTGGATGTCGACCGGCGCCGGCGCCTTCGCGGCCATCGTCGTCGGCGGCATCGGCGTCTACCTCACGGGCAAGCTGACCAGCATCCAGCGGACCCTCCAGCAATGGGGCGACCCCAACCGCCTCATCCGCGCCTACGACGCGGACGGCAACATCACCCGGCAGAGCCGCACGGACGTCGAGGCCCGCGAGCGACGCGTCGCCAACGGCGGCACCAGCCTTGCCGACCTCCCCCCTACCGCGAACTTCGACGGGCTTCGCGCACAGCTCGAACTGCTGATCCCGCAGATGGAGAAGTTCAACGACAAGGCCCCCGCCTTCCTCCGCGACTTCGCCAAGCTGCCGAAGGAGAGCGCGGCCCGGAAGGCGGCCGAGGGCGTCAAGAAGGTCGCCGACGCCATCAAGGACGTCGACCACCAGCGCATGCCCCTGGTCTCCTCCGGCATGGGCAAGATCACCGGCGCCGTACGGAACTCGGACCCCAAGAAGACCAAGAAGTTCGCCGATGCCATAGGCAAGCTCAAGCTCGCCATGGACGGCCTCGACGTGAACAGCGTCCCCAAGGCGGGGACCCTCGGGCCGGCGGCCACGGCGGCCAGGGACCTCGCCCAGCACACCGGAACGCTCTCCGGGAGGATGCGCGACTTCGCCCAGGCGGTCCGCGATCTCAACGCCGAGATGGGCGGCGGCGCCGCCCCCAGCCACTGACCCCGCCCCACCCCGAAAGGAGGTAACCCATGTCTCTCATCAGCAACCTGAAGAACGCGTCCACCGCCCTCGGCAACCTCAAGACCCAGGCCTCCGGCGCCGGCACCTCGGTCAAGAAGGTAGGCGACGCCGGGAAGTCCGCATCCGGTCAGCTCAAGACCCTCAAGACCAACGCCCAGGGTTCCAACACCCAGCTCAAGAACCTCAAGACGGCCTCGGACCAGGCCGAGAAGTCCATGGCGAAGGCCGGCACGACCGCCGAGTCCGCCGGCAAGAAGATGGGCAAGTACGAGTCCGGCGCGGGCAAGGCCGCCAAGGGCCAGGACAAGCTCAACAAGTCCATGAAGGGCAACTTCCTCGCCCGCCTGATCGAACTCTTCATGCCTCTCATCGAGAAGATCGTCGAGATGGCGATGCAGTCGAAGACGATGCAGAAGATCCTCAAGAAGGCCTTCGACGGCATCAAGACCGTCATCAGCGCGGTCATGAAGGCCGTCGGCCCGATCATGAAGAAAGCCGGCGACCTGATCAAGACGGTCTGGAACGGCATCAAGAAGGCCATCTCCACCGTCGTCAAGGCCGTCGCCACGGTCATCAAGACCTACGTCAACATCTGGAAGACGGTCATCACGACCGTCATGAAGGCGATCAAGACGGTCGTCGGCGCCGTCTGGAACGGCATCAAGGCCGTCATCACCCCGGTGGTCAACTGGATCAAGTCCGCGATCCCGAACGCCTTCACCGCCGTCAAGGACAAGATGTCCTCCATCTGGAACGGCCTCAAGGACATCGCGTCCCGGGCGTTCGAGGGCATCAAGAGCGGTGTGTCCGGCCCGGTCAACGCCGTCATCAGCCTGATCAACCGCATGATCAACGCGGTCAACGGGGTCAAGGTCAGCGTCCCCGGCTGGGTCCCGATCGTCGGCGGCAAGACCTTCGGCGTCCACATCCCGACCATCCCGATGCTCGCCACCGGTGGTGTCGTCATGCCCCGCAGCGGCGGTGTCCCGGCGATCCTCGCCGAGGCCGGCGAGGCCGAGGCCGTCCTGCCGCTGTCCAAGCTGGACCGGCTGCTCGCCATGACCGCCCGGCGCGCCCGGATGACGGCGCAGCTGCAGGGGGGCAACGGCGGCGGTGCCGGGCTGCACATCGAGCACTACCACGCGGCCCGTAACAGCGACCCGCAGTCCACGGCGGACGCGCTGATGTACCTGGCGAAGGCACGCGGATGAGTGCCGTCGCCGTCCGCATGCCGGCGTTCAGGAGCGTGACGCCGGCGATGACCTCCCTGCGCCAGGGCGCCCAGGCGGCCGGCGGCACGCTCAAGCGACTCAAGCAGGACGTCCAGTCGGCGGCCGGCGGCGTCGCCAGGTTCGCCTCCGACCTGAAGACGGCCGGGGGCTCCGTACGCACCCTCGGGAGCACCGCGTCCGGCGCGGCGACCTCCGTCGGCCGGTTCCAGCGGTCGAAGGCGGCCGCCGGCATCCAGAAGCTCGGCGTCGCGGCCGGCAAGGTCCGTACCGCCGCGGGGAAGTTCGGTCCCGCGGTCGGTGCCGTCCTGGCGATCCTGGTGCCGCTGCTGCCCATCACCGACACCATCACCAAGCTCATGGACACCTACGGCACGGTCATGACCATCGCCTCGGTCGCCATGACCGGTGTCAACCTCGCCATGCGCAGCAACCCGCTCGGCTTCATCCTCGGCATCCTCATGCCGGTCATCTCCTGGCTCATCGAGTACGCGGTGAACAGCGAGACCGGCCAGAAGATCATCAAGCAGGTGATGCAGCAGGCGCTGAAGGGCTTCCAGTCCGTCTGGACGTTCCTCCAGCCGGTCATCAAGCTCATCGGCCAGGCCGTCGGGACCTACTTCAAGGCCTACCTCACCCTGTTCAAGACGGCGCTGAAGCTCATCGGTTCCGGCATCAGCGGCATCTCCCGCGTCGGTTCCTCCGTCACCTCCGCCAGCAACGCCCTGCGCGGCATCGCCTCGCGCACCATCGGCGGCATCAAGGGCGCGATCCACCCGTTCCTGTCCTTCTTCACCGACAAGATCCCGGGCTTCTTCCGGCACGCCAAGGACGCGGTCGGCAAGGCCCTGCACGGCATGGGCGAGCTGATCAAGGGCGCCCTGACCGCCGTGCTCGGCGTCGTCAAGGGCCCGATCAACGGGCTCATCGCCTTCGCCAACTGGATCATCGACGGGCTCAACAAGCTGAGCTTCGACTTCCTCGGCAAGCACTTCGGCGTCGACATCGACAAGATCCCGATGCTCGCCGAGGGCGGTGTCGTCTTCCCCGGTGCCGACAGCGCGCCGCGCATCGACCCGCTCACCGTCCTCGAACAGCGGCGCGTCCCGGCCCTCACCGAGGCTCCCCGGCGGCCCCACCGCATCGCGGAGTTCCACGAGGATCCGGGCGCCGGCCCGCGGTCGACCGCCGAGGACCTGCTCTTCCTCCTCGCCGCCCATCACTGATGCCCTCGCCGCTGAAGCCCGCTCACCCGACACCCCCTCAGAAGTGAGGTGACGGCCCCATGGCCGAGACCACCACCACATACGCCGGAAACAACCTCACCGCCGACCTCGCGCCCGGCTCACTGATCACCCAGGACGGGCAGATCCAGTGGGCCGGGCTTCTCATCGGCCCCGGTACGCCCTTCAACGTCGACCGCTCCGGACTCCAGGGCTGGGAGGACCTGCCCGAGTACGACTCCTCCGACGCCGACCGGCCCACCTCGCACGGCGCCTGGCCCGGCTCCCGCTACGCCAAGCCCCGCAAGATCAGCGGCACGATCGTGCTGATGCCGGAGTACTCCGCCGCCGCCGAGGCCATCCGCGCCCTGCGCCAGTCGCTCGCCCTGCTCGACGAGGAGCGCTGGCTCACCGTCCGGCTGCACGGCGAACTCCTCGCCGTACGCGCCCGGATCGCCCAGCGCGTGGTCCCCGCCGACCAGGGCTTCGCCACCCAGGGCAGCTCCAGGATGTCGATCCAGTGGCTGGCCTCCGACCCGCGCCGCTACGGCGTCAACGAGGAGTCCACGAGCACCACGGCCCCGCAGCCCGAGTCCGGTCTGACCTGGCCGCCGGAGGGGCTGCAGTGGCCGCTCTCCTGGGGCCAGGCCACCTCCACCGGCGACGCCGTCGCCGAGAACACCGGCTCCGCCGCCGCCCACCCGCTGATCACCTTCCGCGGCCCCTGCTCCATGCCGACCGTCACCGAGCGGGTCAGCAAGCGCCGGCTGCGCTACGCGATCGACCTGGCCGCCGGCGACGAGCTCGTCGTCGACACCGCCAACGGCACCGTGATGCTCAACGGCACCGCGTCCCGGCGCCACACCGCCATGGCGGACTCCAGCCCGGAGGAGCTCTTCGTGCTCGAACCGGGCCGTACGGAGCTGGCGTTCCGGCCCGACGGTGCGACGCCCGAGGCCGTGATGACGGTCCGCTGGCGCAGCGCCGAATGGTGACCGCCCCATGGTGACCGGCCCCCCTTTCCGCCCCGCACAGAAGAGGTGAACCCATGACCGTACGGGCCGCCTGGCTCCATTCGTCCGGCCAGACCCGCGAGGACACCCGGCTCGCCCTGTCCGCGCTGCTCACTCCCAGCGGATCGAGCGCCACCTCGCCGCCGCTGCGCTCGCGGCCCGGCATCGTGCCGGGCGGCTTCGCGCTGACCGGCAGCTCCGCGATGCAGTGCACCATCGGCACCGGCCGGGCCGTCCTCCAGGGCTACGAGACCGCCCAGGGCGCGTACATGATCGCTGTGACCGCCCCCGAGACGCTCACCATCGCCGACGGCGACCCGCAGTACGGCCGGATCGACGTCATCGAACTGGCCGTCATGGACGACGCCTACGACAAGAGCGGCGCCACCGACGCCGTGATCCGGCTGATCAAGGGCACGCCCTCGGCCATCCCGGCGGTCCCCGCCTCGGGCCCCGGCAGCTCCTTCCAGCTCTACACGATCTCGGTGCCCGCAGGCACCTCCGCCGGCAACGGCGGCGTCCAGTGGACCACCCCGGGCGTCGTCACGACGAAGCACTACCCGATGACGGCGCTCGGCGGCATCATGCCGACCAGCGGTTTCAACGGCGTGTACGTCGGCCAGTACCGCGACGTCTCGGGCCTGCTCCAGCGCTGGGACGGCACGACCTGGCAGTCGTACCCGAAGGCGTACGGCGGCATCGCCGCGAACGGGACGGTGACGACCGGCACCTACACCGGCCAGTACCGCGACAACGCCGGCGTCCTGCAGCGCTGGGACGGCGCGGCCTGGCAGTACGCCGAAGGCAAGGCGTCCGTCCTGTTCACCGTCTCGCAGACGACGATGCAGAGCGTGCCGGCCGGCGCCTGGACGCCGATCACCCTCAACTACGTCGACATCGACGACCTCGCCGGCTGGAACGGCACGGACAGCTTCGTCGTCCCGCGCACCGGCTGGTGGCGGGTCACCGGCCACGTCGCCTGGAACGGCGACTCCACCACCGGCGTGCGCGGCGCCCGCATCCACCTCGGCGGCGTCGGAGTGCCGCGGATGACCTGGCTGTCCCCGGCGTCCACCGGCGCCGTCACCGTCGGCGGCGAGGGCCTCATCAAGCTCACCGCGGGCAACGTCCTGCAGCTCGCCGGCTACCACAACCACACCGCCGCCGTCCGCACCCTCGGCGGCTCGGGCTACTACAGCACGCTGACCGCCCAGTGGATCCGGTCCTGACCCCGTCCTCCCCGTAACCCCGATTGGAGCAACCTCATGAACCTGCGCAGCAGCTGGGTCCTCGAGTCCGGCCAGACCCGCGAGGACACCCGCCTCACCCAGATGGGCGCCACCAACGCTCTCAACCCCGTCCAGGTGCGGTCCGGCATCCTGCCGGGCTCGTACGACGGCAAGTTCCGGCTGTCCGGCTTCTGGATGACGAACGCCTCCGCCATGTCCGCGGTCGTCTCCGAGGGCCGGGCGGTCATCCAGGGCGACATCTCCCAGGGCGCCTACCCGGTGACGCTGCCGACCTCCGAGGTCGTCACCTTCGCGCCCGGCAACGCGCAGTTCGACCGGATCGACCTCGTCGTCCTGCGGATCTACGACAAGCTCTACGAGGGCACCCGCAACGAGGCCGTCATCGAGGTCATCCAGGGCGTCCCCCAGGCGAGCCCGAAGGCGCAGCCGGTGCCGGCGCGCAGTCTTCCGCTGTACGAGGTGCGGGTCCCGATCAACGCCAGCGCGGGCAACGGCGGCATCCCGTGGGCCTCCGCCCTGAAGGACCTGCGCACCACCGTCGTCTCCGCGGGCGGCATCCTGCCGGTCGAGGGGCCGGTCCAGCCGGGCGCCTACCCGGGCCAGTACCAGGACACCCCGAACAGCCAGTTCCAGCGCTGGGACGGCGGCAAGTGGGTGTCGTACCCGGAGGCCGTCGGCGGCATCATCCCGGCCTCCGCCTCCACCACGCAGGGCAGCTACACCGGTCAGTACCGGGACACCACGGGCGTGCTCCAGCGCTGGAGCGGGACGGCGTGGGCGCCGGCGTTCCCGGGGCCGTACTTCAACGACCAGCTGGACGCGGGCTACACCCTGTCGACGACGTACGTGGACACCCTGCTCGACCGGGCCTCGAACCCCTTCACGCTGACCTTCACGGCCCCGCCGTCCAAGAACGTGCTGGTCACCTTCGGCTCGCGGGTGGAGACCATCCTGGAGACCGGCACCAACGCCGCCTCGACCGGCTGGATGTGCCTGAAGATCACCCAGGGCAGCACGGTCGTCCGTGACCTGGACGACGAGCTGGCGGTGAAGGGCGGCCGAGGGGCGACCCCGGCGGACGGCGTCTCCGCGTCGACGGTGCAGCGCCTGTCCGGCCTCACCCCGGGCGCCCCGTACACGCTCACCGCGTTCTACCGCTCCTCGCACACCAACATCCGGGCGTGGTTCGACAACAGCTTCATGCAGGTCACCCCGCAGTACTGAGCCCGCACGGCCGCCGGCCCGCCCACGCCCCGCCCGACAGGAGAACCGCATGCCCGTACGATCCGGCTGGCTGACGCCCACAGGTCAGACCCGCCAGAACACCCGTCTCACCAACATCGGCGCCACCACCCCCGCGAATCCGCTGGCCTCGCGCTCCGGCATCCTGCCGGGCACGTACGACGGCAAGTTCCGGGTCGGCGGCCTGTGGATGGCTTCCACCGGCCCGATGACGGCCACCGTCTACCACGGCCGGGCCGTCGTCCAGGGCAGCAACAGCGACGGCGCCTACCCCGTCACCCTCGACCAGGACATGGCCATCACCTTCGGTGACGGGGACCCGCTCAACCCGCGGATCGACCTGGTCGTGCTCCGCGTCTACGACCACGACGCCGACACCCAGGGCAGGTACGAAGCCGTCGTCGAGATCGTCAAGGGCGAGGCGAAGGCCGCTCCGGTGGCCCCGGCCGCCCCGGCCCGCTCGCTGGTCCTGTTCACCGTGAAGGTCAAGGCCGGGGCCTCCGCCGGCAACGGCGGCATCGACTGGGCCGGCGGCGCCTCCACCGACCTGCGCACCACGCTGGTCTCCGCCGGCGGCATCCTGCCCGTCTACAACAACGCCGGTGTCCCCGGTTCCTACCCGGGCCAGTACCAGGACAACGACAACGCCCACTTCCTCCAGCGCTGGGACGGCACCGCCTGGGTCGCCTACCCCAAGGAGATCGGCGGCATCGCGCCCAGCGGCACGATCACCACCGGCAGCTACACCGGCCAGTACCGCGACTACGGCGGGCAGCTCCAGCGCTGGAACAACAACGCCTGGGCCGCCTACCAGCCGCCCGTCGAGGTGGAGACGAGCAGCACGGGCGCGACCCCGGCCGCCGGCTGGACGCTGGTGGGCTTCGCGGGCCGCAGGACCCGCGGAGTGGCCACCGTCTCCGTGACGGTGACCCGCGCCGGTGCCGACCTCACCGCCACCACCGCCGGCAACCTCAGCCCCGACGAGCTGGTCTGCACCCTGCCGACGGGCTGGCGTCCCTCGTTCGCCTACGAGGCCTCCGGCACCGACTTCTACGGCCAGGGCGCCTTCACCTTCTCGCCCGACGGCAACGTCCATGTGCGCACCTGGTCCGCGAACGGCGTCCTGACCGCCGGCCGGAACGTCCGCATCACCGCCACCTACGTCCTCTGAGGGGCCCTCGATGGCAATCGACACGCCCTACCGGGCTATCTTCTGCGACCTGCTCACCGACCAGACGCTGGACATCCTGCCGCTGCGGGACGTCTCCTTCGACGACTACATCGGCAAGGCGGGCTCGCTCTCCGGCACGATCCCCATCCCCGACAAGGCCATCGCCGAGCGCGTGAAGAAGGTCCGGGAGGGCCGCACCGCGGTCTACCTGGAGCGCGGCGGCGACCTGTGGTGGGGCGGCATCGTCTGGACCACCACCCTGCAGTCCAGCGGCCGCGGGGTGCTGACCCTCGGCATCCAGGCCGCCACCTTCGACTCGTACGCCGGACGCCGCCGCATCCGCACCGACATCACCTACAACACCCCGACCCAGCAGCTGGAGATCGCGCGCAGGCTGTGGGCCGAGCTCGACCTCCAGACCTACCCCGGCGACCCGGACGCCGACCACCCGAAGCGCCTCGGGATCACCTTCGGCGACGAGGAGCCCCGGAAGCCCGAGGTCAAGCGCACCGTCTCGTGGCGGAAGGGCGACGAGACCGTCTACCTGGACGCGCTCAACCAGATCGCCGACATGCAGGACGGCTTCGAGCACCAGATCCTCGTCTACCGCGACCCCATCTCAGGACAGCGGATCCGGCAGCTCCGGCTCGGCGAGCCCAAGATCGTCAACGGTTCGACCGATCTGCTCTTCGACCGCCCCGGCGTCATCCTGTCGTACTCCTTCCCGTACGACGCGACGCGCGGCGCCACCACCGCCGTCGCCCGCGGCGCCTCGGCGAACGCCAACGCGGCCGAGGAGTCCCGGCCGCTGTACGGCAAGGAGCAGTACCGCAGCGAGCTGCTCGCCGACGGCTGGCCCCTGATCGACCTGTCCTCGGACCACAACGAGATCACGGACGAACTCGCCCTGGAGGCGCTGGCATCGGCCGAGCTGGACCAGGTCATGGGCGCCGTGGTGATCCCGGCGATCACCATCCACCTCGGCGGGATCGTCCCGCCCGCCCTCATCGGGCGCATGGCCCGCATCCGGATCCACGACGAGTGGTTCTCGCAGGGCCTCGACGCCCGCTACCGCATCATCGGCGTCAAGGTCACCCCGCCGGAACGCGGCCGCCCCGACACCGCCGAGCTCTACCTCGAGGAGTCCTGATGCCCCAGCTGCCCGAGGACATCATCGACCGGCTGAACCAGATGGAACGCCGGCTCAAGGCCCTGTCCACGGCCGTCAACACCCGCCCCGCCGTCAACGAGTTCCGCCCCCCGCAGACCAGCAGCGTCACCATCACCCGGCCGCTGTTCCGGATCTTCGACGGCTACAACCACGAGATCTTCGCCGACGACATCATGACCGGCGGTCTCGCCCGGCCCTGGCTGCCGCTCATGCCGCCGCTGGCCAGTGACCAGACCAAGTGGCCCTCCACCACCGCCGCCGCCTTCACCACCATCGCCCGCTGCTCCAACCCCATCTGGCAGCCGAAGATGCGGCTCGCCGTCAACACGGCGGCGTCGACCGGCGGCGCCGGCCAGATCCGGGTCCTCGTCGACGGCGTCCCCTTCGGGCCCACCGTCGGTGCGGGCATCACCTACGACTACCTCGGCCTGCTGCCCGGCGACATGAAGACCCGCTTCGGCCAGACGATGTACATCGAGATCCAGGCCATGGCCACGGCCGGCACGGTCTACGCCCAGCCCGCCCTCATCCACGGCGCCCAGACCTGACCCACTCGCCGAAGAGCGACACGAGGAGCACCCCATGAACATCGACCCCACCCAGCCCTGGGGCGTCGCCATCGACTACGCGGGCCGCGCCGTCGTCACCGAGGACGGCCACACCCTCACCGTACGCGTGTACGACAACACCATGGGCTACACCCTGCAGCGCGACCCGGTCACAGGGCAGTACCCGTCGGTGTACATCACCGCCGAGGTCACCGAGAAGGGCACCGGCGACGCCACCCTGCGCGGCTCCGGCCTGATCGTCGTCGACGCCCGGGACGGCGTCCCGGCCGTCCCCGACCAGACCGCCGTCCAGCGCGCGGTCGCCGCCGCGCTCGCCGACTTCGAGACCCGCCGGGCCGCCAGCGCCGCACTGTGCGCCGCCTGGGCCCCGACCGCCCCGGCCCCCACCCCGTAACAGCCCCGTACCCCCGCCCGCACGCCCGAACGGCTCCGCCGGCGCGGGCTTTTTTCATGCCTGGAGGACACCAGATGGCCACTCCCCTCACCGCGGACCGGCTCGTCGCCGCGCTCCGCGCCGAAGGCGTCAACGTCGTCGAACACCCCGGCTGGCGCACCCACAACCGCAACCACGTCGGCGCCTGGGGCCCGGTCACCGGCGTGGTCATCCACCACACCGTCTCCGCCGGCACCGCCAACACCGTCGAGATGTGCTTCAACGGCTACGAAGGGCTGCCGGGCCCGCTCTGCCACGGCGTCATCGCCAAGGACGGCAGCGTCCACCTCGTCGCCAACGGCCGCGCCAACCACGCCGGCGGCGGCGACCCGTCCGTCCTCCAGGCCGTGATCAGCGAGACGTACGGCGACCGGCCGCCCGCCCCGCGCCAGCACCAGGGCAGCGCCGGCGCCGTCGACGGCAACTCCCGCTTCTACGGCTTCGAGTGCGTCAACCTCGGCAACGGCACCGACCCCTGGCCGCCCGCCCAGCTCGACGCCATCGAACGGGTCTCCGCCGCCCTGTGCCGGGCCCACGGCTGGGGCGCCCGCTCCGTCATCGGCCACAAGGAGTGGTCGGACTGGAAGGACGACCCCCGGGGCTTCGCCATGCCGACGATGCGCGACCGGATCCAGGCCCGGCTGAACAAGGCCCCCGCCAGGCCCGCCCCCGACGCCGGCAAGCCGGCCGCCCCCCGCCTCCAGCCCTTCCCGGGCACCTCGTTCTTCCGCACGGAGACGAGCTCCCCGATCATCACCGCCATGGGCCGCCGCCTCGTCGCGGAAGGCTGCTCCGCCTACACCGTCGGCCCCAGCCCCCGCTGGGGCGAGGCCGACCGGCTCAGCTACGCGAAGTGGCAGCACAAGCTCGGCTTCCGCGGCTCCGACGCCGACGGCATCCCGGGCGCCGCCTCATGGAACGCGCTGAAAGTCCCGTACACGAAGTGACCCCGAGGAGCAGACCGATGTCCGATGCCGCCAAGCGCACGGCCCGTACCGTCCTCCAGTCCGCCGTGGGCATCGCCGTCGTGCTCCCCGCGATCGTCGACGCCTCCGGCATCCCCGCGACCCTCCCCTGGGTCGCGGGGGCCCTCGCCGTCGCCGGCGGGCTGGCCCGGGTGATGGCCCTCGACCTGGTGCAGAACCTGCTGCCGTCCTGGCTGCGCCCCACCCAGGGAGGTGCCGATGACCGAGTCTGACCCGAACGACCCCGTCGCCGTCGCCCTCGAACTGGAGCGGCTCCGCGGCACCCTGGAGGCCGGCTTCGCCCGGGTCGACGGCTCGCTCGCGCTGCTCGTGCAGCGCAGCGACCAGACCGACAAGCAGCTCGCCGACCACGAGGCCCGGCTGGACGCACTGGAGCGGGCCCGCTGGCCGCTGGCCAGCATCGGCGCCCTCGCCGCGGTCGCGACGGTCGTCGTCACGGCCTGGGAGCTGGCCGGGCGCTGACCCCTCCCGGGAAGCACAACGCCGAAGGGCGGCCACCCCCACGGGGTGACCGCCCTTCGGTCAAGCGACTCGCTTACTGGTTGTACGGACCGTAGTCGTAGTCCTCCAGCGGAACGGCCTGGCCGGAGCCCGAGCCGAACGGCGAGTAGTCGATGTCGTCGTAGCCGACGGCCGAGTACATCGCGGCCTTGGCCTCCTCGGTCGGCTCCACCCGGATGTTGCGGTAGCGGGACAGACCCGTACCTGCCGGGATGAGCTTACCGATGATGACGTTCTCCTTGAGGCCGATGAGGCTGTCGGACTTGGCGTTGATCGCCGCATCCGTCAGGACTCGGGTCGTCTCCTGGAAGGAGGCGGCCGACAGCCAGGACTCCGTCGCCAGCGAGGCCTTGGTGATACCCATCAGCTGCGGACGGCCGGAGGCGGGGTGACCGCCCTCGGTGACCACACGACGGTTCTCGGTCTCGAACTTCGACCGCTCGACCAGCTCGCCCGGCAGGAGCTCCGCGTCGCCGGACTCGATGATCGTCACGCGGCGCAGCATCTGCCGGATGATGATCTCGATGTGCTTGTCGTGGATCGACACGCCCTGCGAGTTGTAGACCTTCTGGACTTCGCCGACCAGGTGGACCTGGACCGCGCGCTGACCGAGGATCCGGAGCACGTCGTGCGGGTTGGTGGCACCCACGGTGAGCTTCTGGCCCACCTCGACGTGGTCGCCCTCGCCCACGAGCAGACGGGCACGCTTCGAGATCGGGAACGCCGTCTCGTCGGTGCCGTCGTCCGGGGTGACGACGATCTTCTTGGTCTTCTCGGTCTCCTCGATGCGGACGCGACCGGCCGCCTCGGAGATCGGGGCGACACCCTTCGGCTGCCGCGCCTCGAAGAGCTCGACGACACGGGGCAGACCCTGGGTGATGTCGTCACCGGCCACACCACCGGTGTGGAAGGTACGCATCGTCAGCTGGGTACCGGGCTCACCGATGGACTGGGCGGCGATGATGCCGACCGCCTCACCGATGTCGACCAGCTTGCCGGTGGCGAGCGAACGGCCGTAGCAGAACGCACAGGTACCGACGGCGGACTCACAGGTCAGGACCGAACGGGTCTTGACCTCCTCGACGCCCGCGTTGACCAGGGCGTCGATGAGCACGTCACCCAGGTCGACGTTGGCCGGCGCGATGACCTTGCCGTCGACGACGACGTCCTCGGCGAGCATCCGCGCGTACACGGAGGTCTCGACGTCGTCCGTCTTCCGCAGGACACCGGCCTCGTCCTTGGCCGCGATCCGCAGCTTCAGACCGCGCTCGGTGCCACAGTCCTCCTCGCGGATGATGACGTCCTGCGAGACGTCCACCAGACGACGGGTCAGGTAACCCGAGTCGGCGGTACGCAGGGCGGTGTCGGCGAGACCCTTACGGGCACCGTGCGTGGAGATGAAGTACTCGAGGACGGTGAGGCCCTCGCGGAACGACGCCTTGATGGGACGCGGGATCGTCTCGTTCTTGGCGTTGGACACCAGACCACGCATACCGGCGATCTGACGCATCTGCATCATGTTTCCTCGGGCACCCGAGTCAACCATCATGAAGATGGGGTTCGTCCGCGGGAAGTTCGCGTTCATCGCCTCGGCGACCTCGTTGGTCGCCTTGGTCCAGATCGCGATGAGCTCCTGCGTGCGCTCTTCCTTGGTGATCAGACCGCGCTCGTACTGCTTCTGGACCTTCTCGTCCTGCGCCTCGTAGCCCTTGACGATCTCCTTCTTCGCCTCGGGAACGACGACGTCGGAGATGGCCACGGTGACACCGGAACGGGTCGCCCAGTAGAAGCCCGCCGCCTTCAGGTTGTCGAGCGTCGCCGCCACGATGACCTTGGGGTAGCGCTCGGCGAGGTCGTTGACGATCTCGGAGAGCTGCTTCTTGCCGACGGAGTAGTCGACGAACGGGTAGTCCTCGGGCAGCAGCTCGTTGAAGAGCGCACGGCCCAGGGTCGTCCGCAGACGGAACGTGTCACCCTGCTGCCACTCCGGCTCGCCCTCCTCGGCGACCGGGGGAACCCAGCCACGCGGAGCGACGGTGCCGACGGGGAAGCGGATCTCGATCTCCGACTGGAGCGCGAGCTCGCCGGCGTCGAACGCCATGATCGCCTCGGCCGTGGAGCCGAACGCGCGACCCTCGCCCTTGGTGTCACGGAGCTCACCGTCGGTGGTGAGGAAGAACAGACCGAGGACCATGTCCTGGGTCGGCATCGTCACCGGACGGCCGTCGGCGGGCTTCAGGATGTTGTTCGAGGACAGCATCAGGATGCGGGCCTCGGCCTGCGCCTCCGCGGAGAGCGGCAGGTGGACGGCCATCTGGTCACCGTCGAAGTCCGCGTTGAACGCGGTGCAGACGAGCGGGTGGATCTGGATGGCCTTGCCCTCGACCAGCTGCGGCTCGAAGGCCTGGATGCCGAGGCGGTGCAGCGTGGGCGCACGGTTCAGCAGAACCGGGTGCTCGGCGATGACCTCTTCGAGGACGTCGTACACGACCGTGCGGCCGCGCTCGACCATCCGCTTGGCCGACTTGATGTTCTGCGCGTGGTTCAGGTCGACCAGGCGCTTCATCACGAACGGCTTGAAGAGCTCGAGCGCCATGGCCTTCGGCAGACCGCACTGGTGCAGCTTGAGCTGCGGGCCGACGACGATGACGGAACGCGCCGAGTAGTCGACACGCTTGCCGAGCAGGTTCTGACGGAATCGACCCTGCTTACCCTTCAGCATGTCGCTGAGGGACTTCAGCGGACGGTTGCCGGGGCCCGTCACCGGGCGACCACGACGGCCGTTGTCGAAGAGGGCGTCGACCGCCTCCTGGAGCATGCGCTTCTCGTTGTTCACGATGATCTCGGGCGCGCCGAGGTCGAGAAGCCGCTTCAGGCGGTTGTTGCGGTTGATCACACGGCGGTACAGGTCGTTCAGGTCGGAGGTCGCGAAGCGGCCACCGTCCAGCTGCACCATCGGACGCAGGTCCGGCGGGATGACCGGCACGCAGTCGAGAACCATGCCCTTGGGGCTGTTCGCGGTCTGCAGGAACGCGGAGACGACCTTGAGGCGCTTGAGCGCACGGGTCTTCTTCTGGCCCTTGCCGGTACGGATGATCTCGCGGAGGCGCTCGGCCTCCTCCTCCAGGTCGAAGGACTCCAGGCGCTTCTGCAGCGCCGCGGCACCCATCGAACCGTCGAAGTACGTGCCGAAGCGGTCACGCAGCTCGCGGTAGAGGAGCTCGTCGCCCTCCAGGTCCTGGACCTTGAGGTTCTTGAAGCGCGACCAGACCTCGTCCAGACGGTCGATCTCGCGCTGCGCACGGTCGCGCAGCTGCTTCATCTCGCGCTCGGCACCCTCGCGCACCTTGCGGCGCACGTCGGCCTTGGCGCCCTCGGCCTCCAGCTCGGCGAGGTCGTTCTCGAGCTTCTTGGCGCGGGCCTCCAGGTCGGAGTCGCGACGGTTCTCGATCTGCTGACGCTCGACGGAGACGTGCGCCTCCAGCGAGGGCAGGTCACGCGTACGGCGCTCGTCGTCGACGTACGTGATCATGTACGCCGCGAAGTAGATGACCTTCTCCAGGTCCTTCGGGGCGAGGTCGAGCAGGTAGCCAAGACGCGACGGAACGCCCTTGAAGTACCAGATGTGGGTGACGGGAGCGGCGAGCTCGATGTGGCCCATCCGCTCACGGCGCACCTTGGCGCGGGTGACCTCGACGCCACACCGCTCACAGATGATGCCCTTGAAGCGGACGCGCTTGTACTTGCCGCAGTAGCACTCCCAGTCCCGGGTCGGACCGAAGATCTTCTCGCAGAAGAGTCCGTCCTTCTCGGGCTTGAGCGTGCGGTAGTTGATGGTCTCCGGCTTCTTGACCTCGCCGTGGCTCCACTGACGGATGTCGTCAGCGGTGGCCAGACCGATCCGGAGCTCGTCGAAGAAGTTGACGTCGAGCACTATGCGTCAATCCCTCTCAGGGTTGTAAGGCTTTGGGGTCTGATACGGGGGTCCTGGGGCCGGCGGGGGGACCATCACTGGTCCCCCTGCCGGACTCCCGTCAGACCTCTTCGACGCTGCTCGGCTCGCGCCGGGACAGGTCGATGCCGAGCTCCTCCGCTGCGCGGAAGACGTCCTCGTCGGTGTCGCGCATCTCGATGGACATGCCGTCCGAGGACAGCACCTCCACGTTGAGGCACAGGGACTGCATCTCCTTGATGAGGACCTTGAAGGACTCGGGGATGCCGGGCTCAGGGATGTTCTCGCCCTTGACGATGGCCTCGTAGACCTTCACGCGGCCGGTCACGTCGTCGGACTTGATCGTCAGCAGCTCCTGGAGGGCGTACGCGGCGCCGTATGCCTCCAGCGCCCACACCTCCATCTCACCGAAGCGCTGGCCACCGAACTGGGCCTTACCACCCAGCGGCTGCTGGGTGATCATCGAGTACGGGCCGGTCGAACGCGCGTGGAGCTTGTCGTCGACCAGGTGGTGGAGCTTGAGGATGTACATGTACCCGACGGAGATCGGGTCCGGGAACGGCTCGCCGGAGCGGCCGTCGAACAGCCTCGCCTTACCGGTCGGGAGCACCATGCGCTCGCCGTCGCGGTTCGGGATGGTGTGCTGGAGCAGACCCGCGAGCTCGTCCTCACGCGCACCGTCGAAGACCGGGGTCGCGACGTTGGTGCCCGGGGCGACCTGGTCGGCGCCGATCGCCTGGAGGCGCTGCGCCCACTCGTCCGCGAGACCGGAGACGTCCCAGCCGCGGCTGGCGAGCCAGCCGAGGTGGATCTCCAGGACCTGTCCCGGGTTCATTCGGGACGGGACACCCAGCGGGTTGAGGATGATGTCGACCGGGGTGCCGTCCTCGAGGAACGGCATGTCCTCGATCGGGAGGATCTTCGAGATGACGCCCTTGTTGCCGTGACGGCCGGCGAGCTTGTCACCGTCGGTGATCTTGCGCTTCTGGGCGACGTAGACGCGGACCAGCTGGTTCACGCCCGGGGGAAGCTCGTCGCCCTCCTCGCGGTCGAAGACGCGGACGCCGATGATCTTGCCGATCTCGCCGTGCGGCACCTTCAGCGAGGTGTCACGGACCTCACGGGCCTTCTCACCGAAGATCGCGCGGAGCAGGCGCTCCTCCGGGGTCAGCTCGGTCTCACCCTTGGGCGTGACCTTGCCTACCAGGATGTCGCCGGCGACGACCTCGGCACCGATGCGGATGATGCCGCGCTCGTCGAGGTCCGCGAGGACCTCCTCGGAGACGTTCGGGATGTCCCGGGTGATCTCCTCGGGGCCGAGCTTGGTGTCACGGGCGTCGACCTCGTGCTCCTCGATGTGGATCGAGGAGAGGACGTCGTCCTGCACGAGGCGCTGCGACAGGATGATCGCGTCCTCGTAGTTGTGGCCCTCCCACGGCATGAACGCCACGAGGAGGTTCTTGCCGAGCGCCATCTCGCCGTCTTCGGTGGCGGGACCGTCGGCGAGGACCTGGCCCTCGATGACGCGCTGCCCCTCGTCCACGACGACCTTCTGGTTCACAGAGGTGCCCTGGTTGGAGCGGGAGAACTTGTGCAGGCGGTACGTGATGTACGTGCCGTCGTCGTTGGCGACCGTGATGTAGTCGGCCGACAGCTCCTGGACGACACCGTCCTTCTCGGCCTTGAGCACGTCGCCGGCGTCGGTGGCGCAGCGGTACTCCATGCCGGTGCCGACGAGCGGGGCCTCCGACTTAATCAGCGGGACGGCCTGACGCATCATGTTCGCGCCCATGAGGGCACGGTTGGCGTCGTCGTGCTCGAGGAACGGGATCATGGCGGTCGCGACCGACACCATCTGGCGCGGCGAGACGTCCATGTAGTCCACGTCCGACGGCTCGACGTAGTCGACCTCGCCGCCACGCTTACGAACGAGGACGCGCGGCTCGGAGAAGCGGAGCTCGTCGTTCAGCGCAGCGTTGGCCTGCGCGATGACGAACCGGTCCTCCTCGTCGGCGGTGACGTAGTCGACCTCGTCGGTGACCTGGCCGTCGACGACCTTGCGGTACGGCGTCTCGATGAAGCCGAACGCGTTGACGCGGCCGTACGAGGCGAGCGAACCGATCAGACCGATGTTCGGGCCTTCGGGGGTCTCGATCGGGCACATGCGTCCGTAGTGGGACGGGTGCACGTCTCGGACCTCGAAGCCGGCCCGCTCACGGGAGAGACCACCGGGACCCAGAGCCGAGAGACGACGCTTGTGCGTCAGACCCGACAGCGGGTTGTTCTGGTCCATGAACTGGGACAGCTGCGAGGTGCCGAAGAACTCCTTGATCGACGCCACGACCGGGCGAATGTTGATCAGGGTCTGCGGCGTGATCGCCTCAACGTCCTGGGTGGTCATCCGCTCGCGGACGACGCGCTCCATACGAGCCAGACCCGTGCGGACCTGGTTCTGGATGAGCTCGCCGACGTTGCGCAGACGACGGTTGCCGAAGTGGTCGATGTCGTCGGTCTCGACGACGATCTCGTTGCCGTTCTCGCCGATCGTCTCGGTCTCGCCCGCGTGGAGCTTCACCAGGTACTTGATCGTGGCGATGACGTCGTCGGTGGTGAGGACACCGGCGTCCAGCGGCTCGTCGGCGCCGAGCTTCTTGTTCACCTTGTAGCGGCCGACCTTCGCGAGGTCGTAGCGCTTCGGGTTGAAGTAGAGGTTCTCGAGCAGCGTCTGAGCGGCCTCACGGGTCGGCGGCTCGCCCGGACGGAGCTTGCGGTAGATGTCCAGCAGCGCGTCGTCCTGGCCCTGGGTGTGGTCCTTCTCCAGGGTGGCGCGCATCGACTCGTACTCGCCGAACTCCTGCAGGATCTGCTCGGTGGTCCAGCCGAGAGCCTTGAGGAGGACGGTGACGGACTGCTTGCGCTTGCGGTCGATGCGGACACCGACCAGGTCGCGCTTGTCGATCTCCATCTCCAGCCAGGCACCCCGGGACGGGATGATCTTGGCGGAGAAGATGTCCTTGTCGGACGTCTTGTCGATGGAGGAGTCGAAGTAGACACCGGGGGAACGGACCAGCTGCGACACCACGACACGCTCGGTGCCGTTGATGACGAAGGTGCCCTTGTTCGTCATGAGCGGGAAGTCGCCCATGAAGACCGTCTGGGACTTGATCTCGCCGGTCTCGTTGTTGGTGAACTCGGCCGTGACGAAGAGCGGGGCGCCGTACGTGAAGTCACGGTCCTTGCACTCGTCGATCGAGTTCTTCGGCGGCTCGAAGCGGTGGTCGCGGAAGGTCAGCGACATCGACCCGGAGAAGTCCTCGATCGGGGAGATCTCCTCGAAGATCTCCTCCAGGCCGGACTTCGTGGGGACGTCCTGTCCCGACTCAAGGGCAGCCTCGACGCGAGCCTTCCAGGCGGCGTTGCCGAGCAGCCAGTCAAAGCTCTCGGTCTGCAGCGCGAGGAGGTTCGGAACCTCGAGGGGCTCCTTGATCTTTGCAAAGGAGATGCGCAGCGGGGCGGTGCTTGCGCCGTTGTTCGTATTGGTCGAGGCGTTGCGCGAGGCGGCCAAGAGGGGGTCCTTCCGAGGGCTCGGACTCACTACGCGCGTACCGGTCCCCAGCAACGCTTCACGGCAGACTTTTCCTGAGATGACCAAAAGGCCAGGTCAGACGGGGTCGGTCCACGAAGCTGATGCGAAGGTATGCCCCTGGTGACGGGCAGGAGGCAGCTAACAGGCAGCGCAAAGGGTCAGTGTAGCCACTTGGCCCACTGATGTCCAGGGCGACTTCTTCGCGACCCTCGTTGCTCTCAACTCCGCGGTACCTCGCGCCGTGCGGCGCACCTCGATACTGCCCGTTCAGCCGTCGATCCATGCCTCGGATACGGATCGTTGTGACGACGCGTCCTGAGAATTGCGCGCTGCGTGCGGTTCGTCAAGACCCGCCGGTCTGCGGGGCGCACGGCGAAGATCACCATACTCCGCTTCCGGCGGCCCGCAGGACCCCCGCCACGCCCGTTTCCCGGGAACGCCGAAAGGCGACCACCCAGATGGGTGATCGCCTCTCGGTGCCTCCGCGTTACACGGATTCGCGTGACACGGGGGCAGGAGTCAGCTCAGCGAGCCGAAACGGTCTTACTTGACCGTGACGGAGGCGCCGGCGGCCTTGAGGGACTCGGCAGCCTTCTCGGCGGCCTCCTTCGCGACCTTCTCGAGGACCGGCTTCGGGGTGCCGTCGACGAGGTCCTTGGCCTCCTTGAGGCCCAGGGAGGTGAGCTCACGCACGACCTTGATGACCTGGATCTTCTTGTCGCCGGCACCCTCGAGGATGACGTCGAACTCGTCCTGCTCCTCGGCGGCCTCGGGGGCAGCGCCACCGGTGGCGGGGCCGGCAACGGCGACGGCCGCGGCGGCGGTGACGTCGAACTTCTCCTCGAAGGCCTTCACGAACTCGGAGAGCTCGATGAGGGTCATCTCCTCGAACTGGGCGAGGAGGTCGTCCTGAGAGAGCTTCGCCATGATGGGCGATCCTTCCACTAATTCGGCAGGTGCCGATGTGTCTATAGAGGCGGGCGTAACGGCCCGCTACGACCCGCGCACTAGGCGGCGCGGATCAATGCGCGAGCCGAATTACTCGGCACCGCCCTGCTCGGCGAGCTTGACGCGAAGCGCTTCCGCGGTGCGGACGAACTTCGACGGCAGCGCCTGGAAGAGCGAGGCAGCCTGAGACTGCTTGCCCTTGAAGGCACCGGCCAGCTTGCTGAGCAGAACCTCGCGGGACTCGAGGTCCGCAAGCTTCTTGATGTCGTCGGCGGAGAGAGCCTTACCGTCAAGGACACCAGCCTTGATGATGAGGTTCGGGTTCTCCTTGGCGAAGTCACGCAGGGCCTTCGCCGACTCCACCGGGTCACCGGTGACGAAGGCGACCGCGGTCGGACCAGCGAAGTGCTCGTCCAGTGCGGTGATCCCGGCCTCGTTGGCCGCAATCTTGGTCAGCGTGTTCTTCACCACGGCGTACTGGGCGTTCTCACCGAGAGAGCGACGCAGCGTCTTGAGCTGCGCGACGGTGAGACCCCGGTACTCGGTCAGCACGGCGGCGTTGGAGCTCTGGAACGCGTCCTTGAGCTCGGCCACCGATGCAGCCTTGTTGGGCGTCGGCATAGTGCGTCGGCCTCCTTCCGGGTGATGAGGACCGCTCAGAAGGAGGCTGGACAAAACAAAACGCCCCGGGCGCAGGCGCACGGGGCTGAGCTCGACCGGACGATGAAGTCCGGGAACACTTCCACAGTCACCTGCGCGGGTCGTCCGTTGTCAGCGGATCCTTCGGCCACCGCACCCGGTGAGGGCACAGCAACGACCAGCGGTCTTTGGCTTCTGGGGAAGCGTACGTGATGGCCTGGGCCAGGAGCAAATCAGCTCTGACCGGACTCCTTCCCGAAGTCCTTCATCATCTCGAAGAGGTCCACGGTGTCCTTGGCCGGCGGGGCCTGCACGGCGGACTTCGTGCCGTAGTCGGTGTAGTCGGCCCGCATCCGCATCGTGCCCTGGGCCATGGTCATGCCGACGTCCATACGGGCCGGGTAGCCGTCCTCGGTGACCCAGAGCTCGGTTTCGTAGCCCTTGAGGCCCGCCTTCTTCACGCCGGCGATGAGCTCGTCGTGGTCCTCCTTGGAGAGGAGCTTCGACGACTCGTTGGCCTTGAGCATCTGCTCGAAGGTGAGCGTGCCCTTGTAGTGCTGGGTCTCCATGCCGTTGATCTTCTCGGCACCGAGGTGCTTCAGGTCCGGGGAGTCCAGGAGCAGGGCGAGCTGCTGGGCCGGGTCCTGGTTCATGTTGTCCAGGCCGCCGGTCATCTGCTTCTGCAGCGCCTTGTCGCCGGAGGCGTCGGCCGCGGCCTTCATGTCGAGCTTCATCCAGCGCTTGCCGTCCAGCTCGGCGGCCTGCTTGGCGCCCATGTCCATGTACATGACCTGGTCGAGCATGATCATGTGCATCTGCTGGGGTCCGTCGGGGTCGCCGGCGGAGAGCATGGAGCCCTTCATGGTGATGTCCATCACCGCCGGGTCCCAGCCCTGGACGCCGCTCATCTCGATCGTGCCGGACTCGCTGCCGAGCCCCTCCATCGTCATGGTCATCTTGACCTTGGCGGCCTTGGCGGCCGAGGTCTTCTCGTACGCGGCCTGGATGACCTTCGTGACGTCACCGTGGCCCTGCGCCTCGGGCGCGGCCGGAGCGGCCGGGGCGGCCCCCTTTGCGTCCCCGCCGTCCTGACAGCCCGCGACGCCGGTCACGACCGCCACGGCCGTGAGAGCGACGCCCGCGCGCTTCCATGCGGACTTGTTCATGAGCGTTCCCCACCCCTTGATCCAAGTTCTTTACGGTCTCTTGAACCGTAACAAAGAGCCGGCCCCGCACCTCCGGAGAGGTGCGGGGCCGGCTGACCACTCAGCGAACCGGTGAGGTTCAGACCGCGGCCGGGTCCTCCTCGACGAGGAGGTTACGGGTGCGGTTGGAGTCCAGCGGGATGCCGGGGCCCATCGTGGTGCTGAGGGCGGCCTTCTTGATGTAGCGGCCCTTGGCGGCGGACGGCTTCAGACGGAGGATCTCCTCCAGCGCCGCGGCGTAGTTCTCGACCAGCTTCGTGTCATCGAAGGAAACCTTGCCGATGATGAAGTGCAGGTTCGAGTGCTTGTCGACGCGGAACTCGATCTTGCCGCCCTTGATGTCGTTGACAGCCTTCGCGACATCGGGGGTGACGGTGCCGACCTTGGGGTTCGGCATGAGACCACGCGGGCCGAGGACGCGGCCGAGGCGGCCGACCTTGCCCATGAGGTCCGGGGTGGCCACCACGGCGTCGAACTCGTTCAGGCGGTTGCCCTTGGAGATCTCGTCGATGAGCTCGTCGGAACCGACGATGTCGGCGCCAGCGGCGATCGCGGCCTCGGCACGGTCACCGGTCGCGAAGACCAGGACCCGGGCGGTCTTGCCGGTGCCGTGCGGGAGGTTCACGGTGCCACGGACCATCTGGTCGGCCTTGCGCGGGTCGACGCCCAGGCGGAAGGCGACCTCGACGGTGCCGTCGAACTTCGTGGTGGCGGTCTCCTTCGCGAGGCGGACGGCCTCGAGGGGAGCGTAGAGCCGCTCGCGGTCGATCTTGGCGTCCGCGGAGCGGAGAGCCTTGCTGCGCTTCACTGCTTCTCCTGTTGGTTCAGGTGTGGAGTCGTGGTGCGGGCCGCGCCGGCCCTACCACTGTCTGTGTCGATCATGCGGCTACCGCCGCGTGGTCAAACGGGGGCTGATCAGCCCTCGACCGTGATGCCCATGGAACGGGCGGTGCCGGCGATGATCTTGGACGCGGCGTCCAGGTCATTGGCGTTGAGGTCGGGGAGCTTGACCGTGGCGATCTCGCGGACCTGGGCGGCCGTGAGCTTGGCGACCTTGGTCTTGTGCGGCTCGCCGGAGCCCTTCTCCACACCCGCGGCCTTGAGGATCAGCTTGGCGGCCGGCGGAGTCTTGGTGATGAAGGTGAAGGTGCGGTCTTCGTAGACCGTGATCTCCACCGGCACGACCATGCCACGCTGCGACTCGGTCGCGGCGTTGTAGGCCTTGCAGAACTCCATGATGTTGACGCCGTGCTGACCGAGCGCGGGGCCGACCGGCGGGGCCGGGTTGGCCGCACCGGCGTTGATCTGGAGCTTGATAAGCCCCGTGACCTTCTTCTTCTTGGGAGGCATTGCTCTCTCCGGGTCCTAGTGAGAGTGTTCAGCCCGCCTTCCGGTCATCCGGATGCAGGCATACCGCACAACGATAACGGGTATAGACGTGCGGCTAAAAACCGAGCAGGTCAGAGCGGCTACGAGAGCCACTCTGACCTGGTCGGAAGACGGTGAGATCAGTTCTTCTGGATCTGGTCGAAGCTCAGCTCGACCGGGGTCTCGCGACCGAAGATCTCGACGAGGCCCTTGACCTTCTTCGAGTCCGGGTTGATCTCGTTGATCGTGGCCTGGAGGGTCGCGAACGGGCCGTCGGTGACGGTGACCGAGTCGCCGACCTCGAAGTCCAGGACCTGGACCTCCAGCTTGCGGGCCGGAGCCGGCTTGCCCTCGGCCTCGGCGGCCTCGCGGGCGGCCTTCTCCTCGGCCTCCGGGGCGAGCATCTTGACGATCTCGTCCAGGGTCAGCGGGTACGGGTCGTAGGCGTTGCCCACGAAGCCGGTGACGCCGGGGGTGTTGCGGACGACGCCCCAGGACTCGTTCGTCAGGTCCATGCGGACGAGAACGTAGCCGGGAAGCTTGTTCTGCTTGACGTTCTTCCGCTCGCCGCCCTTGATCTGGACGATCTCTTCCTCGGGGACCTCGGCCTGGTAGATGAAGTCCTCGACGTTGAGCGAGACGGCACGCTGCTCGAGGTTGGCCTTCACGCGCTTCTCGTAGCCCGCGTAGGTGTGGATGACGTACCACTCGCCGGGGAGGGTGCGGAGCTCCTCGCGGAGCGCGGCGACCGGGTCGACCGGGGCGGCCGGCTCGGCCTCCTCCTCGGTCTCTTCCTCGGCGTCCTCGACCTCGACCTCGTCGGTCTCGTCCTCGACCTCGTCGGTCTCGTCCTCGTCGGCCTCGTCGATCTCGACGTCCTCGTCCGCAGCGTCCTCAGCAGCGTCGACCTCGACGTCCTCGACGTCCTCGTCGGCGGCCTCGACGATGTCCAGCTCGTCCTCGACGGACTCGGACTCGAAGGCGTCGTTCAGGTTCGCGTCAGACACGGTGGCTGCTTCTTCCTGCGATACAGATGGGGTGGAACAAAAAGTCAGCCGAAGACGTACTTGACTGCTTCCTGGAAGCCATAGTCAATCACGGTGACAAGGCCGATCATGATGACGACGAAGACAATCACCACGGTGGTGTACGTCGTCAGCTGGCTGCGCGTGGGCCAGACGACCTTGCGGAGCTCGGCGATGATCTGGCGGTAGAAGAGCGCGAGACGGCCCAGAGGGCCCTTCTTTCCGCGCTTCCCGCCCTTGCGGAACTTCTTCTTCGACTCTGCGGTCTCGTCGTCGGCATCAGGCATGTCGATGGAGCCTACGGCGTCCGTCACGATCTCTCACCTGATTCCGGGTCGGCCGTGCCGCGCCCGGGTGGAGCCGCACGGCGGTGCAATGAAGTACGTACATGCGCACAACACCTGGCGGTGTGTGTAGCAGGGCCGGAGGGACTTGAACCCCCAACCGCCGGTTTTGGAGACCGGTGCTCTACCAATTGAGCTACGACCCTTTGTCGGTGCCCCCAAACGTACCGCATCGTGAGATGTGGTCGGTGCGGGCCAACGAGGAGTGAGCATACGTGGTCAGGGGCCCCTACGTCGAACAGAAAGCACGCCGACCTGCCGTCGGAAGCGCGTACGACCGGTAATGACCGGTCCTGTCCGGTCCTTGAAACCTGTGTGCCGGGCCTCGACGTGGTCTGGGACGATGGGCCGTATGAGCGCTGCTACCCCTCCCACCGAGCGTCGGGTCTCCGCCCGGATCGGTGCGATCTCCGAGTCCGCCACCCTCGCCGTCGACGCCAAGGCCAAGGCCCTCAAGGCCGCCGGGCGCCCGGTGATCGGTTTCGGCGCGGGTGAGCCCGACTTCCCGACCCCGGACTACATCGTCGACGCGGCCGTCGAGGCCTGCAAGAACCCGAAGTACCACCGCTACACGCCGGCCGGCGGTCTGCCCGAGCTGAAGGCCGCGATCGCCGCCAAGACGCTGCGCGACTCCGGTTACGAGATCGACGCCTCCCAGGTCCTGGTGACCAACGGCGGCAAGCAGGCGATCTACGAGGCCTTCGCCGCGATCCTCGACCCGGGCGACGAGGTCATCGTCCCGGCGCCGTACTGGACGACGTACCCCGAGTCGATCCGCCTCGCGGGCGGTGTCCCGGTGGAGGTCGTCGCCGACGAGACCACCGGCTACCGGGTCTCGGTGGAGCAGCTGGAGGCGGCGCGCACGGAGAAGACCAAGGTCGTCCTCTTCGTCTCCCCCTCGAACCCGACGGGTGCCGTCTACAGCGAGGCCGAGACCGAGGCGATCGGCCGCTGGGCCGTCGAGCACGGCCTGTGGGTCCTCACGGACGAGATCTACGAGCACCTGGTCTACGGCGACGCCTCCGCCGTCTCGCTCCCGGCCGTCCTGCCGGAGCTGCGCGACAAGTGCATCGTCGTCAACGGCGTGGCGAAGACGTACGCGATGACGGGCTGGCGCGTGGGCTGGATCATCGGCCCGAAGGACGTCGTCAAGGCCGCGACCAACCTGCAGTCGCACGCCACGTCCAACGTCTCCAACGTGGCGCAGGTGGCCGCGCTCGCCGCCGTCTCCGGGAACCTGGACGCGGTCAAGGAGATGGGCAAGGCCTTCGACCGCCGCCGCCAGACGATCGTGCGGATGCTCAACGAGATCGAGGGCGTCCTCTGCCCGACCCCGGAGGGCGCGTTCTACGTGTACCCGTCGGTGAAGGGGCTGCTCGGCAAGGAGATCCGCGGCAAGCGCCCGGAGACCTCGGTCGACCTCGCCGCGCTGATCCTGGACGAGGCCGAGGTCGCGGTCGTCCCGGGCGAGGCCTTCGGCACCCCGGGCTACCTGCGGCTCTCGTACGCGCTCGGTGACGAGGACCTGGTGGAGGGCGTGTCCCGGATCCAGAAGCTGCTCGCCGAGGCGCGGGACTGATCCCAGTCCCCGAATTCGGGGACTGCGGGCCCCCGGTTCTCCGGAACCGGGGGCCCGTTTTTGCGTTCTAGCAAGGTCCCGATCGGGGAAACGGACTGTATTCGTCCATTCGGGTGCGGCAGTATCGGCCAATGGAGCATGTACGCGATCTCACCCTGTTGCCCAAGGCCCATCTGCACCTGCACTTCACCGGCTCGATGCGGCCCACGACGCTGATCGAGCTGGCCGACAAGTACGGCGTGCATCTCCCGGAGGCGCTGAGCAGCGGTACGCCTCCCAAGCTGAGGGCGACCGACGAGCGCGGCTGGTTCCGCTTCCAGCGGCTCTACGACATCGCCCGCTCCTGCCTGCGCGCGCCGGAGGACATCCAGCGGCTCGTCCGGGAGGCGGCCCAGGAGGACGTCAGGGACGGCTCGGGGTGGCTGGAGATCCAGGTCGACCCCACCTCGTACGCCCCACATCTCGGCGGTCTGATCCCGGCTCTGGAGATCATCCTGGACGCGGTCGACTCGGCCTCGCGGGAGACCGGGCTCGGGATGCGGGTCCTGGTGGCGGCGAACCGGATGAAGCACCCCCTGGAGGCGCGGACCCTGGCCCGGCTCGCGGTGCGGTTCGCGGACCGGGGCGTGGTCGGCTTCGGGCTCTCCAACGACGAGCGGCGGGGCATGGCCCGGGACTTCGACCGGGCCTTCGCGATCGCGCGCGAGGGCGGCCTGCTGGCGGCCCCGCACGGCGGCGAGCTGACGGGCCCCTCGTCGGTACGGGACTGCCTGGACGATCTGCGGGCGTCGCGGGTCGGCCACGGGGTGCGCTCGGCGGAGGACCCGCGACTGCTGCGGAAGCTCGCCGAGAAGGGCGTGACCTGCGAGGTGTGCCCGGCGTCGAACGTGGCGCTCGGGGTGTACGAGAAGCACGAGGACGTCCCGCTGCGGACCCTCTTCGAGGCGGGCGTCCCGATGGCCCTGGGCGCCGACGACCCGCTCCTCTTCGGCTCGCGCCTCGCCGCCCAGTACGAGATCGCGCGGCGGCACCACGGGTTCACGGACGCGGAGCTGGCGGAGCTGGCCCGTCAGTCGGTGCGGGGCTCGGCGGCGCCGGAGGACGTCAGGGCGAAGCTCCTGGCGGGGATCGACGACTGGATCGCCTAGCCGATCCCGCGGAGCAGGGTGCGGGCGAGCGTGCGCGCGAAGTGGTCGAGGGAGTCCGGGGGCCGGCGGTCCGGGCTCATCTCCCAGGCGAAGGAGCGCTGCACACAGGCCCCGAGGAGCAGGGAGGCGGCGGCCACCGGGTCGGCGTCGGGGCTGATGCGGCCGTGCCGCTGCTCGGCGCGGAGATAGGCGGCGAGGCCTTCGATGGGCTTGTGGGGGCCGCTGCCGTAGGTGCGCATGGCCTCCTCGTGGCGCCGCTTGAGCTGCGGTTCGGCGTAGAGGGAGGCGACGACCGGGAAGGTCTGCTCGTAGAAGAGCGCGGCCTGCCGGGCGACCTCGGTGAGGTTCTCCTCGACGGTGCGGCCGCCCGGGTCGGCGACGAGCGTGCCGAGGAGTCCGGCGAGCTGGGGCAGGCGCTCGTTCAGGACGGTCAGGAAGAGCTCTTCCTTGCTGCTGAAGTACTTGTAGAGCGCGGCTTCCGAGCAGCCGGCCGCCTTGGCGATCTCCTTGGTGGTGGTGCGGGCGAGCCCCGCCGTCCGCATGAGGTCACGGGCGGCGTCGACGATCCGGGTCCGGGTCGGCCTCTGTTCCATGCATCCTCCAGCCACGCTTGACGTCTGAGTGAGTATCCACTCACCCTGGGGGTGAGTGAACACTTACCCACCCCGGGAGGGTGCGACATGAAGCTCACAGTCTTCGGTGCGACCGGCGGCATCGGCCAGGAGGTCGTCCGGCAGGCCCTGGCCTCGGGCCACGAGGTGACGGCGGTGGTACGGGACCCGGCACGGCTCACCGCGACGGGCACGCGCCTGACGGTCCTGCGGGCCGACCTGTCCGACCCGGAGGCCCTGCGCGGTGCCGTGGCGGGACGGGACGCGGTGCTCTCGGGCCTCGGCGCCCGGACCCGGGCGGACGCGGGCGTGGCGGCCCGGCTGACCCGCTCGGTGCTCACGGCGATGGAGGCCGAGAGGACGCGCCGGCTCCTGGTGGTCAGCGCGGCCCCGCTGGGCCCGGTCCCGGACGGCCAGGCCCTGGTCGACAAGGCGGTCCTGGCGATCATCAACAACGTCCTGAAGGACGTCTACGCCGATCTGCGGGTCATGGAGTCGGACCTCGCCGCGAGCGAGGCCGACTGGACCTCCGTACGCCCGCCCAAGCTGACGAACAAGCCGGGCACCGGCCGGTACCGCAGGGTCGTCGGCGGCACCCCGTCCCGGGGCCGCTCGCTGGCCCGCGCGGACGTGGCGCACGCGATGCTGGCGATGATCGACGACCCCGCGACGGTCAGGCAGGGCGTCGGCGTCGCGTACTAGGCGCTGGGCCGTCCCTTCCGGATCTCGCGACGGCCTAGAGCTCGACGCCCACGGTCACCGGCTCGTTGACCAGGGTGATCCCGAAGGCGTCCCGTACCCCGGCGACGACCTCGCGGGCGAGGGCGAGGAGGTCCTCGGTGGTCGCCTCGCCGCGGTTGGTCAGGGCGAGCGTGTGCTTGGTGGAGATCCGGGCGGGCCCGGAGCCGTACCCCTTGGTGAAGCCGGCCTTGTCGATCAGCCAGGCCGCCGAGGTCTTCACGGCGCCGTCCTCGCCCGCCGGGAAGGCCGGCGGGGTGACGTCCGGGCCGAGCCTCCCGGCCACGCGCGCGAGGAAGGTCTCGTACTCCCCCGCCGTGAGGATCGGGTTGGTGAAGAAGGAGCCCGCGGACCAGGTGTCGTGGTCCTCCGGGTCCAGGACCATGCCCTTGCCGGCGCGCAGCCGCAGCACGGTCTCGCGGGCGGTGGCCAGCGGCACCCGGTCCCCGGCCTCGACGCCCAGGGTGCGGGCGGTCTCGGCGTACTTGACCGGCGCGGAGAGCCCGTCGGCGTCCTCGAGCTCGAAGCGGACCCGCAGCACGACGTACCGGTCGGGCTGGTCCTTGAAGAGGCTGTGCCGGTACGAGAAGGCGCACTCGGCGTTCGTGAGGGTGACGGTCTCCTCGGCGCGCCGGTCGTAGGCGACGACCTCGGTGACGGTGGCGGAGACGTCCTGCCCGTAGGCGCCGACGTTCTGGATGGGGGTCGCGCCGGCCGAGCCGGGGATGCCGGCCAGGCACTCGATCCCGGCGAGCCCGGCCTCGACGGTCCGGGCCACGGCGTCCGTCCAGACCTCGCCGGCGGCGAGCTCCAGGCGGGTGCCGTCCAGGTGGAAGCCGGTGGTGGCGATGCGCAGCGCCGTGCCGTCGAAGCCCTTGTCCCCGATGACCAGGTTGGATCCGCCGCCGATGATCAGCAGCGGGGTCCCGGCGGCGTCGGCCGCACGGACGGCGGCGACCACCTCGTCGTCGGTGGTGGCGGTGACGAGCCGGGTGGCGGGCCCGCCGAGCCGGAAGGTGGTCAGGGGCGCGAGGGGGGCGTCTGCGATCTGCTGCACGGGCTCAAGCGTACGGGCGCGCCCGCGGCAGGAGAAAAGACGACGGCCCCGCCGGGGGTGGCGGGGCCGGCCACGGCGCGGTGCCGCGGGCGCTGTCACGCGTCGATCAGACGTCGCTTCCCGCCTTCGGACTCCGTCCCGGCCTCGGTCTGCGCCTCGGCCTGTGCCTCCGCCTTCCGTCGCGCCTCCTGGCGCCGTGACGGGGCGAAGAGCACCGCCGCCGCGCCGAGGGCCACCGCCCCGGCGCCGACCCACAGCGCGGGCACCAGGCCGTCGACGAAGCTCTGGCCCGACTCGTACCCGCCCTGCGCGGCGAAGATCGAGGCCATCACGGCGACGCCGAGCGCGCCGCCGACCTCGCGCAGTGCGTTGTTGGCACCGGACGCGATGCCCTGCTCGGACGGACGGACGCTGGACATCACGAGGTTGGCCGCGGGTGCGAAGTACAGCGCCATGCCGATGCCGCTCACGACGAGGGCGGGGAGCTGGACGGCGTACGAGGCGTCGGGCGTCAGGACGAGCGCGAACCAGGCCAGGCCGAGCGCCTGGAGGGCGAGGCCCGCGGCGACGACCGGGCGGCCGCCGATCCGGTCGGAGAGGGCGCCCGCGATCGGCGCGACGATCATCGGCATGCCGGTCCAGGGCAGCATCCGCAGCCCCGCCTCGGTGGGCGAGTAGCCGAGAACGCCCTGCATGTACTGGCTGAGCAGGAAGATCGAGCCGAACATGCCGAGGAACATCAGCAGGCTGGCCGCGTTGATGCCGGAGAAGGCGCGGTTGCGGAAGAGCCGCATGGGCAGCATCGGCGCCTTGTTGTGGATGCCGTGGTGGATGAATCCGCCGATGAGCGCGGAGCCGGCGATCAGTCCGGTGAGGACGGAGGCGGAGGTCCAGCCGTCGATCGGGCCGCGGATCAGCCCGTACACGATGCCGAAAAGGCCGCCGCTGGCGAGGAGCGTGCCGGCGATGTCGAGGCGGGCTCCGGCGCCGTGCGACTCGGCGAGGCGCAGCCGGGCGAGCGGCAGGAGGGCGAGGCCGAGCGGGACGTTCAGCCAGAAGATCCACTGCCAGGAGATGTGTTCGGTGAGGCTGCCGCCGATGAGCGGACCGGAGGCGACGGCGAGGCCGTTGACGGCGCCCCAGATACCGAAGGCCATCCCTCGTCTGGCGGCCGGGACGGCCGCGGTGAGCAGGGTGAGGGTGAGCGGCATCATGATCGCGGCACCGACGCCCTGGACGGCGCGGGCGGCGATCAGGGCGTCGATGCCGGGGGCGAGCGCGGCCGCGGCGGAGGCGCCGGTGAAGACGGCGAGGCCGGCGACGAAGAGCCGGCGACGGCCGAAGCGGTCACCGAGGGCGGCTCCGAACATGAGCAGGACGGCGAAGGTGAGGGTGTAGGCGCTCACCGTCCATTCGAGGTCGTCCAGCGCTCCCCCGAGGTCCTCGCGGATGGAGGGGAGGGCGGTGGTGACGACGAGGTTGTCGAGGGCCGCCATGAAGCCGGCGACGCTGGTGATGACGAGGGCCCAGGCGGCGGAACCGCGGCGGGCTGCTGGCTGAGTCATTTCTGCCCCTCAGATCTCATGTTAGTTATCACTGACTAACTTTCGCGCTCATGAAAAAGCCGGGACGCGCGAACGCGGGCGGCGCTACTTCTCCAGCCGGCCGAGGCGGCGGGCGGAGGGGTAGAACCCCTCCCAGACCCGGTGCTCGGGCGGAAAGCCCATGGCGACGAGGGTGTTGATGAGCATCCCGTACGCCAGGAAGGTCGTGGTCTCCTCGGCCTCGGCGCCGAGCGCGAGGTGGACGGTCTCCCAGAGCACCGTCCAGCCGGCCCGGACGGCCTCGCCGAACTCGTGGTCACCGGCCGCCTCGGCGGCGGCGACGGTCACGTACACCTGCATCTGCATCAGGAGCCGGTCGGGGTCCTCGGCGATGATCCGGGTGTACGCGTTGGCCATGGCGTGCAGGGCCTCCTCGCCGGACAGCCCTTCCGCGGCCTCCTCGAAGACGCGGACGGTGTCGCTGATGCAGCGCTCGGAGGCGGCCAGGAAGATGGCCTTCTTGCCCGGGAAGAGCCGGAAGAGATACGGCTGCGAGACACCGACGCGCTTGGCGATCGCCTCGGTGGAGGTGCCGTAGTAGCCGCCGCGGCTGAATTCGCTCATCGCCGCGCGGATGACGCTCTCGCGCCGCTCCTCCGCACTCATCCTGACCATGCGACCAAGTTAGTACTCAATCACTAACTTGGTCAAGGGGATCGGGGCGGCCGCTTTCCGCGGCCGCCCCTCCCCGTTCTCCCCGGCCGTGCTACGCGAGCCTGACGACGGCCCGGCTCATGCCCAGGACCTTCTGCCCGGCGCTCATGGCCGTGATGTCGACCCGCACCTGCCGGTCGTCCAGCTTGGCGGCGACCTTGGCGGAGACCTCGATCTCGGCGCCCTTGTCGTCGTTGGGGACGACGACCGGCTTGGTGAAGCGGACGCCGTACTCGACGACGGCGGCGGGGTCGCCGGCCCAGTCGGTGACGACGCGGATCGCCTCGGCCATGGTGAACATGCCGTGGGCGATGACGTCCGGGAGGCCGACCTCGACCGCGAACTTCTCGTTCCAGTGGATCGGGTTGAAGTCCCCGGAGGCTCCGGCGTACTGCACGAGCGTGGCGCGGGTCACGGGGAAGGTCTGCGCGGGCAGCTCGGTGCCGACCTCGACCTCGTCGTAGGCGATCTTCGCGGTCATGGTCAGACCCCCTCGGGCGCGCGGGAGACGAGCTTGGTCCAGGCGGTGACGACGTGCTCGCCGGAGGCGTCGTGGACCTCGCCCCGGATGTCGAGGATGTCGTTGCCGGCGAGGGACTTGATCGCCTCGATGGTGGAGGTGACCGAGAGCCGGTCCCCGGCGCGCACGGGCCGGGTGTAGGCGAACTTCTGGTCGCCGTGGACGACGCGGCTGTAGTCGAGGCCCAGCTGCGGGTCCTCGATGACGGCGCCGGCCGCCTTGAATGTGATGGCGAACACGAAAGTGGGCGGAGCGATCACATCGGAATGTCCGAGCGCCTTGGCCGCCTCGGTGTCGGTGTACGCGGGATTGGCGTCACCGATCGCCTCGGCGAACTCGCGGATCTTCTCGCGGCCGACCTCGTAGGGCGCGGTGGGCGGATAGGTCCGGCCCACGAAGGACTGGTCGAGCGCCATGGACTCGATACCTCCTGCTGAATTCGTTGCCGATGCCTGTCGGGGGGAGCCGACAAACGACACGAGGCCGCCCCCGAGTGGGGACGGCCTCGTGTACGAGCCTGATTAGCGCGTCTCGCGGTGCGCAGTGTGCGAGTTGCAGCGAGGGCAGTGCTTCTTCATCTCAAGACGGTCCGGGTTGTTACGCCGGTTCTTCTTGGTGATGTAGTTCCGCTCCTTGCACTCCACGCAGGCCAGCGTGATCTTCGGGCGGACGTCGGTGGCAGCCACGTGAGTGCTCCTTGACGGACGGATGGACGGATGAACGCATAGAAGAGTAGCCGATCGAAGGACCGACCCCACAATCGGCTACTGTCTGTAGCGGTGACCGGACTTGAACCGGTGACACAGCGATTATGAGCCGCTTGCTCTACCGACTGAGCTACACCGCTTTGATGATCCGGACCCCGCCCGAAGGCGGGATCCCTCTCACCAGAGCCCCAATACGGAATCGAACCGTAGACCTTCTCCTTACCATGGAGACGCTCTACCGACTGAGCTATTGGGGCGAGCGAGGAAGACATTACACGGTCTCCGGCCCATCACCCAAATCCGTTTCTCCGCGGCCTCGCGGCGGCCCTCACCAGGCGTCCCGTACGCCACTCGTGGCCTCATCGGTACGACTATTGCGCTCCTCCTCGAAGCGCGCTGCGAGCGCCCCTAGGCTCGGCCCCACGCTGCGTGATCTTGATCTTGAGGAGCCTTGAGGAGCCCGATGTCAGCCGACAGCAAGCAGCCCCAGCCGCCCGAGGACGGGGCCGCCACCACCGCCGACTCGACCTCGCTCCTGCTCTCCCACGCGCGGCTCACCGACGGACGGACCGTGGACGTCAAGCTCGTCGGCGGCCGCATCGAGGCCGTCGGCACCGCGGGCAGCCTTCCCGCCGCGGGCGCCAGGGTCGACCTCTCCGGCTATCTGCTGCTGCCCGCCGCCGCCGAACCCCACGCCCACGCCGACACCGCGCTCTCCGCCGACACCCCGGGACCCGTCTCGTACGCCCCCGAGGAGGTGCAGCGGCGGGCCACCGAAGCGGCGCTGCTCCAGCTCGGCCACGGCGCGACGGCGCTCCGCGCGCACGTGCGCATCGGCGACGTCCAGGGGCTCGGCCCGCTGGAGGCCGTGCTCCAGGCCCGGCGCTCGCTGCGCGGCCTCGCCGATCTGACGGCCGTCGCCGTGCCCCGGCTGCTCACGGGCGTCGCGGGCGCGGACGGGCTCGCGATGCTGCGGGACGCGGTGAAGATGGGCGCCGGCGTGGTCGGCGGCTGCCCGGACCTCGACCCGGACCCGGCCGGGTACGTGGAGGCGGTCCTGGAGGTGGCGGCCGAGAACGGCGTCCCGGTCGACCTGCACACCGACGGGGACGACCCGGCGCGCCTGGCCCGGCTCGCGGCGATGGCCGGCGGGCTGCGGCCGGGGGTGACGATCGGGCCGTGCGCGGGGCTCTCCCGGCTTCCGTCCGAGGCGGCCCGCCGGGCCGCGGACGGGCTCGCGGCGGCCGGGGTGACGGTGGTGTGCCTGCCGCAGGGCGGCTGCGGGGGCACGGAGCTGCGCGGGGCGGCGCCGGTGCGGCTGCTGCGGGCGGCCGGCGTGCGGGTCGCGGCGGGCGGCGGGACGCTGCGGGACGTGGCCAACCCGGTGGGGCGCGGGGACCCGCTGGAGGCGGCGTATCTGCTGGCCTCGCTCGGCGGTCTGTCGCCCCAGGAGGCGTACGGGGCGGTGAGCGCGGAGGCGCGGGCCGTGATGGGGCTGCCGGAGGTGCGGGTGGAGGCCGGTTTCCCGGCGGAGCTGCTCGCGGTGCGCGGTGAGCGCCTGGCGGGCGTGCTGTCCCTCGCGTACAGCCGGATCGTGGTGCACCGGGGGCGGGTGGTGGCACGGACGAGCGCGGTGCGGGAGTACTGCGACTCGGCGGCGGCCCTGGACCTGCCGCGTCAGGCGCGCCCGGAGCGGCCGCCCGGGCCGGGAAGCCCTCAGGCCGGACCCGACGTACGGTCGTGAGTATGCGCATCGTCATCGCTGGAGGACACGGTCAGATCGCCCTGCGTCTGGAGAGGCTGCTCTCGGCGGCGGGGCACGAGGTCGCGGGGATCATCCGCAATCCGGAACAGGGCGCCGACCTGCGGGAGGCGGGCGCCGAGCCCGTCGCCCTCGACCTGGAGTCGGCGTCGGTCGAGATGGTCGCCGCGGTGCTGCAGGGCGCCGACGCGGCCGTCTTCGCGGCGGGCGCGGGCCCGGGCAGCGGCGCCGCGCGCAAGGACTCGGTGGACCGCGCGGCGGCGGTGCTGTTCGCCGACGCGGCGGAACGCGCGGGCGTGCGCCGCTATCTGGTCGTCTCGTCGATGGGCGCGGACGCCTCCCACCCGGGCGACGACATCTTCGACGCCTACCTGCGCGCGAAGGGCGCGGCCGACGACGACATCCGCTCCCGTACGGCCCTGGAGTGGACGATCCTGCGGCCCGGCTCCCTCACGGACGACGCGGGCACGGGCATGGTCCGCCTGGAGGCCCACACGGGCCGTGGCCCGGTCCCCCGGGACGACGTGGCCGCGACCCTGGCCGAACTCCTCGACACCCCGGCGACCGCGGGCCTCACCCTGGAGCTGATCGCCGGTTCGGTCCCGCTCTCGGTCGCGGTGAAGGACGTGGCCGGCAACTGACCCTTCGGGCCCCTCCCGGAAACGCCCCCGGAAACGCCCCCGGAAACGAGTGAAGGTCCCCGGTGCAAGCACCGGGGACCTTCTTCACGTGGCGACGCCAGGATTCGAACCTGGGTAGGCTAAGCCGACGGATTTACAGTCCGCTCCCATTGGCCACTCGGGCACATCGCCATGGGTTCGCTGCCTTGGTTCACCGCGTTTCTGCGGTGTTCCCCGGCAACGACGTAAACAATACCTGATCCCGGGGGGTGGTTCGCCACCGGATTGATCAGCGGTTCGGCCGGCTGCTCACCCCCTAGGCTTTGGGGGTACCCCAAGCATCCGAGCAAGGAGCCACGAGTCATGGCCGACTCCAGTTTCGACATCGTCTCCAAGGTCGAGCGGCAGGAGGTCGACAACGCCCTCAACCAGGCCGTGAAGGAGATCTCCCAGCGCTACGACTTCAAGGGAACCAACGCCTCGATCTCCTGGTCGGGCGAGAAGATCCTGATGCAGGCGAGCGGCGAGGAGCGCGTCAAGGCGATCCTCGACATCTTCCAGTCCAAGCTGATCAAGCGGGGCATCTCGCTGAAGTCGCTGGAGGTCGAGGGCGAGCCGCAGCTGTCCGGCAAGGAGTACAAGCTCTTCGCCTCCGTCCAGGAGGGCATCTCCCAGGAGAACGCCAAGAAGGTCGCGAAGGCCATCCGCGACGAGGGCCCCAAGGGCGTCAAGGCGCAGGTCCAGGGCGACGAGCTGCGCGTCAGCTCGAAGAGCCGGGACGACCTGCAGGCCGTGCAGGCGCTGCTCAAGGGCAAGGACTTCGACTTCGCGATCCAGTTCGTGAACTACCGCTGACCCTGTCGTGAGGTCGTGAGGGTCGTGTCCGAATACCGCCAGCCCGGGGCTCGGTGGTCCCCGCACACTGGGTCCGAGGAAGACCCGTGCGGGGAGAGGAACCAGTCATGACCGTGTACGCGTACGTCGACGGCCCCCTGGGCGAGATGCTCCTGGTCGGACAGCTCGCCGAAGGGGGCCGCGCCGTGCTGCGCTCGCTGTCCCTGCCGGGGCAGAAGGGCGCCGTCGAGGTCGAGGACGGCTGGACGCTCGCGCCCGAGGCGTTCGCCGAGGCCGCACGGCAGCTGGGCGAGTACTTCGCCGGGCGCCGCGACCGCTTCGACCTGCCGCTCGCCGGTGACGCCGGGACGGAGTTCCAGAGGCGCGTCTGGCGGGCCCTGGAGGAGATCCCGTACGGGACGACCGTCTCGTACGGGGAGATCGCCCGGCGCGTCGGTTCGGCCGGCGCCGGGGTACGGGCCGTGGGCACCGCGATCGGGCGCAATCCGCTGCTCGTGGTGCGGCCCTGCCACCGGGTGATCGGGGCCGACGGGAACCTCCGCGGTTACGCCGCCGGGCTCGACCGCAAGGAGCGGCTCCTCGGACTCGAAGGGGCGCTCGACGGGGCGCTCGAAGGGGCGCTCGACGGGGCCCTTGGAGGGCCCCTCGGAGGGGCGCTCGTGTGAGTGAGGGGCTCTTCCCGCGCGAGCGGGTCACGGTGGCGCCCGGGGCGGTGCACGTGCCCGCGTGGCTCCCGTTCGCGCGCCAGCGGGAGCTGGTGGACGCCTGCCGGGAGTGGGGGCGCGGGCCCTTCCCGTACCGGCAGACGGTGCTGCCCGGCGGCGGCGTGATGTCGGTGCGGTCGCTGGCCCTGGGCCGGCAGTGGGTGCCGTACCGCTACCTCGACACCTTCGGGATCGCGCTGCCCGACTGGCTGGTCGCGCTGGGCCGGGAGGCGCTCGTCGAGGCGTACGGGGACCACGGCGGCTTCACGCCCGACACCGCGCTCGTGAACTTCTACGCGCCGGGGGCGCGGATGGGGATGCACCAGGACCGGGAGGAGCGCTCCCCGGCGCCGGTGGTGTCGCTGAGCCTCGGGGACCGGTGTGTGTTCCGCTTCGGGAACGAGGAGACCCGCGGCAGGCCGTACCAGGACGTCGACCTCGTCTCCGGCGACCTCTTCGTCTTCGGCGGGGCTTCGCGGTGGGTTCACCACGGGGTTCCCAAGGTGTTCCCGGGGACGGCCGAACCCGAACTCGGCCTGACCGGGCGCCTGAACATCACGCTCAGGGAGACCGGCCTCAGCGTCTAATGTGCGGAGCATGACACCGGAACTCCGCCGCTCCCTGGGCCTCTTCGACGCGGTCGTGATCGGCCTCGCCTCGATGATCGGAGCGGGGATCTTCGTCGCGCTCGGGCCCGCCACGGACGCGGCCGGCTCCGGTGCGGGGCTGCTCTGGGCGCTCGGGCTCGCCGCGGCCGTCGCCTACTGCAACGCCATGGCCTCGGCCCGGCTCGCCGCCCTCTACCCGGCCTCCGGCGGCACCTACGTGTACGGTCGCGAACGCCTGGGATCCTTCTGGGGATACCTCGCCGGTTGGGCGTTCGTCGCCGGCAAGACGGCCTCCTGCGCGGCCATGGCGCTCACGGTCGGGACCTACGTGTGGCCGGAGCAGGCGCACGCGGTGGCGGTCGCCGCCGTGGTGGCCCTGACGGCCGTCAACTACGGGGGAGTTCAGAAGTCGGCGCTGCTCACGCGGGTGATCGTGGCGGTGGTCCTCGCGGTGCTCGCATGTGTCGTCGCGGTCTCCTTCGGGGCGGGCGGCAGCGGGGTCACGACGGTCGGCACAGAGCTCACAACGGGGGGCGTGCTCCAGGCCGCTGGTTTGCTCTTCTTCGCATTCGCGGGGTACGCGCGGATCGCCACGCTCGGCGAGGAGGTCCGCGATCCGGCCCGCACCATCCCCCGGGCGGTGCCGCTCGCCCTCGGCCTCGCGCTCGTCGTCTACGGGCTCGTCGCGGTCGGCGTCCTCACCGTCCTCGGTCCGGCGGCCCTCGCCGCCTCCCCCGCACCGCTCGCCGACGCGGCCCGCGCGGCGCACGCCGGCTGGCTGGTGCCGCTGGTCGCGGTGGGCGCGGCCGTCGCGGCGCTCGGCTCGCTGCTCTCGCTGATCCTCGGGGTGTCCCGTACGACCCTGGCCATGGCCCGCGACGCCTACCTGCCGACGGCCCTCGCGGCCGTCCATCCGCGCTTCCAGGTGCCGCACCGCGCGGAGCTCGCGGTGGGCGCGGTGGTGGCCGTGGTGGCGGCGACCGTGGACATACGGGGTGCGATCGGCTTCTCCTCGTTCGGCGTGCTCGTCTACTACGGCATCGCGAACGCCTCCGCCTGGACCCTGGGCGGCCGCAACCGCCCCCTCGCCGCCCTCGGCCTCGCCGGCTGCGGCGCCCTCGCCTTCGCCCTCCCCGTCGGCTCGGTCCTGGCGGGCTCGGGGGTCATGGCGGCGGGAGTGGTGGCCTGGGCCGTAAGCCGAGGCCGAGCCGTCCCACCGGGCGCGTAGTCCGCAGGGGCGGTGCCCACCCCGTTGTGGGCATACGTTCCGCAGGGGCGATGGGGGTCCCCCCTGCTCGAGCGAAGCCGAGAGCTTGGGGGAGGGTGGGCACACGGAACGGCGCCTTTGCCGGCGCCAGAGGCTTCCGCGCCCTGACCCGCACCACGCGTGCGCCGCACACATCCCGTGCGGGTCCAGGCGCGGAACGCGGAGGCGCCGCGAGAGGGCGCCGTCCCGTGTGCCCACCCGTCCCGCCCCAGCGGGACGATTGCCCACACGGGCGGGGGGCACCGCCCAGCACAGGCGCGGGCCACACGGGCGGGCGCCCGTCAGCGCGCGCCGTAGCCGTACGCCTGGTTCGTCGGGACGATCTCCTTGCCCAGCGGCAGCAGTGACACCGGGATCATCTTGAAGTTCGCGATGCCCAGCGGGATGCCGATGATCGTGATGCAGAGCGCGATCCCGGTCGTGATGTGGCCCAGCGCGAGCCACCAGCCCGCGAGGATCAGCCACAGCACGTTGCCGACGCAGGAGGGCGCGCCCGCGTCGCGGCGGTCGACGACCGTGTGGCCGAAGGGCCAGAGCGCGTAGATGCCGATGCGGAACGCGGCGAGTCCGAAGGGGATGCCGATGATCGTGATGCAGAGCAGGACGCCCGCGAGCATGTAGCCCAGGAACATCCAGAATCCGCACAGGATCAGCCATATGACGTTGAGGATCGTCTTCACAGGCGTCGACCTGCCATCTGTTCGAGCCGGGCGATCCGCTCGGCCATCGGCGGATGGGTGGAGAACATCTTGGAGAGGCCCTGTCCGGGCCGGAAAGGGTTCGCGATCATCATGTGGCTCGCGGTCTCGATTCTCGGCTCGGGCGGCAGCGGCAGCTGCTTGGTGCCGGCCTCCAGCTTCCGCAGGGCGCTGGCGAGGGCGAGCGGGTCCCCGGTGAGCTGGGCGCCGGAGGCGTCGGCCTCGTACTCCCGGGAGCGGGAGATGGCGAGCTGGATGACCGAGGCGGCGATCGGGCCGAGGATGAGGATCAGCAGGTAGCCGAGGATCCCCGGGCCGTCGTCGTCGTTGGAGCGGCCGACCGGGATCAGCCAGGCGAAGTTGACCAGGAACATGATCACGGAGGCGAGCGCTCCGGCGACCGAGGAGATGAGGATGTCCCGGTTGTAGACGTGGCTCAGCTCGTGGCCGATGACCCCGCGCAGCTCGCGCTCGTCGAGGATCGCGAGGATGCCCTCGGTGCAGCAGACGGCGGCGTTGCGCGGGTTGCGGCCGGTCGCGAAGGCGTTCGGCGCCTGCGTCGGCGAGATGTAGAGCCGGGGCATGGGCTGACGCGCCTGCGTGGAGAGCTCGCGCACCATCCGGTACAGGGCCGGGGCCTCGAACTCGCTCACCGGGCGGGCGCGCATGGCCCGCAGCGCCAGCTTGTCGCTGTTCCAGTACGCGTACGCGTTGGTGCCGAGCGCCACGAGCAGTGCGACGATCAGCCCCGTGCGCCCGAAGAAGCTGCCGATGACGATGATGAGGGCCGAGAGCCCTCCGAGGAGGACGGCGGTCCTCAGCCCGTTGTGCCGGCGGTGCACGGTACGCCCTCCAGGTGGTGCGGCAGGGGAACCCTTTTCCTCGTGGTGATCCACGTCTCCAGTGGACCCTCCCGTACTGGTCAACGCCAGGCGGAAGGTTCGGGTTCCCCAGCTCGCACGGGGCGCCGTGTGGGCCGTACGGGTGATCAGCGGGCCGCGGGGACCTTCCCCAGGCCGATGACGGCGGCCGTGGGCTCGACCTCGCTGGTGCAGTGGGCGCAGCGGGAGGCGATGGCCGGGATCTCGGTGAAGCAGCGGGGGCAGTCGCGCTTCTCCGACTTCGGGTCGTTCGCCTCCTCCTTGGCGAACTTCTCCTGGATCTTCGTCATCGGGACGACGATGAGGAAGTAGAGGACGGCGGCGGTGATCACGAACGCTATGGCCGCGGCGATCGCCAGACCGTAGGGGAAGACGGTCTTGCCGACGGTGAAGCTGGCCTCGCTGAAGTCGCCGACCGAGCCGGTCGCCAGACCGATGAGCGGGGTGATGAACGCCTTGCTGAAGCCCGTGACGACGGCCGTGAACGCGGAGCCGACGGCCAGACCGATGGCCATCGAGACGACGTTCCCGCGAAGTATGAAGTCCTTGAATCCGTTCAGCACGGGGTGTTGCTCCTCGGTTCTCTCTGTGGGGGGATCAGAAGAGGCTGCCCGTCGCGAAGCGGAGGGCGAACTGCGGGTAGCCCGACAGGACGACTCCGGCGGCGGCGGTCAGCACGATCGCCACGGTGACCGGCGCGGGGGCCCTGTGCGTGACGGGGGCGCCTTCCGGTGCGCCCTCCGGTGCACCTGAAGGTGCGCGGAAGAGCAGCGCCGTCCAGCGCAGGTAGTAGTACAGCGCGATCACGACGTTGACGCCCATGATCACGGCCAGCCACCCGAGGCCCGCGTCGACGGCCGCCGAGAAGACGGTCACCTTGGCGAAGAGGCCGATGATACCCGGGGGCAAACCGGCCAGATTCAGGAGGAAGAACCCGAGCGCGAGGGCCGCGGCCGGGCTGGCGGCGTACAGGCCCCGGTAGTCCGCGATCCGGTTCTCGGGGTGGGTCCGGGCGACGAGGGCGACGATCGCGAAGGCGCCGAGGTTCACGACGGCGTACATCAGGGCGTACGCGACGGTGGCGCCGATCTGGTCGTCACTGGAGTACGCGGCGGCCGCGATCGGCACCAGGAGGTAGCCGGCCTGGGCGACGGAGGACCAGGCGAGGAGGCGTACCGCGCTCCACGCGCGCGTGGACACCTGGCGGACCGCGGCGACGTTCCCGGCGGTCATGGTGAGCGCGGCGAGCACGGCGAGCGCCGGGCCCCACACGTCCGCGTACGACGGGAAGGCGACGACCGTCACCAGGATCAGGCCGGTGAAGCCGACGGCCTTGCCGACGACGGAGAGGTAGGCGGCGACGGGCAGCGGGGCTCCGACGTAGGTGTCGGGCACCCAGAAGTGGAAGGGCACGGCGGCCGTCTTGAAGGCGAAGCCGACGAGGGTGAGGGCGACTCCGGCCTCGGCGAGCGTCTGGAGCTGCCCGGGGACGTCGTCGAGGCGCTGGGCGATCTCCGCGAGGTGCAGGGTGCCGGTCGCCGCGTACACGAAGCTGACGCCGAGCAGGGTGACGGCGGTCGCGGTGACGGAGGACAGGAAGAACTTGAGCGCCGCCTCGCCGGACATGCGGTCGCCGCGCTTGAGGCCGACGAGCGCGAACGCGGGCAGCGAGGCCACTTCGAGGGCGACGACGAGGGTGGCGAGGTCGCGGGAGGCGGGCAGCAGGGCGGCGCCGGCGGCCGAGGACAGCAGCAGGAACCAGTACTCGCCGGCCGGGAGCTTCTCGCGGGTCTCCGAGAGGGAGAGCAGCGCCGTCAGGAGCGCTCCGGCGAGGACGAGCAGCTGGATGACGAGGGTGAAGTGGTCGGCCGTGTAGCTGCACGCGGGCGCGTGGCCCTCGGCCTGGGCCTGGGCGGTCAGGCAGAAGGTGGCGCGGTCGCCGGAGCGCAGCGGCAGGAGGAGGGCGAGGGCGGCGACGAGACCGCCGATCGCGGTCCAGCCGAGGAGCTGCTTGCGTTCCTGCGGCACGAAGAGGTCGGCGACGAGGACGACGAGGGCGACCACGGCCGTGAGGGTGGGGGGCGCGATCGTGAGCCAGTCGACGGACTGGACGAGCGACTCGCTGGCGAACGACATCACTGGGTGCCTCCGGCGAGGAGCTGCTGGACGGCCGGGTCGGTGAGGCCGAGGAGGACGGCGGGCCAGAGTCCGGCGAGGACGGTGAGGGCGACGAGCGGGGTCCAGGCGGCGAACTCGTACCCCTGGACGTCGGCGATCGCCGTCTCCCCCGCGGGTCGCGGGCCGCCCATGCAGACGCGGCGGACGACGACGAGGAGGTAGGCGGCGGTGAGGAGGGTGCCGAAGGCGCCGATCGCCATGAAGGTGAGGAAGGCGGGGCGGCTGAGGCCCTCGGCCGGGTCGAAGGCGCCGAAGAGGGCCAGCATCTCGCCCCAGAAGCCGGCGAGGCCGGGCAGTCCGAGGGAGGCGACGGAGGCGAAGGCGAGGAGGGCGCCGAGGCGGGGGGCGCGGCCGTAGAGGGCGGCGCCGGTGGCTCCGGCGAGGGTGTCGAGGTCGGCGGTGCCGTACCGGTCCTTGACCGCGCCGACCAGGAAGAACAGCAGGCCGGTGACGAGGCCGTGGGCGATGTTGGCGAAGAGGGCGCCGTTGACCCCGGTGGGGGTCATGGTGGCGATGCCGAGGAGCACGAAGCCCATGTGGCCGACGGAGGAGTACGCGATGAGGCGCTTGAGGTCGCCCTTGTTGCCGGGCTTCGCGAGGGCGAGGCAGGCGAGCGATCCGTAGATGATCCCGGCGACGGCGAAGGCCGCGAGGTACGGGGCGAAGGTCCGCATGCCGTCGGGGGTGATCGGCAGGACGATCCGGACGAAGCCGTAGGTGCCCATCTTCAGCAGGACGCCGGCGAGGAGGACGGAGCCGACGGTCGGGGCGGCGGTGTGGGCGTCCGGGAGCCAGCTGTGCAGCGGCCACATCGGGGTCTTCACGGCGAGCCCGAGACCGATCGCGAGAACGGCGATGACCTGCACGGACGTGGTCAGTCCACGGCCGTTGTCAGTGGCGAGTGCCACCATGTCGAACGTGCCCGCCTTCACGCCGATGAGGAGCAGGCCGAGCAGCATGACGACGGAGCCGAGCAGCGTGTAGAGGATGAACTTCCAGGCGGCGGCCCGCCTGCCCTCGCCGCCCCAGCGGGCGATGAGGAAGTACATCGGGATGAGGACCATCTCGAAGGCCAGGAAGAACAGGACGAGGTCGAGGACGGCGAAGGTGGCGAGGGTGCCGGACTCCAGGACGAGCAGGAGCGCGACGAAGGCCTTCGGGGACGGGCCCGACGGCATCTTGAAGTAGCTGTACAGCGCGCAGAGGAAGGTCAGCAGCGCGGTCAGGACCAGGAGGGGGAGGGAAATGCCGTCGACACCGAGGTGGATGCGCACGTCGAGTGCCCTGATCCAGCTGATGTCCGTCGTGGCCTGCATCTTCGACGGGTGGTCGTGGTCGAAGCCGAGGGCGAGGACGAGCGCGGCGAGCAGGATGACGCCGGTGACGGTGACGCCGTGGCGGAGCACGGCCTGGTCGGGCGACTTCCCCTTCAGTCCGGGCGGGGCCGGGAGGAGAGCGGCGGCGGCGCCGAGGAGCGGGCCGGCGACGATCAACGCCAGAAGGAACTGCATCACGGATTCGCTGATATCGATCACGGCTCACGCTCCGGCGGCGGCGTTGGCGAGGGCGACGGCGACGATCGCCAGGACGACGGAGCCGGCGAGCAGGGCGCTCAGGTAGGTCTGCACGTTGCCGGTCTGGGCGCGGCGGACGAGCCAGCCGAGCCCCTTGGCGGAATCGCCCGCGGCGCGGACGTAGGTGTCGACGACCTCGCGGTCCAGGAAGCGGACCAGGGAGGCGGCGGCGAGTACGGGGCGGACGAAGGCGGTCCGGTAGACGGCGTCCAGGCGGAAGCCGTCGGCGGCCGGTCCGTGCAGCGGCCCCAGGAGGGCGCGGCCGGGGTCGGCCGGGTCCTCGGCGGGGTGCGGCAGGTGCAGCGCCTCGGCCTCGACCTGACCCGCCTCGGCGTCCGGGTGGGCGACGTGCGGGACGGGGGCCGTCACCGGGGTGCGGGCGGCGAGGGTGCGCCAGACCGCGTAGGTGATGACGGCTCCGGCGGCGGCGAGGCCCGTGCCGAGGACGGCCGTGGTCAGGGTCGGGGTGAGGGCGTTGCCGTCGAACCAGTCGTCGAGGTACGAGGCGGTCAGACCGAAGCCCAGGGTGGGGATCGCGAGGACCCACAGGACGCTCGTCATGGCGATCGGCTGACGGCCGTGGTCGGGGGCCTCGGCGCCGCGGCCGCGGAAGGTCCGCAGCCAGAGCCGGAGCGCGTACGCGGCGGTCAGCAGGGCCGTGAGCAGTCCGGCGACGAGGACGATCCAGCCGGCCCCGGCGGGGGCGACGTCCCGCTCGCCGAGGGCGGTGTGTTCGGCGGCCACGAGGACGGCTTCCTTGGAGAAGAAGCCGGCGAAGGGCGGGATCGCGGCGAGCGCGAGGAGGGCGACGGTCATCGTCCAGTACGCGTCGGGGATGCGCTTCGCGAGGCCGCTCATGCGGGACATGGCGGTGAGCGAGTTCGTGCCGGCGGCGTGGATGACCGCACCGGCGGCGAGGAACAGGAGCGCCTTGAAGGCGGCGTGCGAGAGGAGGTGGAAGACGGCGGCCCCGCGGTCGCCGACGGCGAGGGCTCCGGCCATGTAGCCGAGCTGTCCGATCGTCGAGTAGGCGAGGACCCGCTTGATGTCGTCCTGGGCGAGCGCGGCGAGCCCCGAGCCGACCATGGTGATCGCGGCCATCACGGCGAGCACGGTCATCGCGGCGGCGGAGGCGGCGAAGACGGGCAGCAGCCGGGCGACGAAGTAGATGCCGGCGGCGACCATCGTCGCCGCGTGGATGAGCGCGGAGACGGGGGTGGGGCCGGCCATGGCGTCCGGGAGCCAGGTGTGGAGCGGGAACAGCGCGGACTTGCCCGCGACGCCGGCGAGCAGCAGCAGCGCGATCAGGGTGGGGTGGCCGAGGCCGCCGCTCGCGACGGCGCCGAGGACTCCCCTGATCTGGAACGTGCCCGCGTCGGCGGCGAGCGCGAAGAGACCGATGAGGAAGGGGACGTCACCGAGCTTGGTGACGAGGAAGGCCTTGAGGGAGGCGGACCGCGCCTCGGGGGTCTCCCAGTAGTGGCCGACGAGGAAGTACGAGCAGATGCCCATGATCTCCCAGCCGACCAGGAGCACCATCAGGTCGCCGGAGTAGACGACGAGCAGCATCGCGGAGGTGAAGAGGGAGACGAGCGCGGCGTACGAGGGGTAGCGCGGGTCGTCGCGGAGGTAGCCGGTCGAGTAGATCTGCACGCAGGTCGCGACGACCCCGACGAGGACGGCGACGAGCGCGGCGAAACCGTCGATGGAGAGGCTCAGGTCGATGGGGATCGAGCCGGTCGGGGTGAGCTCGGTGGCGGCGACGATGGCCCTGCCCCCGCCCTGGCGGGCGGCGACCAGGGCCGCGAGGACCGCGGCGGCGAGGGTCGGCAGCACGGCCAGCGGGCGGACGAAGCCGGGCGCGGTGCGGCCGAGCAGGAGTCCGGCGGCGGAGCCGAGGAAGGGGAGGAGGGGGACGAGGACGGCGAGGGTGGTCGTGGTCACGCGGCGGCCTCGGCCTTCTCCTCGGCGGACGGCTGTTCTTCGGCCGACGGCCGTTCCTTGGTGTCGCGCAGCCGGTCGACGTCCGAGGTGCCGCGGTTGCGGTGGACCATCAGGACGATCGCGAGACCGATGCCGATCTCCGCGGCGGCGACGGCGATGGTGAAGAGGGTGAGGGCCTGGCCGGCGTGGAGGGTGTCGCGGAGCCAGACGTCGAAGGCGACCAGGTTGAGGTTGACGGCGTTGAGCATGAGCTCGACGGACATCAGGACCAGGATCGCGTTGCGGCGGGCGAGGACACCGTAGAGACCGACGGCGAAGAGGAGGGCGGCGAGGACGGCCGGGTAGGCGAGGTGCATCAGTTCTCGTCCTCCTTCTTCTTCCGGGAGAGGACGATCGCGCCGACCAGGGCGGCGAGGAGCAGCACCGACAGCGCTTCGAAGGGCAGCACCCAGTGCTGGAAGAGGATCTCGCCGGTCACGCCCGTGGAGCCCTGGGCGGGGCCGTCCAGATCGATCCAGGTCGTACGGAAGGCGTCGACGACGACCCAGACGAGGGCGGCCGCGGCGGCCAGGGCGACGGCGAGGGCGACCGGCCGGTTGCCGGAGTCGGCGTCCGGGGAGCGGCCGATGGGGGCCTTGGTGAGCATGAGACCGAAGAGGAGGAGGACGACGACGGAGCCGACGTAGATCAGGACCTGGACCCAGGCGATGAACTCGGCGGTCAGGAGCAGGTACTCGACGGCGAGCCCGCCGAGCGCCACGACCAGCCAGAGGGCGGCGTGCACCAGCTGGCGGGTGGTGACGGTGACGAGGGCGGCGCCGAGGGTGGCGATGCCGACGAGGACGAAGGCGATCTCGACGCCGGTGGCCGAAAGGAAGCCGTGGGCGGCCTGTGCTGCGAGGGTCACTGCTGGTCCTCCTGGGCCTGGCCTTCGGCCTGCGCGGCGGCGTCGGCCTGGGCCTGGGCGGCGGCGTCGGCCTGGGCCTGGGCGGCGGCCTCTGCCTCGGCGGCGGCCTGGGCCGCGGCCTTCTCCGCCGCCTTGCGGGCCGCGGCGATCTCCTTCGGCTCCTCCGCGCACGGGTCGAGCGCGGGCGGCTCGGGGACCGTCCACATCCACTCGCGGAGCTTGTCGCGCTCGTGGGTGAGCTCGTGGATGTCGGTCTCCGCGTACTCGAACTCGGGCGACCAGAACAGCGCGTCGAAGGGGCAGACCTCGATGCAGATGCCGCAGTACATGCAGAGCGAGAAGTCGATGGCGAAGCGGTCGAGGACGTTCCGGCTGCGCTCGCGGCCGCCGGGGGCGGCGGGCGGCACCGTCTCCTTGTGGGAGTCGATGTAGATGCACCAGTCGGGGCACTCACGGGCGCAGAGCATGCAGACCGTGCAGTTCTCCTCGAACAGGCCGATGACCCCGCGGGTGCGGGGCGGCAGCTCGGGCTGCACGTCGGGGTACTGCGCGGTGACGGTCTTCTTCGTCATCGTGCGGAGGGTGACGGCGAGGCCCTTGGCGAGGCCGGAGCCGGGGATGGGCATTACTGGATCGCCACCTTCACGATGCCGGTGAGCGCGATCTGCGCGAGCGCGAGCGGGACGAGGGCCGTCCAGGCGAGCTTCTGGAGCTGGTCCTCGCGCAGGCGCGGGTAGGTCACCCGCAGCCAGATCACGACGAAGGCGAGGACGGCCGTCTTGAGGAGGGTCCAGACCCAGCCGAGGCCGTCGGCGCCGAAGGGGCCGTGCCAGCCGCCGAGGAAGAGGACGGTGGTGAGTCCGCAGAGGACGACGATGCCCGCGTACTCGGCGAGCAGGAAGAGCGCGAAGCGGAGGCCGGTGTACTCGGTGTACGCACCGAAGATGATCTCCGAGTCGGCCACCGGCATGTCGAACGGGGGCCGCTGGAGTTCGGCGAGGCCGGCGACGAAGAACACGAGCGCGCCGATGATCTGCCAGGGCAGCCACCACCACTCGAAGGCGTTCAGGATGCCGGGCAGGGAGACGGTGCCGGCGGCCATAGCGACGGAAGCGGCGGCGAGCAGCATCGGAAGCTCGTACGCGAGGAGCTGGGCGGCGGTACGCAGGGCGCCGAGCAGCGAGAACTTGTTCGCGGAGGCCCAGCCGGCCATGAGGCTGCCGAGGACGCCGACGCCCATCACGGCGAGCACGAAGAAGATGCCGGCGTCGACGAGCTGACCGACGGCGCCCTCGCTCGGGCCGATCGGGATCGCGACGAGGACCAGGAGGTACGGGAGGAGGGCGACGGCCGGCGCGAGCTGGAAGATCCGCCGGTCCGCGTCCTTCGGGACCACGTCCTCCTTCTGCGCGAACTTCACGCCGTCGGCGACGAGCTGGGCCCAGCCGTGGAAGCCGCCCGCGTACATGGGGCCGAGGCGGCCCTGCATGTGGGCCATGACCTTGTGCTCGGTCTGCCCGATGACGAGCGGCAGCACGAGGAAGACGGCGAAGACGACGAGCAGCCGGAGGGCGACGTCGAGTGCGTCATTCACGCGGGATCGCCTCCGGCGGGGTGGGTGGGGTTGTCGGTGCCGTCGCGGTCGGCGGGCGGCTCGGCGGCGTCGGCGTCCGCCGGTTCGGCGGCTTTCGGTGCGGCCTTCTCGGCGGCGCCGGGTTCGGTGGCCGCCGGTGCTTCGGTGGCGGGTTCGGTGGCGGCGGGAGCTTCGGTGGCCGTCGGTGCCTCGGTGGCGGCCGGAGCCTCGGTGGCCGTCAGTGCCTCGGCGGCGTCGGGCTTCCGGGCCTCCGGGCCCTCGGTCCCGGCCGGGGCCGTGGCCTCCGTCGTGGCGGACTCGGCGGCGGCCGCCTTGGGCGGCTCGTCGTCGAAGGCCGGGCGGGCGTGGTGCCAGGGGGCGTCCGCGCTGCGGGTACGCGGAGTGGCGGCCGCCGCGCGGGGCGCGGGGCCGTCCGTGTCCGGGGCCGGGGCCTCCGGGGCCGACTGGCTCGCCGAGCCGTCCGCGGCCGTACGGGAACGGCGCGGCGGGCGGGCCGGGGAGGCCGGGGCCTCCGTGGACGCGCCCGGCTCCGGGGCCGCCTGGCTCGCCGAGCCGTCGGCCGCCGAGCGGGAGCGGCGTACCGGAGCACCCGGCTCCGAGGTCGTCGCCTGGCTCGCCGAGCCCTCGGATGCCGAGCGGGAGCGGCGGATCGGGGCGCCCGGCTCCGCGGCCGGCTGGCTTGCCGAGCCCTCCGTGGTCGTGCGGGCACGGCGGACCGGGCGGTCGCCTGCTGCCGCTCGGGCGGGGCGTTCGCCTGCCGCCGCGCGGGCCGGGCGGGCCGGGGCCGGCGGGAGCTGGCCCTTCAGGGGGCCCCATTCGTTCGGGTCCGGGACGCCCGGCGGGAGCATCTGGCGGCGCTTCGGGCCGCCGCCGTCGTGCGACTCGCCCGGTTCCTTCGCGCCCGGCCACGCCTTGGCGACCCGCGCCGCCAGGACGAAGTCCTTGCGCAGCGGGTGGCCCTCGAAGTTCTCGGGGAGCAGGAGGGGGACGAGGTGCGGGTGGCCCTCGAAGGTCACGCCGAACATCTCGTGCGTCTCGCGCTCGTGCCAGCCCGCGCCCGCGTACACCCCGATCGCCGTCGGGAGGGCGGGGGCGTCGTGCGGGACCGTCGTGCGCAGGAGGAGGCGCTTCGGGGCCCCCTCCCCCAGCGCCACCACGTGCGCGCAGACGCGGAAGCCCGTACCGGGCTCGTCCACGGCGCTCAGCCAGTCGAAGTAGGTGCAGCCCAGCTCGTCGCGGGCGGCGGTGAGCGCCGTGAGCCAGGCCGCCGGGGGCACGTCGACGGTCAGGAGGTCGTACGCCTGCTCCGCCGTCGCCTCCTCGCCGAAGATCTCCGTCACGGACTCGGGGAGCGTGTCGTAGCCGGTCATGCCGTGCCTCCCGGTGCGGTGCCTTCCGGCCGCTCGACCAGGGGGCTCGTCAGCTGCGCCACCGACGGAGTCGTCGTGTACCGCTCCGCCAGGCTCTCGCGGGCGATCTTCTCCTGGAGCTTGAGGATGCCCTGGAGCAGGGCCTCCGGGCGCGGCGGGCAGCCGGGTACGTACACGTCGACGGGGATGATCTGGTCGACGCCCTTGGTGACCGAGTACGAGTCCCAGTACGGGCCGCCGCAGTTCGAGCAGGCGCCGAAGGAGATGACGTACTTCGGCTCGGGCATCTGCTCGTACAGACGCTTCACGGCCGGCGCCATCTTGTCCGTCACCGTGCCCGAGACGATCATCAGGTCGGCCTGGCGCGGGCCCGGCGCGAAGGGGATCACGCCGAGCCGGATGAAGTCGTGCCGGGCCATCGACGCGGCGATGAACTCGATCGCGCAGCAGGCGAGGCCGAAGTTGAAGACCCACAGGCTGTAGCGGCGGCCCCAGTTCAGGACCACCTTCATCGGCTCGGGGGCCAGGCGGGCGAGCGGCCCCAGCTTCGGAGCCGGCAGGGGTGTTACGTCCATGCCAGGACGCCCTTCTTGTACGCGTAGAGCAGCCCCACGGCCAGGAAGCCGAGGAAGACGAACATCTCGACCAGGGTCGTGGCGCCGTAGCCGGGCGCGGCGAAGACCGTCGCCCAGGGGAAGAGGAAGATCGAGTCGACGGCGAAGATCACGTAGAGGAAGGCGTACACGTAGTAGCGGACCTGGGTGTGGGCCCAGCCCTCCCCGACGGGGTCGACACCGCACTCGTAGGTGAGGAGCTTCTCGGGCGTCGGCACGACGGGCCGGAGCAGCCGGCCCGCGCCGAACGCCACGGCGACGAACAGCACGCCGACGACGGCGAGCAGGCCGACGACGGAGTACGTCTGGAAGTAGTCCGCCGCGTCGGCCGCGACAACGGTCGGTTCCCGCACGTCCGCCCCTCGGTCTCGGTGTCTCATGAGTCACTTCTGTACGGACGCGAGTCTAGGCCCTGCTAAAGGGACCGTAAGCAGTCGCGGGTGCCTTCGTGGCCGCTCCGGCACGTGGGGATAGCCCCCCTTCGGCTCACCCACCTCCCCCATGGCGTCGCGCCCGCCTCGAACGGCAGTCTGGGGACCATGAGCGCCGATCTTGATCCCGTCGAGTCCTCCGAGTCGTCCGACTCCGTCGGCTCCGCCCCCGCCGGCTCCTCCGGCTCCTCCGAGAACCCGCGTCCGCCGCTGCGGCTCGCCTACGGCAAGGAGACCTGGAAGGAGATCGCCTTCCTCCTCTCCAACCTCTTCACGTCGCTGGCCGGTTTCGTGTACGCGATCGTCAGCATCGCCCTCGGCGTGGGCCTCTCGGTGACCGTCGTCGGGCTGCCGCTGCTCGCCCTCGGCCTCGGCGGCGCCCGCCTGATCGGCCGCTCGGAGCGGGCGCGGGCCCGCGGGCTGCTCGGGGTGAAGGTCGTCGAGCCCTCCCCGCTGCCCCGGCACCGCGGCTTCTTCGGCTGGCTGTGGGGATCGCTGAAGGACCCGGTGGCCTGGCGGACCCAGCTGTACGGGCTGATCCGGCTGCCGTGGGGGATCGTGACGTTCACCGTCGCCCTGATCTCGCTCGTCGTCCTCTGGCCCGTCCTGCCCTTCCTGGCCCGTGGCCTCGCCAACGGCGACCGGGGCATGGTCCGGGGGCTGCTCTCGCCCTCCGACGAGCTGGAGCGGCGGATCGCCGAGCTGGAGTCGGACCGGGGCGTGGTCGTCGACACCGCCGCGGCCGACCTGCGGCGCATCGAGCGCGACCTGCACGACGGCGCCCAGGCCCGGCTCGTGGCCCTCGCGATGGGGCTCGGCCTCGCCAAGGAGAAGCTGCTGGAGGACCCGGAGGCCGCAGCGGCGATGGTCGACGAGGCGCACGGCGAGGTGAAGCTCGCCCTCCAGGAGCTGCGGGACCTCGCCCGGGGCATCCACCCGGCCGTCCTCACCGACCGGGGCCTGAGCGCGGCGCTCTCCTCCGTCTCCGCGCGCTGCACGGTGCCGGTGGCGGTGAACGTGGACCTGGCGGAGCGGCCGGCGGAGGCGATCGAGGGCATCGCGTACTTCACGGTCTCGGAACTCCTCCAGAACATCTCCAAGCACGCGCGTGCCCGGTCCGCCTCCGTGGAGGTCTGGCGGGCGGGCGAGCGGCTGATGCTCCAGGTGCGGGACGACGGGGCCGGCGGGGCGCGCTTCGACGGCGGTACGGGTCTTGCGGGGCTCGCGGAGCGGCTCGGCGCGGTCGACGGGCTGCTGGTCCTGGACTCCCCCGAGGGCGGTCCGACGACGGTCACGGCGGAGCTGCCGTGGCGGTCCCGGCCGGCGGCCCCCTCCGGCAGGTAGGGAAAACCCCCGCCTGCGGACGCCCACCCGCCTCATGGTCCGGCGGGGCTCGGGACGGAACCCTGGAACACGTACCGCCCGCCCCGCCCCTCCTCGCCCCTCCCCGCCCCTCCTCGCAGAGAAGGAACACCGTGATGGCCTCCCACCCGCTCCCCGCCGCGATCCGCGCGCCGTTCGAGGCCCGCACCTGGCGCGCCTTCCTGTACGTGCTGATCGGGCTCCCGCTGAGCATCTGCTGGTTCGCGCTCTCCATCGCCTTCGTGTCGGCCGGCGCCGGGCTGCTCATCACCTTCCTCGGGGTGCCGATCCTGGCGGCGGCGCTCGGGATGTGCCGGGGCTTCGGCGCGGTGGAGCGGGCCCGGGCGCGCGGGCTGCTGGATCTCGACGTCGCCGCGCCGGAGCCGGTGCGCGGGCGGACCGGCGGGGCGTTCTCCTGGATGGGGGCCATGTTGAAGAGCGGCGCGTCGTGGCGGCACCTGCTGTACGCGGTCCTGCACATGCCGTGGGCGGTCTTCTCCTTCTCGGTGACCGTGGCACTGTGGGCCTGGGGCTGGAGCCTCTTCACCTATCCGCTGTGGCAGTGGGTCTTCCCCGCGTGGGTCGGGCAGGACGGGATCCAGCTGTACGGGGACGCCACCCACGCCTTCTACCTCGACGCGCCCTTCGAGATCGCCGTGACCAGCGCCATCGGGCTCGTGTTCGTCCTCATCGGGCCGTGGGTGCTGCGGGGGCTCGTCTCCGTCGACCGGCTCCTCGTCTCCGGGCTCCTCGGCCCGTCCCGGCTGGCCTCGCGCGTCACGGAGCTGGAGTCCGACCGGGGCGTCGTCGTCGACACCGCGGCGGCCGATCTGCGGCGGATCGAGCGCGACCTGCACGACGGCGCGCAGGCGCGGCTGGCCGCGCTCGCCATGGACCTGGGGCTCGCGAAGGAGAAGCTGGCGCAGGACCCGCGGGCGGCGGCGGTCCTCGTCGACGAGGCGCACGGTGAGGTGAAGCTGGCCCTCCAGGAGCTGCGGGACCTCGCCCGGGGCATCCACCCGGCCGTCCTCACGGACCGCGGCCTGGACGCGGCGCTGTCCGCCGTGGCCTCCCGGTGCTCGGTCCCGGTGTCCGTGGACGTGGACCTGCCGGCCCGGCCGGTGCCGGCGATCGAGGGCATCGCGTACTTCACGGTCTCGGAACTCCTCCAGAACGTCAGCCGGCACTCGGGGGCGCGGCGGGCGTGGGTGGACGTGTGGCGCACCGAGAACCGGCTGATGCTTCAGGTACGGGACGACGGGGTGGGCGGCGCGGCCGTCGGCGACGGCGGGTCGGGCCTGGCGGGGCTCGCGGAGCGGGTCGGTGCGGTGGACGGGGTGCTCGCGGTGGACTCACCGACGGGTGGCCCGACGACGGTGACGGCAGAACTCCCGTGGCGGGCGTAGCCGACCGCGCCGTTGTGGGCCCGCGCCGCGCCGTTGCGGGCCCGCGTTCCCCCTGGGCGACGCCCACCCCGTTGTGGGCATACGTTCCGCAGGGGCGGAACGGGTGGGCACAACGGACGGCGCCCCCCTGCCGGGCCTAGGCTTCCCGCGCCTGAACCCGCACCCCCGGTGACGGCGCGGACGTGGTGCGGGTCAGGGCGCGGAACGCGGAGGCGCCGCGAGAGGGCGCCGTCCCGTGTGCCCACCCTCCCCCAAGCTCTCGGCTTCGCTCGAGCAGGGGGGACCCCCATCGCCCCAGCGGGACGATTGCCCACACGGGCGGGGGGCACCGCCCGGCGCGGGCGCGGGCCCACACGGGGGTCGGCGGAGGGCACCGCCCAGCCGGGCGCGGGCGCCACACGGCGGGTGCACCGTGCCGGCGACCGAGCTGACATGCTGAAGGTCCAGACGGAGGACCGGAGCAGGGGGCGGCAGGGCGTGAGTGGGCAAGGTGTGGCGGGGCGCGTACGGGTGGTCATCGCCGAGGATTCCGTACTGCTCCGGGAGGGGCTGACGCGGCTCCTGACCGATCGGGGTCACGAGGTCGTCGCCGGCGTCGGCGACGGGGAGGCCCTGGTGGAGACCGTCGCGGCGCTCGCCGGGGACGGCGCGCTGCCGGACGTGGTCGTGGCCGACGTACGGATGCCGCCGACGCACACCGACGAGGGTGTGAGGGCGGCGGTGCGGCTCAGGAAGGAGCACCCCGGACTGGGCGTGCTCGTGCTGTCGCAGTACGTGGAGGAGCAGTACGCCACCGAACTTCTGGCCGGTTCCAGCCGTGGCGTGGGCTACCTCCTGAAGGACCGTGTCGCGGAGGTCCGCGAGTTCGTGGACGCGGTCGTCCGGGTCGCCGGGGGCGGTACGGCCCTGGACCCGGAGGTCGTGCAGCAGCTCCTCGGCCGGAGCCGGCAGCAGGACGTGCTGGCGAACCTGACCCCGCGCGAGCGGGAGGTCCTCGGTCTGATGGCCGAGGGGCGGACGAACTCGGCGATCGCGAAGGCCCTGGTCGTGAGCGACGGCGCGGTGGAGAAGCACATCAGCAACATCTTCCTGAAGCTGGGCCTCTCCCCGAGTGACGGTGATCACCGCCGGGTACTCGCGGTATTGACGTACCTGAAGTCCTGATCATCTGACACTCTGTCAGATATCCTGGTCCTAGTTCCAAAGGATGAGGCGGAATCCGACTCTCCGGAAGGCTCGGGGTGGCGACAGAACGTGACGATTCAGGGCAAGAGGGCGTCTCAAAGAGAGGTCCGCGATATGAGAAGTCCCGGGAAGGCCCCCCTTACCGTCGTAGGGTGGGCCACGGGACGGAAGGTGATCTCCGTACAGAGGCCGCCTGCCGCACCCCGAGCCTTCTCCCCGCCTCCGGCGGAGAGTCCCCTTGCCGCGAGGGAGGTCCAGTTCAGTGACCAGCCAGGTCAGTAGCGAGGCCGGTGAGGCCCTGGTCGGGGAGCAGCGCAGCGCCCCGGCGACGCCCCACCACGGCACCGAGAAGGAAGTGCGCCGGCTCGACCGGGTGATCATCCGTTTCGCGGGTGACTCCGGTGACGGCATGCAGCTGACGGGTGATCGTTTCACCTCGGAGACGGCGTCCTTCGGGAACGACCTCTCCACGCTGCCGAACTTCCCGGCCGAGATCCGGGCGCCTGCCGGGACCCTGCCGGGTGTCTCGTCCTTCCAGCTCCACTTCGCCGACCACGACATCCTGACCCCGGGCGACGCCCCGAACGTGCTGGTCGCGATGAACCCGGCCGCCCTGAAGGCGAACATCGGGGACGTGCCGCGCGGCGGCGAGATCATCGTCAACACCGACGAGTTCGCCAAGCGCGCCATGGCCAAGGTCGGCTACGACTCCTCGCCCCTCGAGGACGGCTCGCTCGACGGCTACCGGGTCCACCCCGTGCCGCTGACGACGCTCACCCTGGAGGCGCTCAAGGAGTTCGGGCTCTCCCGCAAGGAGGCCGAGCGGAGCAAGAACATGTTCGCGCTCGGGCTGCTGTCCTGGATGTACCACCGCCCCACCGAGGGCACCGAGACCTTCCTGCGGCAGAAGTTCGCGAAGAAGCCGGAGATCGCCGAGGCCAACGTGGCCGCCTTCCGGGCCGGCTGGAACTTCGGCGAGACCACCGAGGACTTCGCCGTCTCCTACGAGGTCGCCCCGGCGACCCGGGCCTTCCCCACCGGCACGTACCGCAACATCTCCGGGAACCTGGCCCTGTCCTACGGCCTGATCGCCGCCGCCCGCCAGGCGGACCTGCCGCTCTACCTCGGCTCGTACCCGATCACCCCGGCCTCGGACATCCTGCACGAGCTCAGCAAGCACAAGAACTTCGGCGTGCGGACCTTCCAGGCCGAGGACGAGATCGCCGGCATCGGCGCCGCCCTGGGCGCGGCCTTCGGCGGCTCCCTCGCCGTCACGACCACCTCCGGTCCCGGTGTGGCGCTGAAGTCCGAGACCATCGGACTTGCCGTCTCCCTGGAGCTGCCGCTCCTCGTCGTCGACATCCAGCGCGGCGGCCCGTCCACCGGCCTGCCCACCAAGACCGAGCAGGCCGACCTGCTCCAGGCGATGTACGGCCGCAACGGCGAGGCCCCGGTCCCGGTCGTGGCCCCCAGGACGCCGGCCGACTGCTTCGACGCGGCCCTGGAGGCCGCCCGGATCGCGCTCACGTACCGCACGCCGGTGTTCCTGCTCTCCGACGGCTATCTGGCCAACGGCTCGGAGCCGTGGCGGATCCCGGAGACCGAGGACCTGCCCGACCTCACGACCCCGTTCGCCACCGGCCCGAACCACACCCTCGCCGACGGCACCGAGGTCTTCTGGCCGTACAAGCGCGATCCCGAGACCCTCGCCCGCCCGTGGGCGGTGCCCGGCACGCCCGGCCTGGAGCACCGCATCGGCGGCATCGAGAAGCAGGACGGCACCGGCAACATCTCGTACGACCCCGCGAACCACGAGTTCATGGTCCGCACCCGCCAGGCCAAGATCGACGGCATCGAGGTCCCGGACATCGAGGTCGACGACCCGGACGGCGCGAGCACCCTGGTCCTGGGCTGGGGCTCCACCTACGGGCCGATCACCGCGGCCGTCCGCCGCATCCGCCGCGAGAACGGCCCCATCGCCCAGGCCCACCTCCGCCACCTCAACCCCTTCCCCAAGAACCTCGGCGAGGTGCTGAAGCGGTACGAGAAGGTCGTGATCCCCGAGATGAACCTGGGCCAGCTCGCCACCCTCGTCCGGGCGAAGTACCTCGTCGACGCCCGCAGCCACACCCAGGTCAACGGCATGCCGTTCAAGGCCGAGCAGCTCGCCGCCGCTCTCAAGGAGGCCATCGATGCCTGAGCCCACCGAGTCGCTCCTGCACCTGGTGCCCAAGGCCGAGGCCACGCAGTCCATGAAGGACTTCAAGTCGGACCAGGAGGTCCGCTGGTGTCCGGGCTGCGGTGACTACGCGGTCCTCGCCGCCGTGCAGGGCTTCATGCCCGAGCTCGGACTGGCGAAGGAGAACATCGTCTTCGTCTCCGGCATCGGCTGCTCCTCCCGCTTCCCGTACTACATGAACACCTACGGGATGCACTCCATCCACGGCCGCGCCCCGGCCATCGCGACCGGTCTCGCCACCTCGCGCCGCGACCTGTCCGTCTGGGTGGTCACGGGCGACGGCGACGCGCTGTCCATCGGCGGCAACCACCTCATCCACGCCCTGCGCCGCAACGTCAACCTGAAGATCCTGCTCTTCAACAACAGGATCTACGGCCTCACCAAGGGCCAGTACAGCCCCACCTCCGAGCTCGGCAAGATCACCAAGTCGACCCCGATGGGCTCCCTCGACGCCCCCTTCAACCCGGTCTCCCTCGCGCTCGGCGCCGAGGCGAGCTTCGTGGCCCGCACGGTCGACTCCGACCGCAAGCACCTCACCGAGGTGCTCCGCCAGGCCTCCGAGCACAACGGCACCGCGCTCGTCGAGATCTACCAGAACTGCAACATCTTCAACGACGGCGCCTTCGAGGTCCTCAAGGACAAGGACCAGGCCAAGGAGGCGGTCATCCGCCTCGAACACGGGCAGCCGATCCGCTTCGGCGCCGACAACGAGAAGGGCGTCGTCCGCGACCCGGCCACCGGCGACCTCCAGGTCGTCACGGTGACCCCGGAGAACGAGGCCCGGATCCTCGTCCACGACGCCCACGCGGCCACCCCGACGACGGCGTTCGCCCTCTCCCGCCTGGCCGACCCGGACACCCTCCACCAGACGCCGATCGGCGTCTTCCGCTCGGTGGACCGCCCGGTGTACGACACGCTGATGGCGGACCAGCTGGAGACGGCGGTGGAGCGACACGGCAAGGGCGACCTGGGCCAGCTCCTCACGGGCAACGACACCTGGACGGTCGTCGGCTGACGGCCGCGCGGTCGGCCCGGGTCGGTGGACCCGGCCCGACCGCGCGGTCAGTCGTCGCGCTTCGCCGCCTCGGCGTAGGGGCCGAGGCAATGGGGTCTCCCTGAGCGGATCCGCCAGAGGGTCAGTCCGTCGAGGCTGGCGTTCGAGCCCTCGGCGGCCATGGATTCGTAGGACCTGGCCACGCCTCGGTACCGCCGGTTGTCCCTCATGAACACGTTCGGCATCGCCTCGCCCGGGCGCTCCGCGTTCCTCCCGGCGGCGGTACGCAGTGCCTGCCCCGTCCAGTACAGGGCGTCGTACGACTCCACCGCGAAGCGGTCGACGGGGTCCGAGGCGGCGAGCCGCCAGCGCTTGCGGTACGCGGCCGCGAAGGCCTTCGCGGCCGGAACCGTGTCGGGGTCGATGTAACCCGTCCCGAAGTACCAGCCCTCGGCGGCCGGACCCGCCACGGCGATGAACTCCGGCTGCAGCGCCGTCTCGACGCTTCCGCACGGGCCCCGGTAACCCTGCTGCCACAGGGCCTTGGCGCACAGGGCGGCCCTGCGCGGCGAGATCCCCACGTAGATCACGCCGGTCGGGGAGGTGGCGAGCGCCTCCCGGACCGCCGGACCGAAGTCCTCGCTGTCCGCCGCGACCTGGTGCACGGTGGCCGTGCCGCCGGCGGGAGGCGACTGCTGCACGGTCTGGGCGGTGAGCCAGCCGTAGGTGCCGGCGGCCCGGTCCTCGATGACCGCGGTGCGGTCCCGGCGGTGCGCGGTGAGGTAGCGGCCGAAGGGCAGGATCATCGCCTGGGCGTAGGGCCGCGCTTCGAAGTAGGTGCGCATGTCCGGCATCTGCCCCCGGATCGTCGTCCCGGAGGGGACCGACGCCGCCACGCTCAGCACCGGCACCTTCGCGTCGACGAGCGCGTCCGTCGTGGCGACGGCCGTGTCGGCGGTCGTCGGGCCGAGCACGGCGACCAGGGCCGGATCCTTGAGGAGGGCGAGGGCCCCGGCGGTGGCCCGTTTCGGGTCCCCACCGTCGTCCGTCACCTTGAGCACCAGGTCGAAGGGCCGGTCCGCGTGGGCGTTGAAGGTCTCCATGGCGAGACGCAGCCCGCGTTCCTGGGCGCGTCCGTCCGCCTTGCCCGGTCCGCTGAGGTCGGTGAGCACACCCAGCGTGTAGGCCTTTCTCGGCGCCCCCGTACCGCCGCCGGCTCCGGTCGCGGGGTCACGGCCGCCGAGCAGCCAGGCGGTGAGGCCTCCCGTGCCCGCGACGGCCCCGGCCGCGCCGAGGGCCAGGAAGCGGCGCCGCGAAGTCCCGGGCGTCTCCTCGGGGGCGAGGAGGGTCGGGTCGGCGACCGGCAGGTCCAGGACCCGCGACGAGCGCTGGGCGATCAGCGCGGGCAGGCCGGGCGGCAGCCAGTCGCCCGCGGCCGGGCCCTCGTACGGGCCGAGGGCGTCCCGTACCTCCGCGGCGCCGGGGCGGTCGACGGCGTCCTTGGCGAGACAGGCCTCGACCAGCGGCAGCAGCGGCCCGGGCAGCCCGTCGAGGTCGGGCTCCTCGTGGACGGTGCGGTAGACCACGGCGGCCACCCCGCCCGTGCCGAAGGGGCGGCGTCCGGTCAGTGCGTAGGCGAGGACGCAGCCGAGCGAGAAGACGTCGGCGGCCGGGCCGACCTCGCCCGCGCCCGCGATCCGGGCCTGTTCCGGGGCAAGGAAGCCGGGGGTGCCGATCATCGCGTCGGTCGCGGTGAGCGCGGTGGCGCCGCTGACCCGGGCGATGCCGAAGTCGATGAGGCGGGGCCCGTCGAGGGCGAGGAGGACGTTGCCGGGTTTGACGTCCCGGTGGACGAGCCCGGCCGCGTGCATGCCGTCGAGGGCGTCGGCGAGCCGAGCGCCGAGGGCCCGCACGGTCGGCTCGGGCAGGGCGCCGTGCAGGGCGACGGCCTCGGCGAGCGAGGGCCCGGGCACGTACTCGGTGGCGAGCCACGGTTCCCGGGCCTCCGGGTCGGCGCCGAGCACGCGGACGACCCAGCGGCCGGTGATCCGCTCGGCGGCGGTCGCCTCGCGGCGGAAGCGGGCCCGGAAGCCGGGGTCGGCGGCGTGCTCGGCGCGGATGAGCTTGAGCGCGGCGAGCGCGCCGCCGGCGGACCGGGCGAGGTAGACCACGCCCATGCCGCCGGTGCCGAGCCGCCCGAGGAGGCGGTAGCCGGCGAGGACGGAGGGGTCGGCCTTCTTGAGCGGCTGCACCGTCAGCTCTTCTTGTTCTGGGGCTCGTTGGGGGCGGCGCCGATGAACTTGTAGGCCCCCTTCTGCACGCCGTAGAGGAAGGTGCCGACGCCGGACAGGTCGCCGTTCTTGTCGAACGTGTAACCGCCCATGGCCCCGGTGTACTTCTGCCGGAGCAGGGCCTCCCACAGGCCCTTGCGGGTGAGCGGGCCCTTGGCCGCGCTCGTGGCGAGCCAGGACGTGATCAGGCCGACCACGTCGAAGGACTCTCCGGTGTAGAAGGCCGGAGTGGTGCCGTAGCGCTTGCGGTGGGCGTCGAGGAAGTCCTGGGTGAGCTTGCGGTCGGCGGCCTTCTGCTTGGTGTCGGCGGCCCGCTGGACGGGGTCGATGACGGGCGCGCAGACGAACCAGCCCTCGGCGTCGCTCCCGGCCTCCTTCAGGAACTCCGACCCGAAGACGTGCTGTCCGGTGAACCGGGGTCCGGTGAAGCCGAGTCGGTTCAGGGCGCGGGCGGCGAGCACGGCCGTGGAGCGGACCCCGCAGTGGACGTACGCGTCCATGCCGGCGTCGATCATCTCCGCGAGGATCGGGCGGTAGTCGGTGACCCGGCCCGGGACCACCCGGAAGTGCGGCTGGAGCCCGGCCTGTCGGAAGCCGAAGCGGGCACCGCTGACGTACTGCCAGCTGTAGTAGTCGTCGGTGCGCTCCTGGAGGACTCCGGGGCGGCGGACCTGCGGCAGCAGCGTCGTGGACCAGGAGAGGTAGGTGCCCGCCATGAAGTGGCTCGGGATGGCGCGCAGCACGGTCGTGTTCCGTGGACCGGCCTCACCGCGCAGAGTGAAGAGGTTGTAGCCCGCCGAGGTGGTGAGGAGCGGCACACCGGCCTCCTCGAAGGCGGGGAGCGCGGCGGCGCCGGTGTCGTCGGAGGTGGGGCCGAGCACGGCGATCACGGAGGGGTCGGAGGTGAGTCGGCGGGCGGCGGCGAAGGCGCCGCCGCGGTCCCCACGGTCGTCGGAGACCTTGAGTTCGAGGGTGAAGGGCTTGCCCTTGTGCACGGCGTTGAACCGCTCGACGGCGAGCCGGGCGCCGCGCTCCTGGGCCTTGCCGATCTCCTGGGCGGGGCCGGACAGGTCGGCGAGGACGCCGATGGCCCAGGTGTTCCGGGGTTTCGGCGCGGGGGGCTTGCCGTCGCCGGTGCCGTTGCCGCCGTCGCGCCCGGAGTTCCACAGGGCGTAGGCGCCGCCGCCGGCCGCGAGCACCGCGGCACCGGCGCCGAGCAGCAGGAAGCCGCGCCTGCTGGGCCCGGCCGGGGCGGCGGGGTCCGTGCCGGGCGCGGTCGGGTCGATGTCGGGGAGCGCCAGCATGGCCGCCGAGCGGGTGGCGATGGTGGCGACGACGGGCGCGGGCAGCCAGTCGGAGGGAGCTCCGGGGGTGTCCTCGGTGAGCCGGTCGGCGACCTCCTGGGCGGTGGGGCGTGCGGCCGGTTCCTTGGCGAGACACTGCTGTACGAGGTCGAGCAGCCGCTCCGGTACGCCGGCGAGGTCGGGCTCGTCGTGCACGGTCCGGTAGAGGAGCGCGTCCAGGGCGCCCGTACCGAACGGCGGGCGTCCGGTGGCCGCGAAGGCGAGCAGGCAGCCGAGGGCGAAGACGTCGGAGGCGGGGCCGATGTCGGCGGCGCGGGCCTCGGCCTGCTCGGGGGCGAGGAAGCCGGGGGTGCCGACGACCATGTCGGCCGAGGTCAGCCCGGTCTCGTCGGTCGCGCGGGCGATGCCGAAGTCGATGAGCCGGGGGCCGTCGACGGCGAGCAGGACGTTCCCGGGCTTCACGTCCCGGTGCACGAGCCCGGCCGCGTGGACGGCGGCGAGCGCGCGGGCGACGGCGCCGCCGAGGATCCGTACGCTCCGCTCCGGCAGCGGCCCGTGGGCTCGGACGGCCTCTCCGACGGACGGGCCGGGCACGAAGGCGGTCGCCATCCACGGTTCGGGGGCGTCGGGGTCGGCACCGGTCACGGGTACGGCCCAGGGGCTGACGACCCGGCGGGCGGCCTCGACCTCGCGGCGGAAGCGGGCCCGGAAGTCGGGCTGGTCGGCCTGATCGGCGAGAGTGACCTTGACGGCGGCGAGCGCGCCGGTGTCGGTGCGGCCGAGGTAGACGACGCCCATGCCGCCGGCGCCGAGGCGGCCGAGGAGCCGGTAGCCGGCGATCGTGGACGGGTCGGAGGGGAGCAGCGGCTGGAGCGCGGCAGGGCCGGAGGCGGGAACGGGCTCGGGCCCCGGGGCGGGCTGGGACGTCGGGCTCACGACGCGGCTCCCATCTGCTTGTTGACGCGTTGCTCCATGGCGACCTGGGCCTGGGTCAGGACGGCGACGAGGTCCGCGGTGCGGCCGGGTGCGCCCTTGACGGCGGTGGCGATGGTGACCTGGCCGATGCGGACCTGGTACCAGGTGTAGCCCTGCTGCCCCTTGAAGGCGTCGTTGACGTAGAGGCCGTTCTCGGAGAGGGAGTCGCTCACTCGGACGTTGCCGCCGACGCCGTAGGGCAGGCCGAGGGATCCGAGACCGATGATGCGTTCGCCCTGCCGCAACTGCTGGTCGGGGCAGCGCAGCGCCTCCTCCAGGGTCTCGGCCATCTCCCAGTCGGCGTCGGACTCGGTGCGGTGCACGGTGACGGTGGCGGCGACCCGCAGGGGGCCCTTGCCGCCGGCGGCCGGAATCTCGCTGTGGGCGGTGACGCTGGCCAGGACGGAGCGGGGCGGGGTTCCGGTCTCCCACGTGCAGTTCGCGTCGAGGACCGGCCAGGAGTCGGGGTCGCTGAGGTACGGGCTGCGCTTGACGAAGTCGGGGCCCCAGGATTCGGGCCCCGCCACGATCGCCAGCGCCAGGCGTCGGCCCTCGGCGGCGTTCTTCGGGACGCGCTTCGGGTCCGCGGTGAAGTCGAGGGCGGTGGGCGTGGGCTTCGCGGTCGAGGGCGCCGACGCGCTCGCGCTCGGTGTGCTCCGGGGCGGTTTCCCGTCGTCTCCGCCTCCTCCCGACGAGCAGCCCGCCAGGAGTGCCACACCGGCCGCCAGTGCGGCACCGGTGCGCAGCGTTCTTCCGTACGTGTCCCTCACGATTCCCCCACGGTCGCTCACACGATCCCCCGGTCGGTGAACGAGATCGTACGGCCCCGCAGATCAACTCGCCCGGGCTACAACGTCATTGGGACGCCGCACGCACCGTGTCGTAACGCACACGCGCCTCCTCGACCGCGCCCACCTGCTGTTCGGTCCAGCGGGCGAGCTCCCAGACCTGGCGGGCGGCCCCCTCGCCGAGGGGGGTGAGGCTGTAGTCGACGCGGGGCGGGATGACGGGCTTGGCGTCGCGGTGGACGAAGCCGTCGCGCTCCAGGGTCTGGAGGGTCTGGGCCAGCATCTTCTCGCTGACGCCGCCGATCTCGCGGCGCAGTTCGCTGAAGCGGTACGAGCGCTCCAGGAGGGCCGCGAGGACGAGGACGCCCCAGCGGCTGGTGACGTGCTCCAGGACGAGGCGCGAGGGGCACATCGGCTCGTTCACGTTCGGCGGCTTACTTACTCCCATACCAGTACCTTACTTCAAAGTGGGTACTTACGAATGGTTAGCGCCCGCCGTACGGTAAGTACGTCAGCCACCGCACCCCACGGGAAGAAGGAAGCCCCATGAGCATCGTCGTCACCGGAGCCACCGGACAGCTCGGACGTCTCGTCGTCGACGCACTCCTCTCCGGCGAGTCCGCCGTCCCCGCCTCGTCCGTCGTCGCCGTCGTCCGTGACAAGGCGAAGGCCGCCGACCTGGCCGAGCGCGGTGTCGAGCTGCGGATCGCCGACTACAGCCGCCCGGAGACCCTGGCGGAGGCCTTCGAGGCCGGCGACCGGGTGCTCCTGATCTCGGGCAGCGAGGTCGGGCAGCGCGTCGCCCAGCACCGCGCCGTGATCGACGCGGCCAAGGCGGCGGGCGTGGCCCAGCTCGCGTACACCGGCGTCCTCGGCGGCCCGGAGGCCGACTTCACGCTCGCCGACGAGCACAAGGCGACCGAGGAGCTGATCCTCGCGTCCGGCCTGCCGTACACCTTCCTGCGCAACGGCTGGTACTCCGAGAACTACACCGCGAACCTCGCCCCGGTCCTGGCCCACGGCGCCGTCGTCGCCAGCGCCGGCGAGGGCCGGATCGCCTCCGCCGCCCGCGCCGACTACGCCGCCGCCGCGGCCGCCGTCCTGACCGGCCCGGCCGAGGAGCACCTGAACAAGACCTACGAGCTGAGCGGCGACACCGCCTGGTCCCTCGCCGAGTACGCGGCCGAGGTCGGCGCCCAGACCGGCCGGGAGATCGCGTACAGCGACGTCCCCGCCGCGACCCACCTGGAGATCCTCACCGGCGCCGGCGTCCCTGGGCCCTTCGCCGAGATCCTCGTCGACGTCGACCGGGCCGTCGCCCTGGGCGCGCTCGCCCTGCGGACCGGCGACCTGACCCGGCTGATCGGCCGCCCGACCACCCCGGTCGCCGAGTCGATCAAGGTCGCCCTGGCCGCCTCGTGACGTTGTCATGACCGTATAGCGGTACGGGCATGACAACCCGCCCCGTGCGGCGCTACCTTCGACAGGACAGCGCGGCACAGGGCGGGAGGTCCGGTGAAGACGGAGACGAACGAAGGACGAGCAGGACTGCTCTACGGGATCGGCGCCTACGGCATGTGGGGACTGGTCCCGCTCTTCTGGCCGCTCCTCAAGCCCGCCGGCGCGATCGAGATCCTCGCCCACCGGATGGTGTGGTCCCTGGCCTTCGTCGGCATCGCGCTGCTCGCGCTGCGCCGCTGGGCCTGGATACCCGAGCTCGTGCGCAGCCCGCGCAAGCTCGGCCTGATCACCCTCGCCGCCGCCGTCATCACGGTGAACTGGGGGCTCTACATCTGGTCCGTGAACACGGGCCACGTCGTCGAGGCCTCCCTCGGCTACTTCATCAACCCGCTCGTCACCATCGCCCTGGGCGTCCTCGTCCTGAAGGAGCGGCTGCGCCCCGCACAGTGGGCGGCGGTCGGCGTCGGTCTCTCGGCCGTGCTCGTCCTGGCGATCGGGTACGGGCGGCCGCCGTGGATCTCGCTCACCCTCGCCTTCTCCTTCGCCCTCTACGGCCTGGTGAAGAAGAAGGTCAACATCGGCGGCCTGGAGTCGCTCGCCGCCGAGACGGCCGTGCAGTTCCTGCCCGCCCTCGGCTACCTCGTCTGGATCGGGACCCGGGGCACCCTGGCCTTCGGCCACCACGGCGCCGGCCACACGGCGCTGCTCGCCGCCACCGGCATCGTCACGGCCGCACCGCTCGTCTGCTTCGGGGCGGCGGCGATCCGGGTGCCGCTGTCGACGCTGGGCCTCCTCCAGTACCTCGCGCCGACCTTCCAGTTCCTGCTCGGGATCCTCTACTTCCACGAGGAGATGCCGGCGGAGCGCTGGGCGGGCTTCTCCCTCGTCTGGCTGGCCCTGACGATCCTCACCTGGGACGCGCTGCGGACGGCCCGCAAGAGCCGCGCGGCGGTCGAGGCGGCGGCTGCCGCGGCCCGTACGGAGACCGCTCCCGCGCCCTCCGTGACCTCCGCCCCCTGACGGGCGTCAGGCGTCCAGGAGGTCGTGCTCCCGGATCAGCCAGCAGACCGCCGTCAGCCGCAGGGTCGCGAAGTCGTGGCCGACGGGCTCGGTCCACTCGGCCTCGGAGAGCCGGTCGGTGAACCCGAGCACATAGTCGGCGAGCTCCTCCCGGCGGACGATCCGCCCCTCCGGGCCCCGCCGGGCCGGGAGCAGCGCGTCGCACACGGCGGCCGCGTGCTGGTCGACGGCGGCCACGAGCCCCGGCTCGAAGGAGAACTCCGAGAGCCGGGGCATGTACGTGGCGGCCACGTCGGTCAGCGGGCAGCCGGGCGAATCGTCCATCCCTCCACACTAGGGTCGTACGAGGGCGTTCAGGCCGTGACCTTGCTCGCAGCGCCCGGCGCCTGGGCCCCCGGCCTCTCCCGCCCGCCCGGCGCCTCGGCCCCCGGCCTCTCCCGCACGCCCGGCGCCTCGGCCCCCGGCCTCCGCCGCACCCCCGTCGCCGTGATCACGGCCCCGAGCGCGACCATCGCCACGGGCACGAAGAGTGCCGCCCGGAAGCCGCCGAGCCCGCCGCCCGCCATGCCGTACACCGCGGTCACCGCCGCGATGCCGACCGCCGAACCGAACTGGGTCGCCGTGGTGAGCAGTCCGCTCGCGAGCCCCTGCTCCTCCTCCCCGACCCCCTCCGTGCCGGCGATCGTGAGCGGCCCGTACGCGAGGGCGAAGGCGATCCCGGTGAGCAGCAGGGTCGGGAACATCGCCGCGTACGACCGGTCCGGGCCGACCGGCAGGAACAGCGCGTACGAGACGACGGCGAGGACGAAGCCGCCGAGGATCACCCGGGCGTTGCCGAAGCGGGCCACGAGCCGCGGGGTCAGCGTCGGCGCGAGGACCGCGTCGCAGCCCATGACCAGCAGGGCGAGCGCCGTCTCCAGGGACGACCAGCCGCGCAGCTCCTGGAGGTAGAGCGTGGCGACGAACTGGAAGCCGAAGAAGGAGCCGACGAAGAGGAGGGCGCCGAGGTCCGCGCGGAGCAGCGGGGCCCTGCGCAGGATGCCGAGGCGGACGAGCGGGGTGGCGGCCCGGCGTTCCACGGCGACGAACAGCCCGGCGAGGAGGAGCCCGGCGGCGAGCGCGCCGGCGGTGACCCTCCAGCCGTCGAGCCCGTGTTCCAGGCGGACGACCCCGTACGCCAGGAGGAGCATCGCCCCGGCGGCGGTGAGCGCCCCGCCGAGGTCGAAGCCGCCCTTCGCCCGGGCCGGGCGCGGCTCCTTCGGGATCAGCCGCAGCGCGGCGAGCAGGAGCGCGGCGGCGAGGAGGACGGGGGCGAAGAAGACCCAGCGCCAGCCGAGCTGGGTGAGCAGCCCGCCGATGACGAGGCCGAGCGAGAAGCCGCCCGCGGCGGTGCCGGCGAAGACGAGGAGCGCCTGGTTCCGCTGCGGCCCCTCCGCGTACGAGGTGGTGATGATCGACAGGGCGGCCGGGGTCATGAAGGCGGCGGCGACGCCGGTGACGAAGCGGGCCAGGATCAGGGTCCAGCCCTCGTCGGCGAGCCCGCCGAGACCGGAGAAGACGAGGAAGACGGTGAGCCAGCCGAGGAACATCCGGCGCCGTCCGAGCAGGTCGGCGGCGCGGCCGCCCAGGAGGGTGAAGCCGGCGTAGCCGAGGACGTACGCGGACATGACCCAGGCGGCGGTGCCGGTCGTGAGGCCGAGGTCGGCGCGGACGGTGGGGACGGCGACGGCGAGCATGGCGACGTCGATGCCTTCGAGGAAGATCGTCCCGCAGAGGACGAGGAGCAGACTCCAGGCGCGTAGGGGCACAACTGTCTCCAGGGCGGGATGGGTTGGGGTGGCCGGTTACGGATGTGAGGGTCGGTTCCCTCTTGTAACCACCTGCATCCTGCGGGAGCATCGGTTGTCATGGAAGAAGGCACTTCGAAGTACCCGAGTCACTGCGCGGGAACCGAGGGGGCCCACGGAGGCGACGGGGACCCCGATCCCTTCCAGTGGGACACCCGCGAGGACTGCGAGGTGCGGCAGATCCTCGACCGATTCGCCGACAAGTGGTCCCTCCTCGTCATCGCCCTCCTCGACCGCCGCGTCCTGCGGTTCACCGAGCTGAAGCGGGAGATCGACGGCGTCAGCCAGCGCATGCTGACCGTGACGCTGCGTCAGCTGGAGCGCGACGGCCTGGTGAAGCGGACGGTCCACCCGGTGGTCCCGCCGCGCGTGGAGTACGAACTGACCTCCCTGGGCGGCACGTTGCACACCACGATCCGCTCCCTGGTGACCTGGACCGAGCAGCACCAGAACGAGATCGCGGCGGCGCGGGAGGCCTATGACGCCCGGGAGGCGGCGGGGGTGGCCTGAGGAAAACCGGTGGCCCCGCCGGGGGCGGTCCCCGCACCCTGAGGCGCATGGAAGAACCGAAGTACCGGATCCGCGCGCTCCACACCGAGCGCACGGTCACCGTCTATCAGGCGTACCGGCCCGCGATCGGGCTGCCCGCCGCCCGCGACGGCCGCTTCCCGGACGTCTGGAAGCGGGACCGGATGACGTGGATCAAGCCCTCGTTCCTGTGGATGATGTACCGCTGCGGCTGGGGGACGAAGGAGGGCCAGGAGACCGTCCTCGCCGTGGAGATCAGCCGCGAGGGCTTCGAGTGGGCCCTGCGGAACGCCTGTCTCTCGCACTACAAGCACGGCTTCCACACCGACCAGGCGTCCTGGAAGCGGCAGTTGAGGCAGGCGCCGGCCCGGGTGCAGTGGGACCCGGAGCGCGATCTGCACCTCCGGGCCCTCCCGTACCGCTCGCTCCAGCTCGGCCTGTCGGGCGAGGCGTCGCGCCGGTACGCGGACGAGTGGACGGTCTCGATCACCGACGTGACGCCGCTCGCGCGGGAGGTCCACGGTCTGGTCCGGGCGGGCGACCTGGAGGCGGCCACCCGGCTCCTGCCGCGGGAAAGGCCCTACCCGGAGCGGGAGGGCCTCCTCGACCACCTGGGGGTTCAGGCCCCCGCGACGGAGAAGTTGAAGTCGCCGGTGCCGAGCAGCCCGTAGAGCCGCAGCCACATCGGCAGGAGCTGTTCGGCGGCGCGGGCGCTCGACAGTTCGCCGAGGTCGATGATCTGGTCGGCCGCCCAGCCGAAGGAGGCCAGCAGCTCCGCGACCACGGCCTTCGCGTCCGCGTCGTCGCCGCTCAGGAAGACGTGGTGCCGCCCCGGGACCCGGCCGGGCTCGACCATGACGGTGTTGGTCATGGTGTTGAGCGTCTTGACGACGCGCGCCTCCGGGAAGGCGCTCTGGAGCTGCTCGGCGACACTCCTGCCGTCGGGCAGACCGACCTTGGGCGGGAAGCCCTCCGAGAAGTCCAGCGCGTTGGACACGTCGATCACGACCTTGCCGCGCAGGTTCTCGGCGCCCGCGGCCTGGAGGACGGGCAGGGAGACGAGCCCGCCGGTCGCGTTGACGACGAGCTCGGCGGGGCCGGTCGCGTCGGCGAAGGTCCCGTGCGTCCCGCCGTGCTCCGCGGCCCACTTGGCGGCGTCGGCGTTGTCCGGGGTCCGGGACCCCATCGCCACCTCGTGCCCGAGGGAGACCAGCTTGGTGGCGAGCCGGCGCCCGACCTCGCCCGTTCCCAGTACGGCGATCTTCATGTGCGGGGCTCCTTCGAGACGGCGACGGGTCGCGGGAGCCCGACCCTAGTGCCTGAATCCCCGAATCCCCCCTTCCGCCGCCCCCTGCCGTCCCGCACCGCTCCCTGGTCACGCCTCCCGGCCGGAAAACCGGATGCCGCGACACCGGCCACCCGCCAGACTTCCGGCTGTGAGCGCCCTGAACGACACCCGGCCCGCCGAGCCGCCGCTGGTCCGCGAGGTGTACCCCGAACTCGTCGCCGAACTCGTCCGCCTCCTCGAAGAGGAGGGCGAACGGGACCTGTCCCTGATCGTGCGGGACGTGCGGCTGTACGGACCGTGCGGCTGCTCCGACGACTTCTGCCAGAGCATCTCCACCGCGGACCGCCGGCCGGGCACCCCGTTCGGCGAGGGTCACCGCTGTGTGCCGCTGCTCGCCGACACGGGGATGCTCAACCTCGACGTCGTCCACGGCCGGATCGTGTACGTCGAGATCCTCGACCGCCCGGCCATGATCCGCCGCGACATCCCCTAGGGGGCTCATCCGCATGGCGACCTTCGTCCACCTCACCCCCGGCGCGAACACGGCACGCGTCCGCCGGTCCGGCCTGCGGGCCGCCGGGCACGGCGAGCGGCGCGGGGTGTTCCTCTTCCCCGTCCTCCCCTCGTACCCCCTCACCCACCAGTGGCTGCGCGAGCTGTCCCGCCGCCCGGGACCGCGCGGGTTCGTCGCCGTGCACGTACGGCTGCCCGACGGGGAACCGGTGACCGTCGGCCGGTACAACGACCGCGCGCCGGCGCCGGTGACGGCGGCCGAGGCGGTACGGCGGACGGCCGGGGCGGCGGACGCCCGGGGCTGGGAGGTGTTCCTGCCGCGCTCCGTCACGCCCGCCGAGGTACGGCACATCCGGGCGGTCCGGCAGGTCAACGGGTGGCGCTATCTGCCCGACGCCCACGGCACTCCGCCCTGCACCTGCTTCGGCTGCCGGGAGCGCGGGAGCTACGGCTCGCGCCGGCTCGCGGAGCGGCGACCGCATCCCCTCGACGGGCCCCCGCCCGCGCCGCGCGTGCTCCTCGCGCGCGTGGAGGCGGCTCAGGCGCGGGGGGACGCGGCGGCGCTGTGCGAGGCCCTGCGCTGGTACGGGATGCGGCGACGCGGCCCGGTGGCGCGGCTGTCCGGGCTCGCCCAGCACCCCGACCCGGCCGTGCGGACCGCGCTGGTCGAGGCGGTGGCGTACTGGTCGACCCCCGGAGTGGACGCCCTGCTACGGGAGTTGGGCCGGGACGCCGACCCCGGGGTGCGCGAGGCGGTGGAGGATGCCACCGTCCGCTGAGCGAACGCACCTGACCGGTTTCCGCTCTTGACGCGGAGTCAAACTCTCGCTGAACATTCAGCACGCACGACCGAACGACCGCACAACTGAACAGTCGCGCACCCGCACAGCTCCAGCGCCTCGTGGCACCCACGCCCGAGGCGTCTCGCACGTTCCGTCCCATCCCCGTTCGGAATCCGGAGCCCCCACATGAACCTCTCCGTGCCCAGACGCGTCACCGCGGCCGCCGCCCTCGCGGCGCTCGCCCTCGGCGGACTCACCGGTACCGCCTCCGCCGGGTCGCAGGCGGCCGCCGCCGCGCCCGACATCCCGCTCGCCAGCGTCAAGCAGCACTTGGCGGACCTCCAGTCGATCGCCACCGCCAACGGCGGCAACCGCGCCCACGGCCGTACCGGCTACAAGGCCTCGATCGACTTCGTGAAGGCGAAGCTGGACGCCGCCGGCTACACCACCACGCTCCAGCAGTTCAGCTACAACGGCGCCACCGGCTACAACCTGATAGCCGACTGGCCGGGCGGCGACCCGAACCAGGTGATCATGTCCGGCTCGCACCTGGACTCGGTCACCGGCGGCCCCGGCATCAACGACAACGGCTCCGGGTCCGCCGCGATCCTGGAGACCGCGCTGGCCGTCTCCCGCGCCCAGTTCCAGCCGACGAAGCACCTGCGCTTCGGCTGGTGGGGCGCCGAGGAGCTCGGGCTCGTCGGCTCGAAGTACTACGTCAACAACCTGCCCACCACCGAGCGTTCGAAGATCAAGGGCTATCTGAACTTCGACATGATCGGCTCGCCGAACCCGGGCTACTTCGTCTACGACGACGACCCGGCGATCGAGCAGACCTTCAAGGACTACTACGCCGGGCTCGGCATCCCCACCGAGATCGAGACCGAGGGCGACGGCCGCTCCGACCACGCACCCTTCAAGAACGCGGGCATCCCGGTCGGCGGGCTCTTCTCCGGCGCCGACTACACCAAGACCGCGGCGCAGGCGCAGAAGTGGGGCGGCACGGCCGGCCAGGCCTTCGACCGCTGCTACCACTCGTCGTGCGACACCACGGCGAACATCAACGACACCGCCCTGGACCGGAACGCGGACGCCATCGCGTACGCGATCTGGAACCTGTCCAGCGGGACGACGACCCCGCCGACCGGCACGGTCTTCGAGAACACCGCCGACGTCTCCATCCCGGACAACGGCGCCGCGGTGACCTCCACCGTGAACGTCACGGGCATCACGGGGAACGCGCCGAGCACCCTCAAGGTCGGCGTGGACATCGTCCACACCTACATCGGTGACCTCGTCGTCGACCTGATCGCGCCCGACGGCTCGGTCTACAGCCTGTCCAACCGGGCGGGCGGCAGCGCGGACAACATCAACACCACCTACACCGTGAACGCCTCCTCGGAGGTCGCCAACGGTGCCTGGAAGCTCCGCGTCCAGGACAAGGCCTCGATCGACACGGGTTACATCAGCGGCTTCAAGCTGACGTTCCCGTAACGCCTTCCGTAGGAGCAGAAAACTCCCGGGCGGGTCGGTGAACATCGCCCCCGACCCGCCCGGGGTCCCAACTTCGGTCCTACTTCGCGGCGTTCGCCGCGTTCACCAGCGCGTCCTTCGTCACCGCGCCGACGTAGACCTTGCCGTCGTCGGTGAGGAGCGCGTTCACCAGCTTCGTCTTGAAGACGGTGCCGGAGCCGAACTTTCCGGTGACCTTGTCGCCGAAGGAGTCCAGGAAGCCCTGGATCTCCTTCGGCGCCTCGTCGGTCTTGGGCGCCGGCGCACCCGAGTCGATCCGCGCGATCGTCGTCCAGCCCTCGCCGATGACGTTCATGTCGCCGCCCTCGCCGCCGAAGCCCGCTCCGAGGCCGGGGAACCCCTTCCCGAAGTCCTCGAAGCCCTCCGGCAGGTCCTCGGCGGAATCCTTCGCCTTCTCCGCCCCGCCCTCCGTCACCTTCGCGCCCTTCGGCGCGGTGAAGGTGAACTCCGAGGCGGCCGGCTTCCCGAAGTCGACCTTCGTGAAGCCCGCGTCGACGACCGGCTTGCCGCCCTCGACCGAGGAGAGGGTGAACTTCAGCGGGGTGCCGTTCGCCGCGTCCACCGCGATCTTCACCGACTCGACCGTGGAACCGGCCTGCTTCGGCTTGATCACCAGCTGGTACGCGTCCCGGCCGGCCACCTTCGCCGTGCCGTCGACCGTGATCGACGTCGTGTCGCCGGCGGCCTTCAGGACCTCGTCGGCGAGCTCCTTCGGCGTGCCGGGGAGCTTCCGGTCCTTCTCGTTGGCGTCGGGGGCACCGGACGACGCCCCCTTCTCGTGGAAGGCCTCGTTCGACTTGCTGTCGTAGCCCCAGACGTCGTCGCCGTTGTGGATGAGGCTGTACTCGTCGGAGCCGTCCAGCAGGGTGAGCTTCTGGCGCTCGGGGCCGTCCGCCGCCACGCGCAGGGTGTGGCTGCCCGAGAAGAGCTCGGTGAGCTTCTCGGACGGGTCGGCCGAGGAGGGGCCGCCGTCGCCGTCCAGGCCCCCGAGGCCGGACGCCAGGCCGTCGAGGGCCGGCAGGCCCAGGTCGGTGGAGATCTTGAAGGTGCCGGACAGGGTCTGGGTGTCCGAGGCGGCGATCTTCTCGATGAGCTGCTGGGCCGTGATCTCCGGCAGGTCCGGGTCGCCGGACGCCGCGAGCGCCGGGACGAGCCCGATGGTCGCCGCGGCCACTCCGGCCACCGCGACCGGGACGATGAACCGGCTCGCCTTACGGGTCTCTGCCATGGTCTCCGCTACCTCCGTACCGTGCTGCCCCTTGGATGATGACTCCATCTCACCAAGACGGCGGCGGGAAAGCGTCAGACCCCGGGATCAACCTCACGTACTGCTTCGGGATGACCCGACCCTGAGAAGAGCTACCCCGCGCGGTGGACCACGGCGTCGCACATCTCCGCGAGCGCCGCCTTCGCGTAGCACTCGGGCAGCGGCGCCAGCATCGCGCGCGCCTCCTCGGCGTACCGCACGGTGTCGCGGCGGGCCTGCTCCAGGGCGGGGTGGGCGCGCAGCAGGCGCAGGGCCTCGGCGTGCCGCTCGTCGTCACTGAGGTCGCCGTCGATCAGGGCGACGAGCTCCAGGTCCTCCGGGCGGCCGTGGGCGGCCGCCGCGGCCCGCAGGTGGAGGACGGGGAGGGTGGGGATGCCCTCGCGGAGGTCGGTGCCGGGGGTCTTGCCGGACTCGTGGGAGTCGGAGGCGATGTCGAGGACGTCGTCGGCGAGCTGGAAGGCGACGCCGAGCCGCTCGCCGTACTGGGTGAGGATGTCGACGACGCTCTCGTCGGCGCCGGCCATCATGGCGCCGAAGCGGCAGGAGACGGCGACGAGGGAGCCGGTCTTGCCGCCGAGGACGTCGAGGTAGTGCTCGACGGGGTCGCGGCCGTCGGTGGGCCCGGCGGTCTCCAGGATCTGGCCGGTGACGAGCCGTTCGAACGCCTCGGACTGGATGCGTACGGCCTCGGGACCGAGGTCCGCGAGCGTGTGCGAGGCGCGGGCGAAGAGGAAGTCACCCGTGAGGACGGCGATCGAGTTGCCCCAGCGGGTGTTGGCGCTGTCGACGCCGCGCCGGACGTCGGCCTCGTCCATGACGTCGTCGTGGTAGAGCGTGGCGAGGTGGGTGAGCTCGACGACCACGGCGGAGGGCACGACGCCCGGCGCGTAGGGGTCGCCGAACTGGGCGGCGAGCATCACGAGCAGGGGGCGGAACCGCTTCCCCCCGGCCAGGACCAGGTGCTGCGCGGCCTCCGTGATGAAGGGGACATCGCTCTTGGTGGCGTCCAGGAGGCCCGCCTCCACAGCCGCCAAACCGGTCTGGACATCGGCCTCAAGAGCCTGGTCCCGCACGCTAAGACCGAACGGCCCGACGACGGTCACGAGGGGGTCTCCTGTCTGCTGACGCCTGCTGACGATCACACGGATTGTTCACATGTACTGTTGACGATCACATGGATTGTCGATGTGTCGCTCGATTCACTCAAGCCAGCGTATCCGGTCACCTTTCGATCACCGTGGGCGCCTTCCCGTCACCCCCGGTATGTTCGGGATCAGCTCATACGACCAGGAGTAGGCGTTTTGTCCCGAACAACGATCGACACCGATACGAACGGCGAGCAGCCTCCCCCCGAGGACGACCACGCCTTCCTCGGGCATCCACGGGGTCTGCTGAGCCTCTCCGGCCTGGAGGTCTGGGAGCGGTTCTCGTTCCTCGGCATGCAGGCGATCCTCGTCCTCTACTTCGCCGCGACCGTCGCCGACGGCGGCCTCGGCATGGACCCGGGCACCGCGGCCTCCGTCTCCGCCGCCTACGGCACCCTCGTCTACCTCGTCTCCGTGGCCGGCGGCTGGCTCGCCGACCGCATCCTCGGCTCGTACCGCGCGGTCCTCTGGGGCGGCATCCTGATCGCCTGCGGGCATTACGCCATGGCGGTGCCGACCGCCGCCATGACCTGGGTCGGGCTCGGCCTGATCAGCGCCGGCACGGGCCTGCTCAAGCCGAACGTGGCGACGATGGTCGGCAAGCTCTACCGCACGGACGACGACCGCCGCGACGCCGGCTTCGCGCTCTACTACATGGCGATCAACATCGGCGCCTTCGCGGGACCGCTGATCACCGGCTGGCTCGCCGACCACAAGGGCTACCACTGGGGCTTCTCGGCCGCCGCCCTCGGCATGACCCTCGGCCTCGTCCAGTACGTCGCCGGCCGCCGTCACCTGGCCGGACGCAGGCACTCCGCCGAGTTCGCCCTCGCCCCCGAGGCCATGCGCCGGGCCGTGCGCCTGATCGTGGCCGGCACGGTCGTGACGGGCCTCCTCGCCACGGCCCTCGCCCTCGCCGGCCGGCTCACCATGGACCGGTTCGTCGACCTGCTGACCCTGATCTCGGTGATCGCCCCGGTCGTGTACTTCGCCGTCATGTTCCGCAGCCCCCGGGTGACCGCCGAGGAGCGCGGCCGCCTCAAGCCGTACGTCGTGCTCTTCCTGGCCTCGGTGGCGTTCAACTTCATCCTCTTCCAGGCGTACTCGACGATGATGCTGCTCGCCTCCACGAACGCCCGCACGACCCTCCTGGGCTTCGACTTCCCCGCGAGCTGGTACGCCTCCGCCCTCGGCGCCTTCGAGGTCCTCCTGGCGCCCGTGGTGGCCGCCGTCTGGGCCCGGATGGGGCCCCGGCAGCCGCACGCCTCCAACAAGATCGCCTTCGGGGTGATCCTCGGTGGCCTCTCCTTCCTCCTGATGGTCCTGCCGACCTCGGGACACGCCGACGACACCTACGAGATGGCCGCCTGGTGGATCGTCGGCTCCTACCTGCTGCTCGGCCTCGGCGACGTGCTCCTGGAGACCTCCGGCATGTCCGCGACCAGCAAGCTCGCCCCGAAGGCCTTCTCCAGCCAGACGATGTCCCTCTGGTTCCTCTCCCTCGCCCTCGCCAACGGCATCCAGGCCCAGACCGTGAAGCTCTACGACGACGTCTCCAAGCCCGCCTACTTCGGCGTGAACGGCGCCGTGGCCGTCGCCGTCGGCCTCGCCGTGATCGCCCTGGCGCCCTGGCTGCGCCGCACGATGCACCCCGTCCACTAGTCCGCTCAGGGAGCCGCGATGAAGATCCGTACCGACTTCCCGTACGAGACCCGCCACGAGGACATCCGCATCCCGCTGCCGGACGGCACCAGGCTGTACGCGCGCGTGTGGCGCCCGCTCACCGACGAACCCGTACCGGCCCTCCTGGAGTACCTGCCGTACCGCCTCACCGACTGGACGGCCCCCCGCGACTGGCAGCGCCACCCCTGGTACGCCGGCCACGGCTACGCCTCCGTACGCGTCGACGTCCGCGGCCACGGCAACAGCGAGGGCCTCCCCGGCGACGAGTACGACCCCGTCGAGCTCGCCGACGGCGTCGCCGTCGTGAACTGGCTCGCCGAGCAGCCCTGGTGCACCGGGAAGGTCGGCATGTTCGGCATCTCCTGGGGCGGCTTCAACTCGCTCCAGATCGCCGCCCTCGCCCCCGAGCCGCTCAAGGCGATCGTCACCGTCTGCTCCACCGACGACCGCTACGACAACGACGTGCACTACATGGGCGGCTCGGTCCTCGGCGTCGACATGCACGCCTGGGCGGCCACCATGCTCGCCTTCGTCTCCCGCCCCCCGGACCCCCGGTACGTCGGCGAGGAATGGCGCGAGCTGTGGCTGGAGCGCCTGGAAGCCGTCGAACCGCTCATCCACACCTGGCTCGCCCACCAGACCCGGGACGCGTACTGGAAGCACGGCAGCGTCTGCGAGGACTACTCCGCGATCCGGGCCGCCGTCCTCGCCGTCGGCGGCTGGCACGACCCGTACCGCGACACCGTCCTGCGGCTCGCCCGGCACCTCCCCCAGGACCGGGTCCGCGGCATCATCGGCCCCTGGTCCCACCAGTACCCCGACCGCGGCCTGCCGCCGGGCCCCGCGATCGGCTTCCTCCAGGAGACCCTGCGCTGGTGGGACCACCACCTCAAGGGCGTCGAGAACGACGTGATGGCCGAGCCGCTGCTCCGCTCCTGGATCAGCGCCTCACACCCGCCGGCCACCGTCTACGAGGAGCTGCCCGGCCGCTGGGTCGCCGACCCCGCCTGGCCCTCCCCGCACGTCACCCCCGTCACGTACGGCTTCCAGGGCGCCCCGGTCGTCGTCGACTCGCCGCAGCAGACCGGCATCGACGCGGGCCGCTTCTTCCCCTTCGGCAACGACGCCGACCTGCCGCCCGACCAGCGCGACGAGGACGCCCACTCGGCCTGCTTCGACTTCCCCGTACCGGCGGACGGGCCGGCCATCGAGATCCTGGGCCGCCCCTCCGTGAGCCTCGCCCTGCGCACCACCGCCCCCACCGGGCAGGTCATCGCCCGGCTCTGCGACATCGCCCCGGACGGCTCCTCCACGCTCGTCACCCGGGGCGCCCTGAACTTCTCCGCCCGCTACGGCCGCGACCGGGCCGTGGAGGCGCAGATCGGCGAGACGGAGAGCCTCGTCTTCGAGCTGAACGGCATCGGGCACACCTTCCCGCCCGGCCACCGGGTGCGGCTCGCCGTCTCCTCCACGTACTGGCCGTGGATCTGGCCCCAGCCCGACGCCGCCGGCTTCACCCTCGACCCGGCCGGCTCCTCCCTCACCCTCCCGGTCCGGGCACCCACCCAGGACGCCGTCGCCTGGGAGGAGCCCGAGCAGTCCGCGCCCCTCGGGGTCGCGTACCCGGCCACCCTGGAGGAGCCGCGCCCGGAGCGGGTGGTGGTCCGGGACGTGGCGAAGGGCGAGTGGACGCTGGAGGTCGACCCGAAGTACGGCGGCACGCGCGTGTACCCGGACGGCCTGGAGTACACCGAGGACGCCGTGGAGACCTACACGATCGAGGAGAGCGGCCCGCTGTCCGCCCGGACCCGCTCCGAGTGGACGATCCGGCTGCACCGGCCCGAACTGGCCTGGGACGTCACCGTCGACACCCGCTCGGAGATCTCCTGCGACGCGGACGCCTTCCGCACCGAGAACGAGGTGGTGTGCAAGGAGGGCGGCGAGGTCGTCTTCCACCGCACCTGGGAAAAGCGGATCCCCCGTACGGCGGGCTGACTTCACGCCGTACGGGGGACCGGATGGGGGGTTACGCCTGCGCGCCGACCTTGCGGCGGCGGGCGACGACCAGCGCGCCGGCGCCCAGGGCGACGGCCCCGGCGGCGGCGAGGCCGAGCGGCAGGGTGTCGTTCGCACCGGTGGCGGCGAGGGTGCCGTTCACGGGGGTGTTGGACGAGCCGCCCTGCTGGGTGGTGTTGGTGTTGCCGGTGGTGCTCGGCGCCGGGGTGGGCGTGGTCTCCGACGGCTTCGGCGTCGGCTTGTCGCCCTTGTCGGCGGCGAGGATGCCGAAGTTCAGGTCCGCGTAGTCCTTGCCGATGCCGCAGGAGCCGTCGTTGTTCTCCCACTCGCCGTAGCCGAAGAGGATGCCCTTGCCGGCGGGGGCCTTGGCGTCGACCGTGAGGCGCAGCTTCACGTCGTAGGAGGCGCCCTTGGCGAGCTTGCCGGCCTCGATGGACTGGAACTCCTCGCTGATCGGCGTCCACTCCAGGACGTCGGCGGAGGACCACTCGACGGGGATGGCGTACTTGGAGAAGTCCGTCTCGTCGTCGATGTCCGTGCCGGGCTCGGGGAGCCGCACGGCGTTCACGAAGGCGTTGACGGCGTCCAGGGTGTGGTCGGAGGTGTTGGTGACCCGCAGCGAGAAGACCGTGGGCTGACCGGCGGTGACCGTCTTCGGACCGGTGACGGCGACCTTCACGGAGGAGTCCTCCTTGCACTCCTCCCCGATCTCCTCGTAGAACGCGAGCTCTTCCTTGGCGTCGTCGAGCTTCTCGGCGGCGGTCTTCTTCACCTTCTCGGCGAGCTTGACCACACGGTCGGCGGCGTCCTTGGCGGCGGTGAGGGCGGCCTTGGCCTCCGTCAGCTTCGCGTCGGCGGCGGTCTTGGCGGTGGCGGCCTCGGTGGCCGTCACCTTCGCGGCGGCGGCGGCGTCGGCGGCGGCCTGCTTCTCCTCGTCGGTCGCGGTCTCGGGCAGCTTCTTCACGGCGTCCTCGGCCGCGGCGAGCGCCGTGTCGGCCTCGGTCTTCTTGACGGCGGCGGCGTCGACGGCCTTCTGGGCGTCGGCGACCGCGACCACGAGGACGTTGTCGGCCTTGTCGAGGGCCTTCCGGTCCGCGGTGGCCTTGTCGAGCTCGACGACGGCCTCGTCGTACTCCTTCTGCGCCAGGGCGACGGCGGCCCTGAGCTCCTCGAGGGACGGCATGTCCTCGTCGGAGTCGCCCTGGGCCTTGGCGGGCTTCTGCGAGGCGGTGGGCGACGGCTTGGTGTCGGCGAACGCCGGAGCGGCCGAGAGGAACACGACCGGGGTGGTCACGGCGGCGGCCACGGCGGTCGCCAGAATGCGGCGGATCTTCACGTTGCGGACCTTTTCCTGGTCAGAGAGAAAGACTGCGAAGAATGGTGGTGGGACGCGCGCCCGCGGCTACTTCACGCGGCGCGACGTCAGCCTGATCGTAGAGCCGGAAGGGGCCCTGAGGGAGCCTTGTTTCCGCAGCTCGCAGGGGTGTTCCGGGCCCGGTCGCGACACAAAGGGCGCGAATACGGGCAGTTGCCCACGGAGGCCGCACTTTCTGTGTGATCCATGTCATCCGCACCCGCCGGCCCGCCCCGTAACGTGCTCCTACGCGCGACATCGAGGGAAGACAGACGACCATGCAGCACCTGGAAGCCGTGTTCGCCGTGTTGGGCGAGCCGCGTACTGCCCACTCCGCCCCCGTCGAGGCGTGGGAACGCCTGGAGACAGGGCTCGGCGTCGCTGTTCCGGACGACTACAAGAAGATCGTGGAGGCCTACGCCCCCGTGCAGGTGAACCGGCACCTGTACCTCCTCCACCCCTCGGAGGACCTCGGCCTGTGGATGGAACAGACCGTCCAGGTCTTCCGGAACACCTCCTGGGACGAGGACGTCGCATGCCCCGGCTTCGAGGAGACCGGGCCGCTGTTCGGCGGAAGGACCGGAATGGTGCCCCTCGCCACCACCGACCGTGGCGAGTACGTGTTCGCCGCCCGCGACGAGCGGACGGGCGGCTGGAGGGTCCTGACCTGCGACGGCGACGAACAGGCCTTCTCCGCATACCGCATGGGATTCGCGGAGTGGCTGCACGGATATCTGGCCGGCGGCGACATGGTCGGCCCGGGAAGTTCTGTCTTCTGCCCGGGACCGATTCGGCTGGAACGCTCGCCCGTGGCCGCCGGAGGATCCCCCGTCGTGTGGGAGGGACCCGAGCGGTAGAGACGCGTGGAGGGGGCCCGTGTTCCGCGGTGATGCGCGCTGCCCCCTGCACGGTCACGGCAGCCCCTCCCTACAGGGTGGTTTGCGGCCGTTTCCACCCCGATGCGGTGTCCGCTGTTCCTCCAGACGGACATGAGGCTCCGGCCATCGGACACTGCCGCCACGCCCCACCCTCGTCGTAACGTGTCCCCCACACACGTGGAAAGCGAGGCACGCACCGATGTCCGAGCACAGCCCGCTCGACTTGGCCGAGGGTGATCCCTTCGGCCCGCACAACCTCCCGTACGGCGTCTTCTCCACCGCCGACGAGCCCGGGCGGCGCCGGCTCGGCGTCCGGATCGGCGGGCACGTCCTGGACGCGGGTGCCGCGGCGCACGCGCTCGGCTCGCCGTACGCGGCGCTGCTCGCGCAGCCCAGCCTCAACCCGCTGCTCGCGGCCGGGCGGACCGCCTGGCGCGACGTCCGCCGGGCGCTGACGGCCTGGGTGACGGTGCCCGCGCACCGGGCGGACATCGAGCCGCTGCTGCACCCGCTGGACGCGGTGACGCTGCACCTGCCGTACGAGGTCGCGGACTACGTCGACTTCTACGCGAGCGAGCACCACGCGACGAACGTGGGGAAGATCTTCCGCCCGGACGGCGACGCGCTCACCCCCAACTGGAAGCACCTGCCGATCGGTTACCACGGTCGCGCGGGCACGGTCGTGGTCTCCGGCACCGATGTCGTACGCCCCTCCGGGCAGCGCAAGGCCCCCTCGGACCCGGCGCCGGTCTTCGGCCCGTCGGTCAAGCTGGACATCGAGGCGGAGGTCGGCTTCCTCGTCGGCGCCCCGTCCGAGCTCGGGAAGCCGGTCCCGCTGGCCGACTTCCGGGAGCACGTCTTCGGTCTGACGCTGCTCAACGACTGGTCGGCGCGGGACGTGCAGGCCTGGGAGTACGTGCCGCTGGGCCCGTTCCTCGGCAAGTCGTTCCAGACCTCCGTCTCGGCGTGGGTGACGCCCCTGGAGGCCCTGGACGCGGCCCGTACGGCCCCGCCCGCGCGGGACTTCCCGCTGCTTCCGTACCTGGACGACGCGGCGGAGGAGGAGCCGGGCGGCTTCGACCTGCGGATCTCGGTGGAGATCAACGGCGAGGTGGTGGCCGAGCCGCCGTTCTCCTCGATGTACTGGACGGCGGCCCAGCAGCTCGCCCACATGACGGTGAACGGCGCCTCGCTCCGTACGGGTGACCTGTACGGCTCCGGCACGGTCTCCGGCCCCGAGGTGAACCAGCGCGGCTCGCTCCTGGAGCTCACCTGGAACGGCCGCGACGCCCTCGAACTGCCGGGCGGCAAGCGGACGTTCCTGGAGGACGGCGACGAGGTCGTGCTCACGGCCTGGGCGCCGGGCGCGGACGGCACCCGGGTGGCCCTCGGCGAGGTCCGGGGCCGGATCGTCCCCTCCGCCTGATCCGTACCGACGCATGAGGGGCGCCCCCGCACGGGAGGGGGCGCCCCTCCCCTTTCTTGGGCAGGCGCACACCATCTCTTGTCGGAGACTTGGCCGCCGCTTTGGCACCCCCTTTCCGGGCCCGAACTAGCGTTCCCGGCATGTCTCCGAACCCCCCACATCACCCCTTCCGTCCCCCCTCCCCAGGCGCCGGCCTGCCCGTCCTCCCGTACCGGAAGCCGACGAAGGGCCGTGACTTCTGGGTCATCGACGACGTGCTGCCGAACGTCGACTCCGTCCGCGCCCGCTGTCTCGCCAAGGAGGACTGGGTCCAGGGCGCCCCGGTCAACCCCGAGCCCTGGCCGGGCCAGCGGGCCATGCCGGGCCTGGAGCCGGACGAACTCGCCCGCGTGGAACGGCTGGTGCGCAAGGCCACCGGCGCCCCGCGGATCTGGGCCGTGGAGCCGGACCGCGCGGGCACCTTCAACCACAACTGCGTCCAGGCCGTCGGCAAGGACGAGTGCGAGCCCCGCCCGCACACCGACTCCCGCAGCCTGTGCCGCTACGCCGCCGTGCTCTACCTCAGCCCGGACACCCCCGAGGACTGCGGCACCAGCTTCTACCGCCAGAACCTCCCGGGCGGCCGGCTCGGCGGCAACCAGGTCCTGGCCCCGCACGACAACCTGGTCGACGCCCTGGGCACCCGCTTCGTCCCCCAGGACTCCTTCACCGAGGACGTCCGCGTCCCCCACCGGTACAACCGGCTGCTGCTCTACTCCGCGAACCTGATGCACAGCGCGACCGGTTACTGGGGCACCACCCTGGAGGACAAGCGGATGACCGCCGTCTTCTTCTGGATGGCCTGACCGGTACGCCGCACACGACGAAGGACCCGGCTCGCCCCCGAGCCGGGCCCTTCCGACGTACCGCCCGGTCTACCGGACGAACACGCTCGCCTGGTTCGCCAGGTCCAGGAAGTACTGCGGGGCGAGGCCGAGGACCAGGGTGACCGCGACGCCCGCCGCGATCGTGATGCTCGTCAGGGCCGAGGGCACGGCGACCGTGGGGCCGTCCGCCTTCGGCTCGCTGAAGAACATGAGCACGATGACCCGGATGTAGAAGAACGCGGCGATCGCCGAGGAGATCACACCGACCACGACGAGTGCGCCGGCGCCGCCCTCCGCCGCCGCCTTGAAGACCGCGAACTTCCCGGAGAAGCCGGAGGTCAGCGGAATGCCGGCGAAGGCCAGCAGGAAGACCGCGAAGACCGCCGCGACGAGCGGCGAACGGCGGCCGAGCCCGGCCCACTTGGACAGGTGGGTGGCCTCGCCGCCCGCGTCCCGGACCAGGGTGACGACGGCGAACGCGCCGATCGTCACGAAGGAGTAGGCGCCCAGGTAGAACAGGACGGACGAGATGCCGGACGGCGTCGCCGCGATGACGCCCGCGAGCAGGAAGCCGGCGTGCGCGATCGACGAGTACGCCAGGAGCCGCTTGATGTCGGTCTGGGTGATGGCGACGATCGCACCGCCCAGCATGGTGACGATGGCGACGCCCCACATGACCGGCCGCCAGTCCCAGGTGAGACCGGGCAGCACCACGTACAGCAGGCGGAGCAGCGCGCCGAAGGCGGCGACCTTGGTGGCGGCGGCCATGAAGCCGGTGACCGGGGTCGGGGCGCCCTGGTAGACGTCCGGGGTCCACATGTGGAACGGCACGGCGCCGACCTTGAAGAGGAGCCCCATGAGGACCATCGCGAAGCCGATGAGCAGCAGCGCGTCGTTGCCCATGGTGTCGGCGAGCGCCGGGTCGACGGAGCCGATGGAGCCGTCGACGACCCGGGCGATGGTGGCGTACGAGACGGAGCCCGCGTAGCCGTAGAGCAGGGCGATCCCGAAGAGCAGGAAGGCCGAGGAGAAGGCGCCGAGCAGGAAGTACTTGACGGCCGCCTCCTGCGACATCAGCCGCTTGCGGCGGGCGACGGCGCACAGCAGGTACAGCGGGAGGGAGAAGACCTCCAGGGCGACGAAGAGCGTCAGGAGGTCGTTGGCCGCCGGGAAGACCAGCATGCCGGAGATCGCGAACAGCGCGAGCGGGAAGACCTCGGTGGTGGTGAACCCGGCCTTGACGGCTGCCCGCTCGTGGTCGCTGCCGGGGACGGCGGCGGCCTCGGCGGCGAAGGAGTCGACCTTGTGGCCGTGGTCGGCCGGGTCGAGCCTGCGCTCGGCGAAGGTGAACAGCGCCACGACGGAGGCGAGGAGAATGGTGCCCTGGAGGAAGAGGGCGGGTCCGTCGACGGCGATGGCTCCCATGGCCGCGATGTGGGCCTTGGTGGAGCCGTAACCGCCCGCCGCCAGGCCGACGATGGCGGCGAAGGCGGCGGCGAGCGCCGCGACGGAGAGGAACACCTGGCTGTGGTAGCGGGCCCTGCGGGGCACGAAGGCCTCGACGAGGACGCTGACGACCGCGGCGCCGAGCACGATCAGCACGGGCGAGAGCTGCGTGTACTCGATGTGGGGCGCCGGGATCTTGTCGAGCGGCCCGGCAGCCGTCGTCCACAAGCTGTGGACAGCCATGGAACTCACTGGGCCGCCTCCACGTTCTGAATCTGGGGCTGGGGGTCCTTCTGCTGGACGTCCGACATGGTGTGCCGCACGGCCGGGTTGACGACGTCCGTCAGCGGCTTCGGGAAGACCCCGAGGAAGATGAGGACGGCGATCAGCGGGACGACGACGGCCAGCTCGCGCGCCCGCAGGTCGGGCAGTGCCCGCACCTCCTCCTTCACCGGCCCGGTCATCGTCCGCTGGTACAGGACGAGGGTGTAGAGCGCGGCGAGGACGATGCCGGTGGTGGCGATGATGCCGGCCACCGGATACCGGGCGTACGCGCCGACCAGCACCAGGAACTCGCTGACGAACGGCGCGAGTCCGGGCAGCGACAGGGTCGCGAGGCCGCCGATCAGGAAGGTGCCGGCGAGCACCGGGGCGACCTTCTGCACACCGCCGTAGTCGGCGATGAGCCGCGAGCCGCGCCGGGAGATCAGGAATCCGGCGACCAGCATCAGCGCGGCCGTCGAGATGCCGTGGTTGACCATGTAGAGGGTGGCACCGGACTGGCCCTGGCTGGTCATCGCGAAGATGCCCAGGATGATGAAGCCGAAGTGCGAGATGGACGCGTAGGCGACCAGGCGCTTGATGTCCCGCTGGCCGACGGCGAGCAGCGCGCCGTAGACGATGCTGATCAGCGCCAGGACGACGATCGCCGGGGTGGCCCACTTGCTCGCCTCGGGGAAGAGGCCGAGGCAGAAGCGGAGCATCGCGAAGGTGCCGACCTTGTCGACGACGGCGGTGATGAGGACGGCGACCGGGGCGGTGGCCTCCCCCATCGCGTTCGGCAGCCAGGTGTGCAGCGGCCAGAGCGGCGCCTTCACCGCGAAGGCGAAGAAGAAGCCGAGGAACAGCCACCGCTCGGTGCTGGTCGCCATCTCCAGGGAGCCGTTGGCCCGGGCCGCGGCGATCTCGGTGAGCGAGAAGTTCCCCGCGACCACGTAGAGCCCGATGACGGCGGCCAGCATGATGAGGCCGCCGACGAGGTTGTAGAGCAGGAACTTGACGGCCGCGTAGGAGCGCTGGGCCGCCGCGTTCTCGTCGGAGCCGCTGTGGGCGCGGTCGCCGAAGCCGCCGATGAGGAAGTACATCGGGATGAGCATGGCTTCGAAGAGGATGTAGAAGAGGAAGACGTCGGTGGCCTCGAAGGAGAGGATCACCATCGCCTCGACCATGAGGATCAGGGCGAAGAAGCCCTGCGTCGGCCGCCACCTCTTCGAGGAGGTCTCCAGCGGGTCGGCGTCGTGCCAGCCGGCCAGGACGATGAAGGGGATCAGCAGTGCGGTGAGCGCGATGAGCGCCACCCCGATCCCGTCGACCCCGAGCTCGTACCGGACGCCGAAGTCCTTGATCCAGGAGTGGTTCTCGGTGAGCTGGTAGCGGTCGCCGCCGGGCTCGAACCGGGCCCAGACGACGGCGGCGAGGACGAGTGTGGCGAGCGAGACGAGCAGCGCCAGCCACTTGGCGGCGGTGCGGCGGGCGGCGGGCACGGCGGCGGTGAGGATCGCACCGACCGCCGGCACCGCTGCCGTCGCCGTAAGGAGCGGGAAGGACATGAGCGTTACACCGCCCTCATCAGCAGGGTCGCGGCGATCAGCACCGCCGTACCTCCGAACATGGAGACCGCGTACGAGCGGACGTAGCCGTTCTGGAGCTTGCGCAGCCGGCCGGAGAGTCCGCCGACCGAGGCCGCGGTGCCGTTGACCACGCCGTCCACCAGGCTGTGGTCGACGTAGACGAGCGAGCGGGTCAGGTGCGTGCCGCCCCGGACGAAGACGACGTGGTTGAAGTCGTCCTGGAGCAGGTCGCGGCGGGCGGCCCGGGTGAGGAGCGAGCCGCGCGGGGCGACCACCGGGACGGGCCGGCGGCCGTACTGGACGTACGCGAGGCCGACGCCGATCACCATGACGGCGACGGTGGCGGCGGTGACGGCGGCGGCGCTGATCGGCGAGTGGCCGTGCTCGAAGCCGGTGACCGGCTCCAGCCACTCGACGAAGCCGGAGAACTCGAAGAGCGCGCCCGCGGCGACCGAGCCGACGGCGAGCAGCACCATCGGGATGACCATGGACCTGGGCGACTCGTGCGGGTGCGGCTGCTGCCCGTTCCCCGCGGCGGAGCCGCCATCAGACACAGTGTCCTGCCAGCGCTTCTCGCCGAAGAAGGTCATCAGCATCACGCGGGTCATGTAGTACGCGGTGATGGCCGCGCCGAGCAGGGTGACCGCGCCGAGGATCCAGCCCTCGGTGCCGCCCTTGGCGAAGGCCGCCTCGATGATCTTGTCCTTGGAGAAGAAGCCGGACAGGCCGGGGAAGCCGATGATCGCGAGGTAGCCGAGGCCGAAGGTGATGAAGGTGACCGGCATGTACTTCCGCAGGCCGCCGTACTTCCGCATGTCGACCTCGTCGTTCATGCCGTGCATGACGGATCCGGCTCCGAGGAACAGCCCGGCCTTGAAGAAGCCGTGCGTCACCAGGTGCATGATCGCGAAGACGTAGCCGATGGGGCCGAGGCCGGCCGCCAGGATCATGTAGCCGATCTGCGACATCGTCGAACCGGCGAGGGCCTTCTTGATGTCGTCCTTCGCGCAACCGACGATCGCACCGAAGAGGAGCGTGACGGCGCCGACGACGGTGACGACGAGCTGGGCGTCCGGCGCGGCGTTGAAGATGTCGGCGGAGCGGACGATCAGGTAGACACCGGCGGTCACCATCGTGGCCGCGTGGATGAGGGCCGAGACCGGGGTCGGGCCCTCCATCGCGTCCCCGAGCCAGGACTGCAGCGGCACCTGGGCCGACTTGCCGCAGGCGGCGAGGAGCAGCATCAGGCCGATCGCGGTCAGCTTGCCCTCGGAGGCCTGGCCGGTCGCTTCGAGCACCGGACCGAAGGTGAAGGTGCCGAAGGTGGTGAACATGATCATGATGGCGATCGAGAGGCCCATGTCGCCGACACGGTTGACGATGAACGCCTTCTTCGCGGCGGTGGCCGCGGTGGGCTTGTGCTGCCAGAAGCCGATCAGGAGGTACGAGGCGAGGCCGACGCCCTCCCAGCCGAAGTACAGGAGCAGGTAGTTGTCGGCGAGGACGAGCAGGAGCATCGCCGCGACGAACAGGTTGAGGTAGCCGAAGAAGCGGCGGCGGCGCTCGTCGTGCTCCATGTAGCCGATGGAGTAGACGTGGATGAGCGTGCCGACCCCGGTGATCAGCAGGACGAAGGTCATCGACAGCTGGTCGAGCTGGAAGGCCATGTCCGCCTGGAAGCCCTCGACGGGGATCCAGGTGTAGAGCGTCTGGTGCAGGGCCCGGTCGTCGGCGCTCTTGCCGAGCATGTCGGCGAAGAGCGCAAGCCCGATCACGAACGACACGCCCGCGAGGAGCGTGCCGAGCCAGTGCCCGGACTTGTCGAGCCGCCGGCCGCCGCAGAGCAGCACCGCCGCCCCGAGCAGGGGCGCCCCGATGAGCAGCGCAATGAGATTTTCCACGGTCAGCCCCTCACAGCTTCATCAGGCTGGCGTCGTCGACCGAGGCCGAGTGGCGGGCACGGAAGACGGACACGATGATCGCGAGCCCGACGACGACCTCCGCGGCGGCGACGACCATCGTGAAGAAGGCGATGATCTGTCCGTCGAGGTTGCCGTGCATGCGGGAGAAGGTGACGAACGCGAGGTTGCAGGCGTTGAGCATGAGCTCCACGCACATGAACACGACGATCGCGTTGCGCCGGATCAGTACACCGGCCGCACCGATGGTGAACAGCAGGGCGGCCAGGTACAGGTAGTTGACGGGATTCACCGAGAAGCCTCCTCTTCGCGGCCCAGGCGCTCCGCCGACCGCTGCTCCAGGGCCTTGAGGTCCGAGAGCGCCTCGGTGGACACGTCCCGGATCTGGCCCCGCTTGCGCAGGGTCCCCATGACGGTGAGCTCCGCCGGGGTGCCGTCGGGCAGCAGACCGGCGATGTCGACGGCGTTGTGCCGGGCGTACACACCGGGCGCGGGCAGCGGCGGCACGTGCGTGCCCTCGCGGACGCGCTGCTCGGAGAGCTCGCGCTGGGTGCGGGCCCGCTCGGTGCGCTCGCGGTGGGTGAGCACCATCGCGCCGACGGCCGCCGTGATCAGCAGCGCGCCGGTGATCTCGAAGGCGAAGACGTACTTGGTGAAGATGAGGGCGGCGAGGCCCTCCACGTTCCCGCCGTGCGCGCTGTTGGCGGCGCCGAGTCCGGCGAACTCCGTCAGCGAGGCGTGGCCGATGCCGGCGATGAGCAGGATGCCGAAGCCGAGACCGCAGGCGACGGCCCACCAGCGCTGCCCCTTGATGGTCTCCTTCAGCGAGTCCGCGGCGGTGACACCGACCAGCATGACGACGAAGAGGAAGAGCATCATGATCGCGCCGGTGTAGACGACGATCTGGACGATGCCGAGGAAGTACGCGCCGTTGGCGAGGTAGAAGACCGCCAGGACGATCATCGTCCCGGCGAGGGAGAGCGCCGAGTGCACGGCCTTCTTCATCAGGATCGTGGACAGCGCGCCGACGACGGCGACGGTGCCGAGGACCCAGAACTGGAAGGCCTCGCCGGAAGAGGTCGCGTAGGCCGCGAGGTTCGCGCTCATGCGCCCGCCCCCTCCGGCTCGCCCTTCTCCCCCTTGGACACCGCCACCTGACGGACGGTGCCGGGCGCGGCCCCGGTGACCAGGCCCCGGTAGTAGTCCTGCTCGGTCATGCCCGGGAAGATCGCGTGCGGGGTGTCGACCATCTCCTCCTCCAGGCCCGCGAGGAGCTGCTCCTTGGTGTAGATCAGGGCCTCGCGGGAGGAGTCGGCCAGCTCGAACTCGTTGGTCATCGTCAGCGCGCGCGTGGGGCACGCCTCGATGCACAGTCCGCAGAGGATGCAGCGGGCGTAGTTGATCTGGTAGACGCGGCCGTACCGCTCGCCCGGCGAGTAGCGCTCCTCGTCGGTGTTGTCCGCGCCCTCGACGTAGATGGCGTCGGCGGGACAGGCCCAGGCGCACAGCTCGCAGCCGACGCACTTCTCCAGACCGTCGGGGTGACGGTTGAGCTGGTGCCGGCCGTGGAAGCGGGGCGCCGTCGTCTTCTGCTGCTCCGGGTACTGCTCGGTCAGCCGCTTCTTGAACATGGCCTTGAAGGTCACGCCGAAGCCGGCCACCGGATTCTGGAAATCAGACACCGTCCGTCTCCTTTCCATCACTCGCAGTAGCAGTATCGGGGCCACCACTGACAACGAGGTCCCGGTCGTGCCGGGGCCTGCGCCGCGGCACGGGCGGCAGGGACTGTCCGGGCTTGGGCGGTACGGGGAAGCCGCCGGCCATCGGGTCGAAGGCCGGCTCCTCGGCGGGTCCGGCCGCGGCCTCCTTCGCCTTCCGGTCGCGGAACGCGTCGTAGAGGAAGGAGAGGAGGAGCAGGGCGAGGACGGCACCGGCCACGTACAGCACGATGTTGGAGAAGGCGATGTTCTCGTTCCGCAGCGCGCGGACGGTGGCGACGAGCATCAGCCAGACCACGGCGACCGGGATGAGGACCTTCCAGCCGAGCTTCATCAGCTGGTCGTAGCGGACGCGGGGCAGGGTGCCGCGGAGCCAGATGAAGAAGAACAGCAGCAGCTGCACCTTGACGACGAACCAGAGCATCGGCCACCAGCCGTGGTTCGCGCCCTCCCAGAAGGTGGAGATCGGGTACGGGGCCCGCCAGCCGCCCAGGAAGAGGGTCACCGACACGGCCGAGACCGTCACCATGTTCACGTACTCGGCGAGCATGAACATCGCGAACTTGATGGACGAGTACTCGGTGTTGAAGCCGCCGACGAGGTCGCCCTCGGACTCCGGCATGTCGAAGGGGGCGCGGTTCGTCTCGCCGACCATCGTGACGATGTAGATGATGAACGACACCGGCAGCAGGATCACGAACCAGCGGTCCGCCTGCGCCTCGACGATCTTCGAGGTCGACATCGACCCGGAGTAGAGGAAGACCGAGGCGAAGGCCGCGCCCATGGCGATCTCGTACGAGATCATCTGCGCGCAGGAGCGGAGGCCGCCGAGCAGCGGGTACGTGGAGCCGGAGGACCAGCCGGCGAGGACGATGCCGTAGATGCCGACGGAGGCGACCGCGAGGACGTACAGCATCGCGATCGGCAGGTCGGTGAGCTGCATGGCGGTCCGGTGGCCGAAGATCGAGACCTCGTTGCCGGCCGGGCCGAAGGGGATCACGGCGATCGCCATGAACGCGGGGATCGCGGCGACGATCGGGGCGAGGACGTAGACGACCTTGTCGGCCTTCTTGACGATCACGTCCTCCTTGAGCATCAGCTTGATGCCGTCCGCGAGGGACTGGAGGAGACCCCAGGGGCCGTGCCGGTTGGGGCCGATGCGCAGCTGCATCCAGGCGACGACCTTGCGCTCCCACACGATGGAGAAGAGCACGGTGATCATCAGGAAGGCGAAGCAGAAGACCGCCTTGATCAGCACGAGCCACCAGGGGTCCGTGCCGAACATCGACAGATCCTCCGCCGCGAGGACGTTCTGGGTCATGCCTGCACCTCCTGCGAGGTCGCCGGGCCGATGCGGACCAGGTCGCCGGGGTGGGCGCCGGTGTCGGAGAGGACACCGCGGCCCGCCGAGTTCAGCGGGAGCCAGACGACCCGGTCGGGCATCTCGGTGACCTGGAGCGGGAAGGTGACGGAGCCCGCGGGGCCGGTCACCTCCAGGACGTCGCCGTCCTTGACGCCGGTGTCCGCGGCGGTGGTGGCGGAGAGCCGGGCGACGGCGGCGTGCCGGGTGCCGGCCAGGGCGGTGTCGCCCTCCTGGAGCCTGCCGAGGTCGAGGAGGAGCCGGTGTCCGGCGAGGACGGCCTCGCCGTCGCCGGGCCGGGCCGCCGGCTGACCGGGCGAGCTGGGCTCGGTGGCCCGCTCCTCGGTCCAGCCGCCGAGCCGGTCCAGCTCCCGGCGGGCCGACCGCAGGTCGGGCAGGCCGAGGTGGACGTCGAGGGCGTCGGCGAGCATGTGGAGCACGCGGGCGTCGGTCGGCGCGAGCGGCCGGGTCATCTGCTCGGGCTTGAGCGCGGACTCGAAGAGCCGGGCCCTGCCCTCCCAGTTGAGGAAGGTGCCGGGCTTCTCGGCGACGGCCGCGACCGGCAGGATCACGTCGGCGCGCTCGGTGACCTCGCTCGGCCGCAGCTCCAGGGAGACCACGAAGGCCGTGTCGAGGGCCTCGCGCGCGCGTGCCGGGTCCGGCAGGTCGGCGACCTCGACGCCGGCGACGAGCAGCGCGGCGAGTTCGCCGCCGGCGGCGGCTTCCACGATCTGGCCGGTGTCGCGGCCGTAGCGGTGCGGGAGTTCGCGGACGCCCCAGGCGGCGGCGACCTCCTCACGCGCGCGGGGATCGGTCGCGGGCCGGCCGCCGGGCAGCAGCGCCGGGAGCGCACCGGCCTCGACGGCGCCGCGCTCGCCGGCCCGGCGCGGGATCCACACGAGGCGGGCGCCGGTGGCGGCGGCGGCGCGCAGGGCGGCGGTGAGCGCGCCGGGCACGCCCGCGAGCCGCTCGCCGACGGCGAGGACGGCGCCCTCCTGGCGGAGGGCCTCGGCCGCGGCGGCGCCGTCCTCGGAGAGGCCGACCCGGGCGGTGAGGGCGTCGAGCCACTCGGTCTCGGTGCCGGGGGCGGCGGGCAGCAGGGTGCCGCCCGCCTTCTCCAGGCCCCGGGTCGCGAACGGCGCGACCGCGTACGTCTTCTGGCCGTGCTTGCGCCAGGCCTTGCGGAGCCGCAGGAAGACGCCGGGGGCCTCCTCCTCGGACTCCAGGCCGACGAGGAGCACGGCCGGGGCGGCTTCGAGCGAGGTGTACGTGACGCCCGAGCCGTCCAGGTCGCGGCCGCGTCCGGCGACGGCGGAGGCCAGGAAGTCGGCCTCCTCGCCGGAGTGGATCCGGGCCCGGAAGTCGATGTCGTTGGTGTCGAGGGCGACCCGGGCGAACTTGGCGTACGCGTAGGAGTCCTCGACGGTCAGACGGCCGCCGGTCAGGACGCCGGTCCGGCCGCGGACGAGCCCGCGGGCGGCGGCCTCCAGGGCCTCGGGCCAGGAGGCGGGCTCCAGCTCACCGGTGTCGGTGTTCCGGACGAGCGGGGTGGTGAGCCGGTCGCGCTGCTGGGCGTACCGGAAGCCGAAGCGGCCCTTGTCGCAGATCCACTCCTCGTTGACCTCCGGGTCCTCGGCGGCGAGCCGCCGCATGACCTTGCCGCGCCGGTGGTCGGTGCGGGTGGCGCAGCCGCCGGCGCAGTGCTCGCAGACGGACGGCGTGGAGACCAGGTCGAAGGGGCGGGAGCGGAAGCGGTAGGCGGCCGAGGTGAGGGCGCCGACCGGGCAGATCTGGATGGTGTTGCCGGAGAAGTACGACTCGAAGGGGTCGCCCTCGCCGGTGCCGACCTGCTGGAGCGCGCCGCGCTCGATGAGCTCGATCATCGGGTCGCCCGCGACCTGGTTGGAGAAGCGGGTGCAGCGGGCGCAGAGCACGCACCGCTCGCGGTCGAGCAGCACCTGGGTGGAGATCGGGACGGGCTTCTCGTAGGTCCGCTTGACGCCCTCGAAGCGGGATTCGGCCTGTCCGTGGGACATGGCCTGGTTCTGCAGGGGGCACTCGCCGCCCTTGTCGCAGACCGGGCAGTCCAGCGGGTGGTTGACGAGCAGCAGCTCCATCACGCCGTGCTGGGCCTTCTCGGCGACGGGCGAGGTCAGCTGGGACTTCACCACCATGCCGTCGGTGCAGGTGATGGTGCAGGAGGCCATCGGCTTGCGCTGGCCCTCGACCTCGACGATGCACTGGCGGCAGGCGCCGGCGGGGTCGAGGAGCGGGTGGTCGCAGAAGCGCGGGATCTCGATGCCGAGCTGTTCGGCGGCGCGGATGACCAGCGTCCCCTTGGGGACGGAGATCTCGGCGCCGTCGATGGTCAGCGTCACGAGGTCCTCGGGCGGTACGGCCGGGCTGCCGCCGCCGCCGGGGTGGCCCGCGGCGGAGCCGCTCATGGACTGCGGCGTGACGGTCATGCGGTCACCTCCTTGTGGTTGTCCGCCCAGGCGGTCGACTTGGCCGGGTCGAAGGGGCAGCCCTTGCCCGTGATGTGCTGCTCGTACTCCTCGCGGAAGTACTTCAGCGAGGAGAAGATCGGCGAGGCGGCGCCGTCGCCGAGGGCGCAGAACGACTTGCCGTTGATGTTGTCGGCGATGTCGTTGAGCTTGTCGAGGTCGGAGAGCCTGCCCTTGCCGGCCTCGATGTCGCGGAGCAGCTGGACCAGCCAGTACGTGCCCTCGCGGCAGGGTGTGCACTTGCCGCAGGACTCGTGGGCGTAGAACTCGGTCCAGCGGGTGACGGCCCGGACGACACAGGTGGTCTCGTCGAAGCACTGGAGCGCCTTGGTGCCGAGCATGGAGCCGGCGGCGCCGACGCCCTCGTAGTCGAGGGGCACGTCGAGGTGCTCGTCGGTGAACATCGGCGTGGAGGAGCCGCCGGGCGTCCAGAACTTCAGCCGGTGCCCGGGCCGCATGCCGCCGCTCATGTCGAGGAGCTGGCGCAGGGTGATCCCGAGGGGGGCCTCGTACTGGCCGGGCGAGGCGACGTGCCCGCTGAGCGAGTACAGGGTGAAGCCCGGGGACTTCTCGGTCCCCATCGACGTGAACCAGTCCTTGCCCTTGTTCAGGATCGCGGGAACCGAGGCGATGGATTCGACGTTGTTCACCACAGTGGGGCAGGCGTACAGACCGGCGACCGCGGGGAAGGGGGGTCGCAGCCGGGGCTGGCCGCGGCGCCCTTCGAGCGAGTCGAGCAGCGCGGTCTCCTCACCGCAGATGTACGCGCCGGCGCCGGCGTGCACGGTGAGTTCGAGGTCGAGTCCGCTGCCGAGGATGTTCGTGCCGAGGTAGCCGGCGGCGTAGGCCTCGCGGACGGCCTCGTGGAGACGGCGCAGGACGGGGACGACCTCGCCGCGCAGATAGATGAAGGCGTGGTTCGAGCGGATCGCGTAGCAGGCGATCACGATGCCCTCGATGAGGGAGTGCGGGTTGGCGAAGAGGAGCGGGATGTCCTTGCAGGTGCCGGGCTCGGACTCGTCGGCGTTGACGACGAGGTAGTGCGGCTTGCCGTCGCCCTGCGGGATGAACTGCCACTTCATGCCGGTGGGGAAGCCGGCGCCGCCGCGTCCGCGGAGGCCGGATTCCTTGACGTACGCGATGAGGTCGTCGGGGCTCATCGCGAGGGCCTTGCGCAGGCCCTCGTAGCCCTCGTGCCGCCGGTAGGTCTCCAGGGTCCAGGAGTCGGGCTGGTCCCAGAAGGCCGACAGGACGGGTGCGAGCAGCTTCTCGGGGCTGCTGTTGTTGATCTCGGCGGCCAAGGTCATCACTCCCCCTCCTGACTGGCTGCCTCACCGCGCGGGTGGACGATTCGGCGGTGCGGGGTCTCGCCCTTGGCCAGGCGCAGGCCGACGAGGGAGGCGGGTCCGGCTCCGCCGGTGGCCTCGACGGCGCCCGGGCGCTCGTCGGGGAAGCCGGCGAGGATGCGGGCGGTCTCCTTGAAGGTGCAGAGCGGGGCGCCCCGGGTGGGTTCGACGGTGCGTCCGGCCCGGAGGTCGTCGACCATCTTCTTGGCGGACTCGGGCGTCTGGTTGTCGAAGAACTCCCAGTTGACCATCACGACGGGCGCGAAGTCGCAGGCCGCGTTGCACTCGATGTGTTCGAGCGTGATCCTGCCGTCGTCCGTCGTCTCGTCGTTGCCGACGCCGAGGTGCTGCTTGAGCTCCTCGAAGATGGCGTCGCCGCCCATGACCGCGCAGAGCGTGTTCGTACAGACGCCGACCTGGTAGTCGCCGGAGGGCTTGCGCCGGTACATCGTGTAGAAGGTGGCGACGGCGGTGACCTCGGCGGTGGTCAGGCCGAGGATCTCGGCGCAGAACCGCATGCCGGTACGGGTCACATGGCCCTCCTCCGACTGCACGAGGTGCAGCATCGGCAGGAGTGCGGAGCGGGAGTCCGGGTAGCGGGCGATGATCGCCCGGGCGTCCTCCTCCAGACGGGCGTGGACGTCCGCCGGGTACGCGGGCGCCGGGAGCTGGGGCATCCCGAGGCTGACGTTCTCCGTCATCGGTCGACGCCTCCCATCACGGGGTCGATGGAGGCGACGGCGACGATGACGTCGGCGACCTGGCCGCCCTCGCACATCGCGGCCATCGCCTGCAGGTTGGTGAAGGACGGGTCGCGGAAGTGGACCCGGTAGGGGCGGGTGCCGCCGTCGGAGACGACGTGGACGCCGAGCTCGCCCTTGGGCGACTCGACGGCCGCGTAGGCCTGCCCGGCGGGGACCCGGAAGCCCTCGGTGACCAGCTTGAAGTGGTGGATCAGGGCCTCCATGGAGGTGCCCATGATCTTCGCGATGTGGTCGGTGGAGTTGCCGAGGCCGTCCGCGCCGAGCGCGAGCTGCGCCGGCCAGGCGATCTTCTTGTCGCCGACCATGACCGGGCCGGGCTCCAGGCGGTCGAGGCACTGCTCGACGATCCGCAGGGACTGCCGCATCTCCTCCAGGCGGACGAGGAAGCGTCCGTAGGAGTCGCAGGTGTCGGCGGTCGGGACGTCGAAGTCGTAGTTCTCGTAGCCGCAGTACGGGTCGGTCTTCCGCAGGTCGTGCGGGAGGCCCGCCGACCGGAGGATCGGTCCGGTGGCGCCGAGGGCCATGCAGCCGGTGAGGTCGAGGTAGCCGACGTCCTGCATGCGGGCCTTGAAGATGGGGTTGCCGGTGGCGAGCTTGTCGTACTCCGGCAGGTTCCTCTTCATGGTCTTCACGAACTCGCGCACGGCGTCGACGGCGCCGGGCGGAAGGTCCTGGGCGAGGCCGCCGGGGCGGATGAACGCGTGGTTCATGCGCAGGCCGGTGATCAGCTCGTACAGGTCCAGGATCATCTCGCGGTCCCGGAAGCCGTAGATCATGATCGTGGTGGCGCCGAGCTCCATGCCGCCGGTGGCGATGCACACCAGGTGCGAGGAGAGCCGGTTGAGCTCCATCAGCAGGACGCGGATGACGCTGGCGCGGTCCGGGATCTGCTCGGTGATGCCGAGGAGCTTCTCCACGCCGAGGCAGTACGCCGTCTCGTTGTAGAACGAGGTGAGGTAGTCCATGCGCGTGACGAAGGTGGTGCCCTGCGTCCAGGTCCGGTACTCGAGGTTCTTCTCGATGCCGGTGTGGAGGTAGCCGATGCCGCAGCGGGCCTCGGTGACGGTCTCGCCGTCGATCTCCAGGATCAGGCGGAGCACGCCGTGGGTGGACGGGTGCTGGGGGCCCATGTTGACGATGATGCGCTCGTCGTCGGCCTTCGCGGCGGACTGGACGACCTCTTCCCAGTCGCCGCCGGTGACCGTGTAGACGGCGCCTTCGGTCGTCTCGCGGGGAGACGCGTGTTCGGTGGACATCAGCTGTACGACCTCCGCTGGTCCGGAGCCGGGATCTGGGCGCCCTTGTACTCGATGGCGATGCCGCCGAGGGGGTAGTCCTTGCGCTGCGGGTGGCCCTGCCAGTCGTCCGGCATCATGATCCGGGTGAGGGCGGGGTGGCCGTCGAAGACGATGCCGAAGAAGTCGTACGTCTCGCGCTCGTGCCAGTCGTTCGTCGGGTAGACCGCGACGAGGGACGGGATGCGCGGCTCGCTGTCCGGGGCCGAGACCTCCAGGCGGATCAGCCGGCCGTGGGTCAGCGAGCGCAGGTGGTAGACGGCGTGCAGCTCGCGGCCCTTGTCCCCGGGGTAGTGGACGCCGGAGACGCCGGTGCAGAGCTCGAAGCGGAGCGCCGGGTCGTCGCGCAGGGTGCGGGCCACGCGGACGAGGTGCTCGCGCTCGACGTGGAAGGTGAGCTCGCCGCGGTCGACGACCGTCTTCTCGATGGCGTTCTCAGGGAGGAGTCCCTGCTCCTCCAGTGCGCCCTCCAGCTCGTCGGCCACCTCGTCGAACCAGCCGCCGTACGGGCGGGCGGCCGGACCGGGGAGCCGGACGGAGCGGACGAGGCCGCCGTAGCCGGAGGTGTCGCCGCCGTTGTTGGCGCCGAACATGCCGCGCTGGACGCGGACCTCCTCGCCGTGGTCCCCGCGCTGACCCGGCAGGTTCTGCTCGCTGAGGTCCTTCTCGGGGTTCGGGGTTTCGTCGCTCACTGTGCAGCCCTGTTCCCTTCTCCGCCCACGCGGCGCAGAGGTGCGGCCATAGTTGTCGTCTGCGGCCCGGCGGCCGCGCGTGCGTCGGTCACCTCAGCAGCCCCTTCAGTTCGATCGTCGGCCGCGCCTTGAGCGCCGCCTCCTCCGCCTCGCGGGCCGCCTCCTCGGCGTTCACGCCGAGCTTGGAGGTCTGGATCTTCTGGTGGAGCTTGAGGATCGCGTCCAGGAGCATCTCCGGACGCGGCGGGCAGCCGGGCAGGTAGATGTCGACCGGCACGATGTGGTCGACGCCCTGGACGATCGCGTAGTTGTTGAACATGCCGCCCGAGGAGGCGCAGACGCCCATCGAGATGACCCACTTGGGATTGGGCATCTGGTCGTAGACCTGCCGCAGGACGGGCGCCATCTTCTGGCTGACCCGGCCGGCGACGATCATGAGGTCGGCCTGGCGCGGCGAGCCGCGGAAGACCTCCATGCCGAAGCGGGCCAGGTCGTACCGGCCGGCGCCGGTGGTCATCATCTCGATGGCGCAGCAGGCGAGGCCGAAGGTCGCGGGGAACACGGACGCCTTCCGCACCCAGCCCGCGGCCTGTTCGACCGTCGTCAGCAGAAAGCCGCTCGGGAGTTTCTCTTCGAGTCCCATGAGTGTGCCTCTCAGCCCCTCAGTCCCATTCCAGCCCGCCGCGCCGCCACACGTACGCGTAGGCGACGAAGACGGTGAGCACGAAGAGCAACATCTCCACGAGCCCGAAAAGCCCCAGGGCGTCGAAGGTGACGGCCCAGGGGTAGAGGAAGACGATCTCGATGTCGAAGACGATGAAGAGCATCGCCGTCAGGTAGTACTTGATCGGGAAGCGGCCGCCTCCGGCGGGAGTGGGCGTCGGCTCGATGCCGCACTCGTACGCCTCTAGTTTCGCCCTGTTGTACCGCTTTGGCCCGATAAGCGTGGCCATGACCACGGAGAAGATCGCAAACCCCGCACCCAGGGCGCCGAGCACGAGGACGGGCGCGTACGCATTCACGCTCCTCGCTCCTTCCAGTCGTCCTTGACCGTTGGACCGCACCGCCGGCCGTGAAAGATCACCCCCATGTGAGGCAGTTCACAAGCCCGGCTGCCCCGCATCTTATGCCCGCCCCTCTGTGATCTGCGACACGGGGTACAGCAACGACTTTGTGATCTCCACCACCTGACGAAGGATCATGAAGTCGGATGAGCGGTGATCTTGTTGCGCGAAGCGCCCAGGTGATCACCAGATGTGACATCCGTACCGGAAATCGCTGCTCGGAAGGGGTGCCGCACTATCAAGTGATGGCCACTACAGGCAAATTGGCGATGGAACGCGTCCTGGTGATAAAGGAACCGGCCGTCGCCCGGTCGGGGGGTCGGGCGTACGGAGGTGGACGCGTGCACGCGTTCACGAGCGCCCGCGAGGCTTCCTGTGACCTGCGTCACGTCACAGGAACCTCAAAAAGAAGAGGGCTTGGCCATCGGCGTCAAGAGGTGGTAAGCGTCGGGCAATTCGGGCGTTTCATTGAAAACCCGTGATCAAGGGCCAGATGAGCCCTGCCCGATTTGCCCGTTACGGCGTCAATAAGGCTGGCACGGAGGCGGATTCACAGATTCCAAACGCAACTGTGGCGCAACCCACGTTTCTTGAAGGGAACCGTGAAGCCCTGATAGCGGTTGTACCCATGTCCCACACCGCTCACATACCCAGCCACCGGAAGCCCCGCCGCAGCGCCTCGAAGCTCGCGCTCCGCGCCGGAGTTGCCGGTGGCGTCCTCGGCACCATCGCGGTGGCCGGTGCTGCCGGGCCGGCGAATGCCGAGCCGGTGACCGAGACCATCGAAATGCCCACCCTGGGCTCCCTCGACGCCGGCACCGGCCTCGCCAGTGCCGTCGCCGCCTCCGCCGAGGCCTCCCAGCAGGAGGCCCTCGACCAGAACCTCCGGACGCAGGAGGACGCGGCGCTGCTGAAGGCCGCCAAGGAGGCCAAGACGGCCAAGGCCCAGGCCGACCGCAAGGCCGCGGCCGAGCGCGCCGAGGAGGCCCGCCTCAAGGCCGAGCAGGAGCGCAAGGAGGCCGCGGAGCGCGCCTCCCGCGACAGCGCGCGCACCCAGCTCTCCAGCACGAGCGCGTCGAACGACAGCGGCTCCACCGCCTCGGACGACGGCGGCCAGACGCAGGCCCCCACCGGCTCCGCCGCCGCGATCGTGGCCTTCGCCCGCGCCCAGATCGGCGACGCGTACGTCTCCGGCGGCACCGGCCCCAACTCCTGGGACTGCTCCGGCCTCGTCCAGGCCGCCTACCGCGCGGCCGGCATCGACCTGCCCCGTATCTCGTACGAGCAGTCGAGCATGGGCACCTCCGTCTCCCTGAGCAACCTCCAGCCGGGCGACATCCTGTACTGGGGCAGCCGCAGCGGCTCGTACCACGTCGCCATCTACGTCGGCGGCGGCAAGTACGTCGGTGCGCAGAACCCGTCCAGCGGCGTCGTCGAGCACACCATGGACTGGGACACCCCCTCGGGCGCGGTCCGCATCCTCTGATCCACCCCGCTCGTACGACGAAGGGCCGTCACTCCTCGGGGGAGAGACGGCCCTTCGTCGTACCGTCTCAGCGGCGCAGCGCCTCGGCCGGTTCGATGCGGGAGGCCCGCCAGGCCGGGTAGAGACCGGCGACGACGCCCGTGACCAGGCCGACGGCCGGGGCCGCGACGACCGTCGCCGTGTGCATCACCGGCGTCCAGTCCCGTACCAGCGCCACCACGATCACCGTGGACACCCCCAGCGCCGTACCGACGAGCCCGCCCATCGCGCCCAGGGCACCCGATTCCGTGAGGAACTGGACGGTGATGTGCCGTCCCCGGGCCCCGAGGGCACGTCTCAGGCCGATCTCGCCGGTCCGCTCCAGGACCGCGACGAGGGTGGTGTTGGCGATCCCGACCGCGCCGATCACCAAGGAGACCCCGGCGAGGAGCAGGAAGAGCTGGTCCAGGTCGTCGGTCACGCCCGCGCGCAGGGTCCGGGGGTCCGGCGGGGGGACCGCCTTCAGGTACTCCGGGTGGTCCGGGCGCAGCGCGACCGGCGCCTCCCGCGCGATCTGGTTCGCCGCGCCCGTCGCCGTCGTGATGAGCATCTTCGCGTCGCCCTGCTGCGGCGGCCCCCAGAGCTTCTCGGCGGTCGTCCGGGGCACGGTGACCGACATCAGGACGTCGGCCCTGCGCTGCACGTCGTCGATGATCCCGGCGACCGTGAAGGGCTCGTCGCCGATGAACACCGCCGGCCGGGTCTCCAGGGTCGTGATGCCGAGCCGGTCCGCGACCGACTTGCCGAGCACCGCGACCGACTGCGCGGACCGGGAGGTGAACTCGTCGTACAGACGGCCCTGCCGGAGGGTCGGCGCCGCCGCCCGCAGCGCCCCGGGGGACGCGGCGACGACGTCGATCCGCTCGCTGCCCGTGGCGTCGCCGACCGGCGCGGAGCGGACGGCCGTGCCGGGCGACAGTCGGACGGGCCAGTACACGCCTGCGTCCTCGACGCCGCCGAGGCGTCCGATCCGGGCGTCCGCGTCGGCCGGGAAGGCGGGGTCGGCGAACTCGTTCTGGTCGCGGGCGACGTCCTCGACGGTCACCTCGGTGGCCGTGAGCAGGTTGAACCGCGAGTCGATCTGCGAGGACGTGGTCGCGGTCAGCCCGAGGATCGCCACGAACGTGCCGACGCCGAGGACGGTGCCGAGCGCGGTGAGGACCGAGCGTCCGGGGCGCTGGAGCATTCCGGCGACGGCCTCGGCGAGGACGTCGCGGGCGGCGAGCCGGGAGGGTTCGACCACCCGCTCCCGCTTCGTACGCGGGCTTTCGACCTTCGGGGAGCCTTTCGGGGTTCGCCTCACGTCCGCCTCCCCCGCGCCGGCTCGCTGAGCACCCCGTCGCGGATCGTCACCGTGCGCTCGCCGCGCGCCGCCACCTCCGCGTCATGGGTGATGACGACGATCGTCATCCCGGAGGCGTGCAGTTCGCCCAGGAGGTCGAGGACGGACGCGGCGTTGTCCGAGTCGAGGTTGCCGGTCGGTTCGTCGCAGAGGAGCAGGGAAGGGCGGCCGGCCAGGGCCCGGGCGATGGCCACCCGCTGGCGTTCGCCGCCGGAGAGCCGGCCGGGCAGCGCCTCGGCCCGGTGGCCGAGTCCCACCCGTTCGAGGGCGGTACGGGCGCGGGTGCGGCGCTCGGCGCGGGGCACCGCCGAGTACACCATCGAGAGCATGACGTTCTCCGTGGCGCTGCGGTGCGGCAGCAGGTGGAAGGACTGGAAGACGAAGCCGATCCGCCGCCCGCGCAGGGCCGTGCGCTCCCCGTCGCGCAGCGCCGCCGTGTCGATGCCGTCCAGGAGGTACGTGCCGGCGGTGGGCGCGTCGAGCAGTCCCGCGACGTTCAGGAAGGTCGACTTGCCCGAGCCGGACGGGCCGACGACCGTGATGAACTCGCCTCGCCGCACCGTGAGTTCACAGGGGCGCAGGGCGGCGACGGGCGGCGGTCCCGGGTAGGTCAGGGCCACCGCGCGGAACGCGATGACCGGGACGTCCTCCTCGCTCACGGCGACCCCTCGGCGCTGCCCGAGGCGGCGCCCGGGTTGACCCCGGTGACCACCTCGTCGCCTTCCTGGAGCGCGCCGGCGGTGAGCGGGACGATCTCCACGTAGCCGTCACCGGTGGTGCCGGTCCGTACCTCGATCCGCTCCTGCCGGCCGGTGCCGTCGACGGTGGTGACGACGGTCTTGCCGTCCACGCCCGCGGAGACGGCGGTGACCGGGACGACGAGGGCCTTGCCGTCGGTGGAGGCGGCCTCGATGGTGAGGCGCACCTCCTGGCCTGCGAGGCCGGAGGGCAGTTCGCGGGCGGGGTCGACGGTGAAGAGATAGCCGACGGCGCCGTTGCCCTGGGTGCCGTCCCCTCCCCCTCCCCCGCCGTTGCCGGTGCCGCTGCCGCTGTTCCCGCCGGAGCCCGTCCCCTGCGGGCCGGACTGCTGGTCCTGCTGAGAGGGGGTGTCCGCCACCGACACCACCGTGCCGGCGGTCTCCTGCCCGGTGGTCTCGGCGAGGATCCGTACCTTCTGCCCGGCGCGGACCAGGCCCTTCTGGTGGTCCTGGAGGTAGCCCTGTGCCATGAGCTTGCCGGAGGAGAGGGTCATGGCGGTGCCGGAGACCTGCGCTCCCGGCCGGGCCGTGATCGTGGCGACCCGCGCGGGGAAGGCCCGGACGAACACGACCTCGGCCGCCGGGACCATCGGTCCGGCGGCCGCCTCCGCCTTCGCGAGGGTCTCGCGCGCGGCGGCCAGGTCCTCGACGGCCCGGTCGCGGGCCTTCTTCAGGGACTTCGTCTGGGTGGCGTCCTTGTTGGCCGCGAGCGCGTCGCGGGCGTCCACGACGGCCCGCTCGGCACCGGTCACGGCCGTCCCGGCGCCGTCGACGGCGGCGCCGTCGTCGTCGACGGCGGGCTTCGGGTCGTAGCCGATGGAGGAGTAGAACTCCTCGACCGCATCCTTCGTACCGGGGCCGAAGGTGCCTTTGCTGTCGCCGCCGCGGCCGTGGCCGAGCGCGGCGAGCGCGTCCTGGAGCTGCTTCACGTCGTCGCCGGTGGCGCCGGGCTTGAGGTCCCGGTACACGGGCAGGCCGCCGCGCAGGACGAAGACGGGCCGGCCGGAGACCTCCAGGAGCACTTTGCCCGAGCGCACCGCGTCCCCGCTCTTCACGGACACCTTGGTGATCACGGGGGAGGTGCCGCCCTCTCCGCCCGCGGAGACGGGCGCGACCTGGACGGTCTGGCCGGCCACGACGGTGCCGCGCAGGACGACCGTCTCGGCGAGGACGCGGTTCTCGATCCGGGCTACCAGCACGTCCTGCGGCGGCGGCTCGGCGTCGGCCGCGACCTGTGCGGGCGAGCGGATCAGGGCGGTGGCCGCGACGCCGGCGCCGGTCAGGGCGACCGCCCCGGCCACGAGGGCGGCGACCCAGAAGCGGCGCCGGTTCATCCGGGCGCCCCCGGCGTCGCCGCCGGGGGTCCGGGTACCGTTCGCGAGCCCGCCCGGCGGTTCCCCGCCGGGCGCGATCGTGTCGTCCAGGGTGTCGTGAGGGGTGTCGTCAGCCACCTTCGACCGTCCCGCCGTCGGCGCCGGGGGCCGTCGGCCGGCAGGCCTTCAGTGCCTCGATGACCTTCGGATCGTTCTTCATCCGCTTGCCGAGGTCGCCGTCGAGCGGCGCCTCACCGGTCGCCGGATCGGGGTCCGGGTAGTCGGCTATGCCTTCCTTGCGCATGCAGGCGGACAGCTTCCTGGCCGTGTCGAGGCGTGCCGGGTCGACCTGGCCCTTCCCGGGCTGCTTCCCGACGCACGCCTTCTCCGCCGCGGCGATCGCCTCGGGCTTGTTGGCGTCCTTGTCGACGCGCTTCTCCCCGCTGCCGGTGTCCTGGAGGGTGAGCCCCTGGGCGCCGAGGCAGTCGTAGTAGGCGGCCCAGTCGGCGACGTCCTGCGATGCCCCCGAGGAGGGGGTGGCGGACGAGGGGGCGGCGGAGGCGGAGGAGCTTCCCGTGCTCGGCTGCGACCGGGCTGCGCCGTCCCCGTCGCTCGAACACCCCCCGAGCCCGAGGGCGAGGATCAGTACGGGAACAGCCATGAGGCGTCTCATCAGAAACGGTCCTTCCGACGGGGAGTCCCCGTCTACGGGGCGTCATGGGAACGCGCGGGAGGGGGCCGACGCGGCGGTGCGCTCCGCCACGTACAAGGCCCCTGCGCGATGGGTCCGGCGCCCTGCGGCACCGCGACAGGACCGAGCATAGCCAGCGGTAGCCCGGCCGGTAACTGTCTCAACGGACAGTGGACGACGTCGAGTTGCCGGTGTTCGTATGGACACCGGCCCACTCCGGGCCACAGTCACCACATCCACCACAGCTACGTGAAAGGCAACGACATGCAGCGCACTGCACTCCGTCGCGTCGCCGCCACGGCCGTCACGCTCGTCGCCCTCGGCGCCGGCGCGCTGGCCACGGCCGGCACGGCCTCGGCCGCCGGGAAGAACGGCGGCCTGGAGTCGGGCGAGTTCGGCCTGTACTACAACTCCGACCAGGGCGGAGCCGTCTGGGACCTCTTCGTCGAGGACCCGAACTTCTGGGGCGAGCGGTTCCCCGGCCCCGGCAACGGCACGTACGAGCTCGTCAACGACAACACCGCCTCGTACAACAACCGCGACTCGAACCGGTGGTGGGTCTACACCGACGCCGGCGCGGGCGGCTACGAGGGCAGCCTGCCGGCCGGTTACATCGGCAACGCGAGCGCGACCTTCAAGAACCAGATCTCCTCGGCGTACTACTACAAGGGCCGTTGATCACCGGGCCCCTGAGGCGCCACCCAGCTGATCCGCCGGAGTAGCCTCCGGCAACTCGCACCACCGCGGCAGCCGTTGCTCCGCCCGAAAGAGGCGGGCAGAGCAACGGCTGCTCCCATGGTAGACACGCACACGTCCCTGGAGCAGCCCCATGCGTCCACTCGCCGCTCGCGCGACCGTTCTCCTGCTGAGCGCCGCGCTCCTCAGCGCCTGCTCCGCCGGATCCGACGGCGGTGGCGACGGTTCCTCGCGCGAGCCCGCGATCGGGACGGTTCCCCGGCTGCTGTCGACGGCCAGCCTCTCGTACCCGCTGGACGGTTACGAGACCACGGCCGACCAGCGCCGCAAGCTGGAGCAGGCCCAGTCCCGGGTGACCAGCGACTGCATGAAGCGCTTCGGGTTCACGTACGAGCTGCCCCGGTCCCCCGTCACCGGCGGCCGGTCCGACGCGTCCCACTACGGCCTGACCGACGCCACGGTCGCGGCCCGCTACGGCTACACCCCGAACCGGGGCGCCCAGCGGCCGCCGAAGCCGACCGGTCCGGACCTCGGCCCGAGCGGCGAGCTCGCGCTCAACGGCCCGGAGTACAAGGGCCCCCAGCCGATGAGCCTGGAAGAGGCCAGGGCCAAGGACAGCGGCAAGACGCTGAACGGGCAGAAGGTGCCCGTCGGAGGCTGCCTCCGGGAGGGCTTCCTCACGCTCTACGCGCCGAAGAAGGGCGCGGTGGACATCATGTTCGTCACCAACGTGGGGATGGACGCCTACTCCCGCTCCCGCGAGGACTCCCGGGTCGTCGCCGCCGTGAAGGCCTGGTCCTCCTGCATGGCCGAGAAGGGCTACAAGGCGGACGAGCCCGTCAGCCCGCAGAAGGACCTGGGGCTCGACGCGAACACGTACGGCAGCCCCCGGGCGATCGCCGCCGCGAAGCAGGACGTCGCCTGTAAGGAAAGGGCCAACCTCGTCGGCATCTGGTTCACCGTCGAGACCGCGTACCAGAAGCGGAACATCGAGCAGAACGCCGAGACCCTGAACCAGGCGAAGACCGAGCTCAACGAACGGTTGAAGCTCGCCGCCACGCTGGCCGGCTGAGCCGTGCGACACGGGCCGGAAGGCCCTCCGCCGTGCGAAGCCGCACGTCGGGAGGGCGATTTCCGGCCGGTGGGACGTCCCGGGAGGCCTGGAAGGGCCATGAATCGCGACCCGATCGGGTTTACCGTTCCCATCGGGAACCAACTCGTCGGTTCCCCGGGAACCAGCCCATGGGTCCCGTCGCACAGCGCCCAGCGAATGCCGTCTCAGGGGGGAGACACATGCATCGTCAGTGCCAGTACTGCGTTTCCGCGCCGGCCGAGGTCAACAGATCGAGAGCCGCCCGGATCAACCCGGTCACCACCGCCATACGCCACCTGGACACCCTGACAGACCGCGAGATCGAGGTCCTGTCCGCAATGCCCGGCGGTGAGTCCAACACGGACCTCGCCGAACACCTCGGAATCACCGAGCGCACCGTCAAGTTCCACGTCACCAACATGCGGGAGAAGCTGGGCGGCCTGTCGCGCGCCCAGCTCCATCTGCTCGCCCTGCTCACGGAGGCGGTCTGGCCGGCCCGTCTCTGTCACGAGTACGCCGGCAGGCTCCCGGAGCTGCGCACCGTCGTGCCCCGGTCCCCGCTGACCCGGCCGGTCGCCGGGCTCACCCGCTGCGCCTGACGGCGCTCAGGCCTTCGGGGCCACCTTCGAGAGACCGTTGATGATGCGGTCCATGGCGTCGCCGCCCGTCGGGTCGGTGAGGTTGGCCAGCATCTTCAGCGTGAACTTCATCAGGAGCGGGTGCGTCAGACCACGCTGGGTCGCGATCTTCATGATCTTCGGGTTTCCGATGAGCTTCACGAAGGCGCGGCCCAGCGTGTAGTACCCGCCGTAGGTGTCCTTGAGGATCTGCGGGTAGTTCCGCAGCGCCAGCTCGCGCTGGGCGGGGGTCGCGCGCGCGTGGGCCTGGACGATGACGTCGGCCGCGATCTGGCCCGACTCCATGGCGTACGCGATGCCCTCGCCGTTGAACGGGTTGACCAGGCCGCCCGCGTCGCCGACGAGCAGCAGGCCCTTCGTGTAGTGCGGCTGACGGTTGAAGGCCATCGGCAGGGCGGCGCCGCGGATCGTCGTCGTCATGTTGTCCGGGGTGAAGCCCCAGTCCTCCGGCATCGACGCGCACCAGGCCTTGAGGACCTCGCGCCAGTCCAGCTCCCGGAACGCCGAGGAGGAGTCGAGGATGCCCAGGCCGACGTTGGACGTGCCGTCGCCCATGCCGAAGATCCAGCCGTAGCCCGGGAGCAGCCGGTCCTGCGGGCCGCGCCGGTCCCACAGCTCCAGCCAGGACTCCAGGTAGTCGTCCTCGTGCCGGGGGGTCGTGAAGTACGTGCGGACGGCGACGCCCATCGGCCGGTCCTCGCGCCGGTGCAGGCCCATGGCGAGGGAGAGCCGGGTGGAGTTGCCGTCGGCGGCGACGACGAGCGGCGCGTGGAAGGTGACTTCGCGCTTCTCCTCGCCCAGCTTCGCGTGGACGCCGGTGATCCGGCCCGTACGGTCGTCGATGATCGGCGCGCCGACGTTGCAGCGCTCGTACAGCCGGGCACCGGCCTTCTGCGCCTGGCGGGCGAGCTGCTCGTCGAAGTCGTCGCGCTTGCGGACGAGTCCGTAGTCCGGGTACGAGGCGAGCTCCGGCCAGTCCAGTTCGAGCCGGACGCCGCCGCCGATGATCCGCAGGCCCTTGTTCCGCAGCCAGCCGGCCTCTTCGGAGATGTCGATGCCCATGGAGACGAGCTGCTTGGTGGCGCGCGGGGTGAGGCCGTCGCCGCAGACCTTCTCGCGCGGGAACGCCGTCTTCTCCAGGAGCAGGACGTCGAGTCCGGCCTTGGCCAGGTAGTAGGCGGTGGTGGAGCCGGCCGGGCCTGCCCCGACGACGATCACATCTGCGGTGTGCTCGGAGAGGGGCTGCTCGGTCACGGCGGAACTCCCGGAGGGGTCGAGGGAAGGATGGGGGAATTTCATGGCGGCGGGGCCGGGCGGAGTCAGGCCTTGAAGCCGCGGTGCAGGGCGACGATGCCGCCCGACAGGTTCCGGTAGGCCACCTTCGACCAGCCGGCCTTCTGGAGCAGCCCGGCCAGGGTCGGCTGGTCCGGCCAGGACCGGATGGACTCCGCCAGGTACACGTACGCGTCGGGGTTGGAGGAGATGGCGCGGGCCACCGGCGGCAGCGCGCGCATCAGGTACTCCTCGTACACCGTGCGGAACGGCGCCCAGGTGGCGTGCGAGAACTCGCAGATGACGACCCGGCCGCCGGGCTTCGTCACCCGGTACAGCTCGCGCAGCGCCCGCTCCGTGTCCTGGATGTTCCGCAGCCCGAAGGAGATCGTGACCGCGTCGAACACGTCGTCGCGGAAGGGCAGCTTCGTGCCGTCGCCGGCCGTGAACGGCATCCACGGGTGCCGCTTCTTGCCGACCTGCAGCATGCCGAGGGAGAAGTCGCACGGCACGACGTACGCCCCCGCCCGCACGAACGGCTGCGAGGAGGTGGCGGTGCCGGCGGCCAGGTCCAGGACCTTCTGCGCGGGGCGGGCGTCGACCGCCTTCGCGACCTCCTTGCGCCAGCGGCGGTCCTGCCCGAGGGAGAGCACGTCGTTGGTCAGGTCGTAGTTCGCCGCCACGTCGTCGAACATCGAGGCGACTTCGTGCGGCTGCTTGTCCAGGGATGCTCGGCTCACCCGGCCATTGTGGCAGCCACCCCCCGGGCGGGCGGGGACCGGCCCCGGCCCCCGGAGGATTTCCCGGAATCCGCCTTCAACCTTTTCCCGGCGAGCGCGCTCAAGGATGGGTGACAGTGCTGACGAAGGGAGCGAGATGCCGTCACCGCTTGGCTCGGACGCCGGGTTCGAGGAGTTCGCCCGATCCGCGCAGACGCGGCTGTACCGCACCGCGTACCTCCTGTGCGGGGACGCGGAGACCGCCCGCGACCTCACCCAGACCACCCTCGCCAAGCTCTTCCAGCACTGGCGGCGGGCCGGATCGGCGGAGCATCCGCATGCCTACGCCAAGACGGTGCTCACCCGTACGTTCCTCGCCGAACGGCGGCGCAGACTGCGCGATCTGCTCGCCTTCACCAAGACCGGCGGGCTCGGCCCGGCGCGGGCCACCGAACAGCCGGACCTCCGGGTCACGCTGCTCGCCGCGCTCGCCGAGCTGCCGCCCAGAGCCCGCGCCATGGTCGTCCTGAGGTACTGGGAGGACCTGAGTGTGGAGACCGTCGCCTCGCTCCTGCGCTGCAGCGAGGCGACGGTCAAAAGCCAGTGCTCGCGCTCACTGGCCAGGCTCCGGGACCGCCTCGGCGAGGCACACCTCTACACCGCCGATCCCCACCCCCTTCACCACACCATCGGAAGCTGAGGCCCCGAGTGGACGACGAAACGATGCTCCGCCGTGCCATGGACCGCACGGCACTCGACCTTCCGCCCCTTCCCGACCTGGCTCCCTCCGCGATGCGTCTGGGCCGCAGGCGCCGCGCACGCGCCCGGCTCACCGTCGCCGGCGGCGTCTTCGGGACCGTGACCGCGGCCGCCCTGGGACTCTCCCTGTTCTCCGCCGCGGACCCCGGCATCGCCCTGCCCGCGGCCCCGCCGGCCGCCTTCCCCTCGGCGTACCACACGCCCGTCCAGGCACAGCCGACCCCGGGACAGACACCGCCCGAGAAGCTCTCCGACGCCGAGAGCGCCCGCCGCGCCCAGTTCCAGCAGCAGGTGTCGGCCCTCCTCGACGAGCTGCTCCCGGCGACCGTCACGGACATCCGGCCGGTCGCGGACGAGGTCTCCGACTACCGGATCACCGCGGGGGGCCGGTCCTTCCCCGTGAAGCTGTCCATCCGGCCGGCGGAGGGCGAGCGCCTCCAGGAGTGCCGGAACATCCCGGCGAAGCGGATGACGTGCGAGAAGACCGATCTGGGCGGGGGGCGGATCGCGCAGGTGTACGCGTTGGCCGCGAACAGGCCCGAGACCCTGGGGTCGATGGTCGTCACGCGCTACGGCAGGAGCAATGTGCTGCTCTCCGTCAGCCCCTCGGACACCACCTCGGCGCCCGTGTCACCCGGCCAGCTGCTGACCGTCGTACGCGACGCGCGCTTCACCGATCTGCTGACGTACGCGGACGCGTACCCGGTGCAGGAGAAGAGCACCCCGGTCGAGGGCGGCTGAGCCGACGGGCCCTAGCGCCGCCGGAACACCAGTCGGCCTTCGACGACGGTCGCGACACACGTCGACGCGCCGAGGCGGACGAGCGCCGCCCGGTCCGGGACGTCGAAGACGGCGAAGCGGGCGGGGCCGCCCGGCACCAGGCCGGGCAGCATCACCAGCGGCGCCGGGGAGAGGGACGGCGGTCCCGGGAGCCGCTCCGGGCGGCGGCCGACGGCCAGACCGGCCCGGCGCACGGCGTCCACGGCGGCCCGGCCGCGCAGTTCACCGGCGACGGCGACCGTCCCGTGGGCGAGGAGCCGCTGGACACCGCGGCGCGCGGAGGCGCCGCGCCGGGCGGGGTCGGCCCGGAAGATCTCCCGCGCCCGCTCCCCCGTGATCGGCTCGGTGCCGAACTCCGCTGCCTCCCGGGGGTCCGGGTGGTACGTCTCCTCCAGGAGCTCCGGCCCGTACGGGTTGAGGAGTCCGGGCGTGAGGATGCCGGGCCACCGCCGCAGCCGGGCGTTCCGGTGCCGCTCGGCCAGGTCCTCGTACGGGCCGACGGCGGCGACGAGGGCGCCGTCCACCAGGACGGCGCTCTCGGGCGTCGCCTCGGCGACGTGGAGGGTCAGCACCGGCGCGTCAGTTGGCGTCGAGGAGCTTCAGCTCGGGGTGGGCCGTCCCACCCTCGATCGCCACGGAGGAGATGTGCGAGGCGACGCGCTCGTCGACCGGGTCGTTCGCCGGGTCGTCGTGGACGACGAGGTGCTCGTACGTGGTGGCGCGCTGCGCGGGGACGCGGCCGGCCTTGCGGATGAGGTCGATGATCTCCAGGCGGTTGGAGCGGTGCCTGGCACCGGCGGAGGAGACGACGTTCTCCTCCAGCATGATCGAGCCGAGGTCGTCGGCGCCGTAGTGCAGGGAGAGCTGGCCGACCTCCTTGCCGGTGGTCAGCCACGAGCCCTGGATGTGGGCGACGTTGTCGAGGAAGAGCCGGGCGATCGCGATCATCCGCAGGTACTCGAAGAGCGTGGCCTGCGTACGGCCCTTGAGGTGGTTGTTCTCGGGCTGGTACGTGTACGGGATGAAGGCCCGGAAGCCGCCCGTCCGGTCCTGCACGTCACGGATCATCCGCAGGTGCTCGATCCGCTCGGCGTTGGTCTCGCCGGTGCCCATCAGCATGGTGGAGGTGGACTCGACGCCCAGCTTGTGGGCGATCTCCATGATCTCCAGCCAGCGCTCGCCGCTCTCCTTGAGCGGGGCGATCGCCTTGCGCGGCCGCTCGGGCAGCAGCTCGGCGCCGGCGCCCGCGAAGGAGTCGAGCCCGGCGGCGTGGATGCGGGTGATCGCCTCCTCGACGGAGACGCCGGAGATGCGGGCCATGTGCTCGACCTCGGAGGCGCCGAGGGAGTGGATGACCAGCTGCGGGAAGTCCTTCTTGATGGCGGCGAAGTGCTTCTCGTAGTACTCGACGCCGTAGTCCGGGTGGTGGCCGCCCTGGAACATGATCTGGGTGCCGCCGAGCTCGACGGTCTCCGCGCAGCGGCGCAGGATGTCGTCGAGGTCCCGGGTCCAGCCCTTCTTGGTGTCCTTCGGGGCGGCGTAGAACGCGCAGAACTTGCACGCCGTCACACAGACGTTCGTGTAGTTGATGTTCCGCTCGATGATGTACGTCGCGATGTGCTCGGTCCCCGCGTACCGGCGGCGGCGCACCGCGTCGGCGGCGGCGCCCAGCGCGTGCAGGGGCGCCGAGCGGTAGAGGTCGAGCGCCTCCTCGGGGGTGATCCGGCCACCCGCGGCGGCGCGGTCGAGAACAGACTGGAGTTCGGCCTTCTCGGTCACCGGGTGCGTCCCTTTCGGAGGGGTTCTGATCGACCGAGCCAGCCTACGCCAGGGCTCTTCGCGGCTTCCGCAGGGTGTGGGTCCGCGGCGGCGGGAGTCCGGGGAGGGGGTGCGGGGAGGGGATGCGGCCGGTGCGGCGTGTGCGGTAATCCGGCGAATATCCGGTGAATTCCGGGTGTGCCACCGGCGTGGCGCATTTACGGGTGCCGCGGGGAGAGCGACCGCATTCCGGGGGGTGCCGGGAAAGGCCCGCCCGGCGCACGGGAGGGCCCACCGGTATTTCTTTCCCGCCCCATTCCCCGCGGCTTCGCCGCTATCGCGCGGGACGCGGCAGGAGTTCCACCGCGACGTCCGCCGGGAAGCCGGTCGTGGGGCCGGTGCGGCGCGCGAACTCCCGCACGCCGGCGAGCTGCTCGGGACCGAATCGGAAGTCGAGGGTGCGGAAGTACCGCTCCAGGAGTTCGGCGTCGAAGGTCTCCCAGCGGGCGGCCTGTTCGGCGACCTTGGCGACCTCTTCGAGGGAGAGGTCGCGCGAGGCGAGGAAGGCCTGGTGGACCTCGTGGACGGTCTCCGGCTCGCGCGCCAGGAAGTCCTTGCGGGCCGCCCACACGGCGAAGACGAACGGCAGGCCCGTCCACTCCTTCCACATCAGCCCCAGGTCGTGGACCTGGAGGCCGAGCCGGGGCGCGTCGTGCAGGGAGGCCCTGAGCGCGGCGTCGCCGATCAGGACGGCGGCCTCCGCCTCCTGCATCATCAGGCCCAGGTCCGGCGGGCAGGTGTAGTAGTCGGGCTCGACCCCGTACTGCTCGGAGAGGAGCAGCTGGGCGAGGCGCACCGAGGTGCGGGAGGTGGAGCCGAGGGCCACGCGCGCGCGGTCGAGCTCACCCAGGGGCCGCTGGGAGACGATCACGCAGGACATGACGGGCCCGTCGCAGCCGACGGCGATGTCGGGGAGCGCGACCAGGTCCTCGGCGTTGCGGAGGTATTCGACGAGGGTGATGGGCCCGATGTCGAGGTCGCCCCGGACGAGGCGCTCGCTCAGCTTCTCCGGGGTGTCCTTGGTGAGCTCGAGATCGAGGAGCGTCCCGGTCCTGGCCAGGCCCCAGTAGAGGGGAAGGCAGTTCAGGAACTGGATGTGTCCGACGCGGGGCCGGCTGCGCTGCTGGTCGTCGGTTGCTTTGTCCACATCGCGAGGCTAGACCCGTCTCGCAGTGTGGGCATCGGCGGGGCACGCGCGTCAGCACACGGAGCGGAATCAAACATGCGGGTGACGTGATCTTTCCCTCTACCGCCGCGAGCGTCCTGCGTGCTACGCTCAACGCAAGTTGCAGTTTGGTTTCCCTTGCAGTACAGAGCCTGCGGAGCATGTGACCCGCAGGCTTTTGTAGTTTTCAGACTTGTTTGCAGGTTCTGGAGCAGGGCGACCCTTTGGCCCATAGGAGGGCTCATGGCTACCGGAACCGTGAAGTGGTTCAACGCTGAAAAGGGCTTCGGCTTCATCGCCCAGGACGGCGGCGGCCCGGATGTCTTCGTCCACTACTCCGCGATCAACGCGAACGGCTTCCGCTCGCTCGAGGAGAACCAGCTCGTGACCTTCGACGTCACGCAGGGCCCGAAGGGCCCGCAGGCGGAGAACGTCACCCCGGCCTAAGTTGCCCGGGTCGGCGAACGCGCACGACTAGAGCAGTACCCAAGGAGCCCCGCTCCGTGCCTCGCGGCACGAGCGGGGCTCCTGCCCTTTTCAGCAGGTGGGGATCACGGTCCCGTTGTTGTCCCGGGCCTCGTCGTCGCCCCAGCGGGACAGGTAGTACGCGGAGACGTACGCCCCGTAGCCGTTCTTCCCGGCGTAGACGGTGTCGAGGTCGGTCCGCAGCCACCAGTGGTTGTAGTTCCCGGAGCCGTCGCGGACCTCCGCGCCCCAGACCTTGCAGTACACGTAGTTCGTGCCCGCGTTCAGGACGCCCTGCGGGTCGTTCGTGTTCGCCTGGGCGTAGCCGGTGGCGTGGGCGAAGGTGTCGACCCAGTACTTTCCGCCTCCTCCGCCCGAGCAGCCGTTGTCGCTGGTCAGGGACTTGGAGCCGTAGGAGGAGGGGTAGGGGGCGAGGGAGACGCCGTTGATCACGATGGTCTGGCCGACGCCGTTGTAGAGCTGCTCGTAGTGGATGTGGGCGCCGGAGCTGTTGCCGGTCGAGCCGGTGGTGCCGATCTGCTGCCCCTGGGAGACCTGGGCGCCGTCGGCGACGGAGTAGGCGCTGAGGTGGAAGTAGTACGTCTTCCAGCCGCCGCCGTGGTCGATCACGATGTAGTTCCCGGCGCCGGTCGGCTGGGAGTAGCGGTAGGCGGTGCCGGACGCCGAGGCGAGGACCGGGGTGCCGGCGGTGGTGCCGCCGTCGGAGCGGACGAAGTCGAGCGCCTGGCGGACCTCGGCCGAGTGATGGCTGTAGGTCCAGGTCTGCCCGCAGGGGAACGGCGCCTTGAAGAGCGGCGCGGCCTGGGCGGGGCCGGCGGTGACGAGCGCGGTGAGCAGGCCCGCGACGAGCGCGAGGAGGGTGCCGAGGGGGGTGATCCGTGCACGCATGCGTCCTCCGGTGAGGTGGATGGACAGGGGTCGACGCGCGTTGAACGGACCACAGAGTGCCGGAAGATCGCGGGTCGCAGTAGTCCGCGAGAACCACACCCGGAGCGCGGCGGTTACGTAGTCTGGACACATGACCGAACGCAAGCCGCCCGGTGTCAGCTTCGAGTCGTTCGTCGACAAACAGATCCGCGAGGCCGCGGAGCGCGGCGAGTTCCGGAGCCTGTCCGGCTTCGGGATGCCCCTCCCCGACGACTCGGCGCCGTACGACGAGCTGTGGTGGATCAAGGGGAAGATGCACCGCGAGGGCGCGTCCGTCCTGCCGCCCTCCCTCGCCCTGCGCAAGGCGGCCGAGGACGCGGAGACGGCGGTCGCCGCGGCCGTCTCGGAGCGCCAGGTCCGCCGCATCCTCGGCGAGATCAACACCAGGATCGCCGAAGCCCTCGCCCGGCCCCCGGCAGGTCCCCCGCTGAACCTGAGGCCCTTCGACGTGGAGGCCGTGGTGGAGCGGTGGAGGGCGGAGCGTCCGTAGCTCGATCCGCAGGTCCCCCGACCCCGAGGAGCCCCCATGAACAGCGCCGGTCTGCTGCTCGACTCGTTCGGCCGGATCCGTGAGGCCGTCCACGAAGCCGTGGAGGGTCTGACGGACGAGGAGCTCACCGTACGGGTCGATCCCGACGCCAACTCGGTCGCCTGGCTCGTCTGGCACCTCACCCGCATCCAGGACGACCATCTCGCGGACGCCTTCGACACGGACCAGCTGTGGACCTCGGACGGCTGGGCCGACCGCTTCGGCCTGCCGTTCTCGAAGCGCGCCACCGGCTACGGGCAGACGAGGGCGCAGGTCGCCGCGGTCCGCGCCCCGGCGGAGCTGCTGCTCGGCTACCACGACGCCGTGCACGCCCGCACCGAGGAACTGATCCGCGCGGTCACCAACTCCGACCTGGACCGGATCGTCGACACCTCCTGGGACCCGCCGGTCACCCTCGGCGTCCGCCTGGTGTCGGTGATCGCGGACGACCTCCAGCACGCGGGGCAGGCGGCGTACGTACGGGGCCTGGTGGAGCGGCGGGGCTGAGCCGCGCCTCGCGGAAATCCCCTGCGGGACGGCACAACCCCCTGATTCGATCAAGAGTCTGACTCAGGTACGGGCATGCCAAGTGCCCGCGTTCACTGGGGGTTTCGTTGCAGCACCGCATGCCCGGGCGCCGGCTCGCCGCCGCTCTGCTCACCCTGTCCACGGTCACGGCCGCGACCGGGACCCTCGTCACCGCGCCGGCCTTCGCGGCGGCCACCGCCGAGGGCCGGTGCGCGCCGACCGCCGCCGGACTGCTGCCCGTCGGCGCCGAGATCGTCTCCACCGGCGCGTACGGCCACGTCACGACCTGCACGGACGAGAACGGCTCCACCGCGCTGGAGTGGCACCACACCGATGGCACGGTGTCGACGCTGTCCGGGCCGAACGGCTACGACTCCAGCTCCGACTACATGCTGACGGGCGACGGCAGCATGTTCACCGCGTACAACCCGGCGACCTCGGACTACGCCGGCCTCAACATGGGCGTGTTCGGCTACGACGCCCAGCTGCTCGGCGCGGCCGGACCCGTCCTGTACGTCAGCGCGCCCGCCCCGGCCGGCGCGGCGGGCCGCGAGCTGTGGCAGCTGGAGAGCGTGAACGGCTTCGTCCGCAAGACGAAGATCACCAACTCCGTCAACAACGACATCTTCGGCTACACCGAGTTCGCCCACAAGGTCGTCGGCGTGGGCAAGGACGCGAACGGCCGGCCGGCCGTGCTCGTCCTCATCAAGGGGACGCGCGACACCGGCGTCGGGGAGCCGACCCCGTACGCCCTGGAGGCCCTGGTCCCCGTGAGCACGGGGACCCCCGTCCAGCAGGAGTGGACCCACGGCGCCGGGGACTGGGACGCCGGGGCGACGGGCGCGCTCACCGAGAAGTACCGGGCGTGGATCACGAACGTGGCGGGCGCCCCGCAGCTCCGGGTGCGGGGCCAAGGCGGCGGCTTCTCCAAGGACATCGCGCTCACCGGCGTCCCGGGGCAGCCGGTCGTCGCCGGGATCATCGGCGACACCGCCCTGTACGCGGCCCGGCGCGACCCGAACGCCGGTCCTGAGGTGCCGACGCCGCTGTACGCGGTGAACGTGACCACGGGTGGAGCCGGGTCCAAGGTGCTGGAGAACGTCTCCTCCGTGGCGCACGCGCCCGACGGCGGCCTGCTCGTGCGCGGCGCGAGCAGCACGGTGGACGGGCTGTTCCGGATCGGCGCGGACGCGAACGGGACGCCGGCCGTGACGACCGTCGTAGAGACCGGCCGGCAACTGGGCGTCAAGGTGACCGGCTCGTCGGTCCCCGCCTCGGTGAACCTGGAGAAGGCGACCGCGGTCCCGATGGAGTGGTCCCTGTCCCGCGGCGACGCCGACGTGGAGGTCACGCTCAGGCACGCCGCCACCGGCAGGAAGTTCGTCACGCACCTGGTGAACCCGGTGAGCGGGAACACCTTCCGGCTGACCTGGGACGGCGTCCTCGACGGCATCAGCGCCCCGAACGGCGCCTACACCTGGTCCATGAAGGCGACCCCGAGCGACGGCACCGCCCCGGCGACCGTCTCCGGCGGCTTCACGGTCACCCGGAAGGCCAACCCGCACGACGTCAACGACAACGGCTCGACCGACGTCCTCGCCCGGGACGCCTCCGGCGTGCTGTGGCGGGACGACCTGTTCGACTGGCCGACGGGCGGCCGGGCCGACACCGCGAAGCGGACGAAGGTCGGCACCGGCTGGGGGATCTACCGGCAGATCGAGGCCGTCGGCACCATCGCGGGCTCGCCCGCCGGGGACCTGATAGCCCTCGACGGCACGGGCGTGCTGTGGCAGTACCAGGGCCAGGGCGACGGCACCTTCGCGACCCGCGTGAAGGTCGGCTCCGGCTGGGGCGGTTACACCAAGCTCGCCGGAGGCTCGGACCTCAACGGGGACGGCCGCTCCGACCTCCTCGCCACGGACGCCGCGGGCGGGCTGTGGTTCTACAGGGGCACCGGCTCCGCCACCGCCCCCTACGCGACCCGCGTGAAGATCGGCGGCGGCTGGGGGGTCTACAACCAGATCGCGGCCGTCGGCAACATCGCCGGCTCGTCCGCCGGCGACCTCGTCGCCCGCGACACCTCCGGCGTCCTCTGGCTCTACCAGGGCAACGGCACCGGCGGCTTCGGCACCCGCGTGAAGGTCGGCTCCGGCTGGGGCGCCTTCTCCCAGCTGGTCGGCGCGGGCGACGTCGACACCGACGGACGCCCGGACCTGATCGCGTACGGATCGGGCGGCACGTACGTCTACCGCTCGACGGGCTCGGCGACGGCACCGTTCACGCGGATGGCGACGTCGCTGTACGCGGGCGAGGGCGGCAAGTTCAACAGCGTCGTCTAGCCGACGTGTGGGTGTCGGCGTGATCGAACTTTTCTGATCACGACGTACAACTCTTCGATGCATCCGTGAGTCATGTGGGTGCGGTGAGAACACCGCACCCACACGTCCACGGGGAATCTCCTTGTCCAGAGCCCGCGCGCCTCGGCGCCACCTCACCGCCGCCGTCACCGTCGCCCTCGCCGTCACCGTCGGCACGCTCACGGCCGTACCGGCTGCCGTGGCGTCCACGGGGACCGCCGTCGTCGCGGAGGCCCAGCAGGGGGAGGTCCCCGCGCTGCTGCCCGACTCCTTCATCGGCGGAAACGGCCCGTCGGGCTTCCTGTCCCGTCACTACACGGCCGCCGAGGGGATGCAGTACCGCTGGACGCGGTACGCGGACGGTGTCACGACCACGCTGTTGCCCACGGGCACGTACGCGGGCAGCGTGGGGTCGGACGTCGTCGTGCGGTACGAGGGGACCCGGTACGAGCTGTACGACATGGCCACGGGCGCCGACCCCGTCGTGATCGACACCAAGGCCCTGGGCACGGGCTTCACCTTCGCACGCCTGGCGGGCTCCACCCTCGTCCTCAGCGTCCCGCGCCCCGACGGCGGCACCGACATCCACCTCGTGAGCAAGCCCGACGGCACCCTCGTGGACCGCACCGTCTCCGGGGTGCCCGCGTCCGCCTCGTTCACCTATTACGACCTGTCCTCGCCCGACACCCTGATCCTCCACTACGCGCCGGCCGGATCCTCCGCCCGGCGCGTGGCCCTGGTGGACGTCGCCACCGCGAAGGTCCTGGAGGACCGGGTCCTCACGGGAAATCTCTACGGCGCCGAAGCGAGCGCCTCCGCCACCCGTCTGGCCTGGGCGGAGAAGGACGACACCACCACCGCGGCCCTCCGGGTGGCCCGGCGGGGCCAGGACGAGAGCACGCGCGTCCCCCTCGGCTGGGGCTCCCCGCTCACGGTCGATCTCCTGGGCGACGACTGGGTGACGTACTCCGTGACCGGGGGCACGAAGCAGTACTCCTCCAATCCCCTCCACGCCCTGACGGCCCGCTCGCTGACCGACGGACGCACGGTCAAGCTCCTCGACACCGTGGACCGCGTCCGCGGCGACTCCGACGGCGGCCTGTTCGTGCAGGGCGCCACGGTCGAGCACGGCGAGGGCGTCTACCGGATCGCGGTCGGCCCGGACGGCACCCCCGCCGCCACCCTCGTCGCAAGCACCGGCCGCTCCCTCGTCCTCACGGTGACCGACCAGAGCGTCCCCGAGACCGTCGACGTCAGCAGGCTGATCGGTACGGTCCGGCTGGAGTGGCGATTCTCGGGACTCCCTTCCGCCCTGGTCACCGTCGAGCTGACGCACACCGCGTCCGGGCGGAGCAAGACCCTCTCCGCCTCCCCGGACCAGACCGGTCGGGTCCTGCTGGGCTGGAACGGCGAGTTCGACCACGGCATCTCCGCGTACAACGGCGACTACACCTGGCGGATGACGGCCAAGCCCGCCAACGGCATCGGCCCGACCATCGAGAGGACGGGCGCGCTCAAGGTCGTCGGCAAGCCGGCGCCGCACAGCTTCTCCGACAGCAGCTCTCCGGACCTGCTCTACCGGTACGGCGGCCGGCTCTACCGGTACGACGCCCGCCAGGTGTTCGGCTTCGGCCAGGGGAACCCGCTGACGGAGGTGACCATCGGGTCCGGCTGGGACGCGTACGACCAGATCGTCACCCCCGGGAACATCGGCAGCACCGAGCACGCCGACCTGATCACCCGGGACAAGACCGGCGTGCTGTGGTCGTACGCGGGCACCGGCAGGCCCACCGCCCCCTTCGCCACGCGCGTGAAGGTCGGCGGCGGCTGGGGCGTCTACAACAAGCTCACCGCCGGCAGCGACCTCAACGGCGACGGCCGCCCCGACCTCCTCGCCACGGACAGGACCGGCGTCCTCTGGCTCTACAAGGGCACCGGCTCCGCCACGACCCCCTTCTCCGCCCGCGTGAAGCTCGGCGGTGGCTGGGGCGTCTACAACAAGATCGTCGCCACCGGGAACATCGGCGGCGGCCCCGCCGGCGACCTCGTCGCCCGCGACACGGCCGGCGTCCTCTGGCTCTACCTCGGCAAGGGCGACGGCACCTTCGCCGCCCGCACCCGCATCGGCTCCGGCTGGAACCGGTACGCCGACGTCGTCGCCATCGGCGACGCGAACCGCGACGGCCGCCCGGACCTCCTGGCCAACGGCCTGATGGGCGGCCGCGACGACAGCCTCGCCTTCTATCCGGGCACCGGCGACTGGCACGCGCCCTTCGGAGCCCGGATGAACATCCTCACGCCGTCGGAGCTCACCTGGCAGGGCCACACGCTGTTCTGACCCCCTCTTGGCCCGACCGAACAGAGAAAGCAGAGCCTTGAACCTCCCCACGCGGAACACCAGACTCCGGCTCACCGCCGCCGTCGCCGTCGCCCTCGCCGTCACGGCGGGCACGACGGCCACGGCCGCACCGGCGGCCTTCGCGACGACGGGGGCCGTCACGGCGGCCGCCGGGCAGTCGGCGGAGCAGGACGTCGCGCCGTTCCCGGTCGACGCCTGGCTCCTCGGCGCCGGCCCGACAGGCTTCCTGAGTGGCCAGAGCATCCTGAACGCACCCATGACCTATCGGTGGACCCGGTACGCGGACGGCGTCACGACGGTCCTCCCCGAGGGGGCGTACTCATCGGCCCAGGGGTCGGACATCGTGTCGGCGCGCTCGAAGGACGGTGTCTTCACCCTGTACGACATGGGCAAGGGAGGCGAACCGCTGGAGATCGACATCAACCCCCTCGGCGGCGGCTACACCTTCGCCAGGTACGCCGGCACAAGGCTCGTCATGAAGAAGGCCAACGCGACCGGTGGCACGGACGTCCACCTCATCGGCAAGCCGCAGGGTGTCCTGGTCGACGAGACGGTGACCGGCCTGCCGGCCGACGCCGTGATCACCTACATCGACGTGGATTCGCCCGACACCGCCGTGGTCCGGTACTCGGGCACCGTCGACGGGGTGAAGCGGAACCGCGCGGCCGTCGTGGACATCG